>NZ_JBEFTX010000001.1:0-872087 GCF_040195635.1 Actinopolymorpha sp. B11F2 | reverse complement strand
CGGCCTGGTGGTCAGGAAGGTGAACCGGTCTGTGGGCGGGGATGGTCGCGGCCTGGTGGTCAGGAAGGTGAACCGGTCTGTGGGCGGGGATGGTCGCGGCCTGGTGGTCAGGAAGGTGAACCGGTCTGTGGGCGGGGATGGTCGCGGCCTGGTGGTCAGGAAGGTGAACCGGTCTATGGGCGGGGATGGTCGCAGCCTCGTGATCATGAATGCGAACCGGTCTGTGAAGTGAAACGGGGCAATATCTACGCGGAGCTTTCATGATCACGATCATGATCACGGGACAGGGTGGGGAGGGCGGAGATCAGCCGGTCGCGCTCGCCGGGCGGAGGGTTCTGGGCGTACGGGCCGAACGGGTCGAAGGCGACCGCGTCGGGGAGGATGCCCTGCCAGGCGGCGACCCAGGCCACCCGCTGGACGTACGCCTCCATCGGTGCCCGGAACGTCAACCGGGCAAGGGCATCCGCCCGCGCCGACGCTGCGACGAAAGTCGGGAGGTCGTTCCGTGTCCACGCCTCGACGACGGCCACCGACCACTGCGGCAGGGCAGCGGCGAGTCCCAGCAGGCTCGCCTCGGCGCCCCACATCAGCGAGGGCCCGTACATCCGGTCTTCGCCGGTCAGCAGCAGGGCGTCGGGGGCCGCCGTCCGGGCCGCGTCAAGGATGTCCTGGCAACCCATCGCGTCGTCGAGCAGGGCGAGCTTGACGCCGCAGACCCCGGGCACGGTGAGGAGTTCGGCCACCGTGTCGGCGTCGTACTGGCACCCGCTGGCCCGGTCGTACAGGACGAACGCCAGTAGCGGCAGGCCGATCTCGGTGCCGAGCCGCTCGTGCAGGCGTACGATCTCGGCTCGCGACGCGCCCCGGACGGGAGCGACGAGGAGGGCTGCCGCACCCGCGTCGCGGAGTCCCGCGGCGAGGGGCAGCAGGTCGCTGACCCTCCGGTCCGGCCCTGGGCCGACTCCGGCCACGATCGGCAGGCTCGACGCGGACCCGAACTCCCGTACCAGCCAGCGCAGCTCACCGGCATCCAGGTGCGCGCCGCGCCCGGTGTGTGCGCCCACGGCGATGGCCGCGCTGCCGCCGCCGCGAAGCGCCTCCGCGTAACCGGCGACCGCCTCCCGCGCGACTGTTCCGTCGCGGTGGAACGGCGTGAGCGCCGCCGCGACCAGCCGACCGCGGAGCAGGTCGCGCAGGTCTGCGAAGGTGTCGTCGTGGTGGGAAGCGACGCCGGTCACGCTCGCCGAGTCTGCCAGGGTCGAGCCGGGTATGGGGCGTCACGACCCGCACCCGTTGCCGGCCAGCATGGTGGGCGCGTCATTGACGCGGTACGACGGCATGTCTACGTTCGACACCGTGATAGGGGGAAAAACGCCCTAAACTAAGGGAGTTCGGCCCCTCGTGCGGCATGACCTGCCCGAGGTTCACCTACCATCCGGGCCACGGCGAGCAGAGGGACGAAAGATGAGCAGCGAAGGAACGGACGCCGGCGAGCGCACCCTGCGCGTCGGCCTGGTCGGCGTCAACACCTCCCATGCCGGAGCGTTCGCCCGGTTGCTCAACGAGCGCGCCGTCGCCGACGGGGCCCGCATCACGTGGGTGTGGGGTGGCGAGCTGCGCCCTGGCCAACCCGATGCCACCACGCTCGCGCGCACCTACGACATCCCGCACGTCGCCAGCGAGCCCACCGAGATGCTGTCCGAGACCGACCTGGTGCTGGTGGTCGACGACACCGGACAGGGCGCGAACCACGTGCCGCTGGCCCGGGCGTTCGTGGCGGCGGGTGTGCCGACGTTCGTCGACAAGCCGATGGCGGTCGACCTGGTGGAGGCGAGCGGTCTCTTCACTCTCGCCGCCGACAAGGGCACGCCGGTCACCAGTTCGTCGGCCCTGCGGTTCGCGGTCGAGCTCGAAGCCGAGCGCGACCAGCTCGCCGCGCTGGGCACCCTGTCATCGGTCGTGAGCGTGGGCCCGGGGGAGTGGTACTACTACGGCGTCCACGCGGTCGAACAGCTCTTCGCCCTGGCCGGATCGGGCGTGGAGTGGGTGCAGCGGTTCACCTGGCCAGAGCGCGACATCGCCGTGCTGTCCTACGCCGACGGCGGTCCCAGCGCGGTCGTGCAGACGCTGCGCGACGCGAAGTACGCCTTCCACCTCACCGCCTACGGCAGTGAGGGCAGGCACGCCGTGGACATCAAGGACTTCGACGGCTTCTACGCCGGGCAGGTCCGCGCGGCCGTGGAGATGGCCCGGACCGGCAAGCCCCCGATCGCGCCCGAGGAGACCCTCGAACTGCTGGCCGTGCTGAGAGCGGGCGTCCTCTCCGCCGAGGATGGCGGGACCCGGGTGAACGTGTCCAGCGTCCTCGGCGGGATCTGACGCCGCCGCCGCGCCAGCGAAAATGATCACATATGCGTGATCATTACCACCGATGCGCGGCGACTTCGGCATGCATCGTTGGTAGTTGGCGAGTACGGCGCGGCGCCCGCAGGCCGCGCGGGGCTATCGCGTCAGGTCGTCCTGAACGTCGCCATCATCGCCATGTCCTCGTGCTCGAGGTTGTGGCAGTGGAGGAGGTACGGACCGCGGTAGTCGGTGAAGCGCACCGCGACGTCCACATGCTCCGCCGGCCGGACGTCCACCGTGTCCTTCCAGCCGTGGTCGTACGGACCGACTCCGTGGCCCCCTCGGCTCACCACCTGGAACGGGTCGAGGTGGACATGCACGGGATGGTGGACGTCGGTCATGAACCGCCAGATCTCGATCTCGCCAAGGGTCGGGTCGGCGTCCGCGCGTCGCGGGTCGTAGGCCTTGTCGTTGATCGTCCAGCCGTTGTGCTCGCCCCCGCCATCGCCGTCACCCTCCGGTCGAGCGGCCACGCCGGCGCTGCCGGGACGATCGCCGACGTCGCCGCGCCGGAAGCGCCACACGCGGGTGCGCACGGCCTTGGCCGGATCCAGGCGTTCGATCGTGGAGAGCTTCGCGGGAACGTGGGAGTCGTCCTTCACCCGGCGGGTGACCCGGAACCGCATCACCTGTGCGGTGGAGTCGTTGCCGAGCCGGTTGACCAGCGTGACCTCCGTGCCTGGTGCGTACGCCGAGAAGTCGATGACCACGTCGAAGCGCTCGGCGGGGGCGATGTCGATCCGGGCGTGTTCGATCGGCGTCTCCAGCAGCCCGCCGTCGCTGCCGACCTGGACGAACGCCGGCCGTTCGCGGGGTGGGGGGTCGAGCGTGAGTCCGTAGCGGCGGGCGTTGGACGCGTTGAGGATCCGGAACCGGTACCTCGCACCCTCGACCTCGCAGACCGGCCACGGCGCGCCGTTGACCAGGATGACGTCGCCGACGACGCCTTCCATGTAGTCGGCGGTGACGCCAGGCGTGGTGCGCAGCGTCCGGTCGAGTGCGGGGTAGCGGAACGACCCGTCGGCTTCGAACGACCGGTCGCAGATCACCAGCGGGATGTCCCGCTCGCCGTCGGGCAGCGGCAGGGCCCGCTCCTCGTCGTCGTGCACCAGATGCATGCCGACCAGACCGCGGTAGACCTGCGGCCCGGTGAAGTCCATCCGGTGGTCGTGGTACCACAACGTGGCTGCGCGCTGGCGCATCGGATAGACGTAGTCGCGTTGCCCGTCGGACTCGTCGCCCCGCATCGGGGCCGCGCCGCTGTGCCCCGCGTGGGCAGGCCGGGTCCAGCCGCGGGTCGGGAGGATGAGGTCGAGCGGACCACCGTCGCTCTCCGCGGGCGTGTGCCCGCCGTGCAGGTGGACGGAGACGGGCACGGGCAGTTCGTTGCGGTGGCGTACGACTGTCCTCCGGCCGCTGGTGGTGACGAGGGTCGGTCCGGGAAAGATGCCGTCGTAGCCGAGGATGGGGGTACGCATGCCAGGCAGGATCTCGGCGTTCGCGACCCGCTGGACGATCTCGTAGTAGTCGGTGGTGGCGTCGGTCCGTACCGGACGCTTGATGGGAGGGATCGGCAGCGGTACGCCGAACGGCTTGGGCAGGGGCGCCCGGCTGGGCAGGAACTCCGCCGTCTGCCCGATCAGCCCGCCGATCCCGCAGCCGGCGAGGGCCGCGGCGGCGCCGCCGGCGCCGACCAGGCCGAGGAATCCGCGCCTGGACAGGGCTCCTGGTCCTCCGTACGAACGGCTCGACCGACCGGGCCTGCCGAATGGGCGGTGGCTGTACAGGGTCATGCGTACGGCTCCCTCGAGGTTCGGTGCTCTCGGTTGGCCGCCCGCCCCACCCCCACGAGTCTTGTCAACCCGGGCTTGACGCAGGTCGGGACGGAACAACCAGACCGTGAAGAGGACCTGGATGGTGATGAGCGAGACGCCTATGGGGATGTGGAGATCGGCGAGGCGGAGATAGCCGAGGACCTTCTGGGCCTCTTCGGCGACGGCGAGGGTCAGGCTGAACCACATCGGCGACCACCGCCCACGACCGCGAGCGGCGTAGACGAGTGCGGCGATGATCTGGGACCAGCCCAGCAGGCTGACGATGTGCGAGTTCATCTCGTGCACGGCGATCGCGTCCACATCGCCGGTGAGGAAGATGCCGGCGAAGACAGGCTGGGCCGCGATCACGCCGCAGTGCAGGACCGCGATGGCGCGCAGGACCCACAGGCTTGCCCGTGGGTGTCGCGCCGGCGGCACCGGGTCGGTCGCGAGGTCGCCGGATAGGCGCTCCGTGGTAGGCGTCCGCGGGCCCGGCGTGACCGGGTGCTCAGCGGCCATGGCTGTCTCCCGCCTGCCGAACCCGCTGCCGGCGACGCGGGCGACGGGGGCGACGGGCGCCGCCCCGGAACAACCACACCGTCAGCAGGACCTGGACGACCACGATCCCCACGCCGAGGGGGAGGTGGATCGCGAGTTCACGGGTGTGGCCCAAGCCGATCTGGATCCCCTCGGCGAAGAACAACAGGAAGGTCACGAGGAACGGCCACCCCCGTCCGCCACCGGGCCAGACGTACGCCAGCGCGGCCGCGCCCTGGAGCATCGTGAGCAGTGGCAACAGGCTGCCGTTGAAACCGTGGACGGCGAGGGATTCGACATCGCCACCGAGGTACCTCCCGGCCAGGAGCGGCTGGCCGACCACCGCCGCGGCATGGACGAGGGCGACGCCCCGCAGGGTCCACAAAGAGGCGCCGGGCCGCCTGCCGGGGACCTGCCGGGCTGGGGGCGCGGCGCCGGCGGTCCCGGCCGCGAGGTCAACGGTGGGTGGCACGGATCTCCTCCTGAAAGAGTCGCTCAACCAGCCCGACTTTATATGTCGGCTGCCTACGTATAAATCAGGGATGACCCTGGACTGAGGTCCTGGGACCCTGGAGAGAACCCGAAGATCGCGGTCGCGCGCTTGTCGGGGGTGGGGCCGCCACAGGTAGCCTGTCTACTCGTGAAGGTCGACATTGTCCGCGGACACCTCGACGCGCTCCTGCTCGCCTCGCTGGAGGACGGCCCGCTGCACGGCTACGCCATCATCGAGGCACTCCAGGCGAGGAGTGGCGGCGTCCTCGACCTTCCCACCGGGAGCGTCTACCCGGCGCTGCGCCGACTCGAGCGGGCGCACTACGTCAGCGGGCGATGGAGCATGGTCGGCGGCCGCCGCCGGCGTACCTACCAGCTCACCCGGGCCGGGCGGCAGGCGCTCGCCCGGGAGCGCGCCGACTGGACCAGGTTCACGAGCGCGATCGGTGGCGTCCTGGGGGAGCAGGCGTGAGTGTGGAACGACGTGGTGGCGCGATGACCCTCCCCGCGGGTACGGCGTTCGTCGCACGGATGGCCGCGCGGCGGCGGGCCGCTCCCTCCAGGCCTACCCAGCGTGCGGATCCGTCCGCCGCGCCGCAGGTTGACTCGATCGCGGGATACCTTCGCGCTCTCGCCCGGGCGCTGCCGGGCCCGCGCCGGACGCGTACCGAGTTGCTGGGTGAGCTGGCCGACGGACTCCACGACGCGGCAGACGCGTACGTCCGGGCCGGGATGGATCCTCGGCAGGCCGAGGCGCAGGCGGTCGGCGACTGCGGCCGGATCGCCGAGATCGTCCCGGCCTACCGGGCAGAGCTGATCGCCGCGCAGAGCCGGCGCACCGCCATGCTCTTCGCGCTGTCCATGCCGGCGACAGTGCTCGCGTGGACACTCGCCTGGACCATCGGCGTCCAGGAGGCCCCGTCATTGTTGACCAGTGACCACCCACGGCTCGCCGTGATCCTTTCGCTCGTCACGGACTTGGCCGGCATGGCCGGTGGCGTGAGCGGCCTCGCCACCCTGGGTCTGCTGATGTGGTCGGGTCGGCTGCGGCGCTTCCTGCGTCCGGTGATCGCCGGCCAGGTGGTCGTCGGCGCCACGGTCCTCGCGGTCACGATGGGTTGCTCGACGGCGATGAACCTGCTCGACCCCAGCTTCGCTCTCCGGGTGGCTGGCGCGTCCGCGTTGGTTCCGATCGTCGGTGCGGCCACCTGTGTGCTCGGTGGCTGGCAGGTGCACTCGCTGTGGCGTACGTTCCGCGCCGTGGCGCAGTGATCTGCCCGGCAGCCGGATCTCACCGGCCGGTGCGGATCTCACCGGCGGACGCGGATCTCACCGGCCGACGCGGATCTCACCGGTGGACGCGGACTTCACGGACGCGCGGGGGTCAGGTGGTCGTCGCAGGTCTCGGGATCTCCGCGCGACTTCGTACCATCGGGGCAGACGGAGTTCGACCAGAACGTGTCCGTCAGGTCCGCACCGTCGAGGCGGGCGCCCCGGAGGCTGGAGTTGATCAGCGACGCGCCGGAGAGGTTGGCGCCGGTGAGGTCGGCCCGCGCGAGGTCGGAGCGTTTCACCACCGCGGAGCTCAGGTCGGCGTCCACGAGGCGGGCCCGGCGCAGTCCGACGTCGGTGAGTGTCGCCTCGCCGGCGAGGGAGGCGCCCCGCAGGTCCGCCCCCGCCATGTCCACCTCGTCCAGGGTCGCCCCCTCCAGCACCGCATCGCTCAGGTCGGCGCCGGACAGGTCGACGTTGCTCAACCAGGAGCTACGCAGGCTGGCCCCGTGGAGGTTGGCCCGGCTGAGCTTCACCTCCTGAAGGCGTAGCTCGTCCAGCGAGGACCACTCGAGGTTGGCGCAGTGCAGGCGGCGTTCGATGAGCTCGGAACCGTCGACCTCCCGGTGGGACAGATTCCGCCACCCCTTGCCAGGACAGTTCCGGCCGGGATCCTTCTCGGCGCACCCGGACAGCATGCTCGCCAGTATCGCGACCACGCCAAGGCACGACACCAGGATTCTCGCGCGAGACACTCGCCTTCCCCCGTGGCGCACGTTCCCAGTATCGGTTCCGGGCCAGCGGCTCGGCGGGCTTTCACCCTGGCCGGAGGAGCTGGGTGAGCGCGAGGTTGTGGAACCTTGGCCGCAGCCGCGCCATCGCCGAGGATCCCCGGCGCGGATGGACCCGGTTCGTCAGCAGGACCGAATAGACCCCGAGGTCCGGGTCGAGCCACACACTGGTTCCGGTGAACCCGGTGTGTCCGTACGCACGGGGGCTGAACAGGTCACCGACCCCGGCACCGGCGGGTTGGGTGCCCTGCCATCCCAGGCACCTCCGCAGGTTGAGGTGATCGGTGGCCGGGCGGGTCATCACCGCGAGCGTCCGTGGTGCGAGGATCGGCCCGTTGTCGCCGGCGCCGTCCCTCAGCAGTGCCAGGGCAAGTCGCTCCACGTCACCGAGCGGGGCGAACAGTCCCGCATGGGCGGCGACACCCCCGAGCGCGTGGGCGTTCTCGTCGTGCACCGTGCCCTGGACGACCTGGCCGCGCCAGGAACAGTCCTCGGTGGCGGCCGCACGGGCCCGGTCCTCAGCCGGCGGGTTGAAACCGGTGTCGGACATGGCCGCCGGCCGCGTGACGGTCTCCCGCACAAGAGCGTCGAGGGACTGGCCGGCCACAGCCTCGGCGACAAGTCCCAGGATCATGAACCCGGGGGAGGAGTAGGCCACCTCGGTGCCTGGCGCGTGGCGGAGCGGCAGCCGGCGCAGTGCGGTGAGCATGCCGTCTCGATCGGCGTGCCGCCGGTACAACGGCTGCTGGCCGGGGATCCCGGACGTGTGCGTCAGCAGGTGCCAGAGCGAGATGTCGGCCTTGTCGCTCCCGGCGTAGTCGGGGAGGTACGCCGAGATCGGGTCGGACAGCGCGAGCTGGCCGCGTTCGAGCAGTGCCATCGCCGCGAGTGCCGCGACCGGTTTGGTCACCGACGCGAGGTCCCACAGAGTGTCCTCGGCCACGGGCTCGCCGTCCCACGCCAGAGTGCCGAGGACGCCACGGAAGGTGGGGCCGGTCGTGGTGCCGACCGACCAGGCCGCTCCGGAGAAGACGCTGTCGTCGCGGGCGGCGCGCAGGAAGGCCTCGGGCGACGTCCTCGCCGCGGTTGCCGACGAACGGGGGCTCACTGGGTGTGGTCTCCTTCGTCCTCGTTGCGCCGGGCGTAGTGGGCGAGGCGGTCCAGGTCCACCTCGACGCCCAGACCAGGCCCCTGGGGGACCACGAGCGCGCCGTCGCGCATCGCGATCCGCTCGGTGAGGATGTCGTCGGCGGTGAGGTAGTACATCGCGTCGATCGCATGGTCGAGCCGGTCGAGCGCGGCGGCCACGTGCAGGTGGCAGGCCGTGGAGATGCCCAGCTCGCCGCCACTGTGGAAGTTCAACCCGAGCCCGAACGCCCGGCAGATTCCTACGAGGTCCATCGTCGGTCCTACGCCGCCCCACTTGTGTACGTCGGCATGCACGATGTCGACGGCACCCATGCGTACGGCCGGGGCGAGGTCGTCGAGCGTGACGACGCACATGTTCGTGCACAGGGGCGTGCGGATCTCGGCGCGGACCCGGGCCATGCCCTCCAGTCCGGCGCACGGGTCCTCGAGGTACTCGAGACCGAGGGCGTCGCTCTCGTGACCCGCCCAGATCGAGGCGGTCACGGACCAGGCGGCGTTGGGGTCGACGCGCAGCGCGAGGTCGGGCAGTTTCTCCCGCAGGGCCCGCAGCAGTGACACGTCGTGGCGGGCGTCGGCGGATCCCTTGAGCTTCAGTGCCGTGAACCCCTGCGCCGCCACGATCTCCGCGGCCTTGGTGGCAAGGGCTTTGGGCAGCTCGGCCGGCGCAACGTCGCCCACGGCGGCGGGCGTGACGAGGGCGGTGATGGGTACGACGCCACGCGCGGCGCCACCGAGGTGAAGGTGCAGCGGGACGTCCGCCGCCCGGCAGGTGAGGTCGAGGAACGCCATCTCCAGACCGGCGAGTGCGCAGTAGCCGAGGTAGCCGTAGAAGAACGGCACCATGGCGCAGCGGCGGCGTACCTCGGCGCTCGCGCGGGGATCGACGCCGACGAAGTCCTCGGCGAGCTTCCTCACGAGGGTGGCCGTCGGGCGGCCGTGCATCGTCTCGCCCCAGCCCGCCCGGCCGTCGTCGGTGCGGACCCGGATGACCGTCCGGGTGGTCGCGGACTTGGCCTCGAAACTCGACGCGAACGTCGTTGTCAAGGGAACGTTGACAACCCACACGTCGATGCCGGCAACCCGCATCGGCTCCTCTCCCAACCCCGCATCGGCCCCGACCCGTGCGGAGGTGGATGTGCCGTTCACTCCGCAGGACTTTCGCGCGGCTGCACGCGCGGACAAGTCTCTCATCCCGGCGGGCCCGGCGACCCCGGCGTCCTCGCCCGTCATGCCGAGGCGGTGTTCGCCACGCCGCAGGAGCCACGCGGTGTTCGCCACGCGGCCGACCCTCGCGGTGTTCGCCACGCGGCCGACCCTCGCGGAGGCGCACACTCCGACCTCAGGCGAGATGGACTGGCAGGCGTTCCAGTCCTCTGATCAGGCTGCTGTTCCGCCACCGTAACTCGGCAGGCGCCCCGGCCAGCCGTAGCCCAGGGAAGCGGCCAAGCAGTCGCGTGAACGCGATCTCGCCCTCGAGCCGCGCCAGCGGAGCGCCCAGGCAGTAGTGGATGCCGTGGCCGAACGCCAGGTGACCTCCGGCCGGTCGGGTGACGTCGAGCCGGTCCGGGTCGGCGAACCGCGACCCGTCATGGTCGGCGGAGGCGAGCGACACCAGGACGAACTCTCCGGCCGGGATCTCCACGCCCGTCGCCCCGTCGCCATCACGGGTCCCGCTGTCGGTGCCCAGCACCACCGGCTCTGCGGTGAACCGCATCGTCGCGAGGTTGACCGGTCCGTCGTAGCGGAGCAGTTCCTCGACCGCTCCAGGCAGGAGGGACGGATCTCGCTGGAGGTGGGCGAGTTGGTCGGGATGGCGGAGCAGGGCGAGCGTGCCGTTGCCGATGAGGTTGACCGTCGTCTCGTGGCCCGCGACCAGGAGCAGGAACGCCATCGAGACCAGCTCGTGCTCGTCCAGCCGGTCCTCGTCGTCGCGGGCGTGGATGAGGGCTGTCAGCAGGTCGTCGCCCGGGTCGGCCCGCTTGTCGGCCAGGAGCCGGTCGAGGTAGCTGGCCATCGCATACGACGCGACCTGTACCTCCTCGTCCGTACCGTCCGACACGATCGTCGTCGACCAGGCGCGGAAGTCGTCGCGGTCGGCAGGGGGTACGCCGAGAAGGTCGCAGATGACCGTGATGGGCAGTGGGAAGGCGAAGGTGTCGAGCAGGTCCACGGGTCCGTCGCCGACGCGCGCGGCCAGATCGTCGAGGAGTTGGTCGGTGATCGCCTCGATCCTGGGCCGGAGCCCGTCGATCCTTCGGGCCGTGAACGCCTTGGTCACCAGCTTGCGCAGCCTGGTGTGGTCCGGGGGGTCGGCGTTGAGCATGTGGGCCCGCAGGGACGCTGCGACGATCTCGTCGTCGCGCATGGCGTCGTCGTCGAACTGCTCGGTCAGGACACGCGGGTCCTTGCGCAACCGTGGATCGGCCAGCGCGGCCCGCGCCTCGGCGTACCTCGTCACGACCCAGACGTCCCACCCGTTCGGCAGCATGACCCGGCGTACCGGTCCTTCGTGTCGCAGCGCGGCATAGACGGCGTACGGATCGGTGAAGAAGCTCGGGTCGAGCGCCAGTGGTGCGGGTCTGGTCGTTCCGGGCATTCGCCCTCCTTCACAAGAACTCCTGGACCTTCGACACCTGGACAACGCATCAGAGCCGGGGTGAGATCCCGCCCCCAGAGCACGATGGCTGTGGTGGGCGCGGTCATGCCGGAGCGGGCGTTCGTACCCGCGCAGTCGCGCGAGCTCGGGTCGCTGGCCGCCATGCGCGCCCAGGTGGTCGACGGCGCCCGGGCCGTACGCGGGAGGGAGTGCTGATGTGCCTGCTCGCGCCCGCGTTCTTCCTCGGGCTGGGCAGTGAAGGCTGGGACCGCCTGCAGCGGGCGCACTTTCTGGACGACCCGAACTTCCCGCCATTCGGGACGCCCGTGGTGTGGTTCGGGGCGATGAGTGTCGCGAGCCTGGCGGGATCGATCGCTCTCACCCAGGTCATCCGCCGGCACGTCGACGCCCTCCGGCCGGTACGGCTGGGCCGGATACTCGTCATGGCACAGGTCGCGGCGGCATCGTGGTCTTCGCGCTGGTGGGGGTTCTGGATCGCCGCACGCGCGCTGTCGCACGTCCGGCGGTGCTCGGGCCGATCCGGAGCGTCGCCGAACCAGTGTCGGACCCTCGGTAGGACGCCGGTTGGAGACCGGGAGCTCACCGAGAGGACCTCGGTCAGACGCTCTGGGCGGCGTGTAATAGCAGGCCCCTGGCGCCGCCATCCCGTACCCTGACTCTCTATGTCTCCCCGTACGTCCTCGCCCCCACGACGTGCTCAGGCACGCTCGGCGAGCACGTCCCGTTCCCGTGCGAAAGCTAACAAGGGACGCGGCAGGGGACAGGGCAGGACGCGGATGACCCAGTCCCGCCGCCCACCCGCCCGCCAGGGGAGCCTCCTCGGGCGCGCCGCCACGGCGCTGGTCCGGCTGGTCGCCGGCATCTGGCTCGGCATCGCGCACCTGATCGGCGCCATCGTCCGGCGGATCGGTTCCAGTGCCCGCGAGCTCGATCCCGAACTGCGACGCGACGGTGTGGGCATGCTCTTCGTCGGTCTGGCGATCGTCGTCGCATCCGCCGTGTGGTGGAACATGCCCAACGACGTGGGCGACGGCATCAGGGTCGTCGTGTCCGGCAGTGTCGGCTCACTCGCCTGGGCGATCCCGATCCTGCTCCTGCTCGTCGCGTGGCGGACGCTGCGCCACCCCGACCGCAACGGTCCCGGCGGGCGGCAGTTCATCGGCTGGGTCGCGATCCTCGGCGGCGTCCTCGGCCTCGTCCACATCCAGCACGGCATTCCGCGGCCGGAGAAGGGAATCGAGGACCTCGTCGGTGCAGGTGGCGCGATCGGTTATGTCATGTCATCGGTACCTTCCGACCTGCTCACTCCGTACGTCGCCGTGCCCCTGCTCGTGCTCCTGACGCTCTTCGGGCTCCTGGTGCTGGGTGGTACGCCGGTACACGCCCTGCCCGAGCGCAGCCGGGAACTGTGGGCGAAGGTCAACCCCAAGGCTGCTGCCGCGCAGGCCGGGGACAGCGCCGCCGACCAGACCAGCGTCGACGAGGACGCCAAGCAGACCCAGCCGCTGCGCCGGTCCCGGTCCGCGCGCCGCCGGATCGCCGCGATGGCCAAGTCGAGCTCCGGTGCGGATGACGACGACGAGACCGGCGACAAGCCCTACGACAGTCCGGTCCTGGAAGGCCGCGAGATCGCCAAACGCGGAAAGAAGGGCGCGACCGCCGCTGACGACACCGACCCTGCCGCCGACGGCGAGGTAGCCGCCGCGACCGCCGAGTCAAGGAGCGAAGGCAAGGCCGGCAAGTCCGGCGGCAAGTCCGGCGAGGCACCCGCACACAGCCCGCTGCCGCAGCGGGTCGAGCAGCTGGCGCTCTCCGGTGACGTGACCTACGTCCTGCCCGCCGGAGACGTCCTCGCGCCCGGCTCGCCGCACAAGGCCCGCTCGAAGGCGTCGGACAAGGTCGTCGACAAACTCACCGAGGTGCTCGAACAGTTCGACATCGACGCGCAGGTGACGGGCTACACCCGCGGGCCGACGGTCACCCGCTACGAAGTCGAGCTCGGCCCCGCCGTCAAGGTCGAGAAGGTCACCGCGCTCACCAGGAACATCTCCTACGCCGTGGCGAGTAACGAAGTGCGGATCCTGTCCCCGATCCCCGGCAAGTCCGCGATCGGTGTCGAGATCCCCAACACCGACAAGGAGATCGTCAGCCTCGGCGACGTGCTGCGCTCGAGCGTCGCACGCGGTGACCACCACCCGATGGTCGTCGCGCTCGGCAAGGACGTCGAGGGCGGTTTCGTCGTCGCGAACCTCGCGAAGATGCCGCACCTGTTGCTGGCGGGAGCGACCGGCTCCGGCAAGTCGAGCTTCATCAACTCGATGATCAGCTCGATCCTCATGCGGTCGACGCCGGACGAGGTGCGGTTGATCCTGGTCGATCCGAAGCGGGTGGAGTTGACGGCGTACGACGGGATCCCGCATCTCATCACGCCGATCATCACCAATCCCAAGAAGGCCGCCGAGGCGTTGCAGTGGGTCGTGTCGGAGATGGACCGGCGCTACGACGACCTTGCCGCGTTCGGGTTCCGGCACATCGACGACTTCAACAAGGCCGTACGCACGGGGAAAGCGAAGCCTCCGCCCGGCAGCGAACGGGTACTCACGCCGTACCCCTACCTCCTCGTCATCGTCGACGAGCTCGCCGACCTGATGATGGTCTCTCCCCGCGACGTGGAGGACTCCGTCGTCCGCATCACCCAGCTCGCCCGGGCCGCCGGCATCCACCTGGTGCTCGCCACCCAGCGACCCTCGGTCGACGTCGTGACCGGGCTCATCAAGGCCAACGTGCCGTCCCGGTTGGCGGTCGCGACGTCCAGCATGGCCGACAGCCGGGTCATCCTCGACCAGCCCGGCGCGGAGAAGTTGGTCGGTCAGGGCGACGGTCTGTTCCTGCCGATGGGCGCGAACAAGCCGATCCGGATCCAGGGTGCCTGGGTCACCGAAGCCGAGATCCGCAAGGTCGTCGACCACTGCAAGGTGCAGCTCACGCCCACCTACCGTGAGGACGTCACCGCGGCACCGGGTGCCAAGAAGGAGCTCGACGACGAGATCGGCGACGACATGGACCTCGTCGTCCAGGCCGCGGAGCTGATCGTGTCGACCCAGTTCGGGTCGACCTCGATGCTGCAGCGCAAGCTCCGGGTCGGGTTCGCCAAGGCTGGGCGGTTGATGGACATCCTGGAGAGTCGGGGGGTCGTCGGGCCGAGCGAGGGGTCGAAGGCGCGCGACGTCCTGGTCAAGCCCGACGATCTGGAGGAGTTCCTCCTCACCCTGCGCGGCGACTCCGACTGACGCGTTCTCTCCGCCCCGGCTGCGGAGTCGGCTCCATTGACTCCTGACCAGGTGCCCGGGGGAGCCGGAGGCAGAAGCTCGGGCGATCGTCGTCCGGCTCGTACCACGCTTCGCCGCCGTTGGCGTGGGCGAGATTGCGCACGATCCACAGCCCCAGACCGGTGCCGTCGGCGTGCTGGCGAGCATCCGGCCCCCTCCTGAAGCGTTCGAAGAGGTGGGGCTCGAACTCCTTGGGCACGCCTGGTCCGTGGTCGCGGATGCGAATCTCCACGTCGTCGTCGCCCTCCTCGCTGACCTCCACCTCGATGGGTGGCTGCCCATAGGCGAGCGCGTTGTCGAGATAGTTGGCGAGCATCTCAGAGAAGGTGTGCCGGTCGACGAGAACGACGGTGTCGGGGCTGCACGCCAGCTCGACGTCCTGGTACCGCCGGTCGAACGCCCCCAGCCGTTCGAGGACGAACTCCAGCACGTTGACCGGCTCGGCGCTCACCTGCGAGGTCTGCGCGTCGATCTTCGAGGCGGTCCGCAGCTTGTTGACGAGCGTCTGCAGGTGTTCGGTACGTTCGGCGATGCGGTCGATGAGCTCGTCACGCTCGTCCTTGCCGCTGGCGGTACGCAGGAGCCGGAGGGACAGGGCGATGGCGTAGAGCGGGTCGTTGAGTTCGTGGGCCGTCACAGCGATCACGACATCGCGCTGGTCGAGGGCGGCCTGGAGGGTGCGTACCGCGTGCCGGCGATGGGTGACATCACGCATCGCCGCGATGTAGAGCAACTCGTTGCCCCACGCGGCGGTGGTGATCTGGATCTCGACTGCGGAGGCCCGACCGTCGGGCCTCACCACGTCGATCTCGCTCGACCCGTGCGGGACGATGGGAAAGCCGACCGGAGCGCCGATCAGATCGTGGACCCGGCGGCCCAGCAACGTCGCGGCCGCGGGGTTGCAGAACCGGATGATGCCGTCCGTACCGATCGCGATGATTCCGTCCGGTGTAGCACTCACGGCCACCTGTCCCGCGTCCTGGTCCACCGTAGCCGTCGGCATCGTCTCGGCGAGCTCTTCCTCGGCCCCTTCGGCAACACTTTCGCCGACCCTGTCCTCGACCACCTGAGCGGCGTCGTCAGGCGGGTGCGGCCCACCCCGATGCACCTGATCCGGGCCGGACGTCGGCTGGGCCGCGGGCTGCGGCACGCCTGGTCGCCGGTCTCTGATGCCGCTCATGAGACCGCGTCCTCGTCTCCGTCGGTGCGTACGCCTGGGCCGCCGTCGGCGTCGACCCACCCGGACTCCTCGCTCACCGGTCGGCCGATGTGGAGGCCGGTCTCGTCGATCGTGACCCTGCGGACGCGTTCGTCGTGTGCGGTGCCACGTGCCTGGACGACGCTGACGGTGCGCTGGTTCTCCCCGGCGGCCTCGAAGTAGTGCAGGCGGATCGTGACGTCGGTGAGACCCGCGACCTCGATCGCGGCTGAACCCGTTGTCATGAGCCGGGCACGGTCAGGAGGCAGCGCGGTGAGGAGCGTGGTGATGTCGCGCTGGCGCAGGACCGAGCCCAGTCCGGTGAGGAAATCCAGCAGGGTGCGCGGTGTGGCCACCCGTTCGAGCGCCGACAGGGTGTCGATGACGAGTCTGGCCGGATCGAAGTCGGCGATCGCATGCCGTAGCTGGCTGAAGTGGTCTTCAAGCGACGACATCTCCGGGTACTTCGCGACCACCTTCAGGTTCCCCGACCTCTCCATCGCATCGAGATCGATGCCCCAGCTGGCGGCGCTGCGGCCAAGCTGCTCACGGGCCTCGTCGAAGCTGTAGAAAAGGCAACGCTCGCCGGCCTCGACAGCGGCACTCGCATACTGCAGGCAGGTCAGGGTCTTGCCCGCGCCGGTCGGACCGGTGAGCAGCACAAGGGCGTCCTGGAAGAATCCGCCGCCACACATGACGTCCAGTTCCCGGATTCCGGAGGAGATGCGCACCCGCGAGGCGCGGTGACGGGCGGGAACGAAGGCCAGGGGGAGGACGAGGATCCCTTCGTTCGGATCGATGGCGAAGAGCCACTCGCCGGTGCGGTGGGGAGCGCCACGGAACTTGAGGATCTCGATGGTGCGGCGGCGCCGTTCGTGTTCGAGCACGTTGCGCATCGTGATGACGTTGCTGTGGACGAACTCCTCGACGCCGTGACGTGACGTCGTGTCGTACTCCTCGGACTTCTCCGCGGTGATCACCGTGACGACACCGAGGTCGTCGAGCGCCGAGGCGACGCGGAACAGTTCGTCTCGGACGTCACCGACGTCAGTGAACCGGGTGAGGATCGCGGCCATCGAGTCCAGCGCCACCCGGTGGGCGTCGGTCTTGCGGATGGCATGTTCGATGCGGGCGATCAGCGGTCCGAAGTCATAGGGGCCCAGGTGGGCGGCACGCCTGGCCTTGTCCTGGGAGGCGTCGACGAACGCCCACTTGCCTTCCTTCTCCCACGTCTCGACGTCGAGCCCGAGCGACGCCGCGTTGGTACGGACGTCGTCCGGGTTCTCCTCGAAGGTGACGAAGACCCCGGGCTCGTCGAATCGCTGGATTCCCCGGGCCAGGAACTCCAGCGCGAACAGCGTCTTGCCGCTGCCCGCGGTCCCGGTCACCAGGGTGGAACGACCCGCGGGAAGCCCGCCGAGGGCAAGCTCGTCGAACCCCCTGATACCTGTCGGGACACGAGCGAGGTGGCGCTGGTCCTGGTTCACCAGCGGTCACCGCCCGATCCGGCCTCCTCCATGACGGGAAATCCGAGGGCGGCCGATGTGCGGTGCCGGTCCGAGAGGTCCCCGAAAGCCCAGCGCTGCGGGAGTGGCATCAGCCGGACGACGGTCGGTGCGATCAGAATGCCTTCGCTCTCGGCGAGGTCCGGGCGTTCGACCACGTCGATGATCTCGAGTTCGTAGCGACCGGGAAGCGCCGACTCGCACAGCCAGCGCAGGTCCCGGACCGCCGCCTCGGTCCGTTCGGTCTGTCCGGCCACATAGAGCCTGAAGGAGTATGGCGTCACGATCGGAACACCTCTGGCGCCGAATTCGGGGGAGGGCCGGGTGGCGGGCGGTGCGCCGGACCGCGGCTACCCGTCGTCAACAGTGCCCCCTTCGAGGGACCGGCGGACGGGGGAATTCGTCCCAGGTGCCGAGGGCGTTCTGGATACCTGCGCCAGGACATCCGGCCACCGTCGTGGGACCTTCGCCGGAGCGGGCTGCCGCACGCGGCACGGTGTCCGTGCCCGCCTTCGAAGAAATCGCCGGGGTTGTCGGGCTGTAGAGTCCTTCACGACGACATGACCGGGACCATGATCATGGAGGAGAGCGGCTTGCGGATCGCCGTCACCGGTGCGAGCGGCAGGATCGGAACCGCGGTGGTGGCGGCCGCGCTCGCCGGTGGTCACGAGGTCGTTGCCCTTGATCGCGCGACAGCGGCACCACCCGATCCCGGGCCGGCCGCGGATGCCACCCCCGTGACCCCGTCGACGTTCGTCACGCCGGACGGGACGACCGACGCCGCACCGCCTGTCGCCTGGCTCGACGTCACCGATCTCGAGGCGTTCACCGCGCAGATCGACCGCTGCGACGCGCTGATCCACCTCGCGGCGATCCCGAGTCCGTGGGGGAGGCAGGCAGCCGACGTTCACGCCAACAATGTCCTCGGCAGCTACCACGCCTTCCTGGCCGCTGCCGAGGTCGGTATCCGCCGGATGGCGTGGGCGTCCAGCATCAACGCGATCGGCGGCTACTACAGCCGGGCGCCGAGGTTCGACTACTTCCCGGTCGACGAGGACCATCCGAGCTACGCCGAGGATGCGTACAGCCTGTCGAAGTGGCTCGGCGAGCAGCAGGCCGACGCGATGGCCCGCCTCCACCCGGACCTCTCGATCGCAAGCATCCGCCTGCACGGTGCCCGGGCCGAGCACCCGCGGATCCGGCCGCGCGCGGAGGAGGAACCCTCCGAGGACCGGCTTCGGACGGAGGCGCGGCATTTGTGGGGCTGGGTCGACATCCATGCCGTCGCCAGGGCGTTCCTGTCGGCGTTGACCGCCGACTTCACCGGCCACGAGGCGTTCTTCGTCGTCGCGCCCACGACAACGACGTCGGTGCCGTCGGCGGAGCTGCGGTCACGGTTCTACCCGGATGTTCCACTCCGTCGGTCCCTGGAAGGCCACGCCGGGTTCTACGACTGCGGCAAGGCCGCCAAACTCCTCGGCTGGACCCACGACACCTGATCCTCCCCGGGTCCGCCAGGGTTGCCGGACCTCCGAAGTCCTGCCGAACCTGCAGAACGAGGAGTACGCCATGAAGCTCGCGGAGATGGTTCCACCCGGTCCGGACTCGTCGACACTGCGCCGGCTCGTCGTCCAGGCGGGTGTCGAGTGGGCGATCGGCGGACTTCCGCAGACCAACGGACCGGACCGGCGGGGCACGGACCAGCCCTGGGACTACGCGCCGCTGCTGTCGATGAAGCAGCGGTACGAAAGTGCAGGGCTGGGGCTCGCCGCCATCGAGGCCAGACCGCCGCTGGTCAAGGCGAAGCGAGGGCTGCCGGGCCGTGACGAGGAGATCGACGCTGTTTGCACGCTGATCGAGAACATGGGCCGGCTCGGCATCCCGGTCTGGTGCTACGAGTGGATGAGCGACTTCAACTGGTTGCGGACCAATACCGCCGTCCCGTCGCGTGGTGGCTCGTTGGTGAGCGGCTACGACCACGCGTTGATGCAGGCCGCTCCACCTGCCGAAGCGGGGCCGCTCAGCGAGGAGACGCTCTGGGAGACGCTGGAGTACTTCCTGCGCCGGGTCGTTCCGGTGGCCGAGCAGGCGAACGTCAAGCTTGCCATGCACCCTGACGACCCGCCGCTCTCGCCGATCCGCGGCGTCGGCCGGATCATGCGCAGCGTCGACAACTACCAGCGGTTGCTCGACCTCGTGCCCAGTCCGGTCAACGGGATCACCCTGTGCCAGGGGAACTTCCGGTTGATGACCGATGACATTCCGGCAGTGATCAAGAAGTTCGGCCGGCAGGAGAAGATCTTCTTCGTCCACTTCCGCGACGTCCGCGGCACGGTTGTCGACTTCGTGGAGACCTGGCACGACGACGGGCCGACTGACCTGCTCGACTGCCTGCGTACCTATCACGAGGTGGGCTTCGACGGGCCGATGCGTCCCGACCATGTGCCGACGGTCGAGGGCGACAGCAACGCGCATCCCGGCTACTCCCTCTACGGACGACTGTTCGCGCTCGGCTACATCCGCGGGATGCTGGAGAGCATCGGGCGCTGAGCGAGCGCGGGTGCCTTGGCGGAGCTCGATTTGTCCGATATGCGAGGCCCGGTGGACTGGGGATTAGCCGCACGAGCGGTGGTACGGAAAGATGGGCGCCGATGACTCGTCCCGGCGCCACCTCCACCGCGGAGGGCACGACGACCCCGACGACGGTGGCACCGGTCACCGTCGCCATGGTGACTCTCGGTTGCGCCCGCAACGAGGTCGACTCCGAGGAGCTGGCCGGCCGCCTCGCGGGGGCGGGGTTCGCGCTCGTCGACGACGCCGCGGACGCCGACGCCGTGGTCGTGAACACCTGCGGCTTCGTCGAGGCGGCGAAGAAGGACTCCGTCGACCAGCTGCTCGCGGCTGCCGACCTCAAGGACGCGGGGCGTACGCAGGCCGTCGTCGCCGTCGGCTGCCTCGCCGAGCGCTACGGCGAGGAGCTTGCCGAGGCGCTGCCCGAGGCCGACGCGGTCCTCAGCTTCGACGACTACCCCGACATCGCGAGCCGGCTCCGAGGCGTTCTCGCCGGCGAATCGCACGTGGCGCACACGCCCCGGGACCGCCGCAAGCTGCTCCCGCTCACCCCGGCCGCGCGCGGGGGAGCCGCGACCGGCGGAGCCGCGACTGGGGGAGTCGCCGTGCCTGGGCATGCCGTCGTACGTCCGGACAGTGATTCGGGCACCCGCGGTCATCCGACGCCAGCCGTTGGCGCGGGAGATGTCGGCACGGGAGATGTCGGCACGGGACCGGACCTGCCCGACGGCATCGCACCGGCGGCCGGGCCACGGGTCTACCGCCGCCGCCTCGGGACCGGCCCGATGGCCCCGCTGAAGCTCGCGTCCGGATGCGACCGAAGGTGCACGTTCTGCGCGATCCCCCGGTTCCGCGGTGCCTTCCTCTCCCGCCCACCCACAGAGATCCTCACCGAAGCACGGTGGCTCGCGGACCAGGGCGTCCGCGAGCTCTTCCTGGTGAGCGAGAACTCCACGTCCTACGGCAAGGACCTTGGCGACCTCCGCCTCCTCGAGAGCCACCTGCTGCCTGAGCTCGCCGCCGTCGAGGGGATCTCCCGGGTCCGGGTGTCCTACCTTCAGCCGGCGGAGATGCGGCCCGGTCTGGTCGAGGCGATGACCTCGACGCCCGGGGTGGCGGCGTACTTCGACCTGTCGTTCCAGCACGCCAGTCCGACGATCCTGCGGCGGATGCGGCGCTTCGGCGACACCGCACGGTTCCTCGCGCTGATCGACCAGATCCGGGCCGCCCACCCGACCGCTGGCGTCCGCAGCAATGTCATCGTCGGCTTTCCCGGCGAGACGGCGGAGGACTTCGACGAGCTGTGCGAGTTCCTCCAGGCGGCGCGGCTGGATGTTGTGGGGGTCTTCGGCTACTCCGACGAGGACAATACGGAGGCGGCGGCATACTCCGGCAAGCTCGACGAGGACGAGATCGCGTCCAGGGTCCAGCGGGTGACCGAGCTGGCCGAGGAGCTCACCGCGCAACGCGCGGAGGACCGGATCGGCGAGCTCGTCGACGTACTCGTGGAGAGCGCCGGTGACGGTGGTGTCGAAGGACGTGCCGCCCACCAGGGACCCGAGGTCGACGGCACCACCCGCCTCGACGGTGTGGTGTCGGCGACGGTCGGTGACCTGGTGCGTGCCCGCGTCGTCGACACCGACGGGGTTGACCTGATCGCGTCGGCCCTGCCGCCGGACGACGGTCATCCGGAAGCGGAACTGGCCTCGGTGCCGGCTGGAGGAGATCGCGGGTGACTCAGGTGTCTGAACGCCGTGTGAGCGCGTGGAACGTCGCCAACGCCGTCACTGTCCTGCGGATCGCCCTCGTACCCATCTTCTGCTGGTTGCTCTTCACCAGCGCCGAGCCGGGCGACACCTCCCTGCGCTATGTCGCCTTCGGCGTCTTCGTGTTCGCGGCACTCACCGACAAGTTCGACGGAGAGCTGGCGCGGCGTCGCGGTCTGGTGACCGACTTCGGGAAGGTCGCGGACCCACTCGCCGACAAGGCTCTGGTCGGCGCGGCCCTGGTCGGGCTGTCGCTACTCGGCGAGCTCGCCTGGTGGATCACGGCGCTCGTGCTGGTCCGTGAGTTCGGCATCACGGTGCTGCGGTTCTGGGTGATCCGTTACGGCGTCATCTCCGCGAGTCCTGGCGGCAAGGCCAAAACTCTGCTGCAGACGGTCGCGATCAGCCTGTATCTGCTCCCGCTGGAGGGTCTGCCCAGGCTGCTGGCTGAGCTGACCATGGGGTTCGCCGTCGCGCTGACCGTCATCACCGGCTTGGACTACGTCATCCGCGCGCTCCGGCTCCGGCAGAGTGGGCGGAGTTGAGCCCTCCGCCCGTCGGTGACCTGGCCGGCCGTTGTCATGACCTGCTGGGCAGGGTTGGTGCCACGGTCGCGACCGCCGAGTCGCTCACCGGTGGTCTGGTGGCTGCCGCCCTCACGTCCCGGGCGGGCTCGTCGAAGGTCTTCCGCGGCGGCGTGGTGGCGTACTCCGTCGACCTGAAGGCGGCCCTGCTCGGCGTACCCGACGAGGTGTTGGAGCGGCACGGTCCGGTGCATCCGGCCACGGCGCAGGCGATGGCGGTCGGCGCGCGGGACCGACTGGGCGCCGACTACGGCCTCGCCACCACCGGCGTAGCGGGACCGGAGGCTCATGGCGAGCAGCCCGTGGGCACCGTCGACGTTTGCTGTGTGGGACCCGGAGCGCCTGTCGTACGCCGGTACCAGCTGTCCGGCGATCGGGACACTATCCGCGGATCCGCCGTCGCGGCCGCGTTGGAGATGCTCGCCGACACCGTAGTGCGCGACAACGCAAGGTCGTGATCTACGCCATGAGCGTACGCATCTGAGCGGACCGTAGGCGGTGCGGTGTCGTCATGGCGAACAGATCCCGGGTACGGTGGGTGCAGCTTGGGGAAACGCACACGTCCGGTCGCGCCGCGTCTGCGACGGTTTCGGGCTTCCGGCCTGGAGATGAGAGGGGAGCGCCCATGGTCCTGGTTCGTCACCTGCTGGGTGGCGTTCTACGCCGCCAGCGCCTGCGGCAGGGGCTCACCCTCCGCGAGGTCTCCGTCGACGCCCGGGTGAGCCTGGGCTACATCTCCGAGGTCGAGCGCGGGCAGAAGGAGGCCTCGAGCGAGCTCCTGGCCGCGATCTGTGCCGCTCTCGAGGTGCCCCTGTCCGACGTGCTCCGCGAGGTCAGCGACGAGATCGACAAGATCGAGACCCCGCTGGTCCCGGCGACCGTCCCGTCGTCGACGATCACAAAGGTCACCGCGAAGCGGATCGAAGCGCCCCTCGACACCAAGCTCATCGAGGGCAAGCGAATCGAGGGCCGTCGAATCGAGACGAGCCAGATCGAGACCCGCCGAATCGACAAGTCCCGGATCGAGCCGGCACATGTCGACAAGGCCAGGATCGAATCGGGACAGATCGACGACACCCCCGTCGAGGCCGCCAACGCACACCGCGCCGTGGTGGTCGCCGCCTGACGCTGGTCGGGCACACGAGCCCTCGCCCGCACGGCAAGGCAGGCCTCGGCGACGGTCCGCTGATCGTGCGGCTGCCTTCGCGACAGCCGGCGGTTGCCTGGTGCGCGGTGGGCGTCGATCCCGCGGCGCTATGGCAAGTGCGAAGGTGCCGACGCCATCCAGGCAATCTCGGTGGGGTGGCCGACGTGTACAGGTCCTCGCTACCGGTCAGCCCCTGCCAATGCCAGCAGACCTACCCGACGGGGAATACTGCCTGCACACCGCAGCGGATCCCCTTGACCTTCTCCGCGGAGCTGCGGGAAGACAACAACGGCGCCGTTCGCGGCCTGCTGATCGACGGAGACCGCGTACGCGCCCTCGAGTCCAGCGCATGCTCTCCTGTCAGAACAGGCTGAGGCCGGCGCCAGCATTCCGCGCGCTGGGCTGCCATCCCCCTGGCGATCCACTGCCGCCCGGCCCGGGTGCCCTGCGCTCACTGCGACCGGGCGGGCTGGCACGACGGGCACCAGTAGACCACGCGCTCCTGGCCCGCTGGGCCGATCTCGCCGCGCCGGATCGGTGTCCGGCATCGGCGACAGGGTTCGCCCGCACGTCCATACGCCCAGTGCTGGTGTCCCCGGCGTAGGTTGCCGGTCGTCGCCTGCTCGGGATGGTCGCGGTTGGTCCAGAGCAGCTGTCTGGCCAGGCGCACCATCCGCGACAGGTCGCCGGCGTCGCGCACCGGTGTCAGCGGGTGGACGCCGCGCAGAAACAGCAGCTCGGTGCGATAGAGGCTTCCGATGCCGGCGAGGTTTCCCTGGTCGAGGACGGCCTCGCCGATCGGACGGTCGGGTTCGACCGAAAGCCTGCGGACAGCCTCGTCGGCGTCCCAGTCACGTCCCAGCAGATCCGGCCCCAGATGGCCGACGACCGTCGCCTCGTCGGCGGTGGCGAGAAGGTCCACCCGAGCCAGCCGTCGCCCGATGGCGACCGCCGCCTGGTTGGCGAGGATCACCCGCACCGGCTCGCGAGTGCCGGGCCATCGCGTGCCGGCCCGTTCGATCCGCCACGTCCCTTCCATGCCGAGATGGGTGTGGAGGGTCAGATCGGGCTCGATCCGGGTCAGCAGGTGCTTGCCGCGCGACACTACTTCGCGTACCAGGCGGCCGGTGAGATCGTCGGTCGCATGCTGAGGCACCCGCAGCTCAGCGGCCGTGAGCCTCCGCCCGGCCAGGGCAGCATGCAGCCTGCGCCCGGAAAGCCAGACGGTGTCACCTTCGGGCATGCTGTCCAACGCCTTCGGCCATGCGCCATTCTCCCCACAGGCGGATGCGTGCCGGCGCCGTCATGCCCCGTACTTGCGCGGCACGGCCTGTGGACGACCGGTGCCGGACCCCGGCTTGCCACTGGGCATCAGAAGATGGACGCCTTCTCGGCTGCGATCAGGAGGCGGGCCGACCTGCTCGACGAGATCGCCGATGTCCTCGAGTACCCCGAAGTGCAGATGGCAGAGGCGGACCGGCTCGCCGACGTGAACCGCTTGAGGAGAGAAGGTGGCTGGATCTGCGCGCCGATGCTCGGGGAGTGCATTGACGGTCAGCCGGAGAACAACACGCCGGAGGCGCTGAACGGCTACTTCACTGCGCGAAGGGAGATCTATCGCAGGGTCGAGGAACTCGTCGAGGATGCTTACGTGAAGGTCGGCGAGAAGATGATCGGTGACCAGAGCTATGACTGGAACCAATGGACCTTTGTCGCCGGCGATCTGGTCAAAGAGAGCGCTGCCGAGCTCGTTCGCCAGCACGACACGCATCACTCCTCGGCTGTGGCGCTCCTCCTCAGCAAGCGTCCGGCACCTTCGCCCGTTCTCACCGGACACCGCCCGTACGGACTGACGGCGCGGGTCCTCACGGTCGGCGGGCCGATCCTCACCCTCACCGGAGCCGCATACGACCTCTGCAGCGGAAGCCCACCCCAGCGTGTCGTCCTCACCACCGGTGTCGGCGTCGGCGCCGGGGCAAGTACGGTGTGGTGGCTATCAAGGGCTGCAGCGGGACCTCCCGGCTGGGCGGTGGCACTCATCGTTACGGGGATCAGTTTCTTGGCGTCTCAAGGTGCCGACTGGGTCTATGACAACGGCCGGACCGCCCGCGACAAACTCCTCGACACAGAACAGAACCTCGATCCTGGGCGTCAGACCCTCCCACGTTGAACGCGATACAGAGAGCTACCAACATGTATGTCCCGTGGCCAATGATCTGGAGACACTTCCGCAATCAGGGAAGCACCATCTTGGGCGGCTTGATAGTTTTCGTCGTTCTGATGCTCCTCTTGTCGGTTTCCGTATTTGCTGCAGGCAACCCGTGGCTTTCGTTCCTGCTGCTTTTGTTTGTCGTGGTGGTAGCTTTCCTCGGCATCAGTGCCTACGTCACGACAGGGACGTGTGGACATCGGGGAAGCGGGGCCGTCTTTCAGATCCGTTAACGCACGGGCGGATCTGGTCTCATCATGCCGAACCTGAAAGCGACGACAGCGCTGGTGACTATTGCATGCCTCGTCCTGTCGCTGGCATTGCTGCTCTTTCCGTGGTTGATGGATCTGGTGCCCTCGGATGGCACGTGGCGAGATGCCAGGCTCCGCGCCTGGGCGCCGGCTATGCCGATCTTCGGACTCTTGGCACTGGGGTGGTCCACCCTCGGCCGCCTGGTGAGGAAGCGCGGAGCACTTGGCGTAGGCATGAGCCCCGAAGGCATCTACCACTGGTCGCGGTTCGCATGCTGCTTCTACGCATGGGAGTGGATCAGTGAGATTCGACCAACCGCCCAAGGGGCGCCTCGGGTGGGGCTCGCTGTGGCTGAGCCGAGCATTCGTCCGGACAATGGCGAGGAGAACTGGGTCGCCAGGATCGACCGTACCCGTCGAAACAGTACAAGGCTCGGCGTCACCGGGCTCGCGGTGAATCCGGGGGCGGCCTACATCGCATTGGTGTTCTAACACCGGCAACCGGAGTTGCGGCACGAGCTCGCTGGCGAGGCGGGAGTGACCCGCATCCAGAAGATGGACTTTCCCGAGCTGATCAGAGAGCTCGACGACCGCGGAGAGCTTCGCCCCACCTCGCGATGAAACGACCAACACAAGGGCTGAGGACCACCGCTGGGCGTGGCTCGGGCAGGCTGGTCCGTATGGAGTTCTCCGAGGTCGTACGCAAGCGCCGGATGGTCCGCAACTTCGATCCCTCCCGGCCGGTCGATCCCGCCGCCGTCGAGCGGATCCTCGACAATGCGATCCGCGCGCCGTCGGCGGGGTTCAGCCAGGGTTGGGCCTTCCTCGTGCTCGACACTTCGGAGGGGATCGACCGGTTCTGGGCCGCGACGACCCCGCCGGGCGGCGGCTCGGACGCGTGGTCGGAGGGCATGCGACGGGCGCCAGTGCTGGTGGTGGCGCTGTCGTGCAAACGGGCCTACCTCGACCGGTACGCCGAAACCGACAAGGGCTGGACCGATCGCGACGAGACCCGATGGCCGGTGCCGTACTGGCACGTCGACACCGGCATGGCGGCCCTGCTCATGCTGCTCACCGTCACCGACGAGGGTCTCGGCGCCTGCTTCTTCGGGATCCCGCCTGAGCGCACAGCCGCCTTCCGGAAGGAGTTCGGCGTACCTGAGGACCACACGCCGATCGGTGTCGTGGCGCTCGGCCATCGGGCGCCGGACCGGCCTTCACCGTCACTGAAACGCGGCCGCCGCAGCTCCGACCACGTAGTCCACCGCGGCCACTGGTAGGCACCTCCTCCTCGTCAGAGGTATCTCGCCTTAGAAAGGCGAGATACCCCCTGACGAGCCGGGGCCGTGCCCTCGGGTCGGACTCGAGGTCAGCGGCCGAACTCCTTGGGTTCGATCTCGCCGTTCTCGACTCCGGTCTCCCATGCCTTCTGGTACCGCGTGGCCAGCTCGGCCAGCCCGGCGTCCACATCGGTGTCGGGCTCGAGGATCAACCCGATGACCGTCGTCGCTGTGTCCTTGCCTTCGAGGCTGAGCACGGAGCCGGGATTCTTCGGCCACTGCTGGTCGTTGTCTGTCGGCCGGAACAGCTGCAGCGAGGCGTTCTCCTTGGCGACCGGTGAGTCCCATGCCTCCTCGCTCAGCGGCGGGATGCCGTTCTTGGCGAGCGTCTCCTGCATCTCCGGGCCGACCAGCACCCCGAACACCGTCGCCGCGGCCTCCGGTTCCTCAGTCCTGGAGGAGATGGCAACGGGGAAGCCCGCGTTCATCGGCGACCGGACCTGGGTCGTGCCGTCGGGAACGGGAATCGGGCCGGTGCCGAGGTCGACCTTCGAATCCAGCTGCTGAAGTCCGCCGACGATGCTCCCGCTGGTGAGAACCATGCCCACCTTGCCCTCGGCGAACGACGAGAGGAAGACGTCATAGTCCATCGTCTCCGCACCGGGATAGACGGTCTTGTCCTTGATCAGGGTGCGGAAGTGTTCGATGCTCGATGCGTACTTCTCGGACTCGAATTTCCCCGTGGACTTGTTGAAGAGGCCGTTCTGCGCCAGGTCACCGTACGCGGAGAGGATCGGCAGGTCGAGCGTCCATCCCTGGAAGCCGACCCAACCCATCGGAAGACCGACGCCGTACGCATCGCCGCCGCCGGCCTTGGTGATCGCCCGTGCCGCCTCCTCGACCTCGGAGAACGTCGTCGGCGGGTCATCCGGATCGAGCCCCGCCTTCTCGAAGAGCTCACGGTTGATGGCCAGCCGGACGGTGAACGTCGTCGTCGGGATCGCGTACGGCCGCCCGCCCCACACGAGCTCGCTGGTGTCCTGGAGGTACGGATCGGCGTCTTCGAGGAGCTTGTCGTCGACGAGGCCGTCCAATGGCTGCACCCAGCCCGCCGCGACGAAGCCACCCATCTGCGCGCTGGGTGCGTGGAAGATGTCCGGCGACCGTTCTGTCTGGAAGCCGAGCCGGACGATTTCTTCGTACTTCTCGGTCGCCTGTGGTTCGAACCGCACCTTGATGCCGAGCTCGCGCCCTTCCTTCGCGTTCCACTTCTTGAAGAACGCCTGGCGCGCGCTCGCCTCGGCGCCGGCCCGGTCCCACACCACGACGGTCTTGACGTCCCCACCGTCCGAACCGTCACCGGTCGACCCCCCGTCACCTCCGCAGGCGGCCAGGAGGGCCGCGACGAGTCCGGCCGCGGTCAGCGCCGCAGCACTGCGCAATCTCATGTTGTCTCCCTTCGTTGGGAAAACTCGTTGACGGTCGCGTCCGGGCGTGGAGTGGCGCGCCCGCTGGTGACGGTGGCGAGCCAGGCCCACAGCGCCGGAACGCTGAGCCAGTACGGAACCCAGACCGTGGTCGGTAGCAGGACTCCGACGACGAGGAGCGCGGCCGTCCCCACCGCGCACAGGGCGGCGAGATCGGGCCGCCGGATCGCGCGCAGGTACGAACAACGCAGCGCATCACGCGCACCGTTCCCGCGTACCGCGAGCAGCGGGAAACTCCACTGGACGGCGATCAACCAGGTCACGGAAACCGGGACGACGACCACCGGCAGTACGGCGCCCCAGCTGCCACCGGGCGAGGGACCGAGTAGCGCGGACGCCGTGACGACCGAACCCGCGACGGTGACGACGGCGAGGCGCAGGGCCGAAGCGAAGCAGGCGCGGGCCTCCTGCCAGCTCTCGGCGAGGGTCGGCGTGGAGGTTCCGTCCGCGATCCTCGTGACGGTACGCACCAACACCACGGTGGCCGCGGGAGCCGTCACCACCGGCAGGCACAGCAGCAGCCACACCAGGCTGGCGCGGAGCAGAGCTACCCAGCCGGCGAGTAGGCGGTAGGGCAGGCCGTCGACGGCGAGGAGCCCGCTCATCCGTCGATCCCCCTGGTCCGGAAGCCCGCTCATCCCTTCACCGCTCCCTCGGTCCAGCCGCGGACGAAGAAGCGCTGCAGCACGATGAATACCACCACGATCGGGATCAGCGCCATGTTGGCGCCGGCGAGCACGACGTTGTAGGCCGCCATTCCTTCCACCGCGTCGTACTGCAGTGCTGAGACTCCGACGATCAGGGTGCGCAGGTCGGGCGCGGCGAGAGAGAAGGCCAACGGCACCTGGTAGTTGTTCCACGACGCCTGGAAGCCGAGCACGATGGTGGTCACCAGGATCGGTGCCATCAAGGGGAGGGCGACGCGGCGGTAGATGCCGAAGAAGCCGCAACCGTCGACCCGGGCCGCGTCCTCGATCTCCGTGCCGAGGCCGCTGACGAACGCCTTGACGAGATAGACGTGGATCACCATGATTCCGGCGTACTCCACGAACGTCATGCCCAGCAGGTTGTCGATGCCGAGCGCGCGGGCGATCTTGTACTGCGGATAGAGCATCGCGGTCGTGAGGCCGATGAACAGTGTCGCCATGTAGACCGCTTCGAGTACCCGTTGGCCCGGCAGGCGTTTACGCGCCAGCACGTAGCCGGACATGCTGGAGGCGAACGTGTCGAAGACGACGACACCCGTGGTGACGAGGACGCTGTTGAGGAAGTAGCGGGCGAAGTTGGACCGTGTCCAGGCATCGAGATAGTTCGACCACTCCCAGGTGCGCGGAAGGAGTCCAGGGCGAGTGGAGATGATCTGGTCGAGCGGTGACAGTGAGGCGAGCAGTCCGAAGACCAGCGGGATGAGCATGCCGGCAGCCAGCACTGTCAGCAGGATCCAGAGGACACTCACCCGCACCCATCCGGCTGGTGTACGTCGTGGTCGCCGGCCGGGGACTCGGTGTGCTCCGGCGGACACCCGTTGCTCCTCGCCTGCGGGAGCCTCGGTCCTCGCGCTCATGCTCTTCCCCCTTCGCATGACGGCTGCGGTGCCTCACTCCGGCACACCTCGTACCTCGGCGTGCCTCCGTGGTGGCTCCTCGCGCTCATGCTCTTCCCCCTTCGCATGACGGCTGCGGTGCCTCACTCCGGCACACCTCGTACGTCGGCGTGCCTCCGTGGTGGCTCCTCGCGCTCATGCCTCCTGCCTCCTGACCAGACGCAGGTACGCCACCGAGACGACGCCGACCACCACGCTCGCGGACACGCCCAGCGCGGCCGCGTACCCGATCTGTGGGATCGCCGTCGGTTCGAAGAAGAACCGGTAGATGTAGGTGAACATCACGTCGGTCGCTCGCGCCGGGCCGCCGTCGGTGAGTGTCTTGACCAGGTCGAACGACCGCAGGATGCCGATGATGGAGATGAGGACGACGATCCGCGCGACCGGCATGAGCATCGGCAGGACGATGTGCCGGAACGTCTGCCACTCGCCGGCCCCTTCGACCGCGGCGCTCTCGGTGAGCTCGGTCGGGATCGTCATCATGCCGGCGAAGAACAACAGCATGTTGATGCCGACATGCGCCCACACGCCAACGCCGATGAGGCTGAGCAGCGCGTTCGTCGCGTCGCCGAGGAAGTTGACCGGGGAGTCGACGAGCCAGGTCGCCAGCAGGACCTGGTTGAACGGCCCGCCGATGTGGCGCAGGAGGAACCCGAAGACGATGCCGATGATCGCGGGGGAGAGGACGTAGGGCAGGAAGTAGATCGTGCGCAGGATCGTGCCACCACGCACGCCGCGGAAGAAGGCGTACGCCAGCGCCAGCGCCAGCGGCACCTCGAGCACCAGGCGCCCGCCGGTGAACTGCAGTGTCGTGACGACGGATTCCCACCACTGGCTGTCCCGACCTACGCGGGCGTAGTTGTCAAGACCGACGAACGTCGGCTCGGTGAAGCCGTTCCACCGGTGGAAGCTGTAGTAGATGAGCCAGGCGATGGGAACCAGTGCGAACGCGGCATAGGGAAGGAACGCGGGGAGAAGCATGAACCAGGCCGCGGAGTTCTCGCGGTGACGCCAACCCTCGCGACGAGGTCGAGGGAGCTTCGCGCGTCGCATCGTTCCCCCATTCACCGTGAAACGATTCACGGTTCGCCGAGGCTACGAAGGCTGATCAGGCCTGTCAAGCGGTCTCCACCGGCTTCTACCGGCGGGCTTGGGCGACCGGAGACCAACCGCCCTCGCCGCAAATGACCACGCTGAGCAGGCCCGCGGAACCGTGACCAGGCGTCAACACCCGTCCCGGCGTACGCAAGCCTGGCCGACCAGGCGAGCTAGCCCTCCGGATCGACCCAGTCGAGCTAGCCCTCCGGATCGATCCAGTCGAGCTAGCCCTCCGGATCGATCCAGTCGAAGGTGCGGGTGACCGCCTTCTTCCAGCTCGCGTAGTCGCGTTCGCGGACCTTCGCGTCCATCGCGGGTGCCCAGCGCCTGTCTTCCTGCCAGTTGCTACGCAGGTCGTCCTGGCTCGACCAGAAGCCGACCGCGAGACCAGCGGCGTACGCGGCTCCCAGCGCCGTCGTCTCCGCGACCCGCGGCCGGATCACCGGCACGTCGAGGATGTCGGCCTGGAACTGCATGAGCAGTTCGTTCACGACCATGCCGCCGTCGACCTTGAGCTCGGTGAGGTCCACGCCGGAGTCGGCGTTCATCGCATCGACGACCTCGCGGGTCTGATAGGCGGTCGCCTCCAGAGTCGCACGGGCGATGTGCCCCTTGTTGACATAGCGGGTCAGGCCGACGAGGACGCCACGGGCGTCCGACCGCCAGTACGGCGCGAAGAGGCCGGAGAACGCGGGAACGAAGTACGCCCCGCCGTTGTCGTCGACCGACCGTGCCAGCTCCTCGATCTCCGACGCGCTCCTGATCAGTCCCAGGTTGTCACGCAGCCACTGCACGAGCGCGCCGGTGACCGCGATCGAGCCTTCCAGGGCATAGACGCAAGGCTCGTCGCCGATCTGGTAGCAGGCGGTCGTGAGGAGCCCGTTCTCGCTCCTGACCCGCTCGGTACCCGTGTTGAGGAGCAGGAAGTTGCCGGTGCCGTAGGTGTTCTTCGCCGTACCCACGTCGAAACACACCTGCCCGAAGGTCGCCGCCTGCTGGTCGCCGAGGTCGCCCGCGATCGGTACTCCGGGGAGCAGGCCGCCCCTGCGTACTTCGGCGTACACCTGTGACGACGGCCGGATCTCCGGGAGCATCGACAGCGGAATGCCCATGTCCGCGGCGATCTCGGGATCCCACCGCAGGGTCGCGAGGTCCATGAGCATCGTGCGGGACGCGTTTGTGACGTCGGTGAGGTGAACACCGCCGTCGGGGCCACCGGTCATGTTCCACAGCAACCAGGTGTCCATCGTGCCGAAGAGCAGTTCGCCACGGTCGGCCTTCTCCCGGGCACCCTCGACGTTCTCGAGGATCCAGGTCACCTTCGGCCCCGAGAAGTACGTCGCGAGCGGGAGGCCCACCCTGTCCTTGTAGCGATCCGCGCCGCCTCCGAGTGCGCCCAACCGCTCACAGATCCGGTCGGTACGGGTGTCCTGCCAGACGATTGCTGGATAGACCGGTTTGCCGCTCGCGCGCTCCCAGACGAGGGCCGTCTCACGCTGGTTCGTGATGCCGACCGCGGCGATGTCGGCGGCACTGATGTCGGCCCGCGCCAGTGCGCCCGCGGTCACCTCGCGGGTGTTGGTCCAGATCTCTTCGGCGTTGTGTTCGACCCAGCCCGCCCGCGGAAACATCTGCTCGTGCTCGAGCTGATGCACGCTCACCACCCGGCCGGAGTGGTCGAAGACCATGCACCTTGTGCTCGTGGTGCCCTGGTCGATGGCAGCGACATACCTGCTGCTGCGCTTGTCGGTGACCTCACTGCGTTCGGTCATGTGACCTCCTTCGTCGGTCCCATGACCATGGTGCTGTGTTTGTCGGTGACCTCACTGCGTTCGGTCATGTGCACTCCCACTCCGCTGGCCGATGAGTCTGCAGGTAGCGTACGAAGCGGCGCGAGGTGCAGGGGAGGGTGTATGGCAAGTGTCGAGCGACTTCTCGCCGCGGCGCATCACGTTGTGTGGAACGAAATTCGCTGTGTCGTGCCGGACAATGGCCGTTGCCTGGGCTCCTCCCCGCCTCCGCGGGATCGGCCAGCGGGCCGGCATATTCCCGAATGGGGTCTGACGGAAATTCGAGAGTCACGACCTGGCGGGTTGTGGTAAGGCGATGACTCCTATCGGTCGGCCCTCCACAGGATTCGCGGCGTTGTCGAACCGTTCACGAATGGCCGTCCAGGGCGGCGTTTCACCACGCCTCCGCATGCCGATCCTTTCTAGTAGATTGATCATCTGCTGGGGACGTGGAGACGTAGGTACATACCGGGCGAATTCGAGGCGAGAGTTGTGAGGAGTTCTGCGAGGCTGGGTCCGCAGGAACGTGCGGACGCCTGGTCCCGGCTCGGCCAGCACACCTTCGACGTACTGGTCATCGGTGGTGGTGTCACCGGTGCCGGCACCGCGCTCGACGCCGTGACCCGAGGACTCGACACCGCCCTGGTCGAAGCGCGCGACTTCGCCAGCGGTACGTCCAGTCGGTCCAGCAAGCTCTTCCACGGCGGCCTGCGCTACCTCGAGCAGATGAACTTCGGACTCGTCGCCGAAGCGCTCCGGGAGCGCGACCTCATGCTCACCCGGATCGCACCACACCTGGTCAAGCCGGTGCCGTTCATCTACCCGCTGAAGCATCGGATGTGGGAGCGGCCCTACGTCGGATCAGGGCTGCTGCTCTACGACGCGATGGCGCGCGGACGTTCTGTCCCACCGCACCGGCACCTCACCCGCACCGGAGCGCTCCGGCTCGTTCCCGGGCTGCGTCAGGACGCGCTCGTCGGTGCGATCCGCTACTACGACGCCCAGGCTGACGACGCCCGGCACACCCTCACCGTGATCCGGACCGCCGCCCGCTACGGCGCGGTCGTACGAAACTCCTCGGAGGTGACGGAGTTCCTCCTCGAGGGTGGCCGGATCGTCGGCGTGAAGGTCCGTGACGTCGACTCCGGCGACACCACGACGATCCGGGCGAAGGTCGTCATCAACTGCACCGGCGTGTGGACCGACGACATCCAGCGGCTGACCGGCGGACGCGGCCGGTTCAAGGTCCGGGCGTCGAAGGGCGTGCACGTGCTTGTCGCGCGGGACCGCATCGCGTCCGAGGCGGGCCTCATCCTTCGCACGGAAAGGTCGGTGCTCTTCGTCATCCCGTGGGGCAACCACTGGATCATCGGCACGACCGACACCGACTGGACCCTCGACCTCGCCCACCCGGCGGCGAGTCGCGCCGACATCGACTATCTCCTCTCGCACGTCAACGAGGTCCTGGCCGTACCCCTCACCCGCGAGGACATCGAGGGTGTCTACGCCGGGCTACGCCCGTTGCTCGCAGGGGAGTCCGAGCAGACCAGCCAACTCTCCCGCGAACACGCCGTCGCCCGGCCACTGCCCGGGTTGGTGTCGATCGCGGGCGGCAAGTACACCACCTACCGCGTGATGGCGAAGGATGCGGTGGACGCGGCCCGCCCTGACCTCGGGCAGTCCCTCCCGCCATCGGTGACCGAACACGTTCCGCTGGCGGGCGCCGAGGGCTATCACGCGCTGGTCAACCAGGTCGACGCGCTCGCCGACGCCTACGGCCTACCGGTATGGCGGATGCAGCGGCTCCTCGACCGTTACGGCTCGCTGGTCGATGAGTTGCTGGAACTCGCCGAAGCGGACCGGAGCCTGCTCGAACCCCTGCCCGGCGCGGGAGAGTACCTCAGCGTCGAAGCGCGGTACGCCGCGAGTCACGAGGCCGCCGTCCACCTCGACGACATCCTCGCCAGGCGTACCCGGATCTCCATCGAGGTGCCGCACCGGGGTACCGAGACCGCCGAGTCGGTCGCGACCCTGGTGGCGGACGTTCTCGGATGGGACAAGGCACGGATCCGGAACGAAGTGGAGGTCTACCAGGCGCGGGTCGCCGCGGAGCGTGAGTCTCAGACCAAGCCCGACGATCTCAGCGCCGACGCCGAACGCCTGCTGGCTCCGGACACCCGCAAGCTAGCCGTCGGCCGCGCCCTGGGCTGAACCGACGGCCGCGCCGACGGGCTCGGGCTGGCCGGTCGGTTCGGGCTGGCCGGTCGGTTCGGGCAGGCCGTTGGCGGCAGGGGCATGGGGTCGGAATGCCTCGTACAGAGCGGCCACGCAGGTCGACGTCTGAGTCACCGGTACGACGAGTGCGACCGGAGCGGTCAACGGCGGGTCGATCGGCAGGACCGCCACCTTTCTGGGTGCACTGCCGCGCTCCGCGTCGGCGTAGATCGCCGTCCATTCGCCGACTCCGGATCCGATCTCCACAAGAGCGTTGGTCACGCTCGACACCGGTCGGCCGGTGCGCGGCTCGAATCCGGCGCGACGGCAGGCGCCCAGGACCAGGTCCCCGAGCAGCCGGTCACACCCCGGTTCCGGAAGCCGAAGGGGCAGGTCGGCGAGCTGCTCGAGCCGTACCGCTGGCTGTCCGGCGGTGGGGTGGGAGGTGGGTACGGCGACGTACACCTGCTCTTGCCACAGCTCGATCGTCCGCAGGTCCGGATCGGCAGGTGCTGCGCGGACGAGCGCGAGGTCCAGCTCGCCACGGCGTACGGCTGCCAGCTGGTCGTGCGCTGGTCGACCGTCCAGCTCGGTACGAAGGCCAGGAGCGAGCTGGCTCAGCGCGTCGATGGCGGATTCGAGGGTGGCGGCCAGCCCCGGGCTGGTCCCGATCCGCAGGAACCGGGTGCCAGCCGTCGCCAGCTGCGAGGCCACCGCCTTGGCCTGGTCGGCGGCCGCGAGGACCTTGCGAGCCTCGGAGAGGAGCCGCTCACCGGCATCGGTGAGCCGGACCGTCCGCGACGTACGGTCCAGAAGCTGGAGGCCGAACTCGCGTTCGAGCCTGGCGATCTGCTGGCTCACCGCGGGCTGGACGACATGTAACCGTTGCGCGGCCCGGCCGAAGTGCAGCTCCTCGGCCACGGCGACGAAGTACCGCAACTGCCGGAGTTCCACGTCCGCCTCCCGTCAGCCCGCAGCCATCACAATTCCTGATCGCTGCACAGGTCAACCGCGTCTTGGTCACGGAGCTTCCCACCGGTTGGCTGGTGGACGGGCGCGGATGGCCGCCGGGTGCGGGGAAGGGCCGGCCGGCGTCAGGTGGTGAGGCGCGCGAACGATGAGGAAACGAGGGAGTACGCATGCGGGTCGGGCTGTGGATCGAGGGACAACTCGGGGCACCTGTCGAGGAGGTGGTCAGGCAGGTGAGCGCGGCGGCCGAGGCGGGTTACGCACGGGCGTGGATCGGCGAAGTCGGCAGCTGGGACCCCCTGACCCTGCTCGCGGTGGTGGGACGGCACGTTCGGGAGATCGAGGTCGGGACGGCGATCGTCCGGACCTATCCGCGGCACCCGCTGGCGCTCGCCGCACAGGCTCTGACGGTCCAGGCAGCGACGGGGAACCGCCTCGTCCTCGGTGTCGGGCCGAGCCACGCACCGATCATCGAGAACGAGTACGGCCAGTCGTTCGCGGCTCCAGGGCGCAACATGCGGGAGTACCTGTCCGCCCTGACGCCGTTGCTGCGTGGCGAGTCCGTGGCGTACCACGGTGAGAGCTGGACCGCCGTCGGTGGGATCGGGGTGGCGGGCGCCGACGCGCCCCCGGTTCTGGTGTCCGCGCTCGGCCCGGTCATGCTGCGGGTCGCGGGCGAGTTGGCGGACGGCACGATCACCGCGTGGGCGGGACCCCCGACGATCGGCGACATGGTCAGGCCCGCGCTGGAGCGGGCGGCCGCGGGCGCAGGACGACGCTCGCCGGCCGTGGTGGCATCGGTGTGCGTGTGCGTCACCGCCGATCCCGATGGAGCGCGCCGATGGGTGAACGAAACGTTCGGCCGGGCGGGGGAGCTTCCGAGCTACCGGGCGGTGCTCGACCGGGAGGGGTTGGCAGGGCCCGGAGACGCCGTGGTCGCCGGTGACGAGACCGCCGTCGAACGGGGTCTGCGCCGGTTCGCCGACGCGGGCGCCACCGAGATTCTGGTGATTCCCGTCGGTACCGCGCAGGAGAAGGCCCGGACGGTCCAGACGCTCGGCGGCCTCGCACCGTCGTTCCACGCCGGGTGAGAAGGCGCTCATGCAGACCTTTGCCTGCGGGCACCGCGCTGGCTTGGCGTCGCTCGCAACGGTCGTCCTCCGTGAGTCGCCTCGTGTCAGCCGCGGAGGCGGAGTCCGCGTGGTGTGGTGTGGAACCCGGCCGATTCGAGCGCGCTGGCCAGCGGACTGGCGCCCGCGGGATGGTTCCGCTGGCGTAGGACCGCTTCGCCGTCGACCCGTTCGACGCTGAGCTTGCCGAGCACGCCGTCGCGGACGGCGAGTGCGAGTGCGTCGACCGCCGGTTGCAGGGTGGCCGGGTCGTCGGACCAGGTGAGCAACGTGCGCCCGCCGCGTTCGACGTAGAGGACGAGCTCGCCGTTGACCTGGACGACGAGCGCGCCGGCCTTCCGGCCGGGACGGTGCCCGCTCTGCTCCTCCGTCACCTGGCCGGGGCGGGTGGGCCAGGTGAGAGCGGCGCCGTACGGATTGGCGGGGTCGGTCGCCGCGAGCACGAGTGTCGTCGGAGAGGCGCCGGAGGGTTCGGCACGAAGCTGGTCGACCGCTCCGGCCACACCGAACTGGGCAGCTCCGAGCCCGGCGACGAAATAGCCTCGGCGGCAACGCCCCGACTCCTCGAAGGCCTTCAGAACCTGGTAGACCGCCGCGAACCCGCCGGGCACCCGCTCCGCGACCACGGCCCCTCGGGTGAGGACGCCGTAGCGGTCGAGCAGTGCCTCGGCGGCCGCGTGGGCCCGCCTGGTCGGGTGCGGATCGCGTTCGGGCAGCAGGGACCACCGACCGCCCGCGATCGGCGGTCCGGTGCGGCTCGGCATGGCGGGCCGGCCCCCGCCGCGAAAGGATGCCCGTCCGCCCGCGAGCCGGGCCCGCGGTGTCCGCGACCGTGACCTGTGCGCCGACGAGCCGCTGCCGAGCAGCGCCCGAAGTGGCGCCAGGGTGTCGCCGGTGAGGTGACCGGCCCACACGAGGTCCCACAAGGCGGTCACCAGGGCGGCGTCGTCGTTCTGTGAGCCGGCGCCACCCTCCATCGATGCGGTGCTCACGGCGGTAGCCAGATGACGGAAGAAGAACCCGCCACCTGAGTCGAGGACGTCGAGGACGGCCCGGTGCAGCGGGCCTGGTTCGAAGTCCGGATCAACCTCCGGCAACGTGAGAGCCGCCGTGTCGGCCAGGTGCAGGGAGACCCAGCCATCGCTGCCCGGAAGGGTGCCGTGACCCGCCCACACCACTTCACCCGACGCGGTCAGCTCGTCGAGCATGGTGGGGGAGTAGTCGGCCACCCGGGCGTTGAGGACCAGCGGTTCGAGCGCGGACGCCGGCACCGCGCAGCCGGCCAGCTGCTCGACCACGCGAAGCACTCCATCGGTGCCGCGCAGGCGTCCTCCGACATGTTGCCAGCTCGGGAGGAACCTTGCGAGCGTGGGCGGGTCGACGGGCTCGACCTCACTGCGCAGCGCGGCCAGCGACCGGCGGCGGAGGGTACGCAGGACGTTGGCGTCGCACCACTCCGCACCGGCGGACTCTGGAGCCGAACCACGGAAGGCGCCTTCGACCACCCGGTTCTCGGCGGCGAGGCGGTGGAGGGTGCCCATGACGACCGCGACGCCGAGGCCGAACCGACCAGCCACGTCGGCGGCGTGGAACGGTCCATGCGTTCTCGCGTATCGCGCCACCAGATCACCCAGCGGATCGGCGACCGGCTCGGTGAACGCCTCCGGGATCCCCACCGGCAGGGGCGTGCCAAGGGCGTCGCGCAGTCGTCCGGCGTCCTCGATGGCGGCCCAGCGCTCGACCGGTTCCGCACCCTCGACCGATGGGTGGCCTTCGGGCGCCGGTCCACGCACCCGGATGACCCGTCGGGCTCCCTCCAGTTCGGCCAGCCAGTGAGCCGACCGCTCCGGGTCGACGCACCGAGCGGCGACCTCCGCACTGGACTGGGGACCGAGCAGGCGGAGCAGGTCGGCGACGCCCTCGATGTCGCGGCACCTGCGGTCAGGGTCGAGTCGCTGGAGTTCGGACTCCGTACGCACGATGACGTCCGGGTCGAGCAGGTCGCGCAACTCGGTCTGCCCGAGCAGTTCGGCGAGCAGCGACCGGTCGAGTGCCAGCGCTGCCGCCTTGCGCTCGGCCAACGGTGCGTCGCCTTCGTACATGAACGCCGCGATGTATCCGAACGTCAGCGACTTCGCGAACGGCGACGGCTCGCTGGTCTCGACCTCGACCACCCGCACCCGACGGGCCTCGATGCCGCGGAGGAGCTCCACCAGGCCGGGCAGGTCGTAGACGTCCTGCAGGCACTCGCGGACCGCCTCCAACACGATCGGGAACGAGGCGTACTTGCCGGCAACCGCGAGCAGCTGGGCCGACCGGCGACGCTGCTGCCACAGTGGGGTCCGGCGACGAGGATCGCGGCGGGGCAACAACAGCGCCCGCGCCGCACACTCACGGAACCTCGACGCGAACAGCGCAGACTCGCCGATCTCGTCGGTGACCAGGCGTTCGATCTCGTCAGGGGCGAAGATTGCGAGCTCGGCCCCCGGCGGGGTGTCCTCGGTGTCGGGAATCCGGAGCACGATCCCGTCGTCGGCGTGCACGGCTTGGACGTCGACGCCGTAGCGTTCGCGCAGCCGGGCGTTGATCGCGAGGGCCCAGGGTGCGTGCACCCCGCCGCCGAACGGCGTGTGGACACAGATCCGCCAGTCGCCCAGCTCGTCGCGGAACCGCTCGACCACGATCGTGCGGTCGTCGGGCAGGTGTCGGGTCGCCCGCTTCTGCTCGGCCAGGTAGGACACGAGGTTGTCGGCCGCCCACTCGTCAAGGCCGGACTGTCGCACTCGCGCGCGGGCGTCGTCGGGAGAGAGCCGGTCGAGCTCGCGGACGAAGCCGCCGATCGCATGGCCGAGCTCCGCCGGCCGGCCGAGCACGTCGCCCTTCCAGAACGGCAGCCTTCCGGGTTGGCCTGGTGCCGGCGAGACGAGCACCCGGTCGTGGCTGATCTCCTCGATGCGCCAGGACGAGGCTCCCAGCGTGAAGATGTCGCCGACGCGGGATTCGTACACCATCTCCTCGTCGAGCTCACCGACCCGCGACGCCTTCTCGCCGACGAGGAACACGCCGAAGAGCCCACGGTCGGGGATGGTGCCGCCACTGGTGACCGCGAGCCGCTGCGCTCCCGGCCGTGCGGTCAGCGTGCCAGCCACCCGGTCCCACACGAGGCGCGGGCGCAGCTCGGCGAACTCGTCGGACGGATAGCGCCCCGTGAGCATGTCGAGCACCGCGTCATAGGCCGAGCGCGGCAGCGTCTGGAAGTTCGCGGCCCGGCGGACCAGGGCGTAGAGCGCGTCGACGTCCCAGGTGTCGACCGAGCAGGCCGAGACGATCTGCTGGGCCAGGACGTCGAGCGGGTTGGCGGGCAGCCGGGTCGCCTCGATCAGGCCCGCCCGCATGCGGTCGGTGACGACGGCGGTGGCGACGAGATCGCCGCGATACTTGGGAAAGATCACCCCGCGCGAGACGGCTCCCACCTGGTGTCCGGCGCGGCCGACCCGCTGGAGGCCGCTGGCCACGGACGGAGGTGCCTCCACCTGCACCACCAGGTCGACCGCGCCCATGTCGATGCCGAGCTCCAGGCTGCTGGTCGCGACCACGCAGGGGAGACGCCCGGACTTGAGGTCGTCCTCGATCAGCGCGCGTTGTTCCTTGCTCACCGACCCGTGGTGGGAGCGGGCGAGGACATCGGGCGCGCCCTTGCTCGCCCCGGACTCCGCCATGATCTCGGCGGGGGAGCCGGCGTGCGGAAGGGCTTCGTCGTGCGTACGGTCGTAGGCGATCTCGTTGAGCCGTGCCGTCAGGCGTTCGGCGAGCCGCCGGGAGTTGGCGAAGACCAGCGTGCTGCGGTGGGCCTCTACCAGGTCGGCGACCCGCTCCTCGACGTGCGGCCAGATCGATGCCCGGCGCTCCGGCCCGGCGGCCGCGCCGGTACGGATGTGCTGGCCCGCCCCGTCCGTCCCGTCGTCCGGACCGTCGTCGACGGTGGCGCGCAGCGCGCGCGGTTCGGACGCCGTTCCCAGCTCGCCCATGTCCTCGACCGGGACGACGACCTGGAGATCGAACTCCTTGTCGTACGCCGGATTGACCACCGTCACCGGAGCGGCGCCGCACAGGAAACGGGCAACCTCGTCCACCGGGCGGACGGTCGCCGAGAGACCGATCCGCTGGACCGGTGGGCGCCGAGGCGGTTCGTCGCTGCCGGCGGGCTGGCCGGCGACGAGGGCGTCCAGGCGTTCGAGGCAGAGGGCGAGGTGGGCGCCGCGCTTGGTCCCGGCGACGGCATGCACCTCGTCGAGGATCACCGTCTCCACACCCCGCAACGCCTCCCGGGCCTGGGAGGTCAGCAGCAGGAACAGCGACTCGGGCGTCGTGATGAGGATGTCGGCAGGCGTACGAGCGAACCTGCGGCGGGCGTCGGCGGGCGTGTCGCCGGAGCGGAGCGCCACCTCGATCGACGGCTCGGTCAGGCCCAGCCGGTGGGCGGTGTGCCGGATGCCGGCGAGCGGCGCCCGGAGGTTGCGTTCGATGTCGACGGCGAGGGCCTTCAGCGGCGAGACGTAGAGGACCCGGCAGCGGTGCTGCCGCTCGGCCGGCGGATCGGCGGTGGCCAGCCGGTCGAGTGCCCAGAGGAACGCCGCGAGGGTCTTGCCCGAACCGGTCGGCGCGACGACCAGGCTGTGCTCGCCTCGGCTCACCGCGTCCCAGGCACCCACCTGGGCGGGAGTGGGCGCGGCGAAGGAGGACCGGAACCATTCTCGGGTCGGGGTCGAGAACCGCGAAAGTACGTCAGGAGCCTCGGGCACCCGTCCATGGTCTCGCAGCCCGCCGACACCTCCGGTGAAAGGCGCTGGCCGCCGTCTCGGATCAGGACGAATCGGCGGGCGAATCCGTCAGACCGGATGTTTCGTCGCGGGCGTCGGGAGGCTTGCGCCGGATCGGCCGACGAGGAAGTCGCGGTAGATCTTCAGGAAGCCGACGAAGATCGTGACAGCCGACGCGGCGTTGAAGACAAGCCTCGACCAGTGCAGCCGCTGGAACTCCTGCGCTGTTTGCACGAGAAAGGCGTCGGAGTGCACCGCGGTGCCTTCGACGAACAGGATCTCGTTGCGCGGCCAGTGGAACGCCATGGAGAAGAGTCCCTCGCACACGATCATGAGCACGCTGAAGGCGACCCAGTAGCGTGCCGGTCTGATCCGCCACGCCAGGACCACGGCCCCTACACCGGTGATCCAGGAGAGGAACCCGAGCGGCGGGAAGAAGTCGTTCGGTGCGGTGACCTTCATGAACTCCAGCGCCGTCTCGAGCGAGGCCGGAGGGTCGACGAAGATGTTCGGATAGACCATGAACGTCTCGAGCACGATCGCGCCCAGCAGGATCATCATCAACCAGAGGTACGCCATCGAGACGGCGAGCGTGACCAGGCGAAGTTTCATGGGACCACGGTGCCGCGCCGAACCCGCGCCGCACATCCGGGAAGAGCCGGTACGCCACCCGGCCTCCGCCTCAGGGTGCGGCCGGGGGTCCCCCTGGCCGGCCAGACTTTCCTGGCGAACCAGGCTCACCTGATGCTGACCGGTGACCAGCTGGCGCCGCCGTCGTCGGTACGGAAGAGGTGTCCTTCCAGGTCGAGGATGTAGCCGATCTCCTCGGTCGTGAACCCGGCGAAGGCCGGCCTACCCAGGCCCGGTACCGGCGTCGTCGACGTGTCATCGGTTCCGATGTTCCGCGCCTCCCCAGGCACCGCGACGATCGCCCGGCCGGTGTCGCGGGCGCCGAGCGCCGATGCCGTCGCCGGTGCCGCCGGTTCCCCGGCGGGTACGTCGGACCAGCTCGCACCCGAGTCGGTCGAGACGTGCAGCGTGGTGCCTGTGCCGGTCGCGCACCTCAGCCAGAGAGAGCCGATCGTCGCCGACAGGCGCCCGGCGTCGAGGTCCTGGTGACACGGCGTCGGGTGCGTCTCGAACGTCGTACCGTCGTCGGTCGACGCCCAGACCGACGTCCCGTCGGCGTCCTTGTCGGTGACGGCGACCAACTGGCCCGTCACGGCGAGGTCTTCTGGCGCCTGCGCCTCGACACCGAGCTGCTGCCATGTGCTCTCGCCGAGAAGAGCGCGCCACAGGGTCCAGGCGCTGCCGTTGTCGACCAGCGCGTACGCCGAACCTCCGCCGATCTCCAGCCGCTTGACGAGACCGGGCACGGACCGGTCCTGCTCCCAGGTACGACCCGCGTCCCGGGTCACCCAGAGGGCACCGCCGTACGCCCAGCCGGTCTGACCGTCGCCAGCGAACCGGACGTCACTCACCGTGCTGGCGCTGACTTCGTTGTCTCCACGCGCGACAGCGGACGGAGGGCTCGCCAGCGAGCTGAACGTCGACCCACCGTCCTGGGTCGCCGCGAGGGCGGCGCGATCGCCGTCGGTGGTGCCCAGCAGCCAGTAGGTCTCGGGTCCGGCCGCCGTGATCGAGACGGGCGAGAAGTCCCCGGGAACCGGGGCGATCTCCGAGAGCACGTTCGGCTGCTCCGGCTCCGCCCCGGGCGACTGGTCGGCGCGTTCTTCCCGCCTCCGCTCGGAGTCGCCGTCCCTGCCGGGCGCCGATTCCCCTCCTCGGTCCTCGGAGTCCATGTCCGTGGCGTCGGGGGCGCTCTTTTCCGCCTGCCCACCGGCCCCGCTGCTGGCCCCGTCGGCGACCATGATCGTGGGCCCGCCGCCGGTCGCGACGTAGCCGATCCCGCCGAACGCGGCGATCACCGCGGTGACGGCACCGGCCGCCATGACGGCCTTCCGCCGCTTGCGCCTTCGGGCCGCGCCGGCGTGGACGCGGTCGAGGACGTCCACGTCAGGGGAGAGCCCCCACCGGTCGCCCCGCAGTCCTTCGCGGAGGCGGTGCTCTAGCGGGTCCATGGCGTGTCCTCCTGGTCGCCTCCGCGGGCGGTCGGACCCGAGGCGGGTGCGGTCGCCTCTTTGGCGGTTGACTCTCTGACGACGGCTGGCGGCACCTCGCGCCGGGGCGGCTGGTCCTGTCCCTGCTCCGGCAGGCGCGCACGCAGCTTCGCGAGCGCCTTGAACGTCTGGCTCTTCACCGTTCCGACCGAGCAGCCGAGGATCTCGGCGACCCGACGTTCGGACAGGTCTTCGGCGAACCGGAGCACGATGACGGCGCGTTGCTTGCGGGGGAGCGCCGCGAGCGCGCGCTGGAGTTCGGGGTCCGGAAGCTGCGGATCGTCGTGGTGGCCGCGGTCGGGTACGTCGTCGACCAGCTGTTCCCTCCGTCGGCGGCGCCAGATGCTCACGTTCCGGTTGACCATCGTTCGGCGTACGTAGCCTTCGGGGTCGTCGCGGTTGCGTACCCGATGCCAGGCGGCAAGGGTCCGCTCGAGCGCGTCCTGGACCAGGTCCCCCGCGGCGTCTGGACTCCCCGTCAACATGTGGCCAAACCTCAACAAGTCGGGCATTCGGGCCCGGACGAACGCATCGAACGCCTCCTCGTCGTCGTTCCGCACGCGGCGGCTCCCTTCGCCGTCGGGCGGTCGTGGACTGGTGACGCGCGACCGCTACCCGTAGGTTGCCCGATCGAATTCGACGGCGTAAACGGACCCGCCGTTCCCGGGTGCCAGCCTGGTCCGGGATCGTTATGGGCGGGTCCGGGATCGTTATGGGCGGGTCCGGGCCCGGACAACCGATCCCCGACCCGCCCGGGCGACGGAGTGGTCAGGTCGATCAGGTCGAGCGGCTAAGGTGTCCGACCATGCGCGCACTGGTGCTCTCCGGGGGCGCTGGTACCCGGCTGCGGCCACTGACGCACACGTCGGCCAAGCAGCTGGTGCCAGTGGCCAACAAGCCTGTCCTGTTCTACGGCCTGGAGGCGATCGCCGAGACCGGCATCACCGAGGTCGGCATCGTGGTCGGGGTCGACTCCGCCGCCGAGGAGATCAAGGAGGCGGTGGGCGACGGCAGTCAGTTCGGGCTGGACGTGACCTTCATCCCGCAGGACGCACCACGCGGGCTCGCCCACGCCGTCCTCATCGCCCGCGACTTCCTCGGTGACGAGGACTTCGTGATGTACCTCGGCGACAACTTCATCGTCGGCGGCATCAAGGCGCTGGTCGACGAGTTCCGGAGGGAGCAGCCGGCGGCCCAGATCCTGCTCACCCAGGTGCCCGATCCCACCCAGCTCGGCGTCGCGGAGCTCGACGCGTACGGCAAGGTGATCGGCCTCGAGGAGAAGCCGAAGCAGCCCAAGAGCGACCTCGCGCTGGTCGGTGTCTACATGTTCACCCCGGCCATCCACGAGGCCGTACGCAAGATCAAGCCGTCCTGGCGCAACGAACTCGAGATCACCCACGCCATCCAGTGGTTGATCGACCAGGGCATGGACCTGCGTTCCACGGTGATCTCCGGCTACTGGAAGGACACCGGGAACGTCGCCGACATGCTCGAGGTCAACCGCACGATCCTGGAAACGCTCGAGCCCAAGGTCGAGGGCACCGTCGACGACGTCAGCGAGATCATCGGCCGGGTCGTCATCGAAGCCGGCGCGACGGTCACGGCGTCACGCATCGTCGGGCCGGCGATCATCGGCAGGGGCACCACGGTGGCCGACTCCTACGTCGGCCCGTTCACCTCGGTCGAGCACGACTGCCGGATCGTCGACTCCGAGATCGAGTTCTCCATCGTCGAGCACGACACCTCCGTCGAGGGTGTACGCAGGATCGAGGCGTCGCTCATCGGCCACCATGTACAGGTGACGCCCGCGCCCCGGGTGCCGAAGGCGCACCGCCTGGTGCTCGGCGACCACAGCAGAATCCAGATCAGCTCCTGACCGTTGCCGTCCCAAGGGAATACCTCCGTGCCTGCGTCCACTGACACGACTCCGCGCATCCTGCTCACCGGCGGTGCCGGCTTCATCGGCTCGCACTTCGTCCGTACGTTGCTCACCGGCGGGTTCCCGCCTCTCGCCGGTGCGCAGGTCACGGTGCTCGACAAGCTCACCTACGCCGGCAACCCGGCCAACCTCGACCCGGTGCGTGACCGGCCGGGCTTCGCGTTCGTCGAGGGTGACATCACCGACGCCGCCCTCGTCGACTCGGTCATGGCCGAGCACGACGCGGTCGTCCACTTCGCCGCGGAGTCCCATGTCGACCGGTCGATCGAGGGCTCCGCGGACTTCGTGGTCACCAATGTCGTGGGCACACACACGCTGCTGGACGCCGCGCTCCGGCACGGCGTCGGTCCGTTCGTCCACGTGTCGACCGACGAGGTCTACGGCTCGATCCCCGAAGGCTCGTGGCCGGAGACCGATCCGTTGGCACCCAACTCGCCGTACTCCGCCTCGAAGGCGTCGAGCGACCTGATCGCGCTGTCCTACCACCGCACCCATGGCCTCGACGTCCGGGTGACCAGGTGCTCGAACAACTACGGGCCGTACCAGTTCCCCGAGAAGGTCATCCCGTTGTTCATCACCAACCTGCTCGACGGGAAGAAGGTGCCGCTCTACGGCGACGGGCTCAACGTCCGCGACTGGCTGCACGTCGACGACCACTGTCAGGGGATCGCGCTCGTCTTCGAGAAGGGCCGCGCCGGCGAGACCTACAACATCGGCGGCGGTACCGAGATCACCAACCGCGAGCTCACCGAACGTCTGCTCAAGGCCTGCGGCGCGAGCTGGGACAGTGTGGAGTACGTCGAGGACCGCAAGGGTCACGACCGGCGTTACTCCGTCAACTGGACGAAGCTGCGGGACGAGGTGGGCTACAGCCCGCGCCACGACTTCGACACCGGCCTCGCCGAAACCGTCGCGTGGTACCGCGACAACCGCACCTGGTGGGAGGGCCTGAAGCAGGAGCGGACGCCGTGATGCGCTGGCTCGTCACCGGTGCCGCGGGAATGCTCGGCCACGACGTCGTCGCACGACTCCGGGCCGACGGCGAAGAGGTCACCGCTCTCGCCCGAGGGGACCTCGACATCACCGACCCCGCGGCAGTCCGCTCGGCGTTCGCCGCGCACCGTCCGCAGGTCGTCGTCAACTGCGCCGCCTGGGCGGCGGTCGACGACGCGGAAGCGCACGAGGGTGCCGCACTGCTGGTCAACGGCATCGGCCCGCGGGTACTCGCCGAGGCCGCCGCCGCGACCGACGCCCGGCTGGTGCACGTCTCCACCGACTACGTGTTCGCAGGGGACGCGACCGAGCCGTACGCCGAAGACGCCAAGCCCGACCCGCGCACGGCGTACGGCCGGACGAAGCTGGTCGGCGAACAGGCCGTGCTCGAAACCCTCCCCGACGGCGGTGTCGTCGTCCGCACGGCATGGCTCTACGGAGCGCACGGTTCACACTTCGTCCGCACCATGGCGAAGCTCGAGGGCCAACGCGACACTCTCGACGTCGTAGCCGACCAGCGTGGTCAGCCCACCTGGACCGCCGACGTCGCCGAGCGGCTGGTACTCGTCGGCGCCAACCCGGAGGTGACGGGCGTGTTTCACGCCACCAGCTCAGGGGAAGCAACCTGGTGCGATCTTGCCAAGGACGTGTTCGAGCTGCTCGGATCTGATCCGGCGCGGGTGCACCCCACGACGACCGACAAGTTCCCGCGCCCGGCGCCTCGACCTGCCTACAGCGTGCTCGGGCACGCCAGGTGGGCCGAACTGGGTGTCGGCCCACTCAGGCACTGGAGGGCCGCTCTGCGCTCAGCCTTCGCGACGATCGTGTGAAACACGGCGGGCGAGTCGATCCAAGACGCCGGCTCTGTCCCCCTATCGTGTGAGTCGTCGAGTTGGGCGAGGAGAGAGCAAGTGCACCGCCACGGGTTTCTGCGCAATCTGCACGCGGTCTACCAGCCGCGTACGTATTTCGAGATCGGCATCAACGACGGCCGGAGTCTCACCCTGTCCCGCGTTCCCACGGTCGCCGTCGACCCCGCCTTCAAGGTGGTGAAGGAACTCCGGTGTGACCTCCACATGGTCCGGGAGACCAGTGACGACTTCTTCGCCCGCGAGAAACCGCTCGAGCACCTGGGAGAGGCGAAGGTCGACCTGGCGTTCATCGACGGCATGCACCTGTTCGAATACGTCCTGCGTGACTTCATCAACACCGAGAAGTACGCCGACTGGTCGAGTGTCGTGGTCTTCGACGACCAGCTGCCGCGCAATGTCGACGAGGCGGCGCGCAACCGCCACACCGGCGCATGGACGGGTGACGTCTACAAGATGATCCCGGTGCTGCAGCGTTACCGGCCTGACCTCCGGCTGGCGGTGATGGATACGAGGCCGACCGGAGTGATGGTGGTGCTGGGCCTCGACCCCACGAACACGGTGCTCGCGGACAACTACGACGAGATCATGGACACGTTCCTGCTCAAGGACCCCCAGCAGATCCCGCCCGAGATCGTCGAACGGAGCTGCGCGATGACGCCGGAGGCGCTGCTGTCGGCGCCGTTCTGGTCCGCGCTGGTCGCCGCGCGCGACGTCGGCGACCCGTCGTACGGCCGCGAGCAGCTGCTTGCCGGGATCGACCACGATCTCGCCGACCTGTCGCGTCCCCAGCTCTGCGACTGGCTACCCGACCCGGCCGCCGGCCGCGACTGTGAGGTCGACCAGTCCGCGTCGGTAGGCGAGCACCGGATGGTCGCCGCCATCCGCCAGAAGGCCGCCGCGAAGGCCTCGGGCATCCAGAGCCGGAACGGCGCCGGGTCAACCGCGCAGCATGCGGCCACGGCGACGAAGCAGGCGGGCGCCACGAGGCCGCCGAGACGTGTGTCGCGGCGGCCGAGTGACCTGTTCGGCAAGGTGGCGAAGCGTGCGCCGTTCCTGCGCCGGCTACCTGGTGCTCCGCGGTTGGTGAAGAAGCTCCGCTAGGTAGAGGCGCTTCGTTCAGCGCTGGCGGACAGGCCGGCGGACGAGGCGGCGGCGGATCCGCCGGGCAAGACGACGCCCTCTCCGCGCGAGCCGGTCTCTCACCGGTGGCGGCGCCGCGGCGGTCGCGTCGAACGTCTCATCCGGTCCGGACCGGGTCAGGACGTCGACGACCGGGGGGCGGGACCTGGTGGGCACGGTGAGCGTGGCTGGGAGACTGATGAACCCGTCGGCGTCGGCCACGCGGTTCTTTGCCTTCTTTTTCTTCGTTCCCCGCGACGCTGTGCTCGCGCCGGGGCGGAAGAGCCGAACGGCCACGGAGTAACGGCCGGGATCCAGCTGCTCGATGAGCGGGGCGCACAGCTCCGAGTGGGCGGTCCCGTCGGTGACCGCGGGCGCGAGCTCGGCGTTGAGCTCCGCGACCTTGCCCGAGCCGTCATGGACCAGCCGGATCGCCGCGTCGGAACGTGGCTCGGCGACTACGGCACGCAAGGGAATGGTGAGAGTGGCCTCCGGAGGTGTCCCCGCCACGACTGGTCTGGATTTCACGAGGAGCTCCAGGCCAGGCGTGATGGCATGGTCGCCTACGTCGAGGGACAGGTTGGCGTGGTTCGTCCAGTGGGGCGTGATGATCCGGGGCGGGTCGCCGAGGATCGCGGGTACGCAGTTCTCGGTCGCCTTGGTGGCTCTGACCGCACCCAGCCGGGTGTCCTTCGCCCAGCCAAAGCCGGAGAGCCGGACGGTGACGTCCCAGACACCGCTTGCCAGGGCGCCGGAACCGGCGACGGTCGAGACGTCGATCTCAGCCTCGCCTTGCAGGATCAGCCGGAACTGCTCGTCCAACTCTCCACTGGACGGTCCGGCGGCGGCCGCGGTCGCCGACTCGTCGACCGCCTTGCGGACACCGGAGTACGCCACCGGAACGAAGAACTCGGCAGCGTTGCCGCGGGCCCGGAGGATGACGTCGAGCCGCGCCATGGGCAGCCGGTCCGTGGTGTCGAGGTCGTCCTCGGCCACGCCCTCCAGCGCCTCGGCAGGAAGCGGAGGGAGGAGTAGGTCGCGGTCTCCACGGTGCGTGAACGTCATCGGTGCGCTGTTGGCACGGAGCTCCGCGGTGACGGCGAGCCGCAGCGTGCCACCGTGCCAGCCCAGGTCGTCGAGTCTGGCGTGGGTCCGGATCCGCTCCTCCCACTCGGCGAACTGGACCAGGGCATCGAGACGACCGGCCATGGCGAGGCTGCCGATGATCCGCTGTGCGGCGGGAAGGCCTGCGGCGACGCCCGGTCCGAACCTTTCACTGCAGACCAGCCGGATCTCCTCCAGGAGCGCCCTGCGGTCCTCGTCGGGTGCGTGCAGAAGGCGGCGGCCGCGGAGTCGCTCGAGCATCTCCTGGCGGAACCACCGGCGGTAGAGCCGGTCGCGCAGCGGACCTGGTTCGGTGTTGGCCTCCACGATGTCCAGGGCCTCGCGGAGATTGGCGAAGTACTCCTTGTGTTCGAGGCGCTGGAAACCGGCGTTGGAGGCGTCGTCACGGCGTACGTGGTAGTAGCAGACGTAGTCGCTCAGCACCGACACGGTCCGCGCCGCGAAGTACGCGGCGGTGACGAAGACGTGGTCCTCCAGCCGGCGTCGCCCCTCGGGAAAGCGCAAACCGTGCTCGTCGAGGAACTCCTTGCGGAACATCTTGTGTGGCGTGAGGCTGTCGATGAGCGGCGCGTCGGACAGTGTCGCGTGGGGGTAGGTCTTGCGGAACAGCTCCCGCGGAACTCCGCGTCCCTTGCCCGCCATCTTCCCCACGACGACGTCGGAGCCGTTCTCCTTCGCGAAGGCGTACATACGTTCCAGCGCCTCGTCGCCCAGCCAGTCGTCGTTGTCGACGAAGAAGACGTACTCCCCCCGCGCGTGGGCGATCCCGACGTTGCGCGGCTTGCCCGACCAGCCGGAGTTCTCCTGGTGGATGACCCGGAGGTGGGGGTGGGCGGCGGAAAGGGCGTCGAGCCGTGCAGGGCTGTCGTCGGTCGAACCGTCGTCGACGAAGATCGCCTCGAACTCGGTCGAGGGCAGGCTCTGGCGCAGGAGCGAGTTGATGCAGTCCTCGAGATAGGGGCCTGGGTTGTAGACCGGCACGATGACGCTGACCTTCACCCCGGATCCCTGCGTGCTCACGTCTGCGGGATCCGGCGTCTCTACTGGCGACTCCACCGGCGTCTCTGCCGGTGACCGGTCGGTGGGCTTCGATGCCAGCCCGGTCATGGGAACTCCTTCGTCAGCCTCGTGAACCACGTCTTCCCGGCGTCGTGGATCGACTGGACCCGGGTGGGGCCGGTCAAGACCGTGATCATCCTTCCTTTACCCCACCAGACATGTTTCTCACGCGTACGCCGACCCCGCTCTGTCAGGTGAGCGAGGAACGGTATGCCTTGCAGTCGGCGTACGACGGGAGTGCCCCCTGCAGTTCGGCCTGCGCCAGGGTCGGAGCGGCGGCGTCCTTCTCCGACAGCACAGGCTCGATGTCGTCGGGCCACGCGAGGGCGAGGTCGGGGTCGAGGGGGTGCACGCCGTGCTCGCGGCCGGGCGCGTAGCCCTCCGAACACAGGTAGATCGCCGTCGTGTCGTCGGTGAGGGCGAGGAACCCGTGGCCGAGCCCTTCGGACAGGTAGACGGCTCGCCCGGTCTGTTCGTCGAGCCGGACGAACTCCGAACGCCCGAATGTCGGCGAGCCGACCCGCAGGTCCACGATCACGTCGAGGAGGGCGCCGCGGGCGCAGGTGACGAACTTCGCCTGGCCGGGAGGAACGTCGGCGTAGTGAATGCCACGCAGGACACCGCGTCGTGACACTGAGCAGTTGGCCTGCCGCAGCGCGAACTGGTGGCCGACTGCCTGCTGGAACTCGTCGGAGGCGAACCACGCGACGAACGAGCCTCGGTCGTCGGGGAAGACCGGCGGCTCGGTCACCCAGGCTCCTTCGATGCTCAACGTCTTCATGGCCCCAGACCCTACCGAGCGGCTGGCGACGCCGCCCTTTCCGGTCACGGCCTGCGACGGCGGACGTCTGCCGTCGGTGGGGTCAGGGATCTCCCCAAACCGGTCGTCGGTCGAGTAAGATTCCGTGTTTTTCCTCAAGACGGGAGCGCCGTCACAGCATCTTCTGATCATCGGATGTCTCGGGGAACTCCGCGATCACCCGACTGGAAGGGTGCGGCATGGGCGTTGCGGACAAGGCGGTTGTGCGGACCCGTTGGTTGCGGTGGGTCCCCGTATGGGCCCGTCCCGCCCTGCGTACGCTGCGGCGTCAGGTGAGGGACATCCTGGCCGGTGGGCGCTGGCAGACAGAGGCGGCGAAACTCAGGCGCAGCTGGGCGAAGCTCCCCGCCGAGACACTCGATGACTATCTCGTCAGCGGATATCAGAATCCGCGGATCAACGCGCAGAGCATTCTCGCGCGGCACTTCCTTCTCACCGAGCTGTTCGGCTCGGAGTTCGAGCCGATGATGCGCGAGGAACTCGTGTTCTGCGTGGACGCCAATGCCGCCCTCCGGCGCCGCGCCGGGGAGCTCGGCGTCGCGATGTCCCAGTACACCGACCCGGAGAAGCGGGCCGCCGTCAAGAAGGTCTGCGCGGTCATCGCCGACCGGGAGGACACCTACGAAAGGAAATGGTCGAAGGCGCTCGCCGCCCGGGAGGCAGACACCCTCCGGGTCCTGGAGTTCGCCTGCGGATCGGCCAACGACTACCGTTTCCTCGACGCCTACGGCATCGCGCGGTTCCTCGACTACACCGGCGTCGACCTCAACGAGGACAACATCCGCAACGCCCGCCAGCGTTTCCCCGCCCGCGGCGCAACGGTGCGGTTCGAACTCGGGAGCATCCTCGATTTGCCGTATGCCGATGACAGCGTTGACTACGTTCTCGCCTTCGACATCTTCGAGCACCTCTCGCTGCCCGCGATGCACAAGGCGATGAACGAGGCCATCCGGATCGCGCGGAAAGGCGTCGTCATCGCGTTCTTCATCATGGTCGACAAGCCTGAGCACAACGTCCGGCCGAAGGACTCCTACCACTGGAACGAGCTCAGTGCGGGGAGGATCCAGGAGCTGCTGAAGGTGAAGTTTCCGACAGTCAGAGCCATACATATACCGACATTCCTCGCGGCCGACTATGGTGCCGAGCACTCCTACAACCCGAAGGCCTGGACCGTCATCGCCGAGCGTCCCGCAGTTCAGACCAACACCTCGTGAGTGGACGACCGTGACAAACCGGGCACAGGCGGCGTCCGGCAGGTGACAGCGCCCACAGGGTGGGCAACTACCATCCCTGGGATCGCACGCACACCGACGAAGGGAAGTGACGAGAACCGTGCCCCAGACGAGGCCCGACCCGACACCCGGCGCCGGGAACGAGAGACCCGCGTCCGCGCTGCGCAGCATCGCCGTGGTCCTGGCCGGCGGCTCCGGCGAGCGGGTGGGCCTCCGGCTGCCCAAGCAGCTGCTCAAGGTGGCCGGAAAGCCCCTGCTCGAACACACGCTGGAGGTGTTCGAGACCTCACCCGACGTCGACGAGATCTTCGTACTGATGCTGCCCGGCTGGACCGAGGACGCCGAGAAGATCGTCCGTAACGCGGGATTCCGCAAGGTCACCCGGATCCTCGACGGCGGTTCGAGTCGCGACGAGACGAGCCGGCTCGCGATCGCCGCCGCGGGGGACGGCGAGGCCAAGATGCTGTTCCACGACGCGGTACGCCCGCTGCTCGACCACCGCATCATCGCCGACTGCGTGACGGCCCTCGACACCTTCGCCGCGGTCGACGTGGCGATCCCGTCGGCCGACACGATCATCGTCGTGGACGACGGCATCATCACCGACATCCCCAAGCGTGACCGGTTGCAGCGCGGACAGACCCCACAGGCGTTCCGGCTCTCGACCATCCGCCGTGCCTACGAACTCGCGGCCAAGGATCCACAGTTCACGCCCACCGACAACTGCACGGTCGTGCTGCGCTACCTCCCCGACGTCCCCATCACGGTCGTCGAGGGGTCCGAACGCAACATGAAGGTCACGTATCCGATCGACGTGTTCCTCGCCGACCAGCTGTTCCGGCTGGGTTCGCACACCCCGCCGAGTGCCCTGTCGACCGACCAGGCGAGCGCACTCCTCCAAGGGAGGACCCTCGTCGTCTTCGGCGGCAGCTACGGCATCGGTGCCGAGATCGGTGACGCGGCCAGGGAACTCGGGGCCACGGTCTACAGCTTCAGCAGGTCCGCGACCGGCACCCATGTCGAAGAACCCGAACATGTGCGGGCGGCGTTGGAGAAGGCGTACGAGGAGACGGGCCGGATCGACTTCGTGGCGGTGACGGCGGGGGTCCTGCACACCGCCGCCCTCGCCGACTGCCCCGACGACGTCATCACCGACAGCCTGCAGGTCAACCTGCTCGGGCCGGTCTACGTCGCCCGGGCGGCGCACCGCTACCTCGCCGAGTCCAGTGGTCACCTGCTGCTCTTCACGTCGAGCTCGTACACCCGCGGGCGGGCGGGCTACAGCCTGTACTCCTCGACGAAGGCGGCGGTCGTCAACCTCACCCAGGCGCTCGCCGACGAATGGGCAGCCGACGGGATCCGGGTCAACTGCGTCAATCCCGAACGCACCCAGACGCCGATGCGCACCCGGGCGTTCGGCGAGGAGCCGCCGGGCACGCTGCTCCCAGCCCGCGACGTCGGCCTCGCCTCCCTCGACGTCCTGCTGTCCGAGCAGACCGGTCACGTCGTCGACGTACGCCTCGAACCCGTACCTGGTCCGGTCACGACGCCGCCGGGCGAGCACGGCGACAGCGACCCGACCCAGCCGATCACCGACGCCCTCGACCACGTGGAGGGTGCGGCCGCGGGCGGCGACACCCTCGACTCCGCCGACTACCGCGGATGACTGGATCGGTCGGCTAACCGTGCAGACCATCCAGGTCACCGAACGAGTCCCCTCGCCGAGGCTCGACCGGACCAGCATCGGGCTGGCCGCCGGACTCGGCGCCGCGTACGCCGTCCTCGTCGTGGCCGCCCTGGTGCCCTTGCCGGTCGCCTTTCTTCCGGCCGCGCTGCTGGTCACCGCGTTGGAGGTCGCGGTCGGGTGGCGGGCACCGTTCCTCGCCTGGGCCGCCGGTCGGGTCGGCGCGGGCGCGCCGTGGCGGGGCCTGCTCTACGGGTTGTCCGTGGTCGTCCTCCTGGCCCGGTCCGACTCGCCGTCCGGCTGGTTCGTGACGGCGGTCGCGGGCGTGTTGGCAGTGGTGACGCTGCGGGCGGGCGGCATGGCGTTGTCCGAGCTCGTCCACCGCCAGCGCAGGATGCCGGTCGTGACCCGCGGGCTGTCGCTCGCCCCGGTCGAGATCCCGAGCGCTCCGCACCCCGTGGTCGGGCAGTACCTTCCGCTGTCGCTGGGCTGCCCCGACGTCCTGCTCGCGGCCGGAGCCGCGCTCGGCCTGCTTTCCGGTGCGTATCCGCTGCTCCTCGTCGGCGCGGTGCTGGCGGTCACCCTCGTTGCGGTGGCGACCGGACTCCTGGGGTTTTCGGCGCTCGCCATGCGGCGCGTGACGAAACCGCGGCTGGAGGCGGCGGTCAACCGGGCGCTGGACAAGGTTGCTCCGGAGGTGGCGCTCTACTTCGGCGGAGCTCCGCAGACCCTCTACCAGCTCGAGATGTGGGTGGAGACCCTCGAGCGCCTGGACGTCCCGGCTCTGCTGATCCTCCGTGACCGGGAGAGCCTGCGGGCGCTCGGCCCCACCCGGATACCTGTGCTCTGCATCGAACACGGAACGGTGCTGATGGGCCAGCCGCTACCGCAGCTACGCGTCGCGATGTACGTCGCCCACTCCGCGAACAACCTGCACCTGTTGCGGCGCAAGGGGGTCCGCCATGTCTTCATCGGGCACGGCGACAGCGACAAGGCGGTGACGACCAACCCGTTCCTCAAGGCGTACGACGAGATCTGGGTGGCGGGTCCCGGCGGCAGGGAACGGTTCCGCACCGCCGGCCTGGACATCGACGACTCCCGGGTGCTCGAGATCGGACGCCCGCAGCTCGACGCCCTCGTCACCACTCATCGTGAGGTGCAGCCCGACCAGCTGACCGTGGTCTACGCACCGACCTGGGAGGGCTACGGCGACGAGCCGCACCAGAGCTCGCTCGGCTCGTGCGGAGCCACTCTCGTCCAGCTGCTCCTCGCCGAGCCCGACGTCCGCATCATCTACCGGCCCCATCCGCTCGCTGGCACCCGCGACCCGGCCGTCGTGCGCGCCCATCGGGAGATCCTCGACCTCCTGGGGGCGCAGGAGGTGCCGGCGCCCGTCGCTCCCGCGGAGGCGTACGCCCATGCACGCGACGACCTGGAGGTGGCCCGCTCGCCGGTGCTCACCTCCCGCGCCGAACAGCTGGCGGCCCTCGAGGTGTGGGCCGCCAAACAGCTCGCGCCGTACACGCCCGCCCTGCCGTACGCAGCGGACGCACCGGAAAGCACCCCCGAGCCGGTACACCGTGGCCACGTGGTGGCGCCGGGTCCCCACTTCAGCGTCCAGGCCTGCTTTGCCGCTGCCGACGTCCTCCTGAGCGACGTCTCGAGCCTCATCACCGACTTCCTGGCCAGCGGACGCCCCTACGCCGTCACCAACCCTGCGGGCCTCTCTGGCGCGGAGTTCGTCGGGCGCTACCCTTCGAGCCGTGGGGGCTACCTCGTCGACCCCGACGGGCACGGGCTGGCCAGCCTGCTCGCCGCCGGGCGGGGCAGCGCCGATCCGGCCGTCGACGAGCGGACGGCGTTGCGCGAGCAGCTCCTCGGCCCCCCTGAACCACCGGCTCTCGAACGCATGCGCCAGGCTGTGACGGCAAAGGACCGATGCCTGACCTGACGCCAGGGTCGGAGTAGGGTCCGCGCCACGACACCGGCATGGCCTCCACCGCCGTCGACGACATCTGGGAGAAGATTCCACCGTGTTGCACGCGCTCGCTCCACGAGGGCCACAGATCGCCGCACTGGCTGCCCTGATCGCGAGCTATGCCGGCCTGGTCGTGACGGCTGTCCTGGCCCGCCCGCTGCTGTTCGCCCTGGCGTTGCTGGTCGCGTCGGCCGTCGACGTGCTGGTCGAACGCCGGTACCGCCCGGTGGTTCTGCTCCTGCGTCGGGCCCAGATCGGGATCTCCCACCGGGCGTTCGCCCAGATCTTCCTGTTCCTGCTTCTGGTGGCCATCACCGACGCCAACCGCGACATGAACCGGGCCGAGCTTCTCGCGATCACCGTCGTGGCACTCGCCATCCCGGTCTGCCGGATCGGCTATCTCGGCCTGCTGACCCTCGTCAGCCGCCGGACCCTCCCGCCGGTGGAAGTGCGCGGCTTCGAGCTGCCGGAGGAGCTGCGTCCGGTCGAGCTCCCCAAGGTGCTCACCGAGGACGCCGCCCTGCGGTTGATGGCCCTCGGCCTGCTCCCCGTCCTGGCCGGTGCGCTCAGCGTCTGGACCAACGCGTTCTGGTCGTTCGGTCTCATGGTGGGCTTCTACACCGGCACCGTCGCGGTCGCGAGCCTGCTGCTGGTCCGTCAGCTCGTTCTCCTGGGCCGCCGGCCAGACCCGCAGGCGCTGCTCGACGGCGTGAGCGAGGCCCTGCACGCCAGGGGACCGGAGGTCGTGCTCTACTTCAGCGGTTCGCCGAACGAGCTCTACCAGGCCGAGATGTGGCTGCAGACTCTCGAACGCATGTCCCAGCCCAGTGTCGTCCTGGTCCGGCAGCGGCACGCGATCCGCGACCTCGGCCGCACCAGCGTCCCCATCGTGTGCATTCCGCGCGCGGTCGACCTGATGAACTTCGCCCTGCCCGACGCGCGGATCGCGCTGTTCGTCGCCAACGTCGGCAACAACATCCACTTCCTCCGCGAGCCGCGGATCAAGCACGTCTTCATCGGCCACGGCGACAGCGACAAGGTGGCGAGCTTCAACCCCTTCAGTAAGGTCTACGACCAGATCTGGGTCGCGGGCTCCGCCGGCAGGGAGCGCTACGCGCGCGCCAAGGTGGGCGTACGCGACGAGGACATCGTGGAGGTCGGCCGACCCCAGCTCGACGTCCTGGAGCGCCGGAGCGGTCCCGTGCCGACCCCGGGCCCCGGCCGACCGCTCACCGTGCTCTACCTGCCCACGTGGGAAGGCTGGACCGACGATCACTTCCAGACGTCGCTGACGGTGATGGGCCCGGAGCTGGTCCGGCGGCTGCTCGGGTCGAGCGTCCCCGTCCGGCTGATCTACAAGCCGCATCCGCTCACCGGCACCCGTGACCCGGTGGCCGCGCGGGCCGATCGGGAGATCCGCGCCATGATCGCGGCCGCCGCCGACCGTCACGGCGCGGTCGCCGCCGACCAACAGTCCCGCCTGGACATGATCGCCGCCCAGCTGGCCGATCCCGATCTTCCGCCGGCCGACGCCGAGCGCCTGCAGGGGGAGTGGCACACCATCTACCGGGCGGCCTACGCCGGACGCCCGGTCGTCGTCTCGGACCGGCTGCCCACCCTCTTCGAGTGTTACAACGAGACCGATCTCATGATCGCGGACGTGTCGAGCGTCGTGTCCGACTTCCTGAGCACCGGCAAGCCGTGCGTCGTCGCCAACCCCAAGGGCCTTTCGGAGGAGACGTTCCGCGCGACCTTCCCCAGCACCAGCTCCGCCTACCTGCTGAATCCGGGCGCCGACATCGGTGAGGTCGTCGACACGATCCTGTCCGATGACCCACTCGCCCGGGACCGTGACGTGGCGCGGGCCTATCTGCTCGGTCCCGACGAGCCACCCGCCCAGGAGCGATGGAACACCGCCGCCGACGCGCTGATCGCCGCCGCCGATGTGGAGTGGTCCGGTGAACACGGGGCGGGTCCACGACGTGGTGCCGTCCTTCAGCCCGTCGCGGAGGAGATGGTCGCCGAGGACGGTACGGACACTGAGGATCCGACTGAGCCGTCCGACCCTGCCGAGCTGTCCGACGCCGCCGAGGCGCCAGGTCGGGACGCGGCGGCGGACGGCCTCACCACCAGCAGCACCAGCGCCCGCGACACCTGACCTGGCCCGCCATCAGATCTACATTTTTGGGACATTCCGCGCGCTTCGGACTTGGTCGTTTAACGGCTCGATAACTCCTTGTTCCCAGTTGCCACTGACTGTGCCCGCTGACCGGTTTGAGTAGGGGACCCAGCGGGAAGCCAAAGCTCACGCGCAGGAGTCGAGCGGACCACAGGTTTGCGGGGGATTCATGATCAAGGTCAGCGTCGTCGTGCCCGTTTACAACCCGGGTCCCTATCTCGACCGGTGTGTTGACTCGTTGCTCGACCAGAGCCTCACGCCGGAGGAGTACGAGATCGTCTTCGTCGACGACGGCTCCACCGATGCCTCGCCCGCCCGCCTCGACAAGCTGGCGGCCGAACACCCGCACGTGAGAGTCCTGCACCAGGAAAACTCCGGCTGGCCGGGCAAGCCTCGCAACGTCGGCGTCGACCAGGCACGCGGCGAGTACGTCCAGTTCGTCGACCAGGACGACGAGATGGCGCCCGAGGCGCTCCAGCGGATGTACGCCATCGGAGCACGCAACTCCAGCGACATCGTGCTGGGCAAGGTGGCCGGCACGATGACCGCGCCGAGTCACGTGTTCGCCCGCAACGTCGAACGCTGCACGATCGAAGACGCTCCGCTGATCGAGAGCGTGAGTCCGCACAAGATGTTCCGTCGTTCGTTCCTGCAGGACAACGACCTGCGGTTCCCCGAAGGGAAACGCCGGCTGGAAGACCAGCTGTTCATGGTGCAGGCGTACCTCCGGGCCAAGACCGTCTCGATCGTCGGCGACTACGCCTGCTATTTCTGGAACCGTCGTGACGACCGCGGGAACAGCAGCAGCACCCGGTCGTCGATGCGGGGTTACTACGGCAATCTCCGCGAGGTGATCGACGCGGTGAAGGCCGGCACGGAGCCAGGCGAGCTCCGTAACCGACTGCTGCGCCGCTTCTTCCGGATCGAGATGATGCGCAGGCTGTGCGAGCCGCGGCTGTTGCAGTACTCCGACGGCTACCGCAACGAGGGCTTCCGGGTCGTCCGTGAACTCGCGTTCGCCTGTTTCGCCGGCAGCGACGGAAGGTTCGCGGGTGGCGAGGTCGTGGCCGGCCTCCCGCCGATCATGCGGCTCCGCGCGGCGCTTCTCGAACGTGACCGGCTCGACGGCCTGATGGAGCTTGCCCGGCGCTGCGAGAACGTCCGGGGCTTCGCCACCGTCGATGACCTGCGCTGGGAGAACAGCTCTCTGTGCGCCGACGTGCGGGCCGGTCTCCTGCATGCTGACGGCTCGCCGGTGGTCATCGTGGAGCGGGGCGGGCGGTTCGAGGTCGACCCGTCGTTGGTGTCAGGTCTGTCCACGATCGACTCCTGGGACGCCGGCGACCCGTGCGCGGACGCGACCGCAGAAGTACGCGTGTTCCACCGCGACACCAACCTGTGGTGGTTCGCGCCGACGACACTGCGGGCCACGTTGGTTCCGATCGGCGCGGGGCGCCAGGACTGCTACCAGGTGGTGCTGGCGGGTACGGCGACGTTCGACCCGCGCACCCTTGCCGGTGGAGCGCCGTTGGAGCCGGGCCGTTACGACATGTGGGTCGCCATCCGGTCACTCGGCCTCGGACGGGCGGTCAGGCTCACCATCGACGGCGGCTCTCGATGGGACGGCGCGCTGATCCCCGCCGTCGTCGGCAACCCGTCGCGCATCATCGTCCCGCACCGCACCCTCCCGCTCGGCCAGCTGTCGCTGGAGATCGACGAACGCAACCAGAGCCTCGCCGGCGAGCTCGCCGCGCGCGGTATCGGTCCGCTGCAGGCGCGCGGTGCCCAGCTGCATCTCGCCGTACCCGTGCAGGCGGCGCCCGGCACGGGTCCACGCGAGGTCGAGGTCGTGATCGGCAGGGCCGGGTCGTCCCGGACTCTTCCTGGCCGGATCCAACCGGCGCAGGAGGCGGTCCTGGCGTTCAATGACGTGACCACCCTGCCGTCCGGCCGGCACCCGTTGTCCCTGCGTACGGACCCGTCGGGGCGGCAGCCCGCGATCCCGATCGGCACGGCGGTCGTGCAGGGCGGGCGGATCGTCGGCGTCAGAGGGATCGCCTATCGGGCGATTCCGCGGCGGGTCGTCGCCCGGGTCACGTCGGAGCCGTGGCTGCACCGGCAGGCGTTCCGCGCCATCGCCGCCCTGCCGCCCGGGGCCGCGGACAGGGCTCGTACGGTCGCGCGCAAGCTGTCCCGTTGGTCAGCCGACTAGGTTTCTCAAGCCGCCCGGCCAAGATGAGCAACGGTGGCGAATTCGGACACGCGTTCCGGCACTGTCCGAATTCGCCACCGTTGATCATTTTTGGCCGTCGTCCGCGTTGATCTCGGTGTCGCATCGACTGGCACCCGCCGGATCCGCGATTACAGTCGTTGCAGGGTGGTCCGGTCGGGCAGGCAGGCAGGGGCCGGGCAGCCGCGACGTCCGGGGAGGGACGCGGTGGGATCGCTCATCGAGGCGCGGGGGCTGTACAAACGTTTCGACTCGTTCGTCGCCGTCGCCGGGATCGACGTCGAGGTGTCAGCTGGTGAGGTCTTCGGCTTCCTCGGGCCGAACGGTGCCGGCAAGAGCTCGACGATGCGGATGATCGGCTGCGTGTCGCCGATCTCCGGCGGGAGCCTCCGCATCCTCGACATGGATCCGGTCGTCGACGGTTCTCGCATCCGGGCCCGGCTCGGCGTGTGCCCTCAGGACGACTGGCTCGACGAGGAGCTGACGGTCCGGGAGAACCTCGTGATCTACGGCCGCTACTTCGGCATGTCCAGGCGGGCGTGTGCCGACAAGGCAACGGAGCTGCTGGACTTCGCCCAGCTGTCGGAGAAGGCGAGCGCCAAGGTCGCGGACCTGTCGGGTGGGATGAAGCGGCGACTCACCATCGTCCGCGCCCTCGTCAACGATCCCGACATCATGCTGCTCGACGAGCCTACGACCGGGCTCGACCCGCAGGCACGGCATCTCGTGTGGGACCGGTTGTTCCAGCTGAAGCAGCGCGGGGTCACGCTGGTTCTCACCACCCACTACATGGACGAGGCCGAGCAGCTCTGTGACCGGCTGGTCGTCATGGACAAGGGCCGGATCGTCGCCGAGGGTTCGCCGGGCGACCTGATCCGCACCCACTCGACCCGGGAGGTGGTCGAGTTGCGGTTCGGGGTCGGCGGGCAGGAGAGTGCGGCCGAGAAGGTCGCCGACCTCGCCGACCGGATCGAGGTCCTGCCCGACCGCGTACTCCTGTACACCTACGACGGGGACGCCGCCGCCAACGCCGTGAACAAGCGCGGCCTGGCACCGCAGGGCCTTCTGGTCCGCCGGAGCACCCTCGAAGACGTCTTCCTCCGCCTCACCGGCCGTACGCTCGTCGACTGACCGGGACCTCGCATGGTGACAGCCCGAACGCGGCCGGCCCGGTGGGACAGGGCCCTGCGTGCGTACGAGTACTGGATGGTGTCGTACAAGCGCACCTGGCGCGGCACGATCATCTCGAGCTTCCTCGTACCGTCGCTCTTCCTCGCCGCGATGGGCCTTGGCCTCGGTGCGTACGTCGATGCGGGTGAGGGAAGGTCGGCGCTGGGTGGCCAGACGTACCTCCAGTTCATCGCGCCCGGACTGCTCGCCGCCACGGCGATGCAAACCGCGTCGTTCGAGTCGTCGTACCCCGTGATGGGTGGCTGGAAGTGGTTCAAGACCTACTTCGCCATGCTGGCGACGCCGTTGGGCGTCGCGGACGTGCTGGTTGGGCACCTGCTCTTCGTCGCGTTCCGGGTGCTCACCACCTGTGTCGTCTACCTCGCGGTGATCACGGCGTTCGGCGCCGTCGCCTCGCCGTGGGGAGTGCTGGCCGTCGTGGCGGGGCTGCTCACCGGGCTCGCGGTCGCGGCGCCGACGTTCGCGATGGCGGTGACGACCGACCGCGACACGATCTTCTCGATGTACTTCCGGTTCGCGATCCTGCCGATGTTCCTGTTCTCCGGCGCGTTTTTTCCGGTCAGCCAGCTGCCGGTGGCCGCCCAGCCGGTGGCTTACGCCACACCGCTGTGGCACGGCGTCCACCTGGCCCGGATGTTCACCCTGGGCGAGCCCACCTGGTGGTGGGTGGCCGGCAATGTCAGCTACCTGTGCCTGTGGATCGGCGTGGGCGTGTGGTGGGCGGCGCGGGGGTTCCGGCGCCGGCTCGTCACGTAGGTGGAGGTGCATGTGCCCATGGCCGCTCTGGTCCTCCGGATGGTCCCCCTGCCCCCGCCGCGCGGGCGGGCGTGGTTGCTGGTCGAACGCAACCTCATGGTCTACCGGCACGACTGGCTGGTGCTGGTGTCGGGTTTCTTCGAGCCGCTGTTCTACCTGCTGGCGATCGGTGTCGGGATCTCGCAGCTGGTCGACGGCTTCGTGGTGGACGGGCGGTTGGTGAGCTATCCGGCGTTCATCGCTCCGGCCATGCTGGCCTCGAGTGCGATGAACGGTGCGATCGCCGACACGACGTACAACCTGTTCTTCAAGCTGAAGTACTCGAAGCTGTACGACGCCGTGCTCGCGACCCCGATACGACCATGGGACGTCGCGGCAGGTGAGGTGATCTGGGCACTCATCCGCGGCGGGCTCTACGCCGCGGCCTTCATCGTGACCATGCTCGTCATGGGGCTGCTCGCCTCGTGGTGGGCGGTGCTGGCACTGCCGGCCGCGATTCTGGTGGGGTTCGCCTTCGCATCGGTCGGCATGGCGGGGACGACATACATGCGTAGCTGGCAGGACTTCGAGTTCGTCAGCCTGGCGATCCTGCCGATGTTCTTGTTGTCCGCGACGTTCTTCCCGCTCTCGGCCTATCCACCGGTCGGGCAGTTCCTGGTCCAGCTCACGCCGCTGTACCACGGAGTGGTGCTGGTGCGGAGCCTCACGCTGGGGTCACTGTCGTGGGACCTGTTGGTGAGTGTCGGCTATCTGGTGGCGATGGCGGTCGCCGGGTTGTGGCTCGCGTCGCGGCGGATCGGGCACGTCCTGCTGAAGTGACCCGCGAATGGTCTCCTTCACTGCGGCGCGCGTTGGTTCTCGCTGAGCGTCCCGACCTCGTGTCAGGCGGCGGCGTGATCGGCCTTGACGGCGAACTCGTGCAGTGTCGCGGCGGAGATCAGCTCGTCGACCAGTGGTTCGAGGTCGAGGCGGTGTTCGATCTTCTCCAGTGCACTCACCTGGGCCTTGGTCTCCGCGAGCGGCGACGCGAACAACGTGCAGCAGTCCTCGTCGGGCATCTTCGAGATCTCCGCCGTGCCGATCCGCTCGGCCTCGGCGACGATCTCGGTCTTGTCCCAGCCGAGCAACGGACGCAGCAACGGCAGTTCCGCGGCCGCCTCCACCGCCACCAGGTTGGGCAGCGTCTGGCTGGACACCTGTCCCAGCGAGTCGCCGGTGACGATCGCCTGCGCGCCCACCTGTGCGCCGAGTCGGGACGCCACGCGCACCATCAGGCGGCGCTGTGCCAGGACCTGCAGCTTGCCGGCGCCCGCCGTGGCGAGTGAGCGCTGGGCGTTGCCGAACGACACCACCCACAGCCGCGAGCCGCCACCGCGGTAGCGGTCCAGCCGGGCCGCCAGGGCGTACGCCTTGTAGACCGACTCGGGACCGGTGAACGGCATGCCGGAAAAGTGCACATAGTCGGTCGCGAGTCCGCGCCGCATCGTGCGGTAGCCGGCCACCGGCGAGTCGAAGCCGCCGGACAGCAGGGTCAGTGCCCGCCCGTTGACGCCGACTGGTAGGCCGCCCTGGCCTGGCAGTTTCTCGGTGTAGAGCAGGACCTCGTGCCGGTCGATCTCGATGCCGAGTTCGACGTCGGGGTTCCGCAGGTCGACCTCAAGCCCGAGTTCGGCTCGCACGCGGTCGCCGAGGCGGACCGCGATCGCGTGCGAGCGCATCTCGAACCCCTTCCATCGCCGCCGCGGACGGATCGCGAACGTTGCCGGGCCGTGGTTTGTGCCGCTCGTAGTGCCGACTGTCGCGGCGTTGGTGGCGCGGGTGGCGCCACTGTCGGGCCCGTGGCCGTCGCGGTTGTCTCGTGCGTACGGACGAAGCAGGTCCAGAGCGCCGCGTTCGATGGCGGTGAGTGACGGCTTGACCATGACCGCGGGATGGACGAGGGCGAGTCCCAGGACGGCCTGCGTACGTTCGACGAGGACCGGTAGGGGAGCGCCCTTGACGACGAGGACGCCGTAGCGCCGCCGAACCGAGATGTCGCCGAGGTCGGCGAGGGTGTTGTCGAGGTTGCGCAGCAGGGTCTCCTCGAACCGCCAGCGGTTGCGACCCTTCAGTGCCAGCTCGCCGTACTTGAGCAGCACACACGACTGCATGAGGTCCTCCTCGGGTGGCCGGCGGACTACTCTGCCGCCGGCGTTCACGCCTGTCCTGGCCCGTCGATACGGCCGCTGCCCGCCGCGCGGTTCCGTGTCCGTAGGCCCGCTCCATGGTCCGCCTGCGGACATTCGTACGCCAGTCCGGGGTGCCTGTATCGCCGTGGTGGTACGCCCGGATGGGTGTTTCGTGCCCATGTCGGATACTGGGTGGGTGCGGCTGACGGAGTTCTGGCGAAGGATGGACCAGCATCTGGGCGACACCTATGCGCGTACCTGGGCGCGTGATCACGTCCTCGCCGACCTGGGTGAGCGTACCGTCCAACAGGCGTTGGACGCCGGCTGGGACGCCAAGGACGTCTGGCGCGCAGTCTGGCGCGCACTCGAGCTGCCGCCGTCCGAACGCTGAGCGCGCGTCCCCGGCGTGTCGCTGGCCTTCGAACACGTGTTCGCCATAGAGTCGTGGTGTGTGTGGCACGAAGGTCCCGCCGGCAAGGTGGCGGGTTTTGTCCACAACGCTCGAAACGGCTGCATCGTCCACAGGTGTGTCGGCCACCATGATCGATGTCGGTGGCTACCTCTAACGTCGTGGTCGTGGCAGACAGAGCGCACAGAGACAGTGCACCCAAGGACAGGGCGCAGAAAAAGACCCGGGGTTCCCGGCGAGCCCCCGACCCGACCGGGATGGCGAGCATGGCAGGTCAAGACCGCGAGAAGGCCCTCGATACGGCGATAGCCCAGATCGAGCGGCAGTTTGGCAAGGGGGCGGTGATGCGCCTCGGACAGGAGGGACGCGCCCCGGTCGAGGTGATCCCGTCCGGCGCGATCGCGCTCGACGTCGCCCTCGGCATCGGTGGACTCCCGCGCGGGCGCGTGGTGGAGATCTACGGACCGGAGAGCAGCGGTAAGACGACCATCGCGCTGCACGCGGTGGCGAACGCCCAACGCGGCGGAGGTGTCGCCGGCTTCATCGACGCCGAGCACGCGCTCGATCCGGAATACGCCAAGAAGCTGGGTGTCGACACCGACGCGCTCCTGGTGTCCCAGCCCGACAGCGGCGAGCAGGCGCTCGAGATCGCCGACATGCTGATCCGCTCCGGCGCACTCGACATCGTGGTCGTCGACTCGGTGGCCGCACTTGTGCCGCGGGCAGAGATCGACGGCGAGATGGGCGACAGTCACGTCGGCCTGCAGGCCCGGCTGATGAGCCAGGCGCTCCGCAAGCTCACCGGTGCGATCAACTCCTCCAGGACCACGGTGATCTTCATCAACCAGCTCCGCGAGAAGGTCGGCGTGATGTTCGGATCTCCCGAAACGACGACGGGCGGGAAGGCGTTGAAGTTCTACGCCTCGGTGCGCCTGGACGTCCGCCGAATCGAAACGCTGAAGGACTCTCAGGAGGCCGTGGGCAACCGGGTCCGGGTCAAGGTGGTGAAGAACAAGATGGCCCCGCCGTTCCGGCAGGCGGAGTTCGACATCCTGTTCGGTGAGGGCGTGAGCCGTGAGGGAAGCCTGATCGACCTCGGGGTGGAGAACGGTCTCGTCCGCAAGGCCGGCGCCTGGTACACCTACGAGGGCGACCAGCTCGGGCAGGGCAAGGAAAACGCCCGCAAGTTCCTCAAGGACAACCCGGACCTCGCCGAAGAGCTGGAGAAGAAGATCAAGGAAAAGCTCGGCATCGGTCCGCAGGTCGACGCTCCTGCCGATGAGCCCGAGGACTTCTAGGGCGAAGAAGCTGCCGCGTGGGGATGGTGCGGGTGAGGGGTCGAATGCGGATCCCGAGAAGGTTGCCCGTGCCATCGTTCTCCGGCAGCTCACCGTTCAGCCGAGGTCACGCGCCGAACTTGCACGGGCACTCGAGCGGCGAGGCGTCCCCGACGATGTGATCGAGAAGGTGTTGGGCCGGTTCTCTGAGGTCGGCCTCATCGACGATGCCGCGTTCGCCCGCGCCTGGGTCGAATCGCGCCACACCGGCCGTGGCTTGGCGCGGCGGGCCCTCGCACACGAGCTCCGGCGGCGGGGGGTCGGTGACGCCGAGGTCGGTGAGGCCGTCGACCAGCTGTCCCCGGAGACAGAGCTCGCGACGGCACGAGCGCTGGTGAGCCGGCGCTTGGTGGCGACGCGAGGTCTCGACGGCCAGACCCGGGTCCGGCGGTTGGTGGGGATGCTCGCTCGCAAGGGCTACTCGCCTGGCGTGGCTCTCCGCGTCGTCCGCGAGGCCCTGGCCGATGATGCCGACGAGGAGGAACGCGCGGCCGTCGAGCAGTTCGCCATGGCCGTCGACACGATGGACGATCCCGCTGAGTCGCCCGGCAGTGCCGGCGGTTGAGTGGATCATGCCGTCCCAGGTCAGCCGGGTGGACCGCTGGCTCTCCGGACAACCCGGTCGCCTCGGCGCATTCGCCCCCGTTAGCGTTCCGGGTTATGGCAATAGAGGTGAGGACAGCTCTCGACGGCGACCGTGAACCGATGCACCGGGTCGGCCAGCTGGGCTTCGCGGCCCGGTCTTCTGCGTACGACGAGGAAGCGGACCGTGCGGGAGTCCCGCTCGACCGCCGGCTCGTTGCCACCGACGGCGGCGAGATCGTCGGCAGGCTGTCGGTCTGGGAGCTCGGGCAGTGGTTCGGCGGGCGTCGGGTCCCGATGGGGGGCGTCGGCGGTGTGGCCGTCGATCCGGCGTACCGGGGAAGGGGCGTGGCGAGCGCCCTCATCCGCAGAGCGCTCGGGCAGATGCGCGAACGCGGCGAGGTGCTCTCGACACTCTTCCCGATGAACCACACGCTCTACCGCCGGCACGGCTGGGAGGTCGCGGGAAGCTACCCCGAGCACAAGCTGGGTCTCCGTGCTCTGACCGCGCTACCGAGGCCCGCCCGCCCGACTTCGACGCGCCGCGTCGAGGAGCGAGATCTGCCGGCGCTCCGCGACCTCCACGAGGAAGTGTCGCGGGACGAGCCCGGCAACCTGTGGCACGGGCCGGACTTCGCGGCCCGACGTCTCCTCGGGGGCAAGCCGGTCGATCAGGACGCCTACGTCGCCGAACGCGACGGCGGTCTCGTGGGGCTGGTCATCGTCGAGCGCGGCGAAGCGGCGGACGATCGTGGCTTCTTCACCTTGACCATCCGCCAACTGGTCGCCGTCGATCTCGACGCGGAGCTCACGCTCCTACGCCTGCTGGGCGCGTTCCATCCCGTTGCCGAGGTCGCCGAGTTGATCGCGCCCCATTCGTTCGCCCTGTCCATGTTGGTGGGTGAACGTGACCTGCGACCGGCTGGCTGGGGGTGGTGCTGGATGTCCCGGTTGGTGGATGCGCCGGGTGCGATCGCCGCACGCGGATATGACGACTCGGTCGACGTCGAGGTCCACCTTGCCCTCACCGATGACACAGCGCCGTGGAACTCCGGCGCCCACGTCCTGAGGGTCAAGGACGGCCAGGCGACCCTCGAACCCGGCGGGCGAGGGGAGGTCACGCTGGGCGTCGGCCAGCTCGCGTCGCTCTACACCGGCTGGGCCAACCCGCGCCGGCTCAGCAGGGTCGGTCTGGTGGCCGGGGCGACCGATGCCGATCTCCGCGCGCTTGACCGGGCGTTCGCCGGGCGTACTCCGTGGATGCGCGACTTCTTCTGAGCCTTCCTTCGGAAAGGAAGTGCCTGACGGACGGGCGGGCGTTCGCAGCCCTCGCGAATTGCGGTCTCATCCTGTCCGTGACCTGTCCTATGGTCAGGTCACGACCGCAGGCCACAACCGCGGGCCACAACCGCGGGCCACGACCGCGGGCCACGACCGCGGGCCACGAGTGAGGAGCTCCCGTGAAGATCGGAAACGTCACGTTCGACTGTGCAGACCCCGACCGGATGTCGACGTTCTGGGCTGCGGTTCTGGGCTATGAGAAGCGGGACTTTCCTGAGGACATGAGGCAGATGTTGCTAGCCGCCGGCCTCACCGACGACGACCTGGCTGGCCGCGGACTCGCCGAAGATCCCGCCGGAGTGGGCCCGCGGTTCTTCTTCCATCGAGTGCCGGAAGGAAAGCAGGCGAAGAACCGCGTCCACCTCGACATCAACAGTGCGGAAGGCCGCCGGGCGGAGCCGCAGGAGGTCGATGCCGAGATGAAGCGGATCGTCGCTCTCGGCGCCACGGTAATCCACAAGCAGGACGCGACATGGGGCCCGTGGCCCGAATACCACTATGTGATGGCCGATCCCGAGGGCAACGAGTTCTGCGTTCAGTGACCGCCCGCGCGCCGGTCACGACCAGGCGACGCACCGCTCGGCGAAGTTCTTCAACGCTCCGCTCTTGACGACGATCGTGCGCGGCTGAAGGAGACCCGCGTACGAATTCACCAGGGCGATCAGGTCCAGCAACCCGCGGTAGCCGGAGAGGCCGGACAGGTCCAGGTAGATCGTCGTGAACCGCTCGCCGATCTCGAGCGCCGCGCCGATGTCGAACGCGTCGAGCGTCCGGAAGTCGAGCTCGGGATGCAGCTTTCGCGCCCGGTCAAGGCAGACCGATGAGATGTCGGTCCCGATGACCATCCGCGTGTGCTGGGCAAGTAACGCCGTCGTGGTGCCCCACTCGCAGCCGATCTCGAGGACCGAGTCCGCGGGTCTGACCACGCTCGGGATGGTCTGCCGGTACTCCCGGACGCCTCGCGTGGCGATGACGCGAGACCGGAACCTGTACTGCCGTTCGTTCGCCATATCCTCCGCCGCCTGCTCGCAGCCGAGGAAGATGATCGCCCCGGCTGAAATGAAGAGAGCGCCCAAGGCCACGCGAGAACGCCGGCCCGCGAACGGACCAGCATCACCAGCATGGCTTCAGACGCTCTGTCTGCCGAAGCTCTCTGAGCTACCGCACCGAACGCCCGCGTGATCGCGGAATCCGGCGCTAACCTCCTGAAGGCCTGTTCAGTTGTCGTACGACACGCTACCAACGCCGTGGGGCATCGCCCACAGGTTTTGCGCGTCACCCCACGCCGTTGACGTCAGCTCCGCTGTCAGGTCCGTTCAGGCCCTCGCGTCGCTTCCCCGCTTCACGCGGCGAAGCGGTAGTCGCGGGACTTCCAGGCCAGCAGGGCGAAGGTCTGGATGACCGCGGACTGTTCCAGTGTTTCCGGCCGGTACGACGGGTCGTACGGGCCGCCGCCCGACGGCGGGAAGCGGAACAGCCCCAGGGCGGGGTCGCGGTTGCTGGCCCACGTGTGCTCGGCGTAGGTCTCGACGACTGCCCGATAACGCGGATCGTGCGCGGCCGAGTCGAGCAGGAAGAGGTTCTTGAAGAAGATCGAGTTGAAGATTGCCGGCTGGTCGAAGTAGCGGTTCTCAGCCGTCCAATAGTCGAGTGCGGCTCTCGCGTCGGCTTCGGCGCTCTCGAGGTAGTCCCGGTCTCCGGTGGCGCGGTAGAGCAGCGTCCCCGCACCGATCATCGCGCCCGAGTTGTAGATCCAGAGCGTGGGGTTGACCGTGCCGTCGAGGCTGATGTCGTTCCAGTACAGGCCTTCTGGCGATCGCAGACAGGTGCGGTTCCATGTATACAGTCGGTCCGCCCAGTCGAGATAGCTCCGCTTTCCGGTGATCTCGTAGAGGTGGGCTGCCAGCTCGGCCACGAGCCCGGTGACGTTGGCCGCCCGGATGGAGGTCCACGACGCGTCGACCCAGAAGATCCCGCCAGGGCAGGGATGCGAGGCGTCGGTGTCCCATCCCTGGGCGAGTACCTCGAAGACCTGCTCGGCCCGCTGCCGTGCGGACGCCTTGTGGGTCAGCCGGTAATGCCGTACGAACTCCAACCCGACGATCGCGTTGTCGTCGTAGAACAGGTCGCCCCCGCCGCCGAGCGGTGGCACGACGTAGGAGGCGTAGCCGGGCGGCTCGCGGTCGGTGTTCCAGTACGCCTGCAGGGCCGAGAACCTGTCCCGCACGTCATCGTCGTACGTCCGTCCCGACCCCGGAACGACGGTCAGGTCGATCGTGGCGGCCGTGGCCTCCCGGACCGGCCAGAGGTAGGAGAAGGCGTTGTCGGTGTCCTCGCGCGGGTACTTCTCCTGGTAGAGGTGATGCTGTCCGTCGCCCAGGTAGAGGTACTCCTGGAGCGCGTCGTAGGAGGCTGTTGCCCGACGCGCCCACTCCGCCTGGCTGGTCCCGGCGGCTTCCGCGGACGTCGACGGTGTCGTGGCGGGTGCCGCGCCCGCAGGACCCGCAACGGCGGCGGTGAGCGTGGTGGCCAGGAGGGCGCCGGCAGTGACGAGAACTCCGAGCGGGCGAGGCACGAATGCGAGGCGGGTCATGGTCGCGTGAGCCTTTCGGAGCGACGGTGACGCGAGAGGTCGGCTCAGCGTGCTCGCTTCCGCCGGCATCGTCGAGCATCGTGACCGTACCCGGCCCTCACGCCACGTCGTCGGTCACGTCGTGGTGGACCAGTTGACGTGTGACTGGGGGGACCCTGACACGAACCTGGTGGCGCAGGGGGTTTCCTCATCCAACGCTCGACATCGTCTCGTCAGTCGCCGCGGGAAGCTCCAGCTTCAGGACCGGCACCTGGGACGGCAGCGACAGGGACGACCCGGCGACCCTGGCGGCGCATCCGTGACTCGAGCCACTGGGCAAGCCGGCCGAGGCCGTAGTTGATGACGATGAAGATGGCGGCGAGCACGATCCCGACCGTCAGCGGGTTGTTGTAGAGCGGTGAGATGTAGATCTCCTCGCCGACTTTGACGATGCCGGGAGCCCCGATCACGTAGCCGAGAGCGGTGTCCTTCAGGGCGACCACGCACTGGCTGATGATCGCGGGCAACATCGACCGAACTGCCTGCGGAGCCAGGACGAGCGACATGACCTGGGACTTCCGTAACCCGATCGCATAGCCCGCCTCGCTCTGGCCCCTCGGTACCGCCAGAATGCCGGCCCGGAAGATCTCGGCAAGGACGGAGCCGTTGTAGAGCATCAGGCCGACGACCAGGGCCCAGAAGGGGCCGAAGGTCTTTCCGAACGCGAGGAAGATGAACAGGATGAGGAGCAGGAGCGGGACCGCTCGGAAGAACTCGACGATCGTCACGCTTGGCACGCGGATCCACGCGTGGTCGGAGAGTCGGCCAGCGGCGAAGACCGCGCCGAAGACAATGGCGAGCACGATGGCGACGGCGGCCGCGCTGAGCGTGGTGACGAGACCTTCGGCGAGCGCACCGATGATGAGGGGTTTGGTGAACGCCGCCCACTTGTCCGGGGTGATCTGCTCGGTGTCCCACAACTTCCACAGCGCCCACGCGAGGACCGCGGCCATGGCGAGGGTGCCGACGGCGGTGTAGACGCGCTGTCGGGCCAGAGCCTTGGGGCCGGGTACGTCGAACAGCACCGCACTCATCGCGCCACCGCCACACGCCGTTCGAAAATCGCCGCGATCCCCGAGATCACCAGGACGATCGCGATGTAGCCGCCCGCGATGCCGATGAAGCTGTAGACCAGCGAACCGGGGAAGTCCTCGATCAGGTCACTCAGCCGGTAAGTCGCCTCTGTGACGCCGAACGCCGCGGCGACCGAGGTGTTCTTCGTCAGGGCGATGTAGACGCTCGCCAACGGTGGGATGACTGCCCGGAACGCCTGCGGCAGGATGACGAGGCCGAGCGTCTGGCCGAACGTCATGCCGAGCGAGCGGGCCGCCTCGGCCTGACCGGACTGGACCGTGTTGATGCCCGACCGCACCACCTCGCAGACGAACGCGGCCGTGTAGAGCGAGAGTGCTGTCACCGCGCGCCAGAAGAACGCGTTCCCCCAGAGGAAGTCGTCTCTCAGCAGTCCGAGTGCCGGGAGTCCCACGACGGCGATGATGAACAGCACGACGAGCGGGGTGTTGCGAAAGACGTTGACGTAGCTGGTGCCGAAGGCGCGCAGCGGTGCGATCGGTGAGACCCGCATGGCAGCGAGCAGGGTTCCCAGCACGGTCGCGATGACCAGGGAACACCCGAGGAGCTGAAGGGTCAACCAGAATCCGTCGATCAGGCGGGATCCCAGCTCGGACAGATACACGGCAGCTCTTCCTCACCTTCGTCGCGCGAACGTGTCGGTGCCCGGCGCGTCGTCACGCCGGGCACCGACCGGGTTGTCCTACTCGCAGGCGTCAGGCTTCGGCGGAGTGGGGGTCTTCACACCCGACTCGCCGAGCGTCGCCTCGAACGCCTCCGCCCAGGTGCCGTCCTCGACGGCTCCCTGGATGGTCTCGTCGAGGAACTTGCACATCTCCGTGTCACCGTGCGTGTAGCCGATGCCGTACCGCTCTTCGCTGAACGCCTTGCCGACGACCTCGAGCTCGTCGGGCTTCTGCGCGGCGTAGCCCAGCAGGATGGCGCCGTCGGTCGTCACGGCGTCGACCGAACCATTGAGCAGCTGGTTCACGCAGTCGGAGTACGTGTCGAACGGCACAGGGCTCGCGCCGTAGTCGTCGGCCACCTTGTCAAGCGACGTCGACCCCGTCACGGAGCAGGTCTTGACGTCGGCGAGCTGCTGTGGCCCGGTGATCCGGTCCTTGTCCTCCTCACGGACCAGGAGCTGCTGGCCGGTGATGTAGTACGGGCCGTACTGACCGACGACCTGGCGGCGCTCGTCGTTGATGGAGTACGAAGCGAGGACGATGTCGACGGTGCCGTTCTGGAGGAAGGGCTCCCGGTTGTCCGAGACCGTCTCCTTCCAGGTGATGTCCTCGGGCGCGACACCGAGCTTGGCGGCGATGACCTTGCCCATCTCGATGTCGAACCCGGTCGGCGCGTCGGCGCCCGGCTCCTTGTAGCCGATGCCGGGCTGGTCCATCTTGACGCCGATCGTGATCTTGCCGGCGTCCGCCAGCTTCGCCATCGTCGTACCGGAGGCGAACTCGGGGTTGTCGGCGACCTCGACGTCGACGCCGGTTCCCCCACCACAGGCGCTGAGGACCAGCGCGGCAACGGCGCCCACCCCCAGCAACCGCAACTTACTCATTCGCATGACGTCCCCTTCTCGGTGTCTTTCGTACTCGTTCGGCCTCGGGCCTTGGTCGGCTTCGCCTTGCAGGGCCCCGCGTGAGGCGAAGGTTCGGTGTGCAGCAGGGTCTTCAGTGCTGCAGGATCTTGGAGAGGAAGTCCTTCGCGCGATCAGAACGCGGGTTCGTGAAGAACTCCTCAGGCGTACGTTCCTCGACGATCTGGCCGTCGGCCATGAACGCCACCCGGTCGGCGGCGCTGCGGGCGAATCCCATCTCGTGGGTCACGACGACCATGGTCATGCCGCCCTGGGCGAGGTCGACCATGACGTCGAGCACTTCCTTGATCATCTCGGGGTCGAGCGCCGAGGTGGGCTCGTCGAAGAGGATGACCTTGGGCTCCATGGCCAGCGCGCGGGCGATCGCGACCCGCTGCTGCTGCCCGCCAGAGAGCTGGGCGGGGTATTTGTCCGCCTGGTTGGCGACGCCGACCCGTTCGAGGAGTTGGGTGGCCTTCTCCTCGGCCTCCGCCTTGGACTTCTTGCGTACCTTGATCGGTCCGAGGGTGACGTTCGCCAGCACGGTCTTGTGCTGGAAGAGGTTGAACGACTGGAAGACCATCCCGACGTCGGCCCGCAGTTGGGCGAGGGCCTTGCCTTCGCCCGGCAACAGTTGACCATCGAGGCGGATCTCGCCCGAGTCGATCGGCTCCAACCGGTTGATGGCGCGACAGAGCGTGGACTTGCCCGAGCCGGACGGTCCGATCACCACGACGACCTCGCCGGCATGGACGGAAAGGTTGATGTCGCGGAGCACGTGCAGCTCTCCGAAGTACTTCTGCACGTTGTCGAGGACGACCAACGGATGCCCGTTCGCCGCCTGGGCGGCGGGCATCTCTTCGCTCGTGTCAGTCATGACAGGGCAAGGTACCCTGTCCGCGCTCCGGTGCGCGACACAGCGGGGCGGACCGTAACCCGACTGCATTACAGATCGTCGGCGGGCAGCATCGCTGGTCACTCATCGTGATAACACATCTGCCGATCGTGACGGCACTGTGGTGCGCGTGGTCGCCTTGTCGGGCACCTGCCTCCTGCGGTCGGCCCGGACCGGAGCCGTACCCTGGGACGGTCATGACGCAACGCACCGAATCCTCGCTTCCCGACGTTCTCGACACCGGTCACGCCGCCGGAGCCGTCGCGGGCGGCCGTACATATGAGGTCCGTACGTTCGGCTGCCAGATGAACGTCCACGATTCCGAGCGGCTCTCCGGCCTGCTGGAGGACGCGGGTTACGTCCGCGCTCCCGCCGGTGACACCGCTGACGTCATCGTGCTCAACACCTGTGCCGTACGCGAGAACGCCGACAACAAGCTCTACGGCAACCTCGGCCACCTCGCGCCCATCAAGGCGGAGCGCGCAGGGATGCAGATCGCGGTCGGGGGTTGTCTCGCGCAGAAGGACAAGGGCGAGATCGTCCGCCGCGCGCCGTGGGTCGACGTCGTTTTCGGTACGCACAACATCGGCTCGCTGCCGGTCCTGCTCGAACGCGCGCGGGTGCTCGGCGAGGCGCAGGTCGAGATCAAGGACTACCTCGAGACGTTCCCGTCGACGCTGCCGTCGCGCCGGGAGTCGCCGTATGCCGCCTGGGTCGCGATCAGCGTCGGGTGCAACAACACGTGCACGTTCTGCATCGTGCCGGCGTTGCGGGGGCGCGAGAAGGACCGCCGCCCCGGTGACGTGCTGGCCGAGGTGCAAGCCCTGGTGGACGAGGGCGTGCTCGAGGTGACGCTGCTCGGGCAGAACGTCAACGCGTACGGCGTGGAGTTCGGTGACAGGTTCGCGTTCGGGAAGCTGCTGCGCTCGTGCGGCGGGATCTCCGGGCTGGAGCGGGTGCGTTTCACCTCGCCTCACCCGCGCGACTTCACCGACGACGTCATCGCCGCGATGGCCGAGACGCCGAACGTCATGCACCAACTGCACATGCCGCTGCAGTCGGGCTCGGACTCGGTGCTGAAGTCGATGCGGCGGTCGTACCGGCAGGCGCGCTATCTCGACATCGTGCGGAAGGTCCGCGAGGCCATGCCGGATGCCGCGATCACGACGGACATCATCGTGGGCTTCCCGGGCGAGACCGAGGAGGACTTCGCGCAGACCCTGCACGTGGTGCGCCAGGCGAGGTTCGCGGGCGCGTTCACGTTCCAGTACTCCAAGCGGCCGGGCACACCCGCCGCCGACATGGACGGCCAGGTGCCGAAGGCCGTCGTGCAGGAGCGGTACGAACGGCTGGTGGAGTTGGTCGAGGAAACTGCCTGGGCGGAGAACCGCGCGCTCGTCGGCCGGGAGGTCGAGGTCCTCGTCTCCGAAGGGGAGGGCCGAAAGGACGCCGCGACAAGGCGGCTCAGCGGCCGCGCGCCCGACAACCGCCTGGTCCACTTCACACCCGACGGTGCGGTGCCTGTCGGTGCTGTGCCGGTCGGTGCTGTGCCCGTCGGTGCCGTGCCCGTCGGTGCCGTGGCAGACGACGTTCAGGGAACGATCCGGCCCGGTGACCTTGTGCGTGTGGCGGTGACCTACGCCGCGCCGCATCACCTGGTGGCCGACGGACCGGTTCTCAGCGTACGCAGGACGCGGGCTGGTGACCTCTGGGCAGCAAGCAGGAAGGGTTCGGGTGGTTCCGGCGAAACGCCCGCCGCGGCCAGCGAGGCCACCGGGCGCCCAGCCCCGGTCCTGCTCGGCATGCCGTCCCTTCGCGCCTGACCCCTTTCGCGCCCGAGCAGGGGCGCGCGTGCCCATGATCATGAAGGAAAGTCGTCCATAGGCCCCGCAACCTTCATGATCACGATCATGATCACGGGTCAGGGGGCGGGGGAGAAGCCTTCGGAACGGATGCGCCATCCGTCGGTGGGGAACCCGGGCGCGGGTCCTTCCGGCGCACCGTCCCAGCCGCCCGCCATCATCGCGACGGCGTAGAGCAGTCCGCCGTTGCCGGGTAGATAGAGCGGCAGCGTCCCCGGCCGCTGGAAGTTGTGACCGTTGCCGAGGTAGCGGTTCTTCGGCACGTCCAGGAGCAACGCGTCGACCGCCAGCGACGGTTCCCCGACCCGGCACGCCGTCATGGCGAGGAGGGGAAAGTCCCACCCCCACGTCTCGTCCCATCCCCAGCGGTCCAGCACGTGGCGCAACGTGGCGCGCATCCGTGCGTGGTCGACGAGGCCGGTGTCGGGAACGAAGCCCAGCGCCCCGACCATCGCCGGGTGCCCCTCGGGCAGCGTCACCGGATGCTCCAGCTCGACGTAGATCCCGTCCCGCACCGGCAGGGGCGCGAACCCACGTGCGATCGAGTCCCAGAGCGAGATCCGCGGCAGGCCGAGACGCTCGCGCCAGGCCTGCGCGGTCCGCAGCCCCCAGGCCCAGTAGCTCAGCTCGAACGTCGGATTGCGCGCCTCCCGCCGGGCACGAAACGCGCGTTCCTGCGCCGACGCGAGCGGAGGCCCGAGGTCGAACCGTTCCCGTCGCGGATCCCAACTCGCGTACGACGCCATGAATGTCGCCGACTCGAACACGAGCGGTGCGAGACGTTCCAGGGTCCGCCGGGTGGGACGCGCCCGCCACAGGAGCTCGGCGAAATAGATCGGGTGCGGCTGCTGCCAGATGAGGACGGCTCCGATGTCGCTGGGGCTCTCGCGTCCTTCCGGGCCCACCTGCTTGGGCCATCGGGCGCCCGCGTAACCCTGCGCCCTCGCGTACTCCTGCGCGACGGGGAGGATCCTTTCGTACCACCCGATGCTGCGTTCGAGCAGCGGCGTGCGGTCCCACAGCGCGAAGTGGGCAGCGTGCCACCAGTGCATCTCGAGATGGAACTTCCCGCGCCAGCTGTTGTGGACGAGTCCGGTCTCCTGCGGCGGTGTCGAGCCGGCGCAGTGGATGGCGGTGAGGTACTGCGAGAGCACGACCCGCCGCTCGAGCTCCTCCGCGCGCGGGTCGGTGCTGTCGCCGACGTCGACGACGCCGCCGGTCGCCCAGAACTCCGCCCAGAACAGCTCGGCCGCCGTCAGGGTCTCCTGCACGGTCTGTGGTGTCCCGGCAAGCGGTGTGGGGGAGAAGCCCGCCGTGAAGTCCAGCGCGCCGATCCCGTCGGCCCGCAGGACGAGCTCGTGCGGCCCGGTCTGCTTCAGGTGCGCACCGGAGGACCAGGTGAGCCCGACATGGTGGACGTCCCTATCGAGGACCCTGCGGATGTGGGCGTGGCGGCCGCGGACCGAGACCTCCGTGTGGTGCAGCGCGGCGGAGTTCCAGTCGCACGGCTCGCTCCAGTCGCCCTGGGCGTACGGAAAACGTACGGCGACAGCGAGCTCGCCCCGGGCGAGGAGCGCCGACTCGATGCGCACGGCGATCAGGTCGAGCTCCGGGTCGCAGGTCGTCGCCACCTCGACCAGCGTCCCGTCGAGGAGGAACCGGCTCTCGATCCGGCCGCGCCACAGGTCGAGGCGTTGACTGATCGCCGCCAGCTCCGACACCCGCAGCCCACGGCCGTCAGCCCGGACGAACCCGATCCGGCCGAGGTCGATCCGGTGCGGATTCTGCCGAAGCCACTGCCGCGCCTCCTTCGCCCGATGGGTGACCGTCGGGTCGGAGTAGTCGGCACCCGTGGTGGCGTAGGCGACCCTGCGCCCCTCGGGCGTCTCGTAGTCCTCGTACGAATCCGCCAACGTGAAACCCTGCGGGTTGGGCGCGGTGTGCCAGGCCCACTGCGCTTGGGTTCCCAGGCGAATTCCGTCCGCGTGGAAGTCGGGCAGGCTCTGCAGTCCGGTGACATCCACGGTGAACGCGAACTCGCCGTTGCCGACGGACAGAGGTTCGAGCGGGTCGGCGGAGGTTCGGTGCACGGCGTGGCGAGCCACGATCGTGTAGCGATCCATCATCATGAGAAAAGGTCAAAGTGTGTGTAGTGGGCGAGCGGGAACTCTCGGGTGGGTACGGCCCAGTCGGCACCGGCTTCGGAGAAGAGCAGGCCGTCGCGCGCACAACGTTCGACCAGGGCGTCGACACCGTCCAGGGCGACCCATCGCGCACCTTCCTCGAAACGGGCGGTGACTGCGGGTGGCGAGACGGGTCTGGGTCTGCCGGCGGATTCAAAGATCCCGGACAGGGCGAGAACGAATCCGCGGCACATTCTAAGCGGGCACAGGATTTCCCGGTGGCGCCCACCCACCACCTCGGCGAGGTCGACGAGCAGGTGTGAACGATCGACGGGACCACGAAGTGCTGGCAGGTCACCCGGCCCGTCGGCCAGCATGTCTGTGATGGTGGGCGGGTCGATCGTGAGCATCCCGGTCGTGTACCACGCCGTGGCGGTGGCTGAGGTTCCCCTGACGACGATCCGCGGATCGGTCTGCTCTTCGGCGCACAAGGTCGTGGCGGCGATGATGGTGTGGCCGTCGGTCGTGGTGATCCGAACGCTTGCCGTGTCGTCACCCTCGATGTCGCGGCAGCGGTAGAGCTCGGCGCGTACGGTCGCGGGGACGGCGGTATCTCCCGCCGCGCGCCCAGCAGCCCGCCCGGCGACCATGAGGGCGTTCATCAGGCCGTGGGCGAACGGATTGGTCAGCGTGCCGTCAAGCACGTAACGCCCCTGATGCGTGAGCCGCCCCGCCCAGCCGGTGCGCGCGTAATAGGCGTCGGAACGTTGCCACCGGCCGATCATCGCGACCAGCTCGATCTCGCCGAGCGCGCCGCTGCGCGCGAGTTCGCCGAGGGCGTCGGTCAGGGGGGCCCGCGCGGTCTGGAAACCCACCTGACACAGGACGTCGCGGCCGCGCTGCACCTCGACCAGCCGGTCGAGGTCCTGGATCGTCACCACCGGCGGCTTCTCGACCAGGACGGAAATCCCCGCGGCGAACGTCTGCTCGATCATCTCCGCGTGCAGCGGAATGGGCGTCGCGAGGATCGCGATGTCGAGCAGCTCACCAGCCAGCATCGCGGCGAGCGACGGATAGCCCACCGGGTGGTGCGAGCAGGACTCGGCGACGGCCTCGGCGGCACCTGGGGCGATGTCGGCGTAGGCCGCGAAGTCGAGGCGCCGGTCGAGATGGAGCTGGGCGGCGGCCCGCAGGTGGGGTGCGCCCGTATCCGTTGACGCCCACCAGGCCGACGCGGGGGAGTCGCATGAGCAATTCTCCTCGCCGAGAGGGATGCGTCCACATCGCCCGACGCCCGCGAGAACCGGAGCGAGTTCCCGCGATCGGGCACGGGCGGCGAGGCCGGCTTTGGCCCGACCAGCGGCGGGACCGTCGCGATCCTAGGTCAACCGGCGCGGACGGGTCGAGCGTTGTCCCTGGTACCGGCCACCCTCGGCCGCTGGGCGACGAGCTCCCGCAGGCTCCAGAAGAGAGCACCGAGGGGGATCTCGAGAATGTAGGTGAACGTGGAGAACAGCAGGACCGCCGCAGCTACCGGTCCGGCCGGACCACCCAGCGACACCATGGCGGCCGCGGTACCGGCTTCGCTGATGCCGAACCCGCCCGGCGTCACCACGACGGTGGTGAGCAACCGCCCCAGCGCGAACGCCGCCACCGCCTCGCCGAGTCCGACGTACGCACCGGTCGTCGCCAGGCATGCGCAGAACAGGCCCGCCTGGAGGACGAGGTAGGCGAACATGCCGGCGGTCATCGCCGGCCAGGCGGTGCGCAGCAGTCCGGCGGTCGTCGTCCGCAGCCGGGCGAGCGAGACACTCGGCACGAAGCGGCGTGGTCGGATCCGGTGGGGAAGGAGCCGCAGGACGCGGTCGGCCGTGCGTCCGGTGATCCGCGCGGCCCGGTCCCACCGTAGGGCCGTGACGGTGGCAGCCACGAGGCCGATCAGGGCGAGGGCCGCCACCAGCGCAGGCACGGCGACCCGCGCGTCGGGAACCCTGCCGGTGGCGAGCAGGGCCACCAGGCCGAGCGCCGGCAACAGGAACCTCGCGAGCACGTTCCACAGGCCGCTCGTCACCGTGCTCACCGCGATCGGGTTCGTCCGGAAGCCCCACGAGCGGGCGAGCGCGAACGTCAACGCCACACCCGCGGCACCGCCGAACGGCATCAGGTTGCTGACCGCGCTGCCGGCGGCGTTCAACGTCATCGCCTGCGGGCGGCTGAGGCCGGGCAGGGACGCCGTGAGCACGAAGGTGTACGCCCAGAGTCCCGCCAACCACAAGGCGACGAGTCCGGCGACGACCACCGGATCGAGTGCGGCGAACTGCGCGCCGATGTCGCTCCACCCCACGTCGACGAAGTACGGAAGGCAGACGACGAGACCGACCGCGACCAGCAGCGAGAGAGCGGACAGGGCCATGCGTAGCGGCGCCCTCCCTCGCCGATGGTGGGGCGTCACGGCGGAAGGGAACGTCATCGGGCGCTCAGCCCCGGGGGTGCCGCGCTCCAGGTCGGCACCTGGTCCAACGGGTGCGTGGACGCCGAACCGGATGCCACGTCCCTGCGTACATACCACTCCGTTCCCAGCACGAGGCGGAACAGCGGACCGGGCAGTCGCCTCAAGGCGGCGAGCGTACGGATGGAGTCGCCCCCGGTCGCCTGGCTCGCGTGCGCGGCAAGGCTTGCCCGCTTGGCCGCGGCGTACCTGCGTACGTCGATGCGATGGGTGATCTCCGTCCGCGACGCGAAGAGGTGGGCGAAGCGTTCGACGTCGAAGCCGGGCGGAAACCGATAGACGCGACCCACCAGCCGGAGCGCCCGCAGCAGCAGCTCACGGTCGACCGTGGCCTCGAGCACTGTCGGCGTGCCGGCGAGCTCGGCTGCACGGACGCCGACGCGGTGGACGTGCACGTGGTCCGGGTGGCCGTAGCCACCGGCGGGGTCGTAGACGGTCAGGAGGTCGGCGCGTTCGGTCCGCAGCAGATCGGCCAACCGGTGGGCGGCCTCGTCGACATCGCTTCTGCAGAAGGCCACCTGGCCCGGCCCCGGAACGGCGGTGCCGTCGAGTCCGCTGTCGGCGTAGCCGAGAACCTCGACGCGGGCACAGCCGAGTGCCTTCGCCGAGGCCGCCAGTTCGCGCAGTCGCACCTTGTCGAGGTTCTCGCTCCCTGGACGCGTGGCGGAAAGACCATTGCCTCCGGCCGTGGCGACGACAAGGACCACCCGGTGCCCTTCGCAGGAGAGGCGCGCCATCGTTCCGCCGGTGAACAGCGCCTCGTCGTCTGGATGGGCATGAAAGAAGACACACGTACGACTCACCCGCCCAGCCTGACATGCCGGCAATCAGAATCCGCGCATTCTCGGGGAGATCTCCGGGACACCACTGAGTACCAGAGATCTTTCGAACCTTCGCGTCAGGGACATCTCGGGGATTCCTCCAATGGTGAACCGCGACGGCGCCTTGATAGGTATGGACGCAGGCGTGAAGGGGAATACTGAGGGCGATGCAATAGTCCTGACGCACAAGTCCTCTGCCACCTGGCCGACGGCCAGGGAAGTAGAAGAGATGTGTCGCGCGTATTGGTATTGCGTCGGCCCGATCCCACGCTTGTAGACACGCCGAAATACGACACGACAGGCGTCGAGGAAACGCAGAGTCGAATTGCGGGTGGAATTCCACCTGACTCGGCGCGGGGGAGGGTTCATGGTGAAAGTTGTTCATGTCAGCGACTGCTTTCTACCCCGGCTGGGTGGCATCGAGACCCAGGTCGCCGAACTCACCCGGATGCAGCGTGGCGCGGGCCACGACGTCGAGATCATCACCGCGACTCCCGACCGGACGGACGGCCGTGTCGGCGCTGCGGTGCCCGTGCATCGCGTGGTCGCGCGGCTCCCGTGGGACCTTCCGGTCCATCCGCGGATGGGACACCACCTGGCGCGGCTCTACCGGGAACTGCGGCCCGACGTCGTCCACGTGCACGTCGGTGCGGTGTCGCCGTTCGCCTGGTCAGGCGTCCGGGAGGCCACGTTGGCCGGCATCCCCACCGTGGTGACCGTGCACAGCATGTGGGACGCCGGCACCGCCACGGTCTATCGCTTCCTCGACGCGATGGTCGGCTGGACGCGCTGGCGCGGAGTGTGTACGGCGGTGAGCGGAGCCGCTGCAGAACCCATCCGCCGGGTCGTCGGGGAGCGCGTCCCCGTCCACGTCGTGGCCAACGGCATCACCATCGGCCACTGGCGTCTCGCACCGCCGGGTGGCGGGGTCGAGCCCCGCGGTCCCGTGCACGTGGTCGCGGTCGGCCGGCTCGCACCCCGCAAGCAGCCGTTGACACTGCTGCGGATCCTGCGTGACGCTCGGGACGTTCTCGCCGTCGGGCAGGACGTCCGGCAGGACGTCCGGCAGGACGTCGGGCAGGACGCCGGGCAGGACCCTGCCGGCACGTCCCCGCTCCGGGCCACGATCGTGGGTGACGGTCCCGCACTGCCGTGGATGCGGTGGTACCTCCGGCGACATCGGATGGAGCCGTGGGTGACCCTCACCGGGCGCCTGGACCGTACGCAGGTGCGTACGGTCCTGGAGGACGCGGACCTGTTCGTGGCACCGGCCCGGCGCGAGTCGTTCGGCCTCGCGGCGCTGGAGGCCCGGCTGGCGGGCGTTCCGGTGGTCGCGTACGCCGACAGCGGGGTGTCGTCGTTCGTCGTGGGGGAAAAGGAGGGCCTGCTGGGCCGCTCACCGGGCGAGCTCTCGGCCGCCGTGGCGCGGCTGGCCAGCGACCGACCACTCCGCGCCGCACTCGCCGCGCACAACCTCGTGAGCGTCCCGGTGCACTGCACCTGGCCGGTGGTGCTCGCCGACTTCGACGAGCGTTACGCTCAGGCCATGGCGCGGGCGCCGGTGGCGCCGGTGAGGTAGGGCTGGGGGCTCTCGACGAAGGAGAGTGGCGGCGATGCCGACGACGCTGCGGGATGTCGCGAAGCTCGCCGGCGTATCCCCCAAAACCGTCTCGAACGTCGTCAATGGCTACGTACACGTACGTCCCGAGACCCGGGACCGGGTCGAACGCGCCATCGCCACGCTCAACTACCGGCCGAACCTCTCTGCCCGGAGCCTTCGCCAGGGCAGGACCGGGATCATCGCGCTCGCCGTCCCGGAGTTGGACATTCCGTACTTCGCCGAGCTTGCCCGGCACCTCGTGACCGAGGCCGACCTGCACGGGTGGACGGTCCTCGTCGACCAGACCGAGGGCGTGCACGAGCGGGAACGCAAGGTGATCGGTGGCCTTCGCGACCAGCTCATCGACGGTCTCATCCTGAGCCCGCTCGCCCTGACGGCCGAGGACCTCGCAGCGCGCACCGACTCGACACCCATGGTGTTGCTGGGCGAGCGCGTCCACCATGGTCCCGCCGATCACGTGGTGATCGACAACATCGCCGCCGCCCGGGATGCGACCAACCATCTGATCGAGCGCGGGTGCCGGCGGATCGCCGCGATCGGTGCCCAACGGGTGCCTGCCGGCGAGACGGCCCGGCTGCGGCTGCGCGGCTACCGCGAGGCACTCGCCGAGGCCGGCCTGCCCTACGACGACGAGCTCGTGACGACCACCCTGCGCTATCACCGCCGCGACGGCGCGGCGGCGATGACCTGGCTGCTGGGACTCTCGCCCCGGCCCGACGGCGTCTTCTGCTTCAACGACCTGATGGCTCTCGGTGCGCTGCGTACCCTCGCGGAGCGGGGGGTCAAGGTGCCGGGCGACGTCGCCGTGATCGGGTTCGACGACATCGAGGACGGCCGGTACTCCGTGCCCACCCTGTCGACGATCTCTCCGAACAAGCAGGAGATCGCGCGCCTCGCCGTCGATCTGCTCAAGCGGCAGATGGTGACCGGCGGTCCCGGGCGGGCCGATGCCGACGGGCCGCAGGAGATCTTCGCGCCGTACAAGCTCACGCCACGGGAGAGCACCCTCGGCTGAACCGAGCCCATGAACCGGCCCATCAGGTGGGGTGTTCGGCCACCCACGCGTGACGCCTGACGCACCCACCTGGCACGGTAGCTGTTCGACGAAACTCCTCGGAGGACCCATGCACGACGACCACCGCCTGGTCGAGGCCCGGCTGGAACGCGCCCTCAGGCAGCGCCTGCGCCCGGCTCTCCACGGCGCGACTGTCCCGCTCGACATCGAGGTCTGGCACGCACCAGGCGAACCGGTACCGGTGAGCGACGCCCTCGGCGCCGACTACAAGCCGGCCGCCCTCGGCGAGTCCTGGGGTCCGCCCTGGGGCACCAGCTGGTTCCGGCTCACCGGCCGCGTCCCGCAGGAGTGGGACGGTCAGCGGGTCGAGGCGGTCGTCGACCTCGGCTTCGGTGGCGGGCCGGGCTTCTCGGCGGAAGGGCTCGCCTACACACCTGAGGGCGAGCCGATCAAGGGCCTCAACCCCGACAACATCTACGTCCCGCTCGCAGGTCTGGCCTCGGGTGGCGCCTCGGACACGGACCAGGCGTACGCGAAGGGTGGTGCCGCCTTCCAGGTCTACGTCGAGGCGGCCGCTAACCCCACGGTCATCGGCTGGCCGGACTTCTCACCGACGAACCTCGGCGACAAGGAGACCGCCGGGACCGAGCCGATGTATGAGATCCGCCGGGCGGACCTCGCCGTCTTCCACGCGGACGTGTGGAATCTCCTGCTCGACATCGACGTCCTGAACGAACTCCGTGCCGAGCTGCCCGCCGACCTGCCGCGCCGCTCGGAGATCCTCCGGGCGCTCGAGCGGTCGCTCGACGCGCTCGACTACGACGACATCCCAGGGTCCGCCGCGGCCGCCCGCGCGCAGCTGGCCGGTGTTCTCGCCAAGCCGGCGTACGCCAGTGCCCACCAGATCTCGGCCGTCGGCCACGCCCACATCGACTCGGCCTGGCTCTGGCCACTGCGCGAGACGGTCCGGAAGGTCGCGCGCACGGTCTCCAACGTCACGACGCTGGCCGCGGACCACGACGACTTCCGGTTCGCGTTCTCCCAGGCTCAGCAGCACGCCTGGATGAAGGACCACCACCCGCAGGTGTGGTCGCGTCTCAAGGCCGCTGTCGAGAGTGGCCACGTCATCCCGATCGGCGGCATGTGGGTCGAGTCCGACACCAACATGCCCGGTGGCGAGGCGATGGCCCGGCAGTTCGTCCACGGCAAGCGGTTCTTCCTCGACGAGTACGGCATCGAGACCGAGGTCGTCTGGCTGCCCGACTCGTTCGGCTACTCCGCGGGCCTGCCGCAGCTGGTGAAGCTCTCGGGCCACAAGTGGTTCCTCACCCAGAAGATCTCCTGGAACCAGACGAACAAGTTCCCGCACCACACGTTCTGGTGGGAGGGGATCGACGGGACCCGGGTCTTTACGCACTTCCCGCCGGCCGACACCTACAACGGTCAACTCACCGGACGCGAGCTGGCGCATGCACAGCGCAACTACCAGGACAAGGGTGGCGGCACGTGGTCGCTGCTGCCGTTCGGTCATGGTGACGGCGGTGGCGGGCCGACCCGGGAGATGCTGGGCCGGGCGGAGCGCCTCGCCGACCTCGAGTCCTCGCCCAAGGTGACGGTCGAGCACCCGGCGCGGTTCTTCGAGAAGGCGCACGAGGAATACGCCAACGCGCCCGTCTGGGTGGGCGAGCTCTACCTCGAGCTGCACCGCGCCACCTACACGTCGCAGGCGAAGACCAAGCAGGGCAACCGGCGCAGCGAGCACCTCCTGCGGGAAGCCGAGCTGTGGTCCGCGGCGGCCGCGGTGGCGGGCCGGCTCGAGTATCCGTACGCCGATCTGGACCGGATCTGGAAGGCCGTCCTGCTCAACCAGTTCCACGACATCCTGCCGGGCAGCTCGATCCGCTGGGTCCACCGGGAGGCCGAGGAGACCTACGCGCGCCTCGCAATCGAGCTGGAGGCGATCATCGCGCGCGCCCAGCAGGCGTTGGCCGGCGAGGGTTCGGCCGACGTCGTCTTCAACGCCGCGCCGCACGACCGCGACGGGGTGCCGGCAATGGGCGCTTCGGTGCGCGGGCGTTCGCACGCACCGGACGTGACGGTGAACGACGAGGGTCCGGGCATCGTGCTCGACAACGGCCTTGTCCGCGTCACCGTCGACGAGCGCGGCCTGCTGAGGTCGGTCTACGAGATCGAGTCACAGCGGGAGGCCCTCGCGCCCGGCGCGGCCGGCAACCTGCTCCAGCTCCACGTCGACACCCCGAACCTCTGGGACGCCTGGGACGTCGACCCGTTCTACCGCAACAAGGTCGTCGATCTGGTCGACGCGGACTCGGTGGAGGTCGAGAGCGCCACGCCGGAGGAGGCCGTGGTCGCGGTCACCCGGTCGTTCAGCTCCTCGCGGGTCGTGCAGCGGATCCGGGTCCGCGCGGGTGCCTGTCAAGTCGATGTTGACAACGAGATCGACTGGCACGAGAAGGAGAAGTTCCTCAAGGCGTCGTTCCCGCTCGACGTGCGGGCTGAGCAGTCCGCCTCGGAGACGCAGTTCGGGCACCTGTTCCGGGCGACGCACACGAACACCTCCTGGGAGACGGCGAAGTTCGAGATCTGCGCCCACCGGTGGATCCACGTGGGAGAGCCGGGATACGGGCACGCGATCGTCAACAACTCGACGTACGGCCACGACGTGACCCGCGACGTCCGCCCCGACGGTGGTACGACGACGACCGTGCGCCTCTCGCTGCTGCGGGCGCCGCGGATCCCCGACCCGGTGACCGACCAGGGGATGCATCGGCTGTCGTACGCCCTGGTGCCGGGCGCCGGCATCGCCGAGGCGGTGGAGGAGGGCTACCGGATCAACCTGCCCTCGCGCACCGTTGCCGGGTCTGACGGCGTTGCTCCACTCGTCACGGTCGACAACCCCGCGGTCGTCGTGGAGGCGGTCAAGCTGGCCGACGACCAGTCCGGCGATGTCGTCGTCCGCCTGTACGAAGCGCACGGCGGTCGGGCGACGGCGCGGCTCACCACGTCGTTCGGGATCGATTCGGCGCAGGAGACCGACCTGCTCGAACGCCCCCTGGCCGAGAGCGACCTGGCCGACGGCGGAGTCGAGGTGGCGCTACGCCCGTTCCAGATCCTCACGCTCAGGCTGGCCCGCGCGTCGTAGCAGCGGTAATCGGCACAACGCCATGGCCAGGGAAGGCGGCCGCGGCTCGTCCAACCTGCCGACAGCGCGCACCTGTCAGGGGTATCTCGCCTTCTACGACGAGATACCTCTGACAGGTCACCGGCTACGACAGGTCCACCGGCGACGACAGCAGGTCCGGCAGCCACGGGTCGATCGGCTGGCTGTACCCGGACAGGTCCCTCATCAGGCCCCACAGTTGTGACACAATCCGCGGCATGGGTGACGGAAGCAGGGCCGCCGCCGATGAAGTGGCGGAGACCCTCCGCACAGAACTCCTCGACGGCGTACGCCCACCGGGCTCGCACCTGTCCGAAGAACACCTGGCGGAGAGGTTCGGGGTAGGTCGCTACACCGTGCGCGCCGCCCTGCGGAGCCTGGTCACCGCCGGACTACTCGTCCACGAGCGGCACCGTGGCGCGTTCGTCCCCGCACTCAGCCGAGACCGGATCGACGAGCTCTTCGCCTACCGTTCCGTCGTCGAACTCGGTAGTCTCCGCCTCGCCCTCGACGGCGGACAGGATCTCCGCCCCGTCGAAGACGCCGTCCTCGAGCTCGAACGCATCGACCGGCCGGGAAGCACTCACGCCGCGTGGCACGACGTCACCGCGGCACACCGAGCGGTCCACCACGCGATCGTGGCCGCCGCCGGAAACTCCCGCCTCCTCGCCGCCTACTCCGCGTGTGAGGACGAACTGCAGTTCGTGCTGGCGTTCCTTCGTCCCGAGTTCGCGCCGGGCCGGCTCGCGACGCTGCACCGGGACCTGCTCCGGCGCCTCGCCGACGGTGTCGAGGCCGCGCAGGCCGCGCTCGCCGACGACCTCGAGGTCGGTCGGCAGGGTCTGCTGCGGGCGCTCCACGATCCTGCCCTTGAAGGGAGAACTGCCTGATGCCAGAGCTGTCGAAACGGCCCGAACGGCCCACCATCCGTCGCCAACTCCCGCGCTGGTCCGAGCTGCGGCCGCTCCTGCGTACCCGCCGAGTCGAGCTGGACGCGACCCAGCGTCGGCTCCAGCGCGCCCTCACGATCGCCGACCTGCGTGAGGCCGCGCGCCGGCGTACTCCTCGGGCGGCGTTCGACTACACCGACGGCGCCGCCGAGGGCGAGGTGAGCCTGCGCCGGGCACGGTCGTTGTTCCGCCGGCTGCAGTTCAACCCCAGCATCCTGCGCGACGTGTCGAAGGTGGAGACGGCGACGACGATCCTTGGGCGCCCGTCGGCGTACCCGTTCGCGTTCGCGCCCACCGGCTTCACCCGGATGATGCAGCACGAGGGGGAGTCGGCAGTCGCTCGCGTCGCCGAACGCGTGGGCATCCCGTACGGCCTCTCCACCGTCGGCACCACCTCGATCGAGGACGTCGCCGCGGCGGCGCCGGCCGCCGACAAGTGGTTCCAGCTCTACATCTGGACCGACCGGGCAGCCGGCAAGGACCTCGTCGACCGCGCCCGCGAGGCCGGCTACACGGCACTGGTGCTCACCGTCGATGTGCCGGTCGCGGGCGCGAGACTTCGGGACGTACGCAACGGCATGACCATCCCGCCCACCCTCACGCCGAAGACGCTCATCGACATGGCGACCCACCCGGCGTGGTGGTTCAACCTGCTGACCACGAAGCCGCTGACGTTCGCGTCGCTGTCGGACTGGCCGGGCACGGTCGCCGAGCTGATCAACACGATGTTCGACCCGACGGTGACGTTCGAAGATCTGGCGTGGATGCGGGAGTCGTGGCCGGGATCCCTTGTGGTGAAGGGAATTCAGAACGTCGTCGACGCGCGCAAGGTTGTGGACCTCGGCGTCGACGGCGTGGTGGTCTCCAACCACGGCGGCCGACAGCTCGACCGGGCACCCGTGCCGTTGGAGCTGCTGCCGCAAGTGGTCGACGCCGTCGGCGACCGGGCGGAGGTGCTCGTCGACACCGGCATCATGAGCGGTGCCGACATCGTGGCCTGCCTCGCACTGGGCGCGAAGGCCGCGCTCGTCGGTCGGGCGTACCTCTACGGGCTGATGGCCGGCGGTGAGCGGGGCGTCCAGCGGGCGGCCGACATCCTCGGCACGGAGATACGCCGGACGATGCAGCTGCTCGGCGTCGCCGACGTCAGCGAGCTGAACCGCTCCCACGTCACGTTGCCCGCCGTGCCCTTCTGAGCGGGCCCGCCTGGCCAACTCCCGCCTGGCCAACTCCCGCCTGGCCAACTCCCGCCTGGCCATCTCTCTCGTCTCGCCCACCCTCCCCTTCGGGAACCTCCGAAGCCGACCAGGGGTCGCCGTCAGGGGCGGATCCGGGTCATGGCCCGTGCATCCGCTCGGTGGGCAGGGCAGGATGGACAGAAGCCAGCACACCACGCGAGGAGGCTGCGCCTTATGTATGACAACGCCACGTGGTTTCCGATCTGCGCCGCGCTCTCGGCTGTCGGGGTCGTGGCGGCGTTCTTCGCGTTCCGCCGGCGTGGGCTGGCCTCCGGTCTCCGGCTGCTCGGCTGGGCGGTCCTGCCGATGGCGGTCTACCTGACCGGCATGGTGCGGCTGTTGTGGACCATCGGCGCGGCGGTCGGCAAGTGGGTCTCCGGCTTCGTCTTCAGCCCGTTCGTCTGGGCCGGCGTCGCCCTCTTCGGCTTCGCCGCGATCGCCCTCCCCGTCGCCGGCGCGCTACGGCGGCGGAAGGCCGGCCGTGAGGTTCCGGCGGGCGAGGGCGCGGCTGCCCAGCTGGAACGCGGTGGCACTTCAGGGACCGGCGCGGTCGGTGCCGCGGAGTCCGGGACGAAAGGGAAACCAGCCGAGAAGAAGGCAAGGAAGACGTCCGAGGAGAAGTCGACCGCCGACAAGGGGGCCCGGGACAAGGCCGCGGGCCAGGGGGACAAGTCCTCCGACCCGCTCGAAGGCATGGAAGACATCGAGGACATCCTCAAGCGACGTGGCATATCGTGAGGCGTTTCTGGCCCCGCTGAGCGCGTGGTGACCCCACGTCGAGCAGGTACGAATGTCCCCGTCGGCCAGCCGCCCCGTCAGGACAGAGGCAGACCCCCGGAGATCCTGACGTGCGCGCTCGGTGGCTGTGCCTCGCGGCGCACTCGCCCGGCTGGGGACGGGCGAGCATCGAACGATCTCCGGGGGCCCGAATCCGGCCGGGTCGAGGCGTTCACTCCCACGATCGGCCGGGGCACGGAGTAGCGGGGACCGGGCGAGGCACGCCGCACTTCGGTGACGCTCGCGTTCGCGCGACGAGGTGGTCGCGGCAGGATGGGCGCCGAGGCCGTGTGCCGGCAGTCTCGTACCCGTCGGCCGGTGGTCCACACGCCAGGCAGGGTCACGATCCGGTGAAAGGTGGCGGCCGTTGCGTTCCGCTCCACTCGACGTACTCGCCGTCGTCGGTCCGACCGCGGCAGGGAAGTCCGACCTCGCGGTCGAGCTGGCGCTCCGGCTCGGCGGCGAGGTCGTCAACGCCGACTCGATGCAGCTCTACCGGGGCATGGACATCGGTACCGCGAAGCTCGCGGTCGCCGAGCGGCGAGGTGTCCACCATCACCTGATCGACGTCCTGGACATCCACGAGACGTCGACGGTGGCTGAGTTCCAGGACCGCGCCCGAGCGGCGATCCGCGACTGCCAGGTACGCGGCGTCCTCCCCGTCGTGGTCGGCGGGTCGGCGCTCTATGTCCGGGCGGTGCTCGACAGGTTCGAGTTCCCCGGCACTGATCCGGTCGTACGCCGACGACTGGAGGCGGAACTGTCCGCCGTCGGATCCGTACGCCTGCACGCACGCCTCGCGGAGGTCGATCCGGAGGCCGCGGCCCGGATCCTGCCGTCGAACGGGCGGAGGGTGGTTCGTGCCCTGGAGGTCATCGACATCACCGGGAGGCCGTTCACCGCGTCGCTTCCCACGCATGCGTACGCATTCGACCAGGTCTGTCAAGTCGGCCTTGACGTTCCTCGTCGAGTGCTCGACGAACGGATCCGGCTCCGCGTCGACCGGATGTGGGACGCGGGCATCGTCGACGAGGTACGCCGGCTGGATGCCGCGGGCTTGCGGAAGGGCGTGACGGCGAGCCGGGCGCTGGGCTATGCGCAGGTGCTGGCCTACCTCGCAGGTGAATGCGGCGAGAACGAGGCGAAGGACGCGACCGTGCGGGCCACCCGACGATTCGCACGCCGCCAGGACTCATGGTTCCGGCGGGACACCCGGATCAGCTGGCTGCCCTACGACGCCTCCGGCCTGGTCGAGCGGGCCCTCGCTGCGGTGTCGGCCGACCAGCCGCCGCAGCAAGAATGATCACGTTTGCGCGGTCAATGCCAACAACACGTGGCAAATGCACGGTGCAGCGTGGGAATGATCACGCAGGCGTGATCATTTTCGCCCCGACGCGGTGGTTCTCTTCGACAGGGTTCGCGTATAGCGTCGATCGGGACGAGGAAGGGAGCACCATGATGCGCCGACTCGCCGTCGCTTCCGTCGCCAGCGCCACCGCGGCGGTGCTGGCCGCCGGGCTTGTCGTCCCACCCGCACAGGCGTACGTCCGCGCCGCGAGCCCGCCCGGCACCACGACGTCCCTCGCCGAAGCGCCCGCCGGACATGTGCCCGCCGGGAAGGTGCCGGTCGCCGAAGGCTATGGAGGGGCGGTGTCCACGGTCGACCTCGACGCCACCCGCGCGGGTCTCGGAGTGCTCCGCAGGGGCGGCAACGCCGTCGACGCGGCGGTCGCGGCGGCCGCGACGCTCGGTGTCACCGAACCGTTCTCCGCAGGCATCGGTGGCGGCGGCTTCTTCGTCTACTACGACGCCCGCTCCGGCGAGGTCCGCACGATCGACGGCCGGGAGACGGCACCGGCGGCGGCCACGGAGGAGTTGTTCATCGACCCCGAGTCCGGCGGCCCGTTGCCGTTCGAGCAGGCGCGGGTCAGCGGCCTGTCCGTCGGCGTCCCGGGCACTCCTGCCACCTGGCAGCGTGCGCTCGACGAGTGGGGTACCTGGTCCCTGCCCCAGGCGCTCGCTCCCGCGACAAAGGTGGCCGCGGAGGGCTTCGTCGTCGACGAGACGTTCCGCTCCCAGGTCGCCGAGAACTCCGACATCTTCGACGACTTCACCTCGACTAGTGAGCTGTACCTTCCGGGCGGCGCGCCGCCCGCTGCTGGATCCCGCTTCAGCAACCCGGATCTGGCGCGCACCTATGCGTTGCTCGCCAAGCAGGGCGTCGGTGCCCTCTACGACGGCCCGCTCGGCGCCGAGATCGCGCGTACCGTCCAGCAGCCGCCAGTCGCCCCCGACACCGATCGCGTTGTCAGGCCGGGCGCGATGACCGCTGCGGACCTCGCGGCCTACGACGCACCGCTGCGCGCGCCGACGCACGTGGACTATGCCGGCCTCGACGTCTACGGCATGGGCCCGCCGTCGTCCGGTGGCTCGACCGTGGGGGAGGCGCTCAGCATCCTCGAGAGCCAGGACCTTTCGGCCGACGACAGGACCGCGGCACTGCACGCGTACGTCGAGGCGAGCGCGCTGGCCTTCGCCGACCGCAACCGCTACGTGGGCGATGCCGACCAGGTGGATGTCCCGCTCGACGAACTGCTGTCCCAGGGCTTCGCCGACGAACGTGCCTGCCAGATCGATCCCGACGCGGTGCTGGAGAAGCCCGTCGCCCCCGGCGTCCCGGACGGGCAGTACGCGGGCTGCGGCGAAGAGGCGCCCGGCGCAACCGGCGGGCAGCGCGAAGGCTTGTCCACGACGCACCTGACCGTCTCCGACCGGTGGGGCAACGTCGTCGCCTACACGCTCACCATCGAGGCGACCGGCGGGAGCGGCATCGTGGTGCCCGACCGGGGTTTCCTGCTCAACAACGAGCTGACCGACTTCAACTTCGCACCCACCCAGGGCGATGCGCCCGACCCGAACCTGCCGGGGCCCGGCAAGCGGCCGCGTTCGTCGATGTCGCCGACGATCGTGCTCGACGACGGCCGGCCCCTCCTCGCGCTCGGTAGCCCGGGCGGAGCGACGATCATCACGACCGTCCTGCAGACCCTTGTCAACCGGCTCGAGCTCGGCATGAACCTGCCGGAGGCCGTGGCGGCTCCGCGCGTATCGTCACGCAACACCGCATCCCAGGCCGAACCCGCATTCCTCGCCTCACCGGAAGGCGAGGCACTTGTGGCAAAGGGGCACAAGTTCGCCGAGATCCCGGAGATCGGTGCGGAGACGGCGCTGGAGTTCGGCCGGCACGGGTTCGTCCAGGCAGTCGCCGAACCCACCAGACGAGGAGGCGGATCGGCCATGGTCGTGAGACCCGGCCCGGATCGCTGAGGACCGCACGGGGGCGTACGAGGCGCCTCCTGATGCAATAGGTTCGTACGAAGGACCCCGGCAAGCCGGACCATCGAGCAACACAGGCCGCCGAGCACGACAGGGTCCTCCGGCATGACTGGGCCCTTCGGCATGCATTGGGACACCTCAGGCAGAACGGAAGCGAGCGACAAGGTGACGCGGACAGTGCGGTGGGTCAAGGGCCACGGCACCGAGAACGACTTCCTGCTGCTCCGCGACCCGGACGGTACGACCTACCGTGACCTGGACGCCGCGGCCGTGCGGGCGATGTGCGAACGCCGCAGGGGTGTGGGCGCAGACGGGGTCCTCCGGGCCGTACGCACGGACGCGATCGAGGACGGCCGGGCCTACGCCGAGGTGGCCGAGTGGTTCATGGACTTCCGCAATGCCGACGGCTCGACCGGCGAGATGTGCGGCAACGGTGCACGGGTGTTCGCAGCTTTCCTGTACGCGGAGGGGCTCGCCGACCCCGGCACCGAACTGCCCGTCGCGACCCGGGCGGGACTGAAGCGGATCCGGGTCGAGGGCGACGGCCAGCTCACCGTGGACATGGGCATCGCCCGGTTCCCAGCCTCGGACGGCCTGGAGGTCTCGGCCGCCGGTCACACGTGGTCGGCGACGGCGGTCGACATGGGGAACCCACACGGGGTGGCGTTCGTCGACGACCTGGCGGATCCCGGCCCGCTGCTCGACCCGCCGACGTGGAGTCCGTCGGAGGTGTTCCCGAAGGGCGTGAACCTCGAGTTCGCCCTACGCCGGGGCACCCGGCACCTGGCGATGCGGGTGCATGAGCGAGGCGTCGGGGAGACGCGGTCGTGCGGTACCGGCGCGTGTGCGGTGGCGGTGACGACGGCACGGGCCGACGGGGTGGATCCGCCCGCGACGTATCGCGTCGACGTACCCGGTGGCACACTCGCGGTCGGTCTGCATTCCGATGGCCACGTGGAACTCACCGGACCCGCAGTCCTCGTCGCGCGCGGTGAGGTCGACGTCTAGCCTAGTGCGTCGGACGAGCGGCGTCCTGGCTCTCCTCACTGCTCATGGGCTTTCTCCGTGGTCCGGCCTCCCTGGTCCGGCCTCCCTGGTCCGGCCTCCCTGGTCCGGCCTCCGTGGTCCGGCCTCCGTGGTCCGGCCTCCCTGGTCAGGAGAATCCCTGACCAGCGTCTCCGTCTTCCGGCCTAGAAGAGACGGGCCCTTCGGCCGAGGACTTTTGTCGGTCGTCACAGCTAATGTCCGTGAGCATGGCGATGATTCCGCAGCAGGCCACCGAGGACGATGCCGGTGCGCTGCGTGAGCAACGCCGGCGGATCGTCCTGCGTCACGTCCGTTCCCGGGCCGCGTCACGCCTCGCCCGCAGGTCCGCAGTGATCCGCACGGCGGTGTTGCTGCGTTCGATCGGCTACCACGACGAACGCTGAACCGCCTTGTCGCGCAGCCGGTTCAGGGACGCTGAACGGTGCCGTCCGGCAGCCGGGTACGGGTCCAGGCGTCGTTCACCAACGGATCCACCGGCGGATACTTCGCCGCCAGCTTCTCGTCGAGATCGACACCGAACCCGGGTGTGTCACTGGGCCACAGGTGCCCGTCTCGCACCTCGGGACAGCCGGGGAAGACCTCGGTCGCCGCCTCGTTGAAGACGTGCTGCTCCTGGATGCCGAAGTTCGGCGCGGCCAGGTCGAGCGCCAGGTTGGCCGCGTGCCCTATCGGTGAGACGTCGCCCGGACCGTGCCAGGCCGTACGAATGCCGAAGAGCTCGGCGGCCGACGCGAGCCGCCAGGCCGGCGTGAGCCCACCGATCGCGGAGATGTGGCACCGGACGAAGTCGATCAACCGGTCGCGCACAAGGGGGACGTACTCCGCCGGGTTCGTGAACAGCTCCCCGATCGCCAGCGGCGTAGCGGTCTGCGCGCGCACTGTCGGGAGCCAGCCGAGGTCCTCCGGCGCGAGAAGGTCCTCGAGGAAGAACAGGTGGAACGGCTCGAGCTCTTTTGCCAGGCGTACGGCCTGGGTGGGGTGCAGTCGTTCGTGCACGTCGTGCAGGAGGTGCACCGACGGTCCCAGCTGCTCGCGCAGGTGGGCGAAGAGTGCGGGCACCACTCGCAGGTAAGCGTCGGGTTCCCACGCGTTCGGCGTGAGGCCGGGTCGCACCCTGACGTCGGCTTGGAGTGAGCCGCCACGCTCATCACCGGCACCCGTCGACGCCGCGGACGGAGCTCCGTAGGTCAGCGCACCCGGGATCGCGACCTGGCAGCGGACGTACCGGTAGCCGTCCTCGACGTACGCGCGCACGTTGTCCTCGACCTCGGCGGCGTCGCGTCCGGAGGCGTGGGCGTAGACGGGCACGGCCGTGCGGCAGCGTCCGCCGAGCAGCTGCCACACCGGTAGGCCGGCCTGCTTGCCCTTCAGGTCCCACAGCGCCATGTCGATACCGGAGAGCGCGTTGTTGAGGACCGGCCCCAGGCGCCAGTACGAACTCACCAGGAGTGACGACGCGATGTCGGTAATGTCGGCCGGGTCACGCCCGATCAGCTGGGGAGCGAGGTAGTCCTCGATTGCTGTGGCGACTGCCCGTGCACGCTGCGTGAACGTCGCGCAGCCGAGGCCGTAGAGCCCGGGTTCGGACGTCTCGATCTTCACGACCACCAGGGTGATCCGCTCCGGTGCGGTGAGGATCGTCCGTACGCCGGTGATCCGTACGCCGCTGTCTGACGACTGCCAGGGCGGAGCGGCGAGGGGCTGGGACTGCTCGGAGGGCGAACTCACTAGGTGATCCTTCCGGCCCTCGCCGGTTGCGTTACCGCAGGTGGCGTGGGCAGCTGGGGAGCGGGCTGGTGGCGTGCGGGCAGGTGGCCTGCGGGCTCGTGGCGTGAGGGACTGTACGAAGCGGATCCGGCGATGCCTACCGGTCCACGCCGAAGGGACAGGTATCGGTCATACCGGTTCCTGCGTCCGGGCATCTCGGCCCAAGCGTGGCGCCGGTGCCGATGCCGGTGCTCACGGATGTCGGTGCTCACTCGGACGATATGCGGGTGCACGGAAACGGCCCGCGTGCCACGATGGAGGAAGCTACGGCGTCTCCGTAGCGTTGACTGGAGCAGGATGACTCTACGACCACACACGAACACCCAGGCAGAGCTGGCGCGACAGGGCGATGCCCCGGAGAGGCCAACCGAGAGTCGAATCGACCTCGACCCGATCATGGCTGAGCGGGAGGTACCGGGGATGGACGACCGCGCCGAGGCAGATCCCGCCACCGGTGAACTCGATCTCGAGGACCGTCAGGCTCTCCGCCGGGTAGCAGGCTTCTCGACCGAGCTCACCGACATCACCGAGGTCGAGTATCGGCGCCTCCAGCTCGAACGCGTCGTCCTCGTCGGCGTCTGGACAGACGGCAGCGTCGAAGACGCGGAAAACTCCCTCCGCGAACTCAAGCTGCTCGCCGAGACGGCTGGTGCGGAGGTCCTCGAAGGGCTGATCCAGCGGCGAAGCCGGCCCGACCAGGCCACCTACATCGGCCGCGGCAAGGTCGACGACGTCCGGTCCGACGTGATGATGACCGGTGCCGACACGGTGATCTGCGACGGCGAGCTGAGCCCTGCCCAGCTGCGCAACCTGGAAGAACGCATCAAGGTGAAGGTCATCGACCGCACCGCGTTGATCCTCGACATCTTCGCCCAACACGCCAAGAGCAAGGAAGGCAAGGCCCAGGTCGAGCTGGCCCAGCTGTCTTACTTCCTTCCCCGGCTGCGTGGTTGGGGTGGGCAGCTGTCCCGGCAGGCCGGCGGCCGCGCCGGCGGTGCCACCGGCGGTGTCGGCCTGCGTGGACCTGGTGAGACCAAGCTCGAGATCGACCGGCGCCGGATCCGTACCCGGATGGCCAAGCTACGCCGGGAGATCGCGGCGATGAAGACCAGCCGCGGGACGAAGCGCCTGCGCCGCCGCCGCAACGAAGTACCCTCCGTCGCCATCGCCGGCTACACCAACGCCGGCAAGTCCTCGCTGCTCAACCGGCTCACCGGAGCAGGTGTGCTCGTCGAGGACGCGTTGTTCGCCACCCTCGACCCGACGACGCGGCGGGCCAGCAGTCCCGACGGCAAGCTCTTCACGCTGACCGACACCGTGGGTTTCGTACGCCATCTTCCGCACGAGTTGGTCGAGGCGTTCCGGTCGACGTTGGAGGAGGTCGCCGACGCCGACCTCGTGGTCCACGTCGTCGACGGCTCGCACGCCGACCCAGAAGGCCAGATCAGCACCGTCCGTGAGGTGCTGGCCGAGGCGGGCGCCGGCGACGTGCCGGAGATCGTCGCGATCAACAAGGCCGACCTCGCCGACCCGGTGGAGCTGGCCAGGCTGCAGACGCTGGTCCCCCGATCGGTCATTGTCTCCGCCCGGACCGGACACGGCATCGCCGAACTGCTGGACGCGATTGGGACCGAACTCCCGCGTCCCGAGGTCGAGGTCAGTGCGCTCGTGCCCTATGCACGCGGCGACATCGTGGCGAAGGTCCATGAGCACGGCGAGGTACTCGAGATCGAGCACACCCCCGAAGGCACCAGGCTGCGCGCGCGGGTCAACCCAGGCCTCGCGGCCGCCCTGACCGGCTTCGCCGGCGGGTGAGGGATCGTCGCCGCTCGGCCGCGCCCGCCCATGTGGGAAACGACGCGGGTGACGTGCTGCGGTGGAGACGAGGGACGGTGTATCCCTACCGCCCCGTCACGGGCTAGGACGCGCGCCAGCTGGTGGAGCGGGAAGACGTGGTACGCCGCCGCGGAGAACCGCTGAGCAACCACGCACTGATGAGGCCGCCGACGGCGCCGAAGAAGTGTCCCTGCCAGGAGATCCCGGCCTGGGGTAGGAGCCCGCTGAGGAGCGCACCGCCCCAGAAGACGACCACCAGGACGCCGATCAGGAGCTGGCCCAGGCTGCGGTTGAAGATACCCCGCACGATGAGGTAGGTGGCATAGCCGAACACGATCCCGCTGGCGCCTACCGTGATCGAGCCGGGCGGCGACGTCAGCCACGTGCCGATCCCGCTCACCAGCGCCACGACGACGGTCACGCCCAGCAGATGGGCCGCGCCGCTCGCGGCGATGATCGCGCCGAGCATGAGCAGCGGGATCGTGTTGGAGATCAGGTGGCCGAACCCCGCGTGGAGGAACGGCGCGGCGGCGATGCCGATCAGGCCGTCGGAGTCACGCGCCTGGATGCCGAAACCGTCGAGCGCCCCGCCGAGGAACGTGTCGAGGAACTCGCTGGCCCACATCAACCCGACCAACAGGACCAAAATCTTGAGACCGGCGACGCCGGGATCACCGAAGCGGTTGCCGGCACCGCGCCGGTCCGGCAGCGGCGAGTACGCAGACGACATGCTTCCACCATGCCCGATCCGGGCAAGTCGCGCCGCTTGTGCGATCAGTTTCTTACCGGGTTTTCAAGTCCAACCGCTCGGCGCCCGGCCTCGTGCCTGGTGGCACGGCGGACAGGCAGCCGGGGGGGTGGTGGGCGTCGCGCGGGCGGACACATGGCGGTCGGGCAGGCGGTGTCGCGTGGTGGGCGTCGCGCGGGCGGACACATGGCGGTCGGGCAGGCGGTGTCGCGTGGTGGGCGTCGCACGGACGGCTGGATGGCGGTCCGGCGGCCGAAGTGGCGTAGTGGGTCCGCAGCCGGGACCACGCGCTGGGAGGCTGGCTCAGCCCTCCGCACGCCCGCCCAGGTGCTCGGCCAGGAACCGCTCGGCTGCCGCGTAGTAGACCTCGCGGTTCTCCGGCCGCGCCAGGCCGTGCCCTTCGTCCGGGAAGAGAAGGTATTCGTGCGGAACGCCCTTGCTCTTCAGGGCCTCCACGATCTGCTCCGCTTCGGCCTGTTTGACCCGCGGGTCGTTCGCACCCTGCGCCACCAGGACCGGGATCGAGATGTCCTCGACCCGGGACAGTGGGGAGCGTTCCCAGAGCATGTCCTTCTCGGTCTCGGGGTCGCCGACCTTGGCGTACATCATCGCGACCATCGGCTTCCAGTACGGCGGGACCGCGGCCAGCAAAGTCAGGAGGTTGGACGGGCCGCACAGGTCGACCGCACAGCGGAACACGTCGGGTGTGAAGGCGGCACCCGCCAGTGCGGCATACCCGCCGTAGGAACCGCCCATGATCCCGATCCGGTTCGGGTCGATGTACCCCTGTCCGCCGAGGTGTTCGATGGCGTCGAGCAGGTCGGTGTGCATCGTGCGGCCCCACTGCTTGTCGGCGGCGTTCCCGAACGCCTTGCCGTAGCCCGTCGACCCGCGGAAGTTGACCTGCACACATGCGTAGCCGCGGTTGGCGAGCCATTGCGCTTCGGCGTTGTAGCCCCAGGCGTCACGCGCCCATGGACCGCCGTGGACGTTGAGCACCGCGGGAAGGTGCTCGCGTTCGACGTCGGGCGGGAACGTCACGTAGCCGTGGATCTCAAGGCCGTCGCGCGCGGTGAAGGCGAACGGCTCCATGGGCGCGAGGGCGTACCCGCCGAGGTCCGGCTTGTGCGCGAACAGGAACCGGAGGCCGCCCGTCGACCGGTCGTAGAGGTAGAAGCGGACCGGGCCGTCGGACGGCATGACCGACACCATCCAGAGCCGGTCGTCGCGTTCGGTGCGGTTGATGCCGAGTTCGCCGTCGATGCCGAGGGAGCTCCGGAGTTGTTCGACGGCCTGGCCGTACGCCTCGTCCAGAAACGTCCAGGACTTGCGATCCTTGTCGAAGATCACGGCCTGCGGCACGCGGGTCTCCGGGTCGAACTCCACTCCGTCCACGTCGTACGCGGAATCGGCGGCGAGCTCAGTCTCCTTGCCCGTTGCGAGGTCGACGCTCACCAGCCGGGCCGCGTTGGCGCCGAGAGAGGAGACGAGGTAAAGCGTGGTGCCGTCGCGGGAGAACCCGACCGGGCTGGTGGTGTTGGCGTCGTCGGCCGGAACCTCCAGCCAGGAATGGAACTCGCCATCCTCGTCGGCGAGGAAGAACACCACACCGCCGTCCTCGGTCACCGAGGCCGCACCCTGGATAGTGAGATCTGTGTCGGCGAGCCAGCCGACGTAGCCGGGATTGTCCCGGATCTTCTCCAGTTCGCCATTGGTGAGGTCCAGGCGGTAGACGTCATGGAGTTCCGGCCTGTCCCTGTTGATGGCGAGCAGCATCGTGGTCGGGTGCCAGCGGTTGTGGCCGAGGACCCGCACCTGCACGTTGTCGTACGGCGTCACACACCGCTCGGCGCCGGACTCCAGGTCGAGCAGGTGCAGGCGCCAGTTCTCGTCGCCGCCCTCGTCCTGCAGGTAGTACAACGTCCGGTCGTCGTGGCAGAAGCCGAAGACCCGGATCCCGCGGCCGCGATCACGCGTCACTGGCGTCGCCTGGTCCGGTTCGTCGACCGGGCCGACCCACACGTTGAGCACGCCCTCGTCAGGAGCGAGGTAGCCCAGCCGGGTGCCGTCGGGGGAGACGGTGGGGGTGGCGTACGTCGGATTGCCGAACAGGACCGCGCGGGGGATCAGCGGTACGGCGTCGTAGGTCATGAGCAAATCCCACCACATGAGGGGCCGTCGGCGGGGAACCCGGGCGGTATAACCTCGCGGGATGGCCGAACCAGCGCGGGATTCCCGCGACGCCCCGCCATCGACGTCGGACCGGCCGGATCCCCGTGTGCGTGAGTTGCTCCAGGACGCTGTGACCGCGCTCGCCGGCACCGAGCGGCCCGGACAGGTGGTCATGGCTGAGGCCGTGACGCGCGCGATGGAGCGTGGTGAACACCTGGTCGTGCAGGCCGGAACGGGTACGGGGAAGTCCCTCGCCTATCTCGTTCCGGCGTTCCTGCATCCGGGTGGGGGCGAGCGCCGCCCGGTCGTGGTGGCGACGGCCACGCTGGCGCTGCAGGCGCAGCTGGTCGGCCGTGACCTTCCCCAGCTGGTGGATGCGATCGAGAAGAGGCTCGGCCGGCGACCGTCGTACGCCATTTTGAAGGGACGGCACAACTACGCCTGTCTGCACCGGGTTCGTGACGGCGTACCCGACGAGCAGGGAGCGCTGGTCGAGAGAGTCGACACGGGGCCGCTCGGCCGGCAGGTCCTGACGTTGCGGAACTGGGCGAAGAACGAGGCACAGACCGGGGGCAACGGCGACCGCGACGCGGCGCCGACCCACCAGGACCGCGCCTGGGCGCAGGTGGCGGTGTCGTCGCGGGAGTGCCTGGGCGCACAGCGCTGCCCCTATGGCGACGAGTGCTTCGCCGAGCGTGCCCGGGAGCGTGCGCTGGCCGCCGACGTGATCGTCACCAACCACGCACTGCTGGCGATCGACGCCCTGGAGAACGTCCCCGTGTTGCCCGACTACGACGTCGCGATCGTCGACGAGGCGCACGAGCTGGCCGCCAGGGTCACGAGCACGGCGTCGGCGGAGCTGGCGCCCGGCATGGTGCAGCGCGCGGCGCGCCGGGCCCGGTCCTTCTGCGACGGCGGCGAAGCCGACCCGTTGGAGGACGCGGGCGAGACCCTGCGCGCTGCCCTCGCCTCGGCGTCGCTCGGCCGCGTGGAGTCCCTGGGTGGCGAGCTTGCCACGGCGGTCGCGCTCGTCCGTGACAGTGCACGTGCGGCGTGGTCGGCGTTCCCGGGTGAGAAGAAGGACCCCGGGGGCGATGCCGAGAAGGAGTCGGGACGCCGCCAGGCACGGGCCTACGTCGAACAGGTCCGTGACATCGCCGATCGGATCGCGGCGATGTCGCCCCACGACGTCGTGTGGGTGGCCGAACGCGAGCGTGGAGGGCCTGAACTGTGCGTGGCGCCGCTGTCCGTGTCGGGCCTTCTGCGGGTGCACCTGATGGCCGAGCGGACCTGCATCCTCACCTCGGCGACGTTGAAGCTGGGCGGCGACTTCGACGCGGCGGCTCGGTCGGTGGGCCTGCGACCGGTCGACCGCCTCCCTGATCCGCCGGAAGGCCACGAACCGGCGGGCGACCAGCCAACAGGTGACGGGCCCGATCGTGACCGCCCAGAAGGTGACCGCGCGGATGGTGACCGCGCAGGCGGTGACCGCCCAGAAGGTGACCGCCCGGATGGTGACCGCCCAGCTGGTGACCGCCCAGCTGGTGACCGCGCAGGCGGTGACCGCCCAGGTCGTGCGGCTGGCAGTCACACAGGCGGTGAGATCGCAGAACCCGGCGGCGCTTCCACCGACGCGGCCGCGGCGGCGGGCACGGACGTCGTGGAGCCCTTGCCGTGGCGTGCGCTCGATGTCGGTTCGCCGTTCGACTACGGCCGGCAGGCGATCCTCTATGTCGCCCGACGATTGCCGCCGCCGGGGCGTGGTGGCATCTCGGAGCGCACCTTGCAGGAGCTGGCACAGCTCATGGAGGCCTCGGGCGGCGGGACACTCGGCCTCTTCTCGTCCCGCCGCGCCGCGCAGGACGCCGCGGCCGCGGTTCGGGAACGCCTCGGCCTCGAGGTGCTCTGCCAGGGCGAGGGGCAGCTGGCGGAGCTGCATCGCCGGTTCGTGGACGAGCCGCGGACGTCGTTGTTCGGCACCTTGTCGCTCTGGCAGGGACTGGACGTGCCGGGCGACACCTGCCAGCTCGTGGTCATCGACCGCATTCCGTTCCCGCGCCCCGACGACCCGCTCGCCTCGGCCCGGCAGCGCGCCGTCGACGAGGCCGGCGGCAACGGCTTCATGGCGGTGGCGGCGACCCATGCCGCACTGCTGCTCGCCCAAGGCGTCGGCCGGCTGATCCGGCGTTCGTCCGACCGCGGGGTGGTCGCCGTGCTCGATCCCCGGCTGGTCACGGCCCGCTACGGCGGCTTCCTGCGGGCGTCACTGCCACCGATGTGGTTCACGCCCGACCGCGACGTCGCCGTCGGAGCGCTGCAGCGTTTGCGCGCCGCCCGCGACGCCTGATCAGTCCGGCATGCGTACGCAGATCGCGATCGGGGTCTGTTGGCGGCCCTGACCGAACGGGTTGTCCCGGAACAGTTCGCAGAAGAAGCCGGGGCGGCGATCGGTGTCGTGTCCCAACACGTCACGGCCGAGGTCGTTGGAGTCGATGACGACGGTGCCCGCCAGCGTCCCGGCGATGTCCTCGGGGAGCTGGGCAGTCACGGCGTCGGTGATGGCCGCGGCCACCTTGCCAGGGTCCTTGGGCGGAAGCTTCGCCGAGACATTGGACGGGAACGCCGAATAGGACGTCGGGCCGTCGATCGCGTTGACCCGGTGCCCGGCCACGACGTAGAACCATCCGCGCTGGCGGACGGCCTTGCCGACGACACTGGCTGCTGCCGCTGCCAGGATCCTGGGAAGGCCCGCCTCGTTGATCGCCAGCTGCATCGTCCAAGGGCTGCCGAGTCCGATGCCGTGCGGCGTGCGCTGGACCAGCCGGGAGAGGACCCTGGCCGCAGGCCCCGGGTCGATCTCCCAGGTGAAGTAGGACCGTCCCTGCGAGATCGCCACGATCTTCTCGCTCACCACGACGTACCACGGTCCCTCGAAGACCCCGCTGAAGTGGGGACTCTCCGCGACGAGGCGCGCGGCGTCGCGGACGTAGGCCGTCACGCGGGCCGGCACGTCGTCGCCGCGGGCGAAGAGTTCGGTCTGGAGGGGGATGCGTGCCCATCGCATCCCTTCGACCTCCACGACCAGGCTCTTGCCGTCGTTCGGGGCCAACGGCTCCTTCGCCGGCGGTGGATCGTGCGGGACAGCGGACCGCGCGTGGTCAGCTCCTGACGTCGCGTCGGTCCCCGTCGTGGAGTTTGACATGCTTCTCCCGGTCGTCAGGTGGTGTGCGCGGCACCCTGACAGGTCAGACGCGCCGCAGGACCGCGACGACCTTACCGAGGATCACGGCGTCGTCTCCAGGAATCGGCTCATAGGCCGGGTTGTGCGGCAGCAGCCACACCTGCTTGCCGCGCCGGCTGTAGGTCTTGACGGTGGCCTCACCGTCGATCATCGCGGACACGATCTCGCCCAGCTCGGCCGTGGGTTGCTGGCGAACCACCACCCAGTCGCCGTCGCAGATGGCCGCCTCGACCATCGAGTCGCCCTTGACCTTGAGCAGAAACAGCTCACCCTCGCCTACCAGCTGACGGGGGAGCGGCATGATCTCCTCGACAGCCTGCTCGGCGAGGATCGGTCCACCGGCGGCGATCCGGCCTACCACGGGCACGAACGCCGGCGTGGGATGAGCGTCACCGCTGTCGGTCTCGTCGTACGTCGTCATCCGGGCACTCGAGACGGCCCGGCGGTGAGTGTCGGGGAACAAGACCTCGAGCGCGCGGGGTCGGTTGGGGTCGCGCCGGATGAATCCCTTGGTCTCGAGGACGCGGAGCTGGTGGGCGACCGATGAGGACGAGGTCAGACCGACGAGCTCGCCGATCTCGCGCATGGCAGGTGGATATCCCCGGTTTTCGACCGACTCGCGGATGACTTCCAGGATTCGGCGCTGCCTGGGCGTGAGGCCGGTGGCGTCCGGCGGCCCGTCGGGCAGTTCGCGCACGGCCGCGGTGGAGGAGTCGCGATCGGACTTCTTCCGCTTGGGCATAGCGGTGTTCTCCTTCCGAGGGTTTCCAGGAAGGGCTCCCGGGTTCCCGCCGGGTGCCCACATCGAGGAGCGTAGGGCCTCCGTCATCCACTTTCAAACATCTGTTCGACGGCGTGTCGCGAGCGTGTCGCGGACCGTGCAGGACGCCGCTCGCGCCCACCTGGCCGATGGGACGGTCTGCCTGGCCGACGTGGGCGGGGCTGGTCCTCTCCCACCGGAGAACCTGTGGCCTCGAACCTATTTTCGACCCTGCGGTCTGGCGGGCTGTCGGTGGGGTGGTGTAGAAAATCGTCCAGACGTTCGATCGAACAGTCGTTCGACGTCGAGCAAGGTCGAGGTTCGTTCCCTCGCCGTAGGAGGTCGGCACATGAGTAGCAGTGCGCCAGTCGTGCACATCGACGAGTTCCGTTCCCGGCGGACCTCTCGGGCGAGCGCGCCCCACCTCCCGGAGGCACTGTCGGACAGTGGGCGGCTCGAGGGGGTCCCCCGCAGGGGCGCCGCCGAGCGCTCTCCGGCGCGAGCCCGGCGCGGTCCACGGCCGCGGCTGGTACGGGCGTGTCATCGAGGGCTGGTGGCGGGTGGGCCCGCGCAGGCGCCGGTCACCCTGACCCGGCGGGGCCGGGTCGCCGTTCTGGTGATGACGCTGGTCTTCCTCGCGCTCGGCGTCCTCGGCTCGGTGGTCCTGTTGCAGGGCGCGTCGGCCGCCGACGCGGGCTCTGACGGTGGTCAGTCGGTCCGGACCAGGACGGTGACGGTGGCGCCAGGGCAGACGCTGTGGGAGATCGCCGCACGAGTGGATCCTGATGCCGACATCCGGGCCACGGTCGAGGAGATCTCCCGGCTCAATGGCCTGACGAGCGCCGGTGACCTGGAGATGGGCCAGTCACTCGTGGTCCCAGTTCGTTCCGGTAGCTGACATCGCCGCCCCGAGGGTCTGGCCGGCGACACGCCCGGCTATCGCGGGTTGTGTCCCGCCTTGCGCCACCTGACCTGCAGCGACGCGGGGAGAGGAGTGTCGCCGGCGCGCCGAAGCTTGCATGGGTCTGGGCGACCGACGTACGGTACCCCTAGATGTGGTAGTTACAGAGTTGTAAGTCGTCCACAGGTTGTGATTCGAAGCCCACAGGTTCTCCCCAGGGAATCCACAGTCTCATCCCCAGGGACAGCGCGATCTGGGCCCCGAACCAGGACATGTCGGGCAGATCTCGACGGCAGGGCCCGATCATCTGATCACCCCGCCGCCTGGACCCCGAGGAGCGCGCGTCATGCACTGCCCTTTCTGTCGACACCTCGACAGTCGCGTCGTCGACAGTCGTACGACCGACGACGGCACCGCGATCCGGCGCCGTCGCCAGTGCCCTGAGTGCGAGCGTCGCTTCACGACCGTCGAACAGGTCACCCTCGCCGTGGTGAAGCGCTGCGGAGTGACCGAGCCGTTCAGTCGGGACAAGGTCGCGGCCGGTGTGCGCAAGGCGTGCAAGGGACGGCCCGTCGACGAAGATGCCCTCGCGCTCCTCGCACAGCGCGTCGAGGAGGAGATCCGGGCTAGCGGTTCGGCCGAAGTTCCCTCGCACGAGGTCGGGCTCGCGATCCTCGGGCCGCTGCGGGAACTCGACGAGGTCGCCTACATGCGGTTCGCAAGTGTCTACCGGAGCTTCGCGAGCCTGTCCGACTTCGAGACCGAGATCGCGCTTCTGCGCGCCGAGCGGGCCGAGACGGTTCCCGAACCCACACCCGAGCGGGAATCCGCCCACCCCTAGGAGCTGGGCCACGACGGCCGAACGGGACCAGGTGGAGACGGCTCGCCACAGACCCGTTCCTGGGCAGGCGAGGGGAAGCGTCCGGCCCAGGAACACCAACACACCAGAAGGAACCAAGGAGAGGCAGCATGACGGAGACGGTGAGCGGCTCAACCCGCGGGGGGGCGAGGGGACGTACGAACAAGGGACTGAAGATCTCGAGGGTCTTCACGAAGCCCGGTTCGCACCCCTACGACGAGGTGACCTGGGAGCGCCGCGACGTCGTACAGCAGAACTGGAAGACCGGCGAGACCGTCTTCAGCCAGAAGGGCGTGGAGTTTCCCGACTTCTGGTCGGTGAACGCCTCGACGATCGTCACCACGAAGTACTTTCGGGGTGCCGTCGACACTCCGCAGCGGGAACAGAGCCTGAAACAGCTCATCGACCGGGTGGTCAAGACCTACCGACGGACTGGCGAGGAGCACGGGTACTTCGCGTCTCCCGCCGACGCCGAGATCTTCGACCATGAGCTCACCTGGATGCTGCTGCACCAGTACTTCAGCTTCAACAGCCCCGTCTGGTTCAACGTCGGCACGCCGTCGCCGCAGCAGGTGAGCGCCTGCTTCATCCTGGCGGTCGACGACTCGATGGACTCGATCCTCAACTGGTACAAGGAAGAGGGCCTGATCTTCAAGGGCGGCTCCGGCTCGGGTGTGAACCTCTCCCGCATCCGCGCCAGCCGCGAACTGCTCTCCTCCGGCGGCACGGCGTCCGGGCCGGTGTCGTTCATGCGCGGTGCGGACGCCTCGGCCGGGACCATCAAGTCCGGCGGGGCGACCCGGCGCGCGGCGAAGATGGTGATCCTCGACGTCGACCACCCCGACGTGGAGGAGTTCATCGAGACGAAGGCGCGCGAGGAGGACAAGATCCGTGCCCTCCGCGATGCCGGCTTCGACATGGACCTCGGCGGGGCCGACATCCACTCGGTGCAGTACCAGAACGCCAACAACTCCGTCCGGGTCTCCGACGAGTTCATGCGTGCGGTCGAGGACGGCGCGCCGTTCGGCCTGCGGGCCCGGATCACCGGGGACGTTCTGGAGAAGGTCGACGCCAAGGGGCTCTTCCGCAAGATCTCCGACGCGGCATGGGGTTGTGCCGACCCCGGCCTGCAGTACGACGACACGATCAACGACTGGCACACCTGCCCCGAGACCGGTCGGATCACGGCGTCCAACCCATGCTCGGAATACCTTCACCTGGACAACTCCTCGTGCAACCTCGCCTCGCTCAACCTGCTGAAGTTCCTGACCGACGACGGGCGCTTCGAGACCGACACCTTCGTCAAGGCGGTCGAGCTCGTCATCACCGCGATGGACATCTCGATCTGCTTCGCCGACTTCCCCACCCAGGCGATCGGTGACACGACGCGGGCCTACCGCCAGCTCGGCATCGGCTACGCCAACCTCGGCGCCCTGCTGATGGCCACCGGGCACGGCTATGACTCCGAAGGAGGCCGGGCGCTCGCGGCGGCGATCACCTCGCTGATGACGGGCACCGCCTACAAGCGGTCTGCCGAGCTGGCGGGGATCGTCGGTCCGTACGACGGCTACGCACGCAACGCCGAGCCGCACAAGCGGGTCATGCGCAAGCACGCCGCTGCCAACGACGCCGTACGCTCGATCGGCGCGATGGACCGCGAGGTTCTCAAGGCGGCAGGCGCGGCCTGGGACGGCGCGTTGAAGATCGGTCAGAAGAACGGCTACCGCAACTCCCAGGCCAGCGTGATCGCACCGACCGGCACGATCGGTCTGGCGATGGACTGCGACACGACCGGCGTCGAGCCTGACCTGGCGCTCGTGAAGTTCAAGAAGCTGGTCGGCGGCGGGTCGATGCAGATCGTCAACAACACGATCCCGCGCGCGCTCGACAAGCTCGGCTACCAGCAGGAGCAGGTCGAGGCGATCGTCGAGTACATCTCCGAGCACGGCCACGTCATCGATGCACCGGGACTCAGGCCGGAACACTACGAAGTGTTCGACTGCGCCATGGGCACTCGGGCGATCAAGCCGATGGGCCACGTGAAGATGATGGCGGCGGTGCAACCGTTCGTCAGTGGCGCCATCAGCAAGACCGTGAACATGCCCGAGACGGCGACGGTCGAAGAGGTGGAGGAGATCTACTTCCAGGGTTGGAAGCTCGGCCTCAAGGCACTCGCGATCTACCGCGACAACTGCAAGGTCGGTCAGCCGCTCTCCGATGCGCGGGCGAAGAAGAAGTCGGCCTCCCAGGAGGCCGAGGCAGAGGCTACGGAGAAGGAGGTCGTGGTCGAGTACCGGCCCACGCGTCGCCGGCTGCCCAAGTCCCGCCCGTCGCGCACGACGTCGTTCACCGTGGGCGGCGCCGAGGGTTACATGACGGCCGGCTCCTACCCCGACGACGGGTTGGGGGAGGTCTTCCTCAAGCTCGGCAAGCAGGGGTCCACCCTCGCGGGTGTCATGGACGCCTTCTCCATCGCGGTGTCGATCGCCTTGCAGTACGGCGTTCCGCTGGAGACCTTCGTCCAGAAGTTCACCAACCTGCGGTTCGACCCGGCAGGCATGACCGATGACGCCGATGTCCGCATGGCGCAGTCGATCATGGACTACATCTTCCGGCGGCTGGCTCTCGACTACCTGTCGTTCGAGAAGCGTGCGGCCCTCGGCATCTACTCGGCCGAGGAACGGCAGCGTCAGCTCGAGACGGGTTCGTACGAACCGATCCCGGAACCTGACGATGCCAGCGACATCGGCGATGCGGCCTCGCTCACCCAGGAGGGGAGCGGTACGGACGACGACGCCGGGCCGGAAGCGTCCCGGGTCGCACAGGCGCAGGCCAAGCCGGCCCCTCGGGAGGCACACACGTCGACGGAACTCCTCGAGGCGATCCAGGGTCGGACGGCCGACGCGCCGCTCTGCTTCACCTGCGGAACGAAGATGCGTCCGGCAGGGAGCTGCTTCGTCTGCGAGGGATGCGGCAGCACCAGCGGTTGCAGCTGATCCGCGTGGACCCCGGCAGCCCGGGCGGGTGAGTCGAGAGGCTCGTTCGCCCGGGCTGTCCGGGTTCTGGTTTTGCCGTCCCTGGCGGCGGGGCGGCCGATTCCGAGCTCTGGTCAAACCGGTGCGACAACGATGGCCAGGTCCGGCAGGATTGCACCTCGTGCTCCTGACTCTGACGACCACTGCCGAACCCGCCACCGATCTGGGCTATCTGCTCCACAAGCACCCGGGGCGGGCGCAGGAGTTCGCCGTCGCCGGTGGCACGGCCCACGTGTTCTACCCCGAGGCGAGCGCTGCCCGGTGCACGGTGGCGCTCCTGCTGGAGGTGGACCCGATCGGGCTTGTGCGTGGCAGGCAGAGCCGTTTCAGGGACGCGTTCGCGCTGGGCCAGTACGTCAACGACCGGCCGTACGTCGCCTCCAGCATGCTGGCCGTCTCGCTTGGCAAGGTCTTTCGTACCGCTTTGTCAGGGCGATGCGACGCCCGGCCTGAGCTCGCGGCGACGGCGCTCCCGCTCGAGGTACGGATACCTGTCCTGCCGTGCCGTGGAGACCCGGACCTCGCCAAGCGGCTCTTCGCGCCGTTGGGCTGGCAGGTGCAGGCGGACCGGATCATGCTCGACGAGGCGATTCCGGACTGGGGAGCCTCGCGGTACGTCGATCTTCGACTCGTCGGCCGTCTGCGGTTGGCCGACGCGCTCAACCACTTCTACGTCCTGCTGCCCGTGCTGGATGACGACAAGCACTACTGGGTGGGCGCGGACGAGGTGGAGAAGCTCGTCAGAGCGGGCTCCGGGTGGCTCGCGACCCATCCGGACAAGGCCTTGATCACTCACCGGTATCTCGCCCATCAGGCGGGTCTCACCCACAGTGCGCTGGCCCGCCTGGCGGAGGTAGACGACGCGGAGCCGGCGGAGCTCGACAACGCCGTCCCCTCGTCCACTGGCGCCGACGGCGCCGACGGCGCTGACGGCGCTGACGGCGCTGACGGCGCTGACGGCGCTGACGGCGCTGACACAGCCGCCGGGGAGCCGGATCGACTGGTTCCGCTGTCCGAGCAGCGGCGCGCCGCCGTCCTTGCCGTCCTGCGTGACGTGGGTGCCAAGCGGGTCGGGGACCTTGGCTGCGGTGAGGGTGCGTTGGTCGCGGCCATGCTGGCCGATCCGTCGTTCACCGATGTCCTGGCGACCGACGTGTCCGCGCGAGCCCTGGAGGTCGCCGCGAGGAAGCTCCGCCTGGAGCAGATGCCGGAAGTGAAGCGCGAGCGCCTGACGCTCTTCCAGTCCTCGTTGACCTACCGCGACGACCGGTTGACGGGTCTGGACGCGGCGGTGTTGATGGAGGTGGTGGAGCACGTGGATCCGCCCCGCCTCGCCGCCCTCGAACGCAGTGTCCTGGGTCATGCGGCACCCGCGACAGTGATCGTGACGACGCCGAACGCGGAACACAATGTGCGGTACGAAAGCCTGCCCGCGGGAGCCTTCCGCCATCGCGACCACCGGTTCGAGTGGACGCGCGAGGAGTTCGCCGCCTGGGCCGAACAGGCGGCCGGCCGGTTCGGCTACACCGTGCGGCTGCTTCCGGTCGGTGCCGACGATCCCGAGGTGGGACCGCCGACACAGCTGGCCGTCTTCACCCGACAGCCGTCCGCCGTGTCCGACCGCGAAGGCGCGCGCCGATGACCTCGACATCGACCAACGAAGCCGCGCGCTCCGCTACGTCCGACCACCTGCTGGAGATTCCCGCGTTGAGCCTGGTGGTGCTGGTGGGGGCGAGCGGGTCGGGAAAGTCGACCTTCGCCCGGACTCACTTCGCATCGACGGAAGTGCTGTCCAGCGACTTCTGTCGCGGCCTGGTCGCCGACGACGAGAACGATCAGTCGGCAACGAAGGACGCCTTCGACGTGCTCCACTACATCGCCGGCAAACGCCTCGCGGCCGGGCGGCTCACCGTCGTCGATGCGACCAACGTGCAGCCCGACGCCCGCAGGTCCCTGGTCGGCCTGGCTCGCGAGCACGACGTCGTCCCGGTGGCGATCGTGCTCGACCTTCCCGAGCGCGTGTGCATCGATCGCAACGCCGGGCGGGCCGATCGGACGTTCGGTGCGAACGTCGTGCGGCGCCAGAGCGGCCAGTTGCGGCGCGGGCTTCGGAACCTCAAGCGTGAAGGTTTCCGCACGGTCCACCGCCTCACCTCCGAAGCGGACGTCGACACGGTCACGATCAGCCGGACCCGGCTGTACAACGACCTTCGCCACGAGACCGGCCCGTTCGACGTCATCGGCGACGTGCACGGCTGCCGCGCCGAGTTGGAGGACCTGCTCGTTGCCCTCGGCTACGAGGCGACACGTGACGCACACGGGCACCCGGTGAACGCGCGGCATCCCGACGGACGGCGCGCGGTCTTCGTCGGCGACCTGGTTGACCGCGGCCCGGACACACCTGGTGTCCTCCGCCTCGTCATGGGCATGGTGGCCGACGGTTCGGCGTTCTGCGTACCCGGAAACCACGAGAGCAAGCTGCTGCGAGCGATGCGCGGGCAGAATGTGCGGGTCTCTCATGGGCTGGCCGAGTCGATGGAGCAGTTGGCGGGGGAGTCCGAGGAGTTCCGCGCCGATGTGGTGCGGTTCCTCGACGGGCTCATCTCGCACTACGTGTTGGACGGCGGCGCCCTCGTCGTGTCGCATGCGGGACTGTCCGAACGGCTGCAGGGGCGCGCGTCGCGCCGTGTCCGTGCGTTCTGCCTGTATGGACAGACCACCGGAGAGACCGACGAGTTCGGTCTGCCCGTGCGGTACCCGTGGGCGGATGACTACCGCGGCCAGGCCATGGTGCTCTACGGCCACACGCCCGTGCCGACACCCGAGTGGATCAACAACACGATGTGTCTTGACACCGGCTGTGTCTTCGGCGGCCGACTCACAGCAGTCCGCTATCCCGAGCGGGAGGTCGTGTCAGTACCCGCCGCGAGGGTCTACTACGAGTCGGCGAAGCCCTTCCCGCCCGCATCACCGGCACCGGGCGCTGACACGCTGAGGAACCCGCAGCTTCAGGCCGTTGCCGGTGGGCCGAGGCAGGCGACCCGCCGCGAACCTGACGTCCTCGACATCACCGACGTCGCCGGTCGGCGGGTGGTGGAGACCCAGCATCACGGGCGGATCAGTGTGCGGGAGGAGAACGCCGCCGCGGCGTTGGAAGTGATGAGCCGCTTCGCCGTGGATCCGCGGTGGCTGCTCTACCTCCCGCCGACGATGAGTCCGGTCGCCACGTCGACGAGAAGCGATCTGCTCGAGCACCCCGACCAGGCCTTCGACGCCTACCGCGCGGAGGGGGTCGGTGCGGTGGTGTGCGAGGAGAAGCACATGGGTTCGCGGGCCGTCGCGCTGGTCTGCCGCAACCTCGCGGCGGCGCGGGACCGCTTCGGCGCGCCCGGTGACGCGAGCGGCGCGGTCTGGACGCGGACCGGGCGGCCCTTCTTCGGCTCTGACGTGACCAAGCGGCTCATCGAGCGACTCGGTCAGGCCGCGGAGTCCGCCGGGCTGTTCGACGAACTGGCGACCTCCTGGTTGCTGCTCGACGCAGAGCTCCTGCCATGGAGCGCCAAGGCCGAGGACCTGTTGCGCCACCAGTACGCGTCCGTGGGCGCCGCGGCTCGAACCGCCCTGCCAGCGGCTGTCTCGGTTCTGGAGCAGGCCGCGACGTCCGGACTCGACGTGACGCCGCTGCTGGAACGTACGAAGTCCAGGCAGGCCAACGCCGAGGTGTTCACGGCGGTCTACCGGCAGTACTGCTGGGCCACCGAGGGCCTGACCGGGGTGCGCCTGGCGCCGTTCCAGCTTCTGGCCAGCGAGGGTGCGAGCCATCACGACAAGACCCACGCGTGGCATCTCGACATCGCCGATCGGCTGGTGGCGGCGGATGGCGCGCTGTTCACCGCCACCAGGCGTACGTTCGTCGAGGTCACGGATCCAGAGGCGGTCGGGGTAGCCGCAGCATGGTGGGACGACCTCACCTCCGCTGGAGGCGAGGGCATGGTCGTCAAGCCGGCGGCGAACCTCGTCCGCGGTCGGCGGGGTCTGGTGCAGCCGGGGCTCAAGGTCCGTGGCCGGGACTACCTTCGCCTGATCTACGGCCCCGACTACACCGAGCCGGTCAATCTCGAGCGGCTTCGCCAGCGCGGCCTCAACCACAAGCGTTCGCTGGCGGCGCGGGAGTATGCGCTCGGGCTCGAGGCGCTCGACCGGCTCGCGCACGGGGAGCCGTTGTGGCGGATACACGAGTGTGTGTTCGCCGTCCTGGCGCTGGAGTCCGAGCCGGTGGATCCGCGACTCTGAAACTCACCGCCTGCGGTGCGGGCGGCGCACGGTTGACGGTCGCCCGGGTCGGCGCTTCAGTCCGGCCCGGGTCCGACCCACGTCGGAGGTGCTACTCAGCCTGGAGATCGGCGAGAGCGCGCTGGGCTGCTTCCAACTCCGCCTGCAACTGCTCGACCCGGGAACGTTGCCGGTCCCGGGCCGCGCTCAGCACCGACTCGATCGCCTCGGCGATGTCGGGGTGGAGGTCCTTGGCGGCGGCGGCGACCGCCGTTGCCGGCACCGGCAAAGCTTTCACCACCCGCTTGCCGCCATGGGTGACCTCGGCCTGCCAGTCGGTGGCCTCCGCGGTACCGGTCACGGTGAGGACGAGTTCGACACCCTGCGGCTTCGCACCAGCGCCCTTGCGAGGCCTCCCACGCCTGGGTCGCGCCCCCGCCGGATCGGCAGCTTCGGACGCATCTGTCGCCGGAGCCGCGTCGCTCCCGCCGCTCGCGGAACCGGGGCTGGACGCGACGTCGAGCGAGCTGTCGCCTCGATCGTCCGCGGTCTCCGCAGCCGCCACCGCCGCGGCTTCGTCCTGCTTGGTCACATCCACCATCAGCGCTCCTTGATGTCCTGCCATAGGTTTGTCGGGTGCGGCGCTCACTGTAGCAGTGGGTAGAACGTGTGTTCGACAAGATCCTCTTGCGTGTCGCGGTGAAACGCTGGACCGGTGGAGAGCTGGGAACGCAGGCGTAGGGAATGGGGGAACGACTGTGCGCGTCGTCATTGCTGGGGCCCATGGAAAGGTCGGCTTGCGCCTGGGCCGGATGCTCGCTGATCGCGGTGACGACCTCATCGGCATCGTCCGCAATCCTGAGCACGGACCGGACCTTCGCGCGCACGGTGTTGCTCCGATCGTGCTCGACCTGGAGCAGGCGACCGTCGAAGCGGTGAGTGACGTGCTTGCCGGTGCCGACGCCGCCGTCTTCGCGGCCGGTGCCGGCCCAGGCAGTGGTGCCGCCCGCAAGGACACCGTGGACAGGGCCGCCGCGGTGCTCGTGGCCGAGGCCGCCGAACAAGCCGGCGTACGACGAATCCTCCAGGTGTCGTCCATGGGAGTGGAGCAGGTCCGCGACGGTGCGTCGCCGCCCGGGATGGACGAGGTGTTCGTCGCCTACCTGAAGGCGAAACTCGCCGCGGAGGAGGACCTGCGGACGCGCGACCTCGACTGGACGATCCTGCGTCCGGGCGGGCTCACGGACGCACCCGGCACCGGGCGGGTATGCCTCGCCCCACACGTGGAACGCGGCCAGGTTCCACGCGAGGACGTGGCCGCCGTCCTGGTGGCGTTGCTGGAGGCGCCCGCGACCGCGGGTCTGGTCCTCGAGCTCACCAGCGGCGACACGCCCATCCCGGATGCCGTGTCCGCGGTGACAAGCCTGCCTTGACAGCGCGATCGGCAGGGCCCCGCGCCTCGCGCGGCTCGAGCATCGTGTGGCTGTTGCGAGAAGCCGGACCGCGAAGAACGACGGCGTTGCGGGCAGGTTAACCGGAAGCACCGACAGGCTGAAGAGTGCGACCTCGAGCCGTCCCACAGGGACCTGTGTTCGGAACGACCGTGTCCAAAGTGACCTGAGTCACTTCGACAAAGCGGAATGGCCGGAGTAAGAGAAGAGCTGAAGCCCTTGTGGGCAGTGTCGCCCACCCTTTCCTTCTTCTGAGACGACCTCGGGCGGCGTTGCCTCCCGTTCCAGCACCATCGCCACGCCCTTGCCGTACCACGGCACACATATGTCAGGCATCCATCGCCACCATCCGTGCGCGCGATGCCAGAGCTTCGGAGACCACCTGTGCGCACCACCGTCGGCGCTGTCGACCCAACGCTGCGAGAAAGACCTGCCCGGATGCCGTTGTTGGTCCTCCTCCTCGGCTCGATCACCGCGATCGGGCCGCTGTCGATCGACCTGTACCTCCCAGCTTTTCCGGAGCTGACCCGTGCGCTGCACACCAGCGAGGCGATGGTCCAGCTCACCCTGACCGCCTGCCTGGTCGGTCTCGCCTCGGGCCAGGCGTTCCTCGGACCACTGTCTGACGCGGTGGGGCGCAGGCGCCCGCTCATCGCGGGCATGATCGGCTTCACGGCCGCCTCCGTGCTGTGCGCACTTGCTCCCACGATCGAGGTCCTCCTGGCCGGCCGGTTCCTGCAGGGCTTCGCCGGGTCGGCGGGCATGGTCCTCGCCCAGGCGCTCGTCCGTGACCTGGTGGAAGGTCCGATGATCGCCCGGGTCCTCAGCCGGCTGATGCTCGTCATCGGCGTCGCGCCTGTTCTCGCGCCCACCTTCGGCGGCCAGATCCTCGGTCTCACCGGGTGGCGTGGGCTGTTCTGGGCACTCGCCGGCTTCGGCGGGATCATGACCTTCGTCGTGGTGGCGTTCGTCAGCGAGACGCTCCCGAGCGAACGCCGCCAGCGCGGCGGCATCCTCGGCACCCTGCGCGGCTACCGACGGGTCTCGTCCGACCGGCGCTACCTGGGATACGGCGCGATCTCGGCGTTCGGGTTCCTCGCGATCTTCGGCTATGTCTCCGGGTCCTCCTTCGCCTACCAGGAGGTCTACGGTGTCTCGCCGCAGACGTTCGGCCTGCTCTTCGGCCTCAACGGGGTCGGGTTGGTCTGCGCGAGCCAGCTGAACGCACGGCTCGTCCTCAGGGTGCCGCCGTTCGTGATCCTGCGTACCGTCCTGCCGATCACCGCGGCCGGGGCGATCGCGATGCTGTTCACGACGGCGACAGGGGCGTTCGGGATCATCGGCCTGGCCGCACCCCTGCTGGTCGTGATGACGAGCCTCGGTCTGGTCCTGCCGAACTCCGGTGCCCTCGCGCTGAACCGCCATCCCGAGTCGGCGGGGACCGCAGCGGCACTTGTCGGAATGACCCAGTTCGTGGTGGGAGGCATCGCCGGCCCTGTCATCGGCCTGGCCGGTACGGGCAGCGCCGTTCCCATGGCCGTGGTCATGGTGACCGGCGTGGCCGGCATGAGCGTGATCGCGACGCTGCTGGCTCCGGGAGAGCCGAGGCGCGGCGCGCGGCACCGGAGATCCAGGAGCCCGGTCGAGGCGGCCGAACCAGCCCTTCGCTGACGGCCGGCCTCGGTGCCCGGCCGGATCGGGCAGACTGACAGGCGTGGTGGCGCCACGGTGGGTTCTTCACGTCGACCTCGACCAGTTCATCGCGGCGGTCGAGGTGCTCCGCCGGCCGGAGCTCGCCGGGCGGCCGGTCGTCGTCGGCGGGGCCGGTGACCCGACCCAGCGCGGCGTGGTGGCTACGGCGTCCTACGAAGCCCGCGAGTTCGGCGTCCAGTCGGGCATCCCGTTGCGGACGGCGGCGCGAAGGTGCCCCGACGCGGTGTTCCTCCCCTCGGACCCGCCGGCCTATGACGCGGCGTCGGAGAAGGTCATGGAGACCCTGCGGGAGTTCCCGGCCGTCGTCGAGGTCATGGGCTGGGACGAGGCGTTCCTCGAGGTGCACACTCCTGACCCGGAGGCGATGGCGGCCGAGATCGCCGACGCCGTACGCACGAACACCCAGCTCGCGTGCTCGGTTGGTATCGGCGACAACAAGCTGCGCGCCAAGCTGGCGACGGGTTTCGCCAAGCCCGCCGGCGTCTTCCGCCTCACCGAGGCCAACTGGTGGCAGGTCATGGCCGAACGCCCGACCGACGCCCTGTGGGGGATCGGCCGGAAGACCGCCCGCAAGCTCGCCGACCTCGGTGCCCACACCGTCGCCGAGCTCGCCGGGACGGACGCGGCCGTGCTGGCGGGGCGGCTCGGGCCGACCATGGGCCCGTGGTACCGCCGGATCGCCCGGGGCGAGGACCGGTCACCCGTCGTCGGCACGCCGTACGTCCCGCGGTCGCGAAGCCGGGAGACGACGTTCCAGACCAACCTCACCGACTGGTCGGCCGTACGCACGGAGGTCGTGACGCTCGCGCACCGGGTCGCCGACGACGTGGTGGCCGAGGGCCGACCCGCCGCGCGGGTCGCCGTCAAGGTCCGATGGGCACCGTTCCAGACCCACACGCGAAGCGTCACCCTGGCAGCGCCGACGAGTGACGCCGCCGACATCGAGGCGGGGGCGCTCGCCGCGTTGGCGAAGTTCGAACCGGGCCGGGCGGTCCGGCTGCTCGGCGTACGGGCCGAGTTCGAGACCAGGTGAAGGGGAACGCCCTCAGAAGCGCCAGCGGGTCTGGCTGAACGGCCGGCCCTTGGCGAACCCGAATGCCTTCGAGGGCGCCACTTCGTAGATGAGCACGTCGCCGCGCCGGATCGCGTCGGCGAGGCCGTGGAACGTTCCGTCTGGCGCGGTGAAGTGGTGCCGGTACTTCGACTCGTAGCCGGTGGCGATCCGGTCCAGCCGAGCCTTGTCCTCGACAGTACGGGCGTCGCCTTCCACCACGATGTCGCAGCCCTCGTCGAGGTCGTTGCGGCCGGTCGTGAGGATGCAGTGCGGGTTGCTGGCGAGGTTCTTCGCCTTGCGTTCCTCCGAGCCGGTGCAAAAGTACAACGCGTCGTCCAACCAGAGCCCGATCAGGGGCGTGACGTGGGGGCGTCCGTCCGGGCGTACCGTCGTCAGCCAGTACACGCCCGCCGTCTCCAACTGCCCGCATGCCTCCGCCCACCCGGTCGGCGTCGCGTCCTCGCTGCTGAATCTCGCATCCAGGTCGGTCGTCGGCGGCTTGGCGGCCATCGTCTCTCCGTTCCTCGTGGGTACGTCCTGTGACGTAGACGCGTCCAGAGCCGGAAACTCATCGGTCCGGGCGCCCCTGGGTCCTACCCAGGGTTCGCGCTGACGTCCCACAGGAGGACGGCGAGGTCGTCGAGCGTCGCGACCTCGCGCCCTCGTGCGATGTCCCTCACGCCGGTGAGCACGTCGAACCGGTGCATGAGCGCCACACTCATGGCCCGGCGGCAGAACGCGTCGTCGACCGGCCACCCGTAGCCCGCCAGGAAGGAGCCGAGGAGTCTCTTGTCGCCTTCGAACGCGCCGAAGTGGAGGGCTGCCAGTTCGTAGTAGGGGTCGGTGACGAAGGCGTCGCCCCAGTCGATGATGCCGACCAGTTGGCCGCCGTCGACGAAGAGATGGTCCTCGGTCAGGTCGGCGTGGACCAGCCGGCGGTGGGGAGACGGTGCAGAGAGAAAGTCGGGGATCTGGTCGATCAGGTGCTCCGGGAGCGTGCCCCATGCGCGGTGCCGCTCGGCGGTGCCGGGCCGGTGGTCGCGGAGCCAGTCCCGTTGGAGACCCGCCGCCTCGGGCACCCGCAGGTCGTGAACCTGCCGGATGATCTCGCCGACCGTTCCGGCCAGCTTGGTTCCGGTGGAGGCCGACGGACGAAGGTCGCGCCAGGCGCTGCCGGCGAGCCGGGTGGTGACGAGGTACGGCCAGGGATCGGCGCCGTCGTAGAGCTGGCCGTGGGCGACCAGCGCCGGCGCGGGAATGTTCGGGTGCCCTCTCAGGAGTTGCTGTACGGCCAGCTCGGCGTCGTGGTCGGCGCGCCAGGTTCCGAAACAGCCGAACAGCTTCACCACGACCGGTCCGGCGAGAAACGTCGGATAGGTACCGACGAAACCGGCCACCAGATCGCCGTCCGCATGGCCGTGGCGGCGGAGTACCTCCCTTACGTACGGCGCCCAGAACCCGACGTCGCCCAGTCGATCGCCGTAGTCACCGCCGGAGAGGTCCGGCGGCGGGGGAGCGCCCATCACGCCGGCCGATCCTGCCAGTTTCATACGTACACCCGCGGTGGGTTTTCCTTGCGGGGCTCACGCTCGGGCTACGCCGTCACTCGCACACCACGCCGTCGCCGTCCCGGTCGTGGTACCAGAAGTACTCGATGTCCCTGCCGAAGTAGTACGGCCCGTAGCCGCTCTCCCTGGCCCGCCGGCAGTTCACGAACCAGGGGTCGACGTCGTGTGGCCAGTTCCGCGACCGGTCGTGGCGCGAGTCGTTTCCGGAATCGGACGGTTCAGAGGGTGTCGACAGGCCCGCCGAGGAGTCCCGGTGTGGCTCCTTCGGTGAGGTCGGAGGAGGGTGCGGATCGGCGGAGTAGGGCGCCGGCGCCTGGCGCGCGGTGGGCACGGGACCACGATCGGCGTCGCGGTCAGCCTTCGGCGTGCGCCGAGCCGGCTGGTCATCCGGATCGAGGGTGACGACATTCGTCTCGCCGGGTGCGGAGAAGACGAAGACGTAAGCCAGCAGGATGGTGACGCCCACGACGAACCCGAGGGCGACGCCGAGCGGTCGTCGGCCGAACCTGGCGCGGGGTGGGGAGTCGTCGATCCACAGCTGCCAGCCGTACGGCGGAGGACCCCAGGACGGGTCGGGCTTCCAGCCGGGTGGAGGGGTCCAGTCAGCGGGCGGGCGTGGCCAGTTCGGTGGCGGGTTGTAGCGATCGGCCATGGCTGTCTCCCCGGACGAGGACCGTGGTGATCTTAGGCGTCACGGTTCCTCTCCGCAGGCCCTTGCTCACATCGTGGCAAGTCCGGTCAGCCGCGCAGTGTGTGATCCAACGGCGGTCCGCGGCCGTACGAGGCGAGCGTCGACGCCCGCGCCGCTCGTGGTCAGCCGACGGCGAGGGTCGGGTGATAGCCGCGCTGCCTGTCGTCAGCGGTGCGCCACCCCTGCTCGGTGAGCAGGATCACATGACCGTCGAAGGCTGGTACGTCGTGCCCGGACTGACGCCATCCCTCGAGCCATCGGCGGTCGGCGGCGGTGATCTCGAGCGGCCCGCTCCGGACGATCACCGTCAGGAACGAATGCCTTGGCGGGCCGACACTGACCCGCGGGCCGAACAGCCGCTCGGCCGTGTCGCGGACGGCCGCCGCGCAGTGTCGGATCTCGTCCGTGGTTCTGTCTGTCAGGGCGAGCACGGCCGTGTCGAGGAGATGTTGGATCGTGTCGGGAAGTTCGACGAGACCGATGATGACCATGCCGGCGCGAAGCCGGTGACGCCGGGCGATGCCCGCGAGCGCGGCGGCCGGGTCGCGCAACTCCCCCCGTTGAGTTCGCATGTCTTTGATGGTGCGCCTTTTCCGGTCGGCTTGGTGAGCTTTTTCCACAACCGGGCCTTGTCGCGACGACCGATCACGTCGCGGCGTACCGGGAATTGGACGGGTCCGTGGGGCTCTGTGTGATCCTTGGTGAGCGTCGTACGTCATCCGGACGAGAAGGGAGCGCACTCAGGTCATGGGTCGGCACGACTTGCTTTTGGCGCGCGTGCCAGCGGAGCTGGCGGGCCATGCCCGCCTGGTGGTCGAGTGGCTGGTCGGCGACGCGATGGAGTTCAGTGAGCTTGGGCAGGCAGAGGTCCAGCGGCTGCTCTGGCTCGACCTCCCCACCAGGTGGACGGTTTCCCCCGCCCAGTGGCCGCAGGTGGCAGAGGCGACTGCGCAGGTCCTCGATCTGGCTGGGCGACCGACCCTCGCCGTCCTGGCCCGATCGGATGAGACCCGGGAGATCCTCGCCGCACATGCCCGCTCGGGCGATGACGGTGCCCAGGCCGCCGAGGCGGCGTATGTAAAGACCGGCACCATGCCCCCCGACACCGATCTGCTCGTGTGGGGATCCAGGCACAGCGGACCGGAGACGCACGCCCACGACGAGCTGAGGCGCGTCCTCGAAGCGGCCGTGGTAGCCGGCGACTACGTTCCGGGAACGGCCGGTTGGCGCCAGCGGCAGCAGGCCCTGACCGACCGGTGGCTCACCACGCCGACCCGGTTGTTCGACGCGCAGCGTCCTGTCGATGTGATCCACGGCTTTCGCCGTGAGCAGTGGAGCACGACGGGCACACCGGCCCGCTGCGTGATCCTGGGGGAGATCGAGCCACTCCTGCGGGAACCGCTGCCGGCGCCCGAGGGGGAGCCGGCTCCTCTGGTGTGGCTCCTGGACCAGATCGGACAAGGCGTACGCCTCACCCAGCGCGGCTATCTGCCGCCGTCGATCGTCAAGGCCGCCGATGAGCGTTTCGGATGGAGTCCGCCGCCGTTCCGGGCGACGAGGGAGTCCGACCTGGCGCCGCTGCTCGAACTGCACGAACTCCTGCGTGAACACCGGCTGCTCACCAAGCGTCGCGACCAGCTCCGACCGTCCGCCCGGTGCCGGGCACTACGGGAAGCACCGGGACGGTTCTGGGAGGTGTCGGCGGTCGCGTGGCTCGGCACGACCCCCTTCGAGATCCGGGTGGGCGAGATCGCGTGCGCGGTCATGCTCCGTGGATCGTGCACGCTCGACGACCTCAGCGCGCTCGCTCACGAAGCGGTCGCGCCCGAGTTCCGCGATCGGCACGGCCGGTTGGTACCCGAGGGCGCGGCCTATGAGGTCGTTGTCGGATGGTTCCGTCGCGCAGTCGCGCTCGGCTTCGCCGATGGTCGGGTTGGTGGCCTGGAGAGGAGCTTGAGTGAGGTGGGCAGGCCGGCGGCACTCACGGCGCTGCGCGCCCGGGCACACAGCGCGGTGAGCTGACAACGCTGGGTTGGTCACGAATCCAACGCCCAAACCATGCTCACGATCGGGCACCTGGTGTGTGGCAGGCTCGTCACCGTGGGAAAAGTCGTGATGGTGACCGGGATGCAGGCGGCGGGAAAGACGACGATCGGGCCATTGCTCGCTGCCGGCCTCGGGCCTCTCGCGGCCGCGTTCGACGGCGATGTCTTCTATCGGATGGTCGTCGCGGGCAACGTGGACATGACACCAGCGCGGCACCCTGAAGCAGTCCGCCAGGTGGGGCTGCGGTACGACGCGGCGGCACTCGTCGCACAGCACTACGTCGAGTCAGGGTTCGACTTCGTCTACACCGACATCATCCTGGGTGCCGACGTGCACAGGTGGATGGACTCGATCAGGAACGCCGAGCGTCACCTGGTCGTCCTCAACCCCTCGATCGATGCCATCGTGGAGCGCGAGATCGGAAGGGGCAAGAACTCCTACCGAGACTGGCAGAAGCCTGGCATGACTCTCGAAGCGGCGGTCGCCTCGATGCAACGCGCCCTCCAGGAAACGCCTCGTCGAGGTCTCTGGCTCGACTCGAGTGGTCAGACGCCCAAGGAAACGGTCGAAGCGATCGTCAGCGACCTGTCGACCTCGCTGTACTAGCTACGAGCGCCGCAAGCTCGCTCGAGGCGAGCTGGATACCGACCAGAAAGCCTGCGGCGCTTCGAGATTGCGGCTCAGGGCGTGTCACGGAGCGGGTGCACGGTGTCGACGAACTCCCTGAACGTCTTGACCCACAGGTCGGGCACATCGCGGTGAAGGTGGTGGCCGCCGGGCAGGACCGTGAAGCGTTCGGTGGAGAGGGCGCGTTCGACGGCGAGGCGATCGATACCGCGCAGCGCGCTCAGCCGACCACTGCCGAGCGGGTCGGGTTCGTCCGGTGCGGCCAACACGAGTGCCTGGGCGCGCAGAGTCGCGACCAACGTCGGCAGGTCCCACGGACGGGGTGCGCGAAGCCCGGCGAGGATCGCAGGAACATCGGCCGCGGCCATGCCGGCGACGGCGTGTTCGACGTCTTCGGGGGACCAGCGTGGGTTGGCGAGGCGCAGCCTCCGCATGAGCTGGTCGCGGTCGGAGTGGACGAGCGCGGAGTCCGTGGCGATCGAGTCGGCCAACGCTTCGCGGTCCTCGGTCCGGGCGCCCGGCGGCTCCTCCAGCACCAGCGCCTCGGTGAGATCGACGTACCGGCTGGCCAGCACGAGCGCGACGATGGCGCCGAGCCCGTGGCCGACGAGGACGTCGACCTTGCCGGGGAACCGTTCGGAGGTTCCCTGGACGATGGCCGGCATGTGCAACGGCCGGTTGAGGAGTGGTCGCTCGCCGTGGCCGGGGAGGTCCAGCGCGGTGACGTCCCAGCCGAGCCCGGCGAGCGCCGGTCCGATCCGCCACCAGGTCGCCGCGTGTGACATCTCGCCGTGCAGGAGCACCACCCGGCCGCGCGCCGGACCCAGTGGCTCCCACCGAAGAGTCATGTCGGACATCAAAGCGGACGGGACCGCCTGTTGACGACACGCGGAGCGGATCTTTTCCGTACGCACGTCGCCGGCAGGCGCGCGGGCCGGTGGAGCGCTGGGGGAGTCGGGAGATATAACCGGAGCGCAGGACACGCCGCCCGGTGACACTCGCCGGGAGAGTCCGTGGCCTGAGCCGAGAACCGGGAGGCCGCCGATGAGGAACCTGACCCTTGACCCTGATCCCCGCTCCGGCGAGCGCGAGGTGCTGCTCGGGTTCTTGCGCGGGGAGCGTGCCAAGGTGCTCAAGACCGCCGAGGGATTGACGGAGGAACAAGCGCGCTGGACGCCCGCCGGCAAGCTCATCCCCGTCACAGGTGTGCTCAACCACCTCACCCATGTGGAGTGGCGCTGGATCGACGGTCGCTATCTCTGCCAGGAGGTGTCCCGGTCGGAGGAGGAGTTCGTGCCGACGGCAGACCACACGCTGGCGGAGGTTGTCGCTGCGTACGAGGAGCGGGCCATCCGCACCGACGCGACCGTCCGTGGCGCACCGAGTCTCGACGCTCCATGCCTCGGTGGACGGGAACCCATACCCGGCCTCGACCTCCGGTGGGTGCTTCTCCATCTCATCGAGGAGACGGCCCACCACTGTGGGCACGCGGACTCGACCCGGGAGATGCTCGACGGCACCAAGTTCTGGTGAACGGCGACCTCAGCGAGGGAGATGACATGAATACCACGCGGTCCTATCGCCAGCGCGGCCTCGAGTGCACGGAGTACGTCATCGACGTGCCGCTCGACCATGACCGCCCCGGCGGGGAGCAGCTCCAGGTCTACGCGCGCGAGGTCGTCGACACGACGCAACCCGATGCGTCGGTGCTGCCGCGCCTGGTGTTCCTGCAGGGTGGGCCGGGCGGGAAGGGGCCGCGACCGGTCGACCGGTCGGGGTGGCTCGCGCGGGCGTTGAAGGACTACCGCGTCGTCCTGCTCGACCAGCGCGGCACCGGTCTGTCCACGCCCGCCAACCGGCAGACGCTGCCACGACGGGGGACGCCCGCGGACCAGGCCGCCTACCTCAGCCATTTCCGGGCCGACGCCATCGTCCGCGACGCTGAGGTGCTGCGCCGCGAGCTTCAGGGCGATGAGCCGTGGAGCGCGCTCGGCCAGAGCTACGGCGGCTTCTGCGCGCTCACCTACCTTTCGTACGCACCGGAGGGGTTGCGGGAGGTCTTCGTCACGGGCGGGCTGCCGCCGCTCTCGGCCACGCCGGACGAGATCTACCAGATGACCTACACCCGGGCCGTGGAGAAGAACCTTGCGTACTTCGACCGCCATCCCGACGACCGGGACCTGTGCGTCCGCGTCGTCGACCACCTGCGCGACCACGACGTACGCCTGCCGACCGGGGAGCGGCTGAGCCCGCGCCGCTTCCAGGGCGTCGGCATGCGGTTGGGGATGCGAAGCGACTTCGACGCGCTGCACTACCTGCTCGAGGAGGCGTTCGTCGACGGACTGTCGGGTCCCGAGCTCTCCGACACGTTCCTGGTCGGCGTCGGGAGCGCGCCGTTCTCCAGTGGCCCCTTGTACGCGGTGCTGCACGAGGCGTGCTACTGCCAGGGTGTCGCCTCAGCATGGTCGGCCGAGCGGGTCTATACACAGCGTCCGGAGTTCGCGCTCGATCCCGGAACGCCGTTCCTGTTCACCGGCGAGATGATCTATCCGTACCTGTTCGAGGAGGTTCCGGCGCTGGTGCCGCTGCGCGAGGTCGCGGACCTGTTGGCGGCCAAGGACGACTGGCCACCTCTCTACGACCCGGACCGGCTCGCCGCCAACGACGTGCCGGTCTTCGCCGCCGTCTACTACGACGACCTCTACGTCGCCCGGGAGTTCTCCCTCGCCACCGCCGCGGCCGTAGGACGCCTGAGGCCGTGGATCACCAACGAGTACGAACACGACGGCCTGCGGACGGGCAACGTTCTCGACCACCTGCTGACGCTGGCGAGACAGACGCCCTGACCGGCACCGAACGGGACGGGGCGACATTCAGCCGCCGGGATAACGCTCCCGCCAACGCGTGAACGGTCCGTAGTCGCCGTGCAACTGGCCGCCCTGGGTGAACTCCATCGCGAAGTCGTCGGCCACTTCCAGGATCGTTCCACGGCCTTCGATCTCGGCCACCCAGTCGGGAGGGAGTGCGGTCTCGCCGTGGAGGACGCCGAGCAGGTTGCCGCAGACGGCGCCGGTCGAGTCGCTGTCACCGGAGTGGTTGACGGCGAGGAGGAGCGCTTTGCGGATGTCGGCCGGATCGGGGTGGGCAAGCGCGCAGTAGACCGCGATCGCCAGGGCATCCTCGGCGACCCAGCCGCCACCAAGGCGTTCGACGATCTGTGGACCGACGGGTTGCTCGGCGGCGGCCCGCGCTGCCCGCAGGGCTTCGGTCGTCTCTTCGTGGCCGGCGTACGTCTTCAGCAGGGCAAGCGTCTCGTCGACCGCGTCGTCCAACCGCGCACCGTCGACGAGGATCCGGACGATCGCGGCGAGTGCGCCGGCGGCCAGGTAGCCGGTGGGATGCCCATGGGTCTGAACCGCACAGTCGACCGAGAGGTCGAAGCACTTCCGCGGCTCCCAGCCGGGCGGGGGGAGGAGTCCGAAGGGCGCCGACCGCATGACCGTGCCGCACCCCTTCGACCGCGGGTTCGCCGGCGCCTCGCGCGTCCCCATGCGGCTTGCCCGCAGACCGGAGATGCACGCGTTGCCGGGGGCGCGCTGCGCGTACAGCCAACCCTGCCGGCCGAGCCATCCCGAGACGTCGGGCGGCGGAGCAGGCTCGTCCTGCGTCGCCAGCCACCGAAGGTAGGCCTGGTAGACGACCGACGGCGCGTGGCAGATGCCCCGGTCCGCACGCACGCTGGCGCGGATCAGCCCTTCGGCGGTGAACAGCGTCATCTGGGTGTCGTCGGTGACGAGGCCGCGTCGGTCGCCGTTCATCGGAGCGAGGTCGGTCAGGCCGTCGGCCCCGTGTGCGCGAAGGATCGCATCGAGGGAGAGAAACTCGATCGGTGCGCCGAGGGCATCCCCAACGGCACCGCCGAGGATGCACCCTCGCACCCGGGACCGGTAGTCCTGCAGGCGTTCGCGCGTCCACGTCCTCACGGTGGCCGTCATCGGCGCCCGCTCGGTGGACGCAGGACGGCGACGGGATCGGTCACGCGGATGTCCCGGCACGTGAAGCGGAACAACGCCGCGGGTCGGCCGCCGGTAGGTCCGGGCGAGGCCGTTTCGCCGGTCGTCGTGAGCTGCCCACGTCGGGAGAGGACCCGCTGCAGGTTGGTCGCGGAGACCCGGTGTCCGAGGGCGGCGGAGTAGAGCTCGCGCAGCTCGGAGATGGTGAACGTCGGCGGCGCCAAGGCGAAGCCCAGGTTGGTGTAGGAGAGCTTGGAACGGAGTCGGTCGCGCGCGCGCAGGATGATCGCTTCGTGGTCGAACGCCGTGCGGGGGAGCGCATCGACTCGGTGCCACTGTGTGTCGTCAGGCAGCTCCGGGTCGTTGTCGCTTGCGACGAGGCCGAGGAACGCGGTGGCGATGACGCGAGGGCCGGGTACCCGGTCGGGTGCGCTGAACGTCGCGAGCTGTTCGACATGGGACAGTTGCCGCACATCGACCTTTTCGGCCAGCTGACGGCGTACGGATCTCTCGATGTCCTCGTCGGCCTGGAGCTGTCCGCCCGGAAGCGACCATCGACCGACCTGCGGCTCGCGCGCCCGCTGCCACAGCAGCACCTCGAGGGACAGCTGGCCGGGTGACCGGGACCGGACCTGGAGCACTGCCGCAAGCACCTCATGCCCCAGTTTGTTCACGCGGTGATAGTATCTCTAGAAGTTTTCGATTCAAAGGCGAAAACCGGAAAGTCGAAAGCCCCAAGGGAAAGCCCCAGAGAAGAAGTGCAGGGAGGGCCCATGACCGCTGTCACCTCAGCGGAGCCCCGCTCGGACACCGAATCATCTGAGAGCGACATGTCAGAGAGCGGGACCGGCGCCTACGACGGAGTGGAGCCGGACCAGGCATGGCAGGAGGAGGTACGCCGGCTCGCCACCGAGCGCGACGCCGTCCTCCTGGCGCACAACTACCAGGTTCCTGCGATCCAGGACATTGCCGACCACACCGGTGACTCGCTCGCGTTGAGCCGCATCGCCGCCGCCAGTGACGCGTCAACCATCGTCTTCTGTGGCGTCCACTTCATGGCCGAGACCGCGAAGATCCTCAGTCCGGACAAGACCGTCCTGATCCCGGACGCGCGGGCCGGGTGCTCCCTGGCCGACTCGATCACCGCCGACCAGTTGCGGGCGTGGAAGGCCGAGCACCCAGGCGCCGTCGTCGTGTCGTACGTCAACACGACCGCGGAGGTAAAGGCGGAGACCGACATCTGCTGCACGTCGTCCAACGCGGTCGAGGTGGTCGCGTCGATCCCCGCCGACCGCGAGGTGCTGTTCCTGCCCGACATGTTCCTGGGCGCTCACGTCAAGCGTGAGACCGGGCGGGAGAACCTCCACGTCTGGGCGGGCGAGTGTCACGTCCACGCGGGCATCAACGGCTCGGAACTCACCGAGCGGGCGGCCGCGCACCCCGACGCCGAGCTGTTCATCCACCCCGAGTGTGGCTGCGCGACCTCCGCGCTCTACCTCGCGGGCGAGGGTGCGGTGCCGCCCGACCGGGTGAAGATCCTGTCCACCGGTGGGATGCTCGACGCGGCCCGCGAGACCCGGTCGCGATCCGTGCTGGTCGCCACCGAGATCGGCATGCTGCACCAGCTCCGCAAGGCCGCACCGGGTACGGACTTCCAGGCGGTCAACGACCGCGCGTCCTGCAAATACATGAAGATGATCACCCCGGCCGCGTTGCTGCGTTCGCTGCGCGAGGGCGTCGACGAGGTCCACGTCGATCCGGTCCTGGCCGAGCGTGCCCGCGGCGCCGTGCAGCGGATGGTGGAGATCGGCCAACCCGGCGGCGGCGAATGAGGAGCCGCTGGGAAGCCTCCGCCGACGTGGTGGTGATCGGTTCCGGCGTGGCCGGGCTCACCGCCGCACTCGAGGCGTCCCGACTCGGTCTGCGAACTCTCGTGGTCACCAAGACGTACGCCCACGAGGGAAACACCCGCTGGGCACAGGGCGGGGTCGCCGTCGTCCGCGCCGACGAACACGACGAGGGCGACACCGTCGGCCGGCACGTGGACGACACGCTGCGGGCCGGTGTGGGTCTGTGCGACGCCGACGCGGTCGCGGCCATCATCGGGGACGGTCCGGCGGCCGTGGCGTCGTTGCGGCGGTACGGCGCGGCGTTCGACGTCGACGCCGCGTCGGGACTGCTCGCCCGCACTCGGGAGGGCGGCCACACCGCCTACCGCGTGGTCCATGCCGGTGGTGACGCGACCGGCGCCGAAGTGCAGCGGGCCCTGCTGACCGGTGTACGCAAGCGCGCGTTGACAGTGCTCGAGAGCCAGGTCGCCGTGCAGGTTCTTCGTACTCCCGAAGGGGCGGCGGCCGGTGTGCTCCTGCTCGGCGCCGACGGTGTGGCGGGCGTCGTGCGCGCTCCTGCTGTCCTGCTCGCCACCGGCGGGCTTGGCCAGCTGTACCAGTCGACGACGAACCCCGACGTCGCGACCGCCGACGGGATCGCGTTGGCGTTGCGGGCGGGTGCGTCCGTGGCGGACATGGAGTTCGTGCAGTTCCATCCGACGGTGCTCTACACCGGGCGGGGTTCGACCGGCCGGCGGCCACTGGTGACGGAGGCGGTCCGCGGCGAGGGTGCGGTCCTGGTGGACGCGTCCGGCGCGGCGGTGATGGCGGGCGTCCATCCGTTGGGTGACCTGGCACCACGCGACGTCGTGTCGGCGGCGATCATCCGGCGGCTCGCGGAGGCGCCGGGCGGTGTGGACGACCACGTGTATCTCGACGCGACGCACCTCTCGGCGGCGGCGTTCCAGGCAAGGTTCCCGACGGTGTACGCCGCCTGCACGGCGGCGTCGATCGACCCGTCCGCGGAGCCGATCCCGGTCGCCCCGGCGGCGCACTTCGGGTGCGGTGGCGTCGTGACGACGGTCGACGGGCGCACCGAGGTGACCGGTCTCTACGCTGCTGGCGAGGTCGCGCGCACCGGCCTGCACGGCGCCAACCGGCTGGCCTCCAACAGCCTGCTGGAGGGGTTGGTCGTGGGCACCCGCGCCGCCCGGGCGGTGGCGTCCGACCTGGCGACGGGCGCACTCGCGGATGTGGGGCAGATGGTCGAGGAGCCGTTGCCGGTGCTTTCGGTCGCCCGGCGTTCCACCCTGCAGCGGGTCATGAGCCGACACGTCGCGATCGGGCGGGACGCCTGCGGGCTGGCGGTGGCGGAAGAGGCGCTCGACGCGACCGGTACGACGACTCTGGTGGATACGCGTGAGGGGGTCGAGGACGCCGCCCTCGCCCTGGCGGCACGCGCGGTCATCGTCGCCGCGCAGGAGCGCCACGAGTCGCGTGGTTGCCACGTGCGCCACGACTTCACCGACACTGACGACGAACGTTGGCGGGTCAGTCTGGCTGTACGCCTCGACGCTGAGGGTCAGCTCGTCCCGGCCAGGACATTGGCATTGGATGGTGTGGCATGACGCGGGGCACAGTGGTGACGGACGGGTCGGCGGAGGTCCGGGTGGGGGCCTGGGCGGAGCGTTCGCTGGACACGCTTTCGCCGGGCGTGGCCGGTGCGCTGGCCGAGTCCGGGCTCGACGCCGATGACGTCCTGAGGGTCGTCAAGACCGGCTTGACAGAGGACCTCCGGTACGGCCCGGACGCGACGACGGTGGCGACGACACCCGAGCATGTGCTCGTCCGGGCAGAGATGACGCCCCGGTGTCAAGGCGTCCTTGCAGGTGGCGCGGTTGCGCTGGTGGTGTTCGACCTGCTGATGCCGGGGGAGGTGGAGGTGCTGGCGCGCGAGGCCGACGGTGCGGTGCTCGCGCCACACCAACCGGCGCTGGTGGTGCGCGCGCCGGTACGGGGCCTCCTCACCGCCGAACGCACGGCGCTCAACCTCGTCTGCCACCTGTCCGGTGTCGCCACCACGTCGGCCGCGTGGGTCGCTGCGGTCGCGGGTACCGGATGCACGATCCGCGACACGCGGAAAACCCTGCCCGGGTTGCGGATGTTGGAGAAGTACGCCGTCCGTTGCGGTGGCGGGGCCAACCACCGGTTGGGGCTGGGGGACGCGGTCCTCATCAAGGACAACCATGTCGTGGCTGCCGGCGGTGTGGCCGCGGCGCTCGCTGCGGTGCGTGCAGAGGCGCCCGATCTTCCGTGCGAGGTCGAGGTGGGATCGCTTTCGGAGTTGGACGAGGCGTTGGCAGCCGCGGCGGAGTTCGTCCTGCTGGACAATTTCACGGTCGAGCAGTGCGCGGAGGCGGTCCGGCGCACTCGTGCGTCGGCACCTGGGACGCGGTTGGAGGCGTCGGGCGGGCTCGTGCTCGACGAGGCGCGCGCCTATGCCGGGACCGGTGTCGACTTTCTCGCCGTCGGGGCGCTGACCCATTCCGCTCCCGCGCTGGACCTCGGCCTCGACCTGCGCTGACCCCGCCGGTTCCCCACGGACGTTCCACTCCCGCACGCCCCCCACCCCGTGATCATGATGGTGATCATGAGGATTTCCGGGGCGTATGGCCGACTTTCCTTTCATGATCATGAATCACCTGCGTGGTGTCCGGAGTGAGACAGCTCCACCGGAATAAGTGGATGCACACGGGATGTTCGAGAAGGCGATGAACGTTCGCATCCTGCTCTGGGTACGCCTGTACGTCGACCTTCGGCTACAGGCCAGCTCCGCCTGTCAGTAGTCGAACGCCGGAGATCTGGGGCGGTCCGCAGACGCCTGAGCTCCGTTGATTTCCAGGACGCGGGCGCCCTGCGCCGATTCGAGACACCTGAGCGCTGCGCCGATTGGCCGGTGCGCCTTCGCCGGAGCCGGAACTGACAAAGATGACGGTCTCCAGCTCTGATCCCTTTCGCCATAAGACCACCGTCGTACGCCTTCGTACGGGAGGAAAATCGTGTCGGCTACCTCCGCCGCGTCAGCGCGGCAGACTCCTCAACCCCGCTTGCCGTTCTGGGCCCAGATCCTTGCTGGCCTGGCCCTCGGCATCATCCTCGGCCTGCTCGCCCGCGGCCTCGAGCTGAGCTGGCTCGCCGAGACTCTCACCCAGATCGGCAGCATCTTCGTCCAGCTGCTGCGGGTCGCCGTACCACCGTTGATCTTCACCGCTATCGTCGTGAGCATCGCCAGCCTGCGCCAGGTGACCGGTGCGGCACGACTCGCGGGCCAGACCCTGCTCTGGTTCATGATCACCTCGCTCCTCGCCGTGACGATCGGGCTTGTCCTCGGTCTGCTCACCAACCCGGGCCTCAACACGTCGCTCTCGCAGGACAACGCGGAGGCCTATGACGGGACCAGCGGGTCCTGGCTCGACTTCCTCACCGGCATCATTCCCGCCAACGTGCTCGGCGTGTCCGCCGAAACCTCAACGGAGCAAGCGGATGGCGTGGTCTCGGTGACGACGGACCTGTCGTTCAACGTCCTGCAGATCGTCGTGGTGGCGGCGGTCGTCGGGGCAGCGGCGCTCGCGGCGGGGGAGAAGGCCGAACCGTTCCTGGCGTTCAACCGTTCAGCGCTTGCCCTTGTGCAGAAGGTGCTCTGGTGGATCATCCGGCTCGCTCCGATCGGGACGCTCGGCCTGATCGGCAAGGCGGTCGCGACGTACGGTTGGGACCTCCTGGGCCCGCTCGCGACCTTCACCGTCGACGTGTATGTCGGATGCGCACTCGTCCTCTTCGGTGTCTACAGCATCCTCGCCCGCCTGCACGGCCTGAGTCCGTTGAAGTTCTTCTCCGGCGCGTGGCCGGCGATCGAGTTGGCGTTCGTGTCCAGGTCGTCGGTGGGCACCATGCCACTGACCCAGCGCGTCGTGACGCGAAACCTCGGTGTGCCACAGGAGTACGCCTCATTCGCCGTGCCCTTCGGTGCCACCACGAAGATGGACGGCTGCGCGGCCATCTATCCAGCGCTGGCGGCGATCACGGTGGCGCAGATCTTCGGTGTCAACCTCGGCTTGACAGAGTATCTGCTGATCGCGTTCGTCTCGGTCGTCGGTTCGGCGGCGACAGCGGGGCTCACCGGTGCGATCGTCATGCTGACGCTGACGCTCTCGACCCTCGGGCTCCCGCTCGAGGGAGTGGGTCTGCTCATCGCCATCGACCCGATTCTGGACATGATGCGTACCGCCACCAACGTCGCGGGCCAGGCGCTGGTGCCGACCATCGTGGCGAAGCGGGAGGGTCTGCTCGACCTGCAGGTCTACAACGGCCCGCGGTCCGCGCTGGCGCCGGAGCCTGAGCCAGCCGCCAGTCCGGTCACCGCAACGGCCTAGCGAGCTCGAGTGTCGCGGACCTGTCCGACGGATCAGACGCCCACCGTGGGCGGCATCTTCGGACAGGTCCGCGGCGGTCGAAACTACGGCCGTGGCAGGGTCGCATGGCTGGTCTCAAACGGAGCTCGCCAGGCGGAAGCCGATGCCGACGAGATCTGGGTCGTACGCGCCATGCCGTCGAGCGCACCGGGCGAGGTCCCGGCAGTGGAACCACGCACCGCCACGGGTGACATGAGGATCGGTCGCGAAGGTGTCGGTGACGGGGACGCCCGCAGGCGCTCCCGGGTAGCGTGCATATTCGGTCGAGGTCCACTCGTCGCAGTTCCCGACCATGTCGAGGATCCCGAACGGGCTTGCTCCTGCTGGGAAGGATCCCACCGGCAGCGGGCCACCCGCTCCATGCTCCCGCAAGTTAGCCAAGCGTGGGTCGAACTCGTCACCCCAGGGGTACTCCCGCGTGTCGTCGCCTCGGGCCGCGCGTTCCCACTCGTTCTCGGTGGGCAGCCGGACGGGCCGGTCGAGTTGGTGACCGAGCCAGGCGCAGTACGTAGTGGCTTCGGCCCAGGGGACACCTGTGACCGGGTGGTCTGGCTCGCCTGTGGGCGATCTGCGACCCGTGTCGGCGGTGAAGTGCGACCACTGTGCGTGGGTGACGGCCGTACGGGCGATGCGGAACGTGGGGACGAACACGTCGGTCCGGGGCGCCTCCTTGCGGAACCATTCGACATCGACCTGAAGGTCACTGTGTCGGTCGAAGACAGCTGCCACCTCATCCGTCGGCGTACCTCGGTGAAGGACGCCACCGGGCACCACCACCCAGTCGGCGTGCAGGGGATCTGTCGAGGGCGTTGTCATGCGGGAAGACTCGCAGTGGTGACCGACGGCAGGCATCGGTCCACGGACCGAGCCTTCCTCCGACCATGGCCTGAGGCGAGGCTGGGCCGACGGTCAGCGCGGGACCACCATCGCCAGGAGGCAACCGGCGAGGGCGAACGCCAGGAACGTCAGAACCTTCCATCGCACGCCGTCTCCTCCCCTCTGGTTCGACGCCACCCGTTGGCCCGCTTGGCCTTCGCTCGACGCGACCACATGTCGGTACGGCGCTGTTGGTACGACGCGGCGGCCAGGACCGGCAGGGAATGGGGGCCGGGTCCGGTTGACCAGCCGCCGCGCTTTGGCGTCATGTAGGCCTAGGTGCCTGTGGGGACAACCTCCAAACCGGCCAGGCGGACATAGCGTCACGAACGATGATCGATCCAACCGCTGATCGGGCTCTCTTCCGGCAACTCGCCGACGAGCTTCGACGCCAGATCGCCGCAGGCGAGCTTGCGCCGGGAGAGCGGCTGCCGTCCGAGAGCGCGCTAGGGCAGCACTACCACCTTGCCCGAACTGCCGTGCGTTCGGCGCTCGGTGTCCTTCGCGCGGAGGGCCTCGTCGAATCGGTACGTGGTCTCGGCTGGGTGGTCCGGGATCGTGGTGAGCTACGTCCGGTCCGCCTGGGCAAGAGTGACGAGGCCACGATCGTGCTCGGCGAAGGGCTGCCGCAGGTGGTGGTCAGCCGCAAGGACGGAACGACCGAAACGTTCCCGGCGGACCAGGTGGTCATCCGCCCTGCCTAGAGCCTGTTCCTGAACCTCTGTTGATCTTGGTGGTTCGCCCAGTCAATGTCGCACGGGCTCGGTGTCGCGCAGAGAAGTGCCGGCGGGCTGGGGTACCGCGTCGGGCTCGGGAGTCGAGGTAGCCGGCACCACACCAAGGTGCCTGGAATCCGCGTGCCTCGTTCGGATCTTGATCGGAAGGACGAGGTGCTTGACACCCTTGTACGGCTCGCCGCTGGTGACGCGGTGATGAAGCAAGAGTGCCGCCTCACGGCCGATGTCCGTGGCGGGAAGGGACGCGGCGACCACGGTCAGCGGAAGGATGTCGAACGGGCCGGCGTCATCCATGCCGGCCAGGTCGACCTGTCCTGGTACGTCGACGCTCATGGCCGCAAGGTCGGCGACGGCGTGCGCGAGGGTAAAGCCGTTCGCGCAGAGAAGGACGCTCGGAGGATCGGGGTCGGCAAGCAGCGTCTCGAGCGTCCCGGACTGTCCGGGCTCGGTCAGCCCGACGTATCTGCGGAGCACCGTGAGTTCGGGGTGGATGGGGATGTCGTTGTTCCGCAGCGCCTGTAGGTGCCCTGTCAACCGGTCGCGCACGCTGGTGCATTCGGTCTCGCTCCACAGAGTGGCGATGCGTCGGTGCCCCATGCGGATCAGTTCCTGCGTCACCTCGTAGCCGACCGCGACGTTGTCTGCGACGACTGCGTCCGCGGCAAGGTCCGGCCGGTACCGGTCGATCATGACCAGAGGAACGCCACGCCGGCGTACCTCGGCCAGGGCGTCGGCGTTGGCACCGCCTTCGGCCGGGTAGAGCACGATGCCGCTGACGTTCGCGTTGAGTGCCTCCTGAAGTGCCGTCCGCTCCCGCTCGGGACGGTCGTTGCAGTGTGTGAGGAACAAGCGGTAGCCGTGCTCGGTGCAGGTGGTTTCCAGACCCATCAGAAGCTGACTGATGTAGGAGCTGTGGTTCTGCAGGATGCACGCCACGGTGGGCTTCCGGTGCGCTCCGGCGGGCGTCGGCGCCTCGGCATCTGCCTTCTCGGCAGGCCGTTCGGCGATGAACGTTCCGACTCCCTGACGACGGACGAGGACCCCCTCGGCAACAAGCTCGTTGAGGGCACGGACGGCGGTTGTCGAACTCACGCCGAACCGGCGGCATACCTCGCGCTCGGTGACGAACGGTGTTCCGGGGGCGTGGCCACTCTGCTCGATCGCGGCACGCAGCGCGCGCCGCACCTGTTCGTAGAGCGGAGCCCTGTCCGTCTTGTTGTCCACGCTCATCGCACACCCACTGGTTCATTCTCATCCGACCGCGACTGCTCAGGTTAACCCTCCCGTCAAATGCGTCCAGAGGCCGTTGCTCAGGGACGCTGCTACCACATTGACACATGCAATCCTCGCAGTACCTTTACCGCCATCGCCCACCGTCCTGAGCCCTGTAGGGAGACCCCGCCATGGACCGAACCCCGTCGAACGTCTCGCGTCGCCGGTTCCTGCTCGCCTCGACTCTGCCGATCGGGCTGTCCGTCCTGGGTTCTGCCTCCCCTGCGAACGCGGCCCCGCCGACGTCGGGTATCTCGTGGCCGGAAGGTCAGGCCCTTCCGCACTTCGCGCGGCCCCGCCACCTCGATGTCGTCAACCTTCTCTCGCCGGTCCCCAACGACGAGAAGGTCATGTTCACCACGCTTCAAGGTCTGGTCAATCGCTCCCGGCCACGCCTCTACCTGCTCCACACCGAGGAAGAGGGTGCATACACCTGGCTGGAGGACCTCGGCCTGCCGTGGGACGAGCAGGACCGCTGGGAGATGTTGTCGAAGTATCAGACGGAAGCCAAGGGAATGGTGGTCTGGGATCCCAGCATCCCCGACACCGTCAACGTCGCCACCACACTGGCGGGAATCCACGACGCGCTGGCCGTCAGTCCGCAACTCGCGGCCCGGCTTTCCGAGGCTCCCTACCGACTGACGACACTGGTCGACCTGCGCGATCGCTTCGACAGCGGCCTCGACGCCTACAGATGGCAGTTCGAGGAGTTGTGGGACGAGACCACCCACCGGATGGTGGTAGCTCTCAATCCGGAGGTCCACCTCGGATTTTTCCGGGACTACGCCGTCGCCAACCGCGCGATGGTGTTCTGGCTTGAAGTCAACGCAGCCGAGGAGCGCGCGCTACTGGAGGACATGCTGTCCGCGGTTGACCCGTACACGCCGTACATGGGGTGGTTTGCGTCCGACATCGCCGGCGAGTTCGCCGGCACTGAGCTGGTGTCCCAGCACGCCGCCTACGTCGTCCCCGCGGACTGGTTTGCGAACGGCACGGTGTTCGCGGGTGCCCGGCCGCCGGTCAGTGACCGGCAGCAGTCACCGCCCACTCCGCGGCTGGAGAACCGGATCTATGTGACGTTCACCCTGGGCGAGGGCGACAACTTTGCCTACAACCAGCACCACATGCGCAACCTGTGGGAGAACGACGCGCGCGGCAGTGTTCCGATCAACTGGACCACCAACCCGCTCCTCGCCGATGGCGCACCGGCGATCCTGGCCCACTACCAGCAGACCGCGACCGAGAACGACTACCTCGTCGCTGGACCCTCTGGCGCGGGCTACATCTATCCGACCGCGTGGCCGGACGCCACCTTCTCCACCTACACAGCGACGACGGGTGCGTACATGAAGCGCACCGGCATGGACTCGATCCAGATCCTCAACCGGGTCGACCACGAGGACGTGGACCTCAGCGACGAGAAGGCTCACCAGTTCGCCACGGACGTACGGCCCAGGGGTTGGTTCATCCACCACACCGACCACACCGAGATGCAGGTCGTCGCGGGCGTGCCGCAGGCGACCGGATATCTCGTCAACAGCGTCGAGCAGACCAAGAACGCCATCGCCGAGTCGGCCGCGGACTGGGACGGCACGTCACCGTTGTTCGTGTCAATCGCTCCGATCGCGTGGAGCATGAATCCCGCGGACCTGGCGGACGTGGCGAACTCACTGAGCGATGACTACACGGTGGTCCGCGGCGACCACTTCCTCGACCTCGCGCGTGAGGCCCTCGGACTTCCCCCGATGGACTGACCCGTACGACGGCCGTGCTTCGGCATCTGACCGCCGACCCGATGTCAGGGTGGGTCGGCGGTCAGATGTCACTTCGGACCCGTCGCGAGTCGCCTGACCACCAACTCGGTTGTGTCTACGCCAGCTCGCCGCAAGGCCAACAGTGCCGCGCCCGCAGCAGGCTCGAGCACCGGCTCAACAACGTCGAGGCGTTTCCCTCGTGAGGCTGCCAAGCCGGTCCCGACTCTCCCTGCAAGAGCACCGGACCGACCAGCGTGGCGAAGTTGATCGACGGCAGTCGATCGGACCGTCCACGTCGGAAGTCTGAGCGCTCGGACCGCACGGGAGGTGCGGTCTGACGCGTTCAATGTGGAGAAGTGGCATACCGAACCGGGTCACGGTCAACCATTTCTCCGCAATCGATTCAGGCTCGAGGGCAATTCCATTCAGGCTCGGGGCAAAGGGTGCCTGCGACCGCAATCGATCCAGACTCGAGGGCAAGTCGATTCAGACTCGGGGGCAATTCGATTCAGGCTCGGGGGCAAGGCGTGCCAGCGACCATGACGTCCTCCACTGTCAACCCCGCCTTGCCGGCGCTCCGACGGAACCGGACCAGGTCCGCCGGCGCGCCGATGTCGAGAGTCCCGCGGCCGCCCGCGATGGCGCCTGGCGTCGTCGTCGCCAGCGCCACCGCCTCGCCGAGCGAGAACGGCCCCAGCCCTGCCACGTGTGCCACGCCATCGCTGATCGAACGCGCGGCACCGGCAAGGTAGGGCGTACCCACATGCGACAATCGCCCCTCGGCGGACAGCTCCACCTCGCCACCGACCGGCGTGCGGTAGATGCCTGGCGGCGATCCCGCGAGTGTCGTGGCGTCCGACACGAGGAACGACCGCGACAGTCCCTTGGCCCGCAGCATCGCGACGAGCGTGTCCGCCGGCAGATGATGGCCGTCGGCGATGAAGCCCGCGGCCAGCCGGTCATCGGCGAGCTGCGCCCATACGTAGTTGGGATGCCGGGCCAGGACCGCGTGGGCGCCGTTGCCGAGATGCGTCGACAACGACGCACCCGCCTCCGCCGCCGCCCTGATCTGCTCGGGTTCGGCGTGCGTGTGGCCTACGGAGACGCGGATCCCGCGGGCGACGAGATCTGAGATGTAGGCAGGACTTCCAGCGAAGTGCGGCGACAGTGTCACCATGCCCACCAGCCCGTCGCAGGCCGCCTGCCAGCGCGCGAACTCCGCCACGTCGGGCGGGCGTACGTGCGCGGCCGGATGCACTCCACGTGGCCCGTCCTCGCCGGACAGGTGTGGCCCCTCCACATGGACGAACGGGATCGCGTGCCGCACCAACGGGTCGCGCTCCCGGGCCCGGACGATCCGGCGCAGGCACGCGATGATGTGAGACTCGGCCGCTGTCACGATGGTGGGAACGACGGTCGTGACGCCGACCGCGAACAGCGCGTGGACGAGTCCGACCACCACCTCCGGCCCGGCGTCGTCCTCGGCGGCATTGGCGTCGAATCCGCCGAACCCGTTGACCTGCAGGTCGACGAATCCGGGCGCTATCCAAACCTCCGCGTCCTCCGCTGAGCCCGCTGAGCCCGCCGGGCTCCTGGTCACCTTCGCGATGAGGCCGTCCTCGATGCGTACGACTGTCAACAGGCCGGTGGCGGGGTCGCGGCCGGCCAACTCGGTCACGCCGGGAGAACCGGGCAAGGGCTCAGTCGAGGTCATGGGCGGAGTCCTGGTCGAGATAGACGGTGCAGCCGTGGTGGGTACGCAAGGCGCTCGCCGGACACGACTCCGCGATCGGGCCCTGCAATGCGTCGCGAACCGCGGGCGCCTTCGCCAGTCCGGGAACCATGCAGAACATCCGCCCCACGTCGAGCAGGCGTGGCACGGTCAGGGTCAGAGCGCTCGTGGGTACGTCGTCGAAGGTGGGGAAGCAGCCGTCGTCCACCTGTTGCTGGCGGCAGGTGGAATCGAGCTCGACCACCTTCACGGCCAGAGGATCGGCGAAGTCGGCCACCGGCGGGTCGTTGAACGCGATGTGGCCGTTGACGCCGATGCCGAGACAGCAGATGTCGATCGGCGCCTCGTCGAGCAGCGCGGCGTATTCCGCCGCCCGGAGCTCGGCATCCCCGTCGGTCCGCATCAGGTGCACGTCCTTGAACGGCAACCTGTCGAAGATCGCTGCCCGCAGCCACTGACCGAACCGTTGTGGTGCCTCGTCGGCAAGCCCGAGATAGTCATCCATCTGGAACGCCGTCACGCGTTCCCAGTCGATTCCCGCCTCGGCGGTGAGCGCGTCGAGGGTCTCCTGCTGGCTGGGTGCGGCTGCGAAGATCATGCGTACGGCGTCCTGGAGGCCGAGCCGTTCGCGGATCTCCGCCGCGATGTCGCTGGCTGCCGCATGCCCGAGGCTGGCGCGGTCTGGAAACACGCGGACGATCGGTTCGGTCACAGTGGGTCCTCTCGGTGCGAAATGCCCGACACCTACCAATAGCAGAGGCCACATCGAGATGTTCTGGTGTGGCAGGGAGTCGGACGTGATCGGACATCGGCGATGATTTGCGGGGGTACCGCCGGTCAGACTCAGCAGCGGGCGACGACACGACCATCGGTGGAGGGGAAAGGCCATGAACGACTCGACGAGTGCGACCAGGTCGGGCTGGTTGCGCGGACCGTTGCGGCCGTTCCGGTTCGGGCAGTACCGGCTGTTGGCCGCGTCGGTCACGTTGTCGCTGTTCGGTGCCGGCGGATGGTTGATCGCGCTCGTGTGGCAGGTCATCGCGCTGGGCGGTGGGCCCGGCGCCGTGTCGATGGTGTCGGCCGCCTCTGCCGGCGGAATGCTCGCCACCGCTCTGCTCGGCGGTGTCATGGCCGACCGCATCCCGCAGCTACGGATCCTGCGTGCCGTCGCCGTCGTACGCACCCTCGCGGTCGGCGTGGTGGCGGCACTGGCCGTCGCAGGCTGGCTCGAGGTGTGGCACCTGGTGCTCGTGGCACTGGCGATCGGGCTCGGCAGTGGGTTCACCTATCCCGCGTACTCCGCGCTGCTGCCGTCGATCCTTCCCGGCCGGGACCTGATGGCCGCGAACGGTGTCGAGGGGATGCTGCGTCCGATGATCATGCAGGCGGCCGGTCCGGCCGTGGCGAGTGCGGTGATCGCGGCCTGGTCCCCGGGCGCGGCCCTGGCGGTGGTCTGCGTGTGCGAGGCGGCGGGCGTCGCCCTGCTGCTGGCGATGCGCCCGGTGCCACTCCGGCAGGAGCATCCGGCAGGCCCTGAGCATCCCGTGCGATCCGCCGTGACCGACCTCAGGGACGGCTTCGTCTACATGGTGCGAACGCCGTGGCTGTTGGCGACGTTGCTGTTCGCGTCGGTACTGATCCTGCTGATCATGGGCCCGATCGACGTCCTTGTACCGTTCGTGATCAAGGACCGGGCCGGTGGTGGACCCGGCGACCACGCGATCGTGATGGCGGCGTTCGGGATCGGTGGCGCGGTCGGGTCGTTGGCGATGGCCTCGTTCCGGATGCCACGGCGATACCTCACGGTCATGAACCTGTTCTGGGGACTCGGTTGCGCGCCGCTCGTCTTCGTCGGCTTCGCCACCCACGTCGCGCAGATCGCGGTCGCGGTGTTCGTCGTCGGGATCTGCTTCTCCGCGCCGATGGTGATCTGGGGAACCCTGTTGCAGCGTCGGGTGCCCCCGCACATGCTGGGCCGGGTCTCGAGCCTCGACTTCTTCGTGTCGCTGGTGTTCATGCCGGTGTCGATGGCGCTTGCCGGACCGGTGAGCGCCGCGGTCGGGTCGGGTACGACGTTCCTCGCCGCCGGCCTGATCCCCGCCGTGATCGCGGTGCTCGCGATCGTGCTGGCGAAGATGCCGAAGGACGAACTCGCGCACCCGCTCGACGACCGCGGAGACGACGAGGACGGATCCGCCGGAACGGACGACGAGCCCGAGAACGAAGCCGTCCACCCGGTCGAGCCCCTGCCCGTGTGCACCTGACGTTTCCGGTCTCGGCGTGACGCCGCCGGATTGGCCGCCGTGGATGGCTCGTCGCCCGCCAGTCGGGGTCAGGGAGTCGTCGGGCGGTGCAGGTCGGCCGGCAGCTCCTTGGCGGCGGCCCGGTCGAGCAGCCACAGGGTGCGCTGCCGACCGCGTACGCCGGCGGCCGGGATCTGCACGGGACCCGCCCCGGACAGGGCCAGGCGTACCGCCCCCGCCTTCTCCGCTCCCGAGACCAGGAACCACACCTCGCGCGCGGCGTTGAGCGCCGGGAAGGTCAGCGAGATCCGCGTCGGCGGCGGCTTCGGCGCTCCGTGGACCCCGACCACCGGGCGTTCGTCGTAGACGGCAGGACGTTCGGGGAACAGCGACGCCACATGACCGTCCGGACCGACCCCGAGCATGCAGATGTCGAACGCCGGAACCGGGCCGTGGTCCTCGGGACGCACCGCGGCGGCCAGCTCGGACGCATAGCGTTCCGCGGCCGCCTCGACCCGGGCAGCGTCATGCTCATCCGCGGACGGCATGGCGTGGATCCGGGCCGGATCCACCGGCACGTGGTCGAGGAGCGCCGCCCGGGCGCCGGTCTCGTTGCGTTCGGGATCGCCGGTGGGCAGGAAGCGTTCGTCGCCCCACCACACGTCCAGCCGTCGCCAGTCGATCGCATCGCGGGCCGGCGAGTTGGCGACGGCGGCAAGGCTGCCGGTCCCGATCCCGCCACCGGTGAGGACGACCGACGCCCTGGTCCGGCTCGCCTGGACGTCGACCAGCGCGGTGACGAGCCGGGCCGCGATGGCTTCGGCGAGCAGGTCCTTGGTGGCATGGACGACGATCTCGGGGGTACTCATCGCGAACCCTGGACCTCCGCCTCGCGCGTGGACTTGCGCGGATCGATGTCCGTGGCCCGCATGTGCAGCAGTTCCTCGACCGTCAGCGCATAGACGTCGTCCGGATCGAGCCGGCGCAGTTCCTCCGCGAGCAGTTCGGAGGTCTCGCGGCGTTTCAGCGCGACGTGGCGTTCGGGCTGATCGGGAATCGAGTACCGCGCCAACAGACCGTCGCCTCGGGTGATGGCGATGTCGCCGTCGTCGGTGTGGAGACGGGCCGCCGTGATGCCGGGGCCCTCGCTCGTCGTCACCGACGTCGGGATCCGCAGCCGCAGGGCCAGCCAGGCGGCTATCAGGTCGGCGCTGGCGTTGGACCGTTCGGCCTCGATGGTCGCGCCGACGACCCTGGCGTGCTTCTGGTCCAGTGCCGCGGCCAGCAGGGCCCGCCACGGGGTCGTACGCGTCCACGCCAGGTCCGTGTCACCCGGCGCGTAGCCCCGGCAGTGTTCGTGCAGCGCCTCGATCGGTCGTTCGGCCGCCGCCGCATCGGTGACCCGGCGACGGGCCAGCTGGCCGAGGGGATCGGCTGAGGGGATCGCGGGCGCCCTCCCGGGCCACCAGGTGACGACCGGCGACTCTGGCAGCAGCAATGGCATCGCCACCGAGTCCGGGTGCTGGGAGAGCTCTCCGTAGAGGCGGAGCAGCAGGCTCTCACCCGGACCGCTCTCGCCGCCCACCCGCACCTCGGCGTCGAGCCTCGCCGGGCCTTCGCCATTGCGCGGGATCACGCCGATGATGCGGGACGGATGCTCCTTCGCCGCCAGCATCGCGGCCTTCAGCGCGTCGTAGTGTCCGCTCTCGTCGGCCACCACGATGAGCGTGAGCACCATGCCCATCGCCGGGCTCCCGGCATTGCGACGCGCCTTGACCAGGGCCGACGCGATCTCGCTCGCACTCGTGTCCGAAAGATCGATGATCACAGCGCTGCTCCTTCACTCCGCACGATCGGCGCCCGGATCCCCTTGTCGTACGGGTATGGCTGTCGTACGGGTGGCTGAGAAGCCTCGCGCACGTCGCTCACGGTCGTCTCCAGGTGCGGCCGTCCCGGGCGAGCATCTCGTCAGCGCTGGACGGCCCCCAGGTGCCGGACGGGTACTGCTCGAGCTTGGCGTGTTCGGCCCAGAAGTCGACGATCGGGTCGAGGATCTGCCAGGACAGCTCGACCTCCTCGTGCTGGGGAAACAGCGGCGGATCGCCGAGAAGCACGTCGAGGATCAGCCGTTCGTACGCCTCCGGCGAGGACTCGGTGAACGCACCGCCGTAGGCGAAGTCCATCGTCACGTCCCGGATCTCCAGCTGCGTTCCCGGCACCTTCGAGCCGAACCGGATGGTGATGCCCTCGTCCGGTTGGATCCGCATCACCAGCGTGTTGTGGCCGAGCTCCTCGGTCGCGGTCGCCGCGAACGGCAGGTGCGGTGCCCGCTTGAACACCACCGCGACCTCGGTGACCCGCTTCGGCAGGCGTTTGCCGGTACGCAGGTAGAACGGCACCCCGGCCCAACGCCGCGTGTCGACCTCCAGCTTGATCGCGGCGTAGGTCTCGGTGCGGGAGTCCTTCGGGATGCCCTCCTCGTCGAGATAGGCGCCGACCTTCCTGCCACCGGCCCATCCGTCGGCGTACTGTCCGTGCGCCGTGTGCAGGTCGAGCCGACGCGGCAGCTGCACGGCAGCGAGGACCTTCTGCTTCTCGATCCGCAACGCCCGGGCGTCGAAGCTGACCGGCTCCTCCATCGCGTTGAGCGCGAGCAGCTGCAGCAGATGGTTCTGGATCACGTCGCGGGCCGCGCCGATGCCGTCGTAGTAGCCGGCGCGCCCGCCGATACCGATGTCCTCGGCCATGGTGATCTGCACATGGTCGACGTAGTTGGCGTTCCACACCGGTTCGAACATCTGGTTGGCGAACCGCAGCGCGAAGATGTTCTGGACCGTCTCCTTGCCGAGGTAGTGGTCGATCCTGAAGACGGCCTCGGGCGGGAAGACCTCCGACACGATCTGGTTGAGCTCGCGGGCGCTCTCCAGGTTGTGACCGAACGGCTTCTCGACCACGACTCGGCGCCAGTGCTCCGTCCCCTGGTCGGCCAGGCCGTGTTCCTTGAGCTGGCGTACGGTCACGGGGAACAGCTTCGGCGGCACCGAGAGATAGAACGCGTGGTTGCCGTTGGTGCCGCGCTCGCGGTCGAGCTCGTCGATCGTGGTGCGCAGGCGTTCGAACGACGGGTCGTCACCGAGCTCGCCCTGGACGAACCGGCAGCCCTCCCGCAGCTGCTTCCAGACCTCCTCGCGGAACGGCGTGCGCGCGTGTTCCTTCACCGCGTCGTGGACGACCTTTTCGAAGTCCTCGTTGGCCCACTCGCGGCGGGCGAAGCCGACCAACGCGAAGCCGGGCGGCAGGAGCCCGCGGTTGGCGAGGTCGTAGACGGCCGGCATGAGCTTGGTACGCGCCAGATCGCCGGTGACCCCGAAAATGATGAGGCCGCACGGACCGGCGATGCGGGGGAGCCGGCGGTCCTGCGGATCGCGGAGCGGGTTGGAGGGTGCGGGGCGGTTCTTCACCAGCACGGCCTCATCGGTCATGGACGACCTCTCCTTGGTCGGCGCTGTGCCCTCGTGACGACCGCACGTCGTTCGGTCATGGGCGCACCGCCTTGACGGCGGCGATGAGCTGGGCAAGGCCAGCTCGACGATCGGTGAGATGCAGGCGTACGACGGGTTGTCTGGTGGCGATCAGCACCCGGGCGTCGCCCGCGGCCTGGGCCCGCTGGAGCTGGCCGAAGGTGTACGGACGGTCCGGTACGGCGAGGTCCTCGGCCACCTCACCGGTGATCTGGACGAAGCCGCCGTTGCGGTGCCCGCCCTTGTGGTACTGCCCGGTCGAGTGCAGGAACCGTGGGCCCCATCCGAACGTCGTCTGGACGCCACTGGCCGCCGCGACAAGAGGGCGGAGCTCTGCCGCATCGGCCTCGCCGTCACGGTCGAGGTAGGCCTGCAGCGCGAGATAACCCGTCTCTGGGACGAGAACGTGCAGGGACGCGAAGAGCGCGGCGAGCGACTGCTCGCCGCGCAATGTCGAGGGGTCGCCGTAGACCTCGACCGCTCCCTCGGTCCAGGCGAGCGGCATCCCGTCTCCCGCCTCTGGCGAATCGAGCAGCGCCCGCGCCTGCTTCTTCGCCTCCTCGACGTTCGGCTGGTCGAAGGGGTTGATCCCGATGACCCGGCCGGCGATCGCGACGGCGGCCTCCCAGAGCTGGAACATCGCGCCGAGGGGTCCGCTGGTGAGGACCTGGCCAGGGACCTGGTGTTCAGGCGTGCCAATGGAGACCCTGGTGCCGGCACCGGCACCGTTCCAGCCGGGTGTCGTGGCCGACGTGCGGCCGACGTCGACGGGCAGCAACCCTCGCCCGTCCTTGCCGGTGGACTCGGCGACGAGCTGTTCGACCCAGGCGGGTAAGCCCCTGATGGGCGTGGCACCGTCGCCCAGCACGACCTTCTCGAGGCCCTGCTCGTGAGCCGCGGCGAGGGCGGCTGCCAGCGTCAGGGCGGGGTTGTCCGGGGTGGACTCGGCGAGCGCCGGAAGGATCGCCTCCGCCTCGTCGAGAAGCTCGGCCACGTCGGCTCCCGCCAGTCCGGCCGGCACCAGACCGAACGCGGTCAACGCGGAGTAGCGCCCGCCCACCTTGGGGTCGGCGAGGAACACCTTGCGATAGCCCTCGCTCTCGGCAAGCTCGGCGAGCGGAGAGCCCGGGTCGGTGACGACGACGATCCGGCTCGGCCCGTCGATACCCGCCTCGGCGAACGCCCGGAGATAGGCGCGGCGCTGGCTGTCGGTCTCGACCGTGGAACCGGACTTGCTGGACACGACCAGCACGGTCCGGTCGAGCCGGTCCGCGAGCGCCCGCCTGACCACGGCGGGGTCCGTGGAGTCGAGGACCGTCAGCGCGACGCCGGCGGTCGCCGTGATCACCTCGGGCGCCAGCGACGATCCACCCATTCCGGCCAGGGCGATGTGGTCGAGCCCTTCCTGGCGCAGCTCGGCGGACAGGGCGTCGATCTCGGCGAGCAGCGGCCGCGACGTGCGCGGGGAGTCGACCCAGCCCAGCCGGATCGAGGCCTCCTCCTGCGCCGCCGTACCCCACAGCAGGGAGTCGCCGCGGGCCAGTGCCGGCGCGACGTCGTCGTCCACGAGCGCCCGCAGGACCGCACCACAGGTGGGCTGGTCGACCTCGACACGGACGGCGTCGGTCACCGGTGGGCCTCCAGCTCCCTGCTCACCGACTCCAGCAGTTCCTTCCAGCTGGCCGCGAACTTCTCGACGCCCTCGTCTTCCAGGACGCCCACCACGTCGGCGTAGCTGATGCCGAGCGCCTCGAGATCGTCGATGACCTTGCGGGACTCGGCGTAGGTGTCGAGCACCGTGTCGCCGCGCGTCTCGCCGTGGTCGGCGTACGCCTCGATCGTCGCCTCGGGCATCGTGTTGACGACGCCGCGGGTCACCAGCTCGGTGACGTAGATCGTGTCGGGCAGGCTCGGGTCCTTCGTCGACGTCGACGCCCACAGCGGCCGCTGCGGGTGCGCACCGGCGGATTTCAGCGCCTGCCAACGGGCACCCTCGAAGACCTCTTCGTACGCCTGGAACGCGAGGCGGGCGTTGGCGATCGCTGCCTTGCCGCGCAACGCCCTGGCCTCGGTCGATCCGATCTTGTCCAGCCGCTTGTCGACCTCGGTGTCGACCCGGCTGACGAAGAACGACGCCACGCTGCCAATGCTCGACAGCTCACGGCCGGCCGCCTTTGCCTGCTCCATGCCGGTGAGGAACGCCTCCATCACCTCGCGGTAGCGCTGCAGGCCGAAGATCAGGGTGACATTGACGCTGATGCCCTCGGCCAACGCCGTCGTGATGGCCGGGAGGCCTTCGCGCGTCGCCGGGATCTTGATGAAGAGGTTCGGCCGGTCCACGAGCCACCAGAGCGCGCGCGCCTCGGCGATCGTCTTCTCGGTCTCGCGCGCCAGCCGGGGGTCGACCTCGATGGACACCCGGCCGTCGACGCCCCCGCTCGCGTCGTAGGCCGGCCGGAGGACGTCGCAGGCCCAACGGATGTCGTACGTCGTGAGCGCGCGGACGGCCTCCTCGATGTCGACGCCGCGGACGGCGAGGTCCCGGGTCTGGTCGGAGTAGACCTTCGCGTCGGACAGCGCTTTCGCGAAGATGGTCGGGTTGCTCGTCACGCCGACGACGTGCTTGTCGCGAACCAGCTCGGCGAGGTTGCCCGAACCGAGTCGCTGCCGGGACACGTCGTCGATCCAGATCGCCACGCCCTCGTCGGCGAGGGCCTTGAGTCGGTCGTTCATCTGGGTCCCCTTCTTTGTCTGCGATGGCGGCGCGGGTTGGCGCAACAGCCCTGGCGGGCTGGCCCGTCCCTACCCGCGAGCGGCGGCGATGCTCTCGCGGGCCGCCTGCGCGACCGTTTCCCCTGTCAGTCCGAACTCGGTGAACAACGTCTTGTAATCCGCTGAGGCGCCGAAATGTTCGAGCGAGACGATCCGGCCGGCGTCACCGGCGAAGCGGTACCACGGCTGGGCGATGCCCGCCTCGACACAGACCCGCGCCTTGACGCCGGGCGGGATGACGGTGTCGCGGTAGGCCTGGTCCTGCGCGTCGAACCACTCGACGCACGGCATCGACACGACCCGGGCGGCGACGCCCTCGGCCTCGAGCTGCTCGCGGGCGGCGACGGCCAGCTGGACCTCCGAGCCGGTCGCGATGAGGACGACGTCGGGCACCTGCTTTCCTGGAGCGTCGACGAGGACGTAGCCACCCCGCGCCACCTCGCTCGCCGGTGCGAACCCGGTGCCTCCCGAACGGTCGAACGTCGGGACGTTCTGCCTGGTGAGGGCGAGTGCCTTGGGCGCGTCGGAGTGAGCCATGACGTGCTGCCAGGCGGCCGCCGTCTCGTTGGCGTCGGCCGGGCGGACGACCTCGAGGCCGGGAATTCCGCGCAGTGCCGCGAGATGCTCGACCGGCTGGTGGGTCGGACCGTCCTCACCCAGGCCGATCGAGTCGTGGGTCCAGACGTAGATCACCGGCAGCTTCATCAGCGCGGCCAAGCGCACGGCGGGGCGCATGTAGTCGCTGAACACGAGGAAGGTGCCGCCGTACGGACGGGTGCCGCCGTGCAGGGCGATGCCGTTGAGGACCGCGCCCATGGCGTGCTCGCGGACGCCGAAGTGCAGGACCCGGCCGTACCAGTCACCGGTGAACTCCTTCGTGGAGTACTCCGGCGGGATGAACGACGGCTCGCCAGCCGGCGTGGTGTTGTTGGAGCCGGCCAGGTCCGCAGAGCCGCCCCACAGCTCCGGCAACACCGGAGCCAGCGCGGTCAGCACCTCACCGGACGCCTTGCGGGTCGCGACGTCCTTGCCCGGCTCGAACGAAGGAATCCGGTCCGTCCAACCCTCGGGCAGCCGGCGCGAACGCATCCGATCCAACAGCAGCGCCTGGTCGGGGTGATCGTCGCGCCAGGCCTGGAACGTCTCCTGCCATTCCTCGTGCACCTTCGCGCCGCGCTCGCGCAGTTGGCGGACGTGGGCGAGCACCTCCTCGTCGACCTGGAAGCTCCGGTCGGGGTCGAAACCGAGGACGCGCTTGGTGGCGGCAACTTCAGTGGGCCCGAGCGCCGAACCGTGCGCCTTGCCGGTGTTCTGGGCGTTGGGCGCCGGCCAGGCGATGATCGTCTTCACGATGATGAGCGACGGCCGGGCGGTCTCGGCGATCGCCTCCTGGTACGCGTCCCACAACGCCTGGACGTCCTCGACGTAGCCATCGGCGCGGCGCCACTCGACCGTCTGGACGTGCCAGCCGTAGGCCTCGTACCGCTTGGCGACGTCCTCGGACAAGGCGACGTCCGTGTCGTCCTCGATCGAGATCTGGTTGGCGTCGTAGAGCGCGATCAGATTGCCGAGCTTCTGGTGCCCGGCGATGGCGCTGGCCTCGTGGGTGATGCCCTCCTCGATGTCGCCGTCGCTTGCGAACACGAAGATCCGGTGGTCGAACGGGCTGGTCCCCGGCGCGGCGTCAGGGTCGAGCAGGCCACGCTCGCGGCGGGCCGCCATCGCCATCCCGACCGCGTTGGCGAGGCCCTGGCCGAGCGGGCCGGTCGTGGTCTCGACGCCCGCGGTGTGGCCGTGCTCGGGGTGGCCGGGGGTGCGGCTGCCCCACTGGCGGAGATGCTTCAGGTCATCCAGGTCGAGCAGGCCGGCGAAGAAGAGCTGGACGTAGAGCGTGAGGCTCGAGTGGCCACAGGACAGGACAAACCGGTCACGACCCATCCAGTCCGGGTCGGCCGGGTCGTAGCGGAGCAGGCGTTGGTACAGGAGGTACGCCGCGGGGGCGAGGCTCATGGCCGTTCCTGGGTGGCCCATTGCCGGTGTCTCGACCGCGTCCATGGCCAGCACCCGAACGGTGTCGACGGCGCGCTGGTCGAGATCGGTCCACTCGAGGCGGTTACTTCTGTCGTTGGCGCTCATGTGCGTCGATCGGCTCCTGCTCGCGGATGGAAAACTCTGTTGAACATCACCGATTCGGAGCCTACCCATGCTCCGTGCCGCAGCGGTGGCCGCCGCATGACCATCGGGTCTCTGGTCGCACCCTGTGCACGGATGGGCGACCTCCCGCTTCTAGACTGACGGCTGCTTTGTGTCCGGCCGGCCCGGTTGCCGGCGTTGCTGGTTTCGCTCCCGAGGTGTACGTGACAGCTGTCGGCTCCGAGTCCTCGCTGGGCGAACCACGGTCCTCGCTGGGCGAAACCGGGCGTTTGCCGAGCGAATCCGACACTTTGGTGACCGAACCGGCTGGCGTTGGTCCGGCGACGTGGCGCGACGTTGTCGGCGCCTACGTCGCCCTCACCAAGCCGCGGATCATCGAGCTCCTGCTCGTCACCACGATTCCGGTGATGTTCCTCGCCGCCGGGGGAGTGCCACCGCTCGGACTGGTGCTTGTCACGGTGGCGGGTGGGATCCTCGCGGCCGGAAGCGCCAACACCCTCAACTGCGTCCTCGACCGCGACATCGACGAGCGGATGCGCCGCACCCGGCGCCGGCCGCTGCCCAGGCACGCCGTAAGGCCTCGCGACGCGCTGTGGTTCGGTCTCGCGCTGGGTGTCGTCTCGACCCTGGTCCTCGGGCTGGCGGTCAACTGGCTGTCGGCGGTCCTCGCCCTGGCGGCCAACGCGTTCTACATCTGCGTCTACACCCTGATCCTCAAACGGCGTACGCCACAGAACATCGTGTGGGGCGGCATCGCCGGCTGCTTCCCGGTCGCCATCGGGTGGACCGCCGTGCGGGGGTCACTCGACTGGGCACCGTTGGCGCTGGTCCTCGTGGTGTTCTTCTGGACGCCGCCGCACACCTGGACGCTCGCGATGCGCTACCGCGACGACTACGCCGCGGCCGGTGTGCCGATGCTGCCGGTCGTCGCGACCGAACGCGCCGTCGCCTGGCAGGTCATGGCGTACTCTCTCGCGACCGTCGCGGCCTCCCTCGCTCTGTGGCCGATCGCCCCCACCGGGTGGTTCTACCCGGTAGCCGCCTCGGTACTTGGCCTGGTCGTCCTGGTGGAGGCGTACGCCCTGATCCGGCGGGTGGCGCGCGGCCGAAGCGGGCTCGACCTGCGTCCCATGCGGTTCTTCCACTGGTCCAACCTCTATCTCGCGCTGCTGTTCGTCGCCGTCGCCCTTGATCCGCTGTTGACCTGAGGAGGTCCGACCGTCGATGACTGTGCCGGCAGCCCCCACCGATCGGAACGAACCACAGCATTCGCCACTCCACCTCGACTGGCCCAACTGCCTCAACGCCCGCGACGTCGGCGGGCTCCCCACGACCGACGGTGGTCGGATCCGGGAGCGGGCGCTGGTGCGTACCGACAGCCACTCCAAGCTCACACCGGAGGGAATCGCCGCCGTCCATGCCTACGGCGTGAGCCGAATCATCGACCTGCGGCGGAACCGGGAGTGCGAGGCGGCGCCCAGCCCCTTCGCGGCCGACCCGCTCTACCGCAACCTCGAGGTCCAGAACCCAGCCGATCCGGACCACCAGGCGCTCGACCTCGCCGACATCTACCTCACGATGCTCGACCTGCGGCCGACGCTCTTCACGGCCGCCGTCGCGGCGATCGCCGACGCCCCGCCCGGAGCGGTCGTCGTGCACTGCGCAGGCGGCAAGGACCGGACCGGCGTCGTGGTCGCGATGGCGCTGCACGTGGCCGGCGTCGACGAGGAGACGATCGCGGCCGACTACGCACTGACCGAGGCGCAACTGGTCGAGGAAAGCGCGGCTTTCCTCGCGGCGGTCGAGGACCAGGAGTTGCGCGAGGCCTACCGCCGGCTCCAGCCCACGCCGCCGTCGAACATGCTGAAGGTCCTCGGTCACCTGGACCGGCGCTATGGCGGAGTCCCGGGCTATCTCGAAGCCGGCGGCATGAGCACCGCGCAGGTGGACGCGCTCCGGGACCGGCTCCGCGCCTGAACCAGTCCGGCGGGTGCGGGCTGGACACCTGTTGGCCCCGACGATGCTGACGGTGAATGACCACGCTGAGCATGCCTGGTGCCTGCAAATGACCACGCTGAGCATGCCAGTGGTCCCCGGAAAGGCATGGATGCATGTCCCGGCTACCACAGGCATGCCCAGCGTGGTTATTCACCACCGTCGCCGGGCCTACCCAGCGTGGTTATTCACCACCGTCGCCGGGCCTACCCAGCGTGGTCGTTCACCACCGTCGCCGGGCCTACCCAGCGTGGTCATTTGCGGCTCTCGCCGAGGTGATCAGCCGGACAGGGCGGACTCGACTTCGCCGACCTGCTCGGTGGTCAGGGTGATCGCGCCGGCTCCCGCGTTGGACTCGAGCTGGGCGAGCGTCGAACTGCTGGGAATCTGCGGTCCCATGCCGGGCAGCGTCAGGAGGTACGCGAGAGCCAGCTGGTTCACCTCGATGTCCCAGGACTCCGCCAGCTTCACCAGCTTGCGTACCGATGCCAGCCGTTCCGGCGTCGCGACCGCGGCGAGCTTGCCCTCGTCGTGCAGCCGGTCACCGGCACCCGCCCGGGCGGGGTCGAGGTAGCGGCTCGTCAACAGCCCGCCGGCGAGCGGGCTGTACGGGATGTAGGCGACGCCGTTGGCCGCACAGAAGTCGAGCACGCCGCGGTGTGGCTCCGTCTCCCGGCCGAGCGGGTCGTACTGGTTCTGCACGGCGACCGGTCGGCACCGCCGCGACAGACCCGACGCCACGTCGAGGTACGTCGCGAGCTGGTCACGACTGAAGTTCGACACGGCGAAATACCGGACGAGGCCCTGGCGTACGACGTCCTCGACGGCCTCGAGACTCTCCTCGACCGGCACCGTGTCATCGGGGCGGTGGAAGTAGAGCATGTCTACATAGTCCAGCTGCAGTCGCGCGAGCGACGCGTGGAGAGCGTCGAGGATGTTGCCGCGGGACAGCCCGCTGTGGTTGGGTGTCGCGCCGTCCATGCCGCCGTGGATCTTGGTCGCGAGAACGACGTTGCGTCGCTGGTCGGGGTTGGCGCGGAACCACCGTCCGATCAGGCGTTCGGAGTTGCCGGCGCCGGCGTTGTAGCGGTTGGCGGTGTCCCAGAAGGTCACGCCGAGCTCGATGGCCCGGTCGAAGATCGGGAAGGCCGCGCGTTCGTCGACCCGCGCGGCGTCGCCGGTGTCCGGATAGCCGAACTTCCAGGTGCCGAGCCCGATCACCGATGCCCGTAGGCCCGAGGCGCCGACGAGACGGTACGGCATCCCGTGGTACTCCTCGGCCATGAAGGGAACGTCGTAGAGATCAGGGCGGGGAGTCAGGTGGTCCATACGGTCCTCTCGGCAGACGTGGCGCAGGGGAGTACGCCGACGATGATGCCTGAATCGGCACGCGCTTCGGAAGGCGCTTTCCCACACCGGTCTCCCAGGACCGGGGGTGGCGGACGGACTGTGGGCGAGGTACGGACGGACTGCAGGCGAGGTGCGGACGGACTGTGTGGGCGAGGTGCGGACGGACTGCAGGCGAGGTGCGGACGGACTGCAGGCGAGGTGCGGATGACGCACGGGCGCGGTGCGCATGGCCTATGACCTGGTCCCTCGGGTGTCCTCGAGCGGCTGCTGGCTGGTGCACGGAGCCTGGCAGGCATGGTGAACGCCTGGCAATGGGTTCACGTGCACCGGCTGGCCCCTGCGTACCGTCGCGAATGCCACCAACCCACCCAGCCCACACAGCACGGCGCTGATGAGCATGGCGCGCCCGAAACCGGGCCCCAGTGGGCTGTCGGTCCCCGCGCTGACGCCAGCGACCGGGGGGAGGACCGCGACCGCGAGCAGGCCGGCCGTCCGGGCCACCGCGTTGTTGACGCCGGAGGCGGCACCGGCCCGCTCACCCGAGACCGATGCCAGCACGGTGGAGGTCAGCGGCGCGACCGTGATCGCCAGACCGAGGCCGAAGACGACGATCGCGGGGAGGGCGTGCGTCCAGTACGAGCTGCCCGGCACTATCCGCGCCATCAACGCCAGCCCGGCGCCGGCCACGATGGGCCCCAGCGTCATCGGCACCCTCGGCCCGACGCGTTGGGCGAGGGCGCCCATCCGCGAGGACAACAGGAGCATGAGCACCGTGATCGGGAGCGTGGCGACGCCCGCCGCGAGTGCCGTGTAGCCCAGCGACTGCTGCAGTTGTAGGGCGAGCAGGAAGAGCGCGCCGCTGAGTGCGGCGTAGACCGCGAACGTCGTGAGGTTGGCTCCGGTGAACTGCGACGAACGGAAGATGTCGAGCCTCAGCAGCGGATCGCGCCGCCGGTTCTCCACCAGCGGGAACGCGACGAGTCCGACGACGCCGAGCACCGCCGCCACCACGCCTACCGGCTCCCAGCCACGGGCCGGCACCTCGATGAACGCGTACGTCACACCGCCGAGCCCCACGGTGATGCAGGCGGCGCCGAGGACGTCGAGCCGGCGCGGAGCTGCGGGATCCCGGCTCTCCGGTACGTGACGCAGCGTCACCCAGAGTGCCGCTGCCGTAAACGGCAGGCTCAGGAGGAACACCCACCGCCACGACGCGGCGTCGACCAGCCACCCGCCGAGGAAGGGACCGATGGCCGACGAGACGCCGGTCAGCCCGGCCCAGAGCCCGACCGCGGCCCCCCGGTCCTCTCCCCGGATGCTGGCGTCGATGAGGGAGAGGCTTCCCGGAACCAGGAGTGCGCCGCCGACGCCCTGGACCAGGCGCGCGGCCACGAGGACCGGACCGGTCGGAGCGAGACCGCAGGCCAACGAGGCGATGGTGAACGCCACAAGACCCAGCGTGAACACCTTCCGCCGGCCGTAGCGATCGCCCAGGACCCCACCCAGGAGGAGCAACGCGCTGAGCGTGAGGAGATAGCCGTCGACGACCCACTGCTGGACCACGAGTCCGCCGCCAAGATCCCGGCTGATCGCCGGAAGGGCGATCGTGACCACGGTGCTGTCGAGGAACGCGATACCCGAGCCGAGCACGGTCCCCACGATCACCCACCGGCCGCGGCTGGAGTCGAGCGGCAACGACAGCCGCGCGGCAGGGGCGTTCGGTCCCTGCGGTGGCTGGTTCATCGGCGTCCCCCGGGATCGTTCCTGGCCCCACCATCGTGCGCGATCGACGGCGGCGAAAGTGCCAGGACGGACCGGATCGACTGAACGAGTCCTGGTCCGGGTACACTTCCACCCGACGGCCTCCGCCGTCTCTCCTGCGGGCGAGCCGCCCGCGTGGTCGCTTTCCGAGTGTTCCGTTCGGTCCGGTGCCTCAGTCGCCGGATGTCGTGCGAGCCTTCGACCGGAAGTCGCGGCCGCTTGTCCAACACGACGGAGCATTCCTTCTTCATGCCACAAAGCCCCAACACGTCCACGCCCCGTGCCCGAACCAGCTCGTCCTCGCGGTCCGGCAAGGGCCAGCGCCGCGACAACCCGAACTCCGCCCGCTCCGCGAACTCCGGTTCCCAGGGCGGTCGTCGTACGTATGGCAACCAGTCGTCCGGTGAGCGCCGTGGCGGAAGGTCCAACGACCGTGGCCGGTTCGCCCGACGCCAGTCCGCACGACCGGCGACCCAGCCGCGCCCGGTCGACGCCGATCGAGCCCGTGAGCGGGAGCTCGACGCCGCCCTCGACGCGGCCGCGCGGGTCGAGCCGGCCGATCTGCCGGAGAGCTTCTCCGACACCGACCTGCCCGAGCGACTGGCCGAGGCGCTGAGTCGTCGCGGCATCCGCCAGCCCTTCCCGATCCAGGCGAGGACCCTGCCCGACGCGCTCGCCGGGAGAGACGTGCTCGGCCGGGCGCAGACGGGCTCGGGCAAGACACTGGCGTTCGGGCTGCCGATGCTCGCCGCGCTCGCCGAAACAGTGCGGGAGCGGACGCCCGGCAACCCTCGCGGACTCGTCCTCGTCCCCACCCGTGAGCTGGCCCAGCAGGTTGCGGACGCGCTCGCGCCGTTGGGCCGGCGGCTCGGCATCGAGCTGACCACGGTCTACGGCGGTTCGTCGATGCGCCGTCAGGTCTTCGCCCTCCGTGATGGTGTCGACATCGTGGTCGCCACGCCGGGTCGTCTCATCGACCTGATCGAGCAGGGCGAATGCCGTCTCAGCGACGTCAGGATCAGCGTTCTGGACGAGGCCGACTACATGGCCGACCTCGGGTTCCTTCCGGCGGTGACCCGCATCCTCGACCTGACGCCGGCCGGCGGGCAGCGGATGCTGTTCTCGGCGACCCTCGACCGCGGCGTGAGCCGGTTGGTCGGCCGGTACCTCAGTGACCCGGCATTCCATGCCGTCGCCGCGGCAGCCGCACCGATCGAGTCGGTGGAGCACCGGGTCTTCACCCTGCGCCCAGAGGACAAGGTCGCGGTCGCGGCCGAGATCGCGTCCCGGCCCGGGCGTTCGCTGTTCTTCGTACGCACCAAGCACGGCGCCGACCGGCTGGTCCGGCAGTTGCGCCAGTCCGGCGTCGAGTCCGTCGCCATCCACGGCAACCTCAAGCAGGGTGCCAGGCGCAAGGCGTTGGCCGGATTCTCGGCGGGCTCGCCCCGGGTGCTCATCGCGACCGACGTCGCAGCCCGGGGTATCCACGTCGACGACGTGGACCTCGTGGTGCACTTCGACCCGTCGGCCGACCACAAGGACTACCTCCACCGCTCAGGGCGCACGGCGCGGGCCGGTGCGACCGGGACGGTCGTGTCGCTCGTCCACCACGACCAGCGGCGTGAGGTCGACCGGATGCACAAGCAGGCCAAGGTGAGCGCGACGGCCGTCGACGTCGAGCCCGGTCACACCGCGGTGCGCGACGTCGCCACCTCCGGCACGCCGATCGTCGTACGACCGCAGGCGACCGCCTCCGGCCGGCCAGCCCGCAGCGGTCGCCCCACCAACGGGCGGGGGCGCCCGAGCGGCAACCGGCGGGGCTCGTCCAAGAACTCCTGGCGTCCGCACGACCACCAGACCGCGGACGGTTTTCGCCGCGGACGCCCCAAGGGCCAGGTCTCACGCGGCCAGCAGGCTTCGTAGCTGGTCGAGCGAGGCGTTCGCGCCGGTACACACGATGCCGACCTGACGCCCGGCGAACCTCGGCGGATCGCCCAGAACGACCGCCAACCCGGCCGCGCCCGCACCCTCGGCGAGGGTGTGGGCGCGGCTCAGTAACAACCGCTGGGCGGCACGGATGTCGTTGTCGCTGACGAGGACGAAGCCGGCGAGACCGTCCCGCATCAGTTGCTGCGTCAGCGCGAAGCCGCGGCCGGTCGACAGCCCTTCGACCTCCGTACGGTTGGGGCGCTCGACCAGGTGCCCCGCATGCCAGGAGTCGTGCGCGGCCGGTGCGGCGTCGGACTGGACTCCGATCACCTCGATGTGCGGCGCGAGGGTACGCACCACCAGGCTGGCCGCGGCGGCGTTGCTCCCACCTCCCACCGGTACGACGATGACGTCGAGATCAGGTGCCGCCGTGAGCAGTTCGAGGTAGGCCGTACCGACGCCGGCGATCAGCGCGGGTTCGTCGGCCGGACTGACGAGCCGCGCACCACACCGGGTGGCGAGCAGCGTGGCGGCGGTCGCGGACTCCTCGAGCGTCGTGCCACGCAGCAGCACGGTCGCACCCAGCGCCTCGACCGCACGGTGCTTGGACTCGTTCGCGCCTTCGGGCATGACGACCGTGCAGGGCGCGCGGAACTCCCGAGCCGCGTAGGCGATCGACTGGGCATGGTTGCCGGTCGAGTAGGTCACCACTCCACGGTCGCGCTCGGCGGCCGGCATGGTGGCGAGCAGCGTCAGCCCGCCGCGGACCTTGAACGCACCGGTGGGCTGGACGTTCTCGTGCTTGACCACCACATGAGCCCCGCACGCCGCGTCCAGGGCGGGATAGGACCAGGCCGGTGTGGGCGGCAGGTGCGGCCGGAGCGTCTGACCGGCGCGGAGGACGTCGGTGAAGCAAGGTAGGCGCATGGCTCCAGGCTCCGGCACAGTTTCGTATTCGCCCAATGCCACTTGTCTCGATGTTCCATAGATCGCATCGATACGATGCACCGCATGCTCGACGTCGCCCGGCTCCGGGTTCTCGCCGCGGTCGCCAAGCACGGCTCGGTCACCGCCGCGGCGCGTGAGCTGCACTACGCCCAACCCTCGGTGAGTCATCACCTTGCCCGGTTGGAGGTGGAGACCGGCGCCCGCCTCGTACAGCGGGCGGGACGCGGGATCCGGCTCACCGAAGCCGGACGGATGCTCGCGGCCCGGGCGGAGGAGATCCTGGGCCGGCTCGACGCGGCGGAGGCGGAGCTGGCCGCGCATGTGGGGTTGCGGCGGGGGCGGGTACGGCTGGCCGCGTTTCCCTCGGCCCTCGGCACCGTGGTCCCCGTGGCGGTACGTCGGCTCGAGGAAGTGGCACCGGGCGTCGAGCTCTCCCTGGCCGAGGCGGAGCCACCGGAAGGTCTCGCGATGCTGCGGTCCGGCGAGGTCGACGTGGCTCTGGTGTTCCGGCACGGCGACGATCCCGACGAGGGCAGCGACAGCGACCTCCGGCTGGCGCACCTGCTCGACGAGGCCATCTACGTCGTCACCAGGAAGGGCAGCCGCAGCCACGGCCCGCGGACCGACGTCGCCACCTTCGCCGACGAGTCGTGGGTCGCTGGGTGCGAACGCTGCCGTGCCGACCTCGTGCGGCGCTGCGGCGAAGCCGGGTTCGCCCCGCGGATCGCCTACACGACCGACGACTACGTTGCTGTGCAGGCCCTCGTGGCCGCGGGCGTGGCAGTGGCGACCCTCCCGGCTCTGGCGCTCACCGCATCCCGGCATCCAGGCGTACGGATCGATCGGTTGCACGGCTCGGTGCGCCATGTCGCCGCCGCGACGTACGGGCATCCACCCGATCCACCCGCGGCGGCCGCGCTCGTCTCCGCGCTCCAGGAGGTATGCCGGGATTTCGCCCCGGCGTTCTGAGCGAAGCGTCGGGACCAGCCGGCCTCGAGCGGCGGAAGCCCTCAGACGGTCGCGAGCCGGGCCTGGTCCTCGTCCGCCGAACCCGCCGGGTCGTCGGCGCGTTCCTGCGTACCGACGACCACCCAGGCCGCCATCGCCACGGTCACCGCCGCGCCGAGCAGGTGGAGGCCGACGAGCGCGACCGGCAGGTCGGTGGCGTACTGCACGAAGCCCACCCCTCCCTGGGCCAGCTCGACGGCGAGCAGCCACGTGGCCGCCCGGCGGGCCCGCGGGGGTGCGCCGGTCGCGTGGAGGGCCAGCAGGAGGCCGACAGTGAGTCCGACGAGCAGGAACACCAGATCGGCGTGGAGTTGGCTGAGCATCGCGGAGTCGAGACCGTTGCGCGGAGCGCGATCGTCACCGGCGTGGGGTCCGCTCCCGGTGACGACGGTGCCGGCGTACATCACGGCGAACGTGGCCGCGAGCGCCACCTGCGCCAGCCGGCGGACGGCGGACGGGACGGTCGGCACCGGAGCGCCGCCACCTTCCCGGGTACGTCGGACGAGCACCACGGCGACCGCGATGAGGGCCGGCGACACCATGAAGTGCGCGGACACGACCCACGGATTGAGCTCGGTGAGGACGGTGACGCCGCCCATCACGGCCTGGAAGGGCACGCCGAGCAGGAGAACGGTGGACAGCCGTACGAGGTCGGGCCGGCGCGGCCGGAGGCGCAGGGCGGCGAGCCACGCCAGGCCGACGGCGATCGCGACCGCGAAGGTGAGCAGCCGGTTGCCGAACTCGATCGTGCCGTGAATACCCAGCTCGGGATGGGTGGTGAGCGACTCCGCGCTGCACCGCGGCCAGGTCGGGCAGCCGAGGCCGGACCCGGTGAGCCGGACGGCGCCACCGGTGACGACGATCCCGACATTGGCGACGAGGGCGGCCACGGCGAGCCTGCGCATCAGTGCCGCGGTGGGGCGGGGGAGTGACACGCGGTAAAGCGTAGGTACCACCGCCACCCGCGCCGCCCTCGGGTGTCCGGCGCCCCTTCGGGGGTCCACCTCCTCACCACCAACCCGTTCTTCCCGTGATCATGATCGTGATCATGAAGGAAAAGTCGTGTATACGCCGAAAGTCTTCATGATCACGGGAGGGCCCCACGCCAAGGAGAAATGGGAGTGCGCCACGCCCATGATCATGGGAGTGCGCGCCCCGCTGGACGTCGTGACGAGAGGGCGGGCGACTACTCCCAGCGGAAGGTGCGGGCGGTGGCGATCCCGCCCAGGACTGCCCAGCCGAGGAGGACGCCCACGAACCCGCCCACACCGCCCCAGGAGGGATCGGAGAACGCATGACGCAGTCCCTCCGCGAGCGCCCCAGACGGCAGCCAGCCGATCACCGGCTGGAGAAGCGCGGGGTACGCCTCCACAGGCACCAGCGTCGCTCCACCCACGAGCAGGAGGATGTAGACGAGGTTGGCCGCCGCGAGGGTCGCCTCCGCACGGACGGTCCCCGCCATCAGCAGGCCGAGCGAGGAAAACGCGCAGGTCCCCACCACCAGCAGCACCAACGCCGCCGCGGCGCCGCCCACACCCACGCCGGGTCGCCAACCCAGCAACCAGCCGGCGCCCACCACCAGGACGAGTTGCAGCATCTCGACCAGGACGACCGCCAGCAGCTTGCCGGCCAGCAGCCCGGTCCGTGACAGCGGTGATGTGCCGAGCCGCTTGAGGACGCCGTACCTGCGTTCGAACGCGGTCGCGATGGCCACGCTGGTGAAGGCCGTCGACATGACGGCGAGTGCGATCACGCCGGGCACCAAGAGGTCGATCCGCCGCGCGCCGCCGGCCGCCGATCCGAGGTCGAGCCCGGGCGCGAGCGCGCCGATCACCAGCAGCAGCAGCGGGATGACGAGCGCGAGCACCAGTTGTTCGCCGTTGCGGAGCAGCAGGCGCGCCTCCATCAGGCCCTGCGCGAGGACCATCCGGGGCCAGGGCGCGCGGCCCGGCGCGGGCGCGAACGTCCCTCCCACCGCCGACATCCCGGCCTCCGACGCCGCGGACCGCGGGGTCACCGGTGCAGCTCCCGCCCGGTGAGCTCGAGGAACACGTCCTCGAGGCTGTGCCGCTCGACGGCGAGGTCGTCGGGGAGTACGCCGTTGGAGGCACACCACGCCGTCACCGTCGCCAGCAGGTGCGGGTCGACCGTCCCCTGGATCACGTAGCTACCGGGCAGGGGCTCGCGTACCTCGCAGCCTTCGGGCAGTGCCGCGCGCAGCGAGCGCACGTCGAGCCCTGCGGGACCGCGGAACCGCAGCGTGTTCGCCGCTCCCCGCGAGGTGAGCTCGGCAGGGGACCCGGACGCGATCACGGTTCCGTGGTCGATGACGTGGACCTGGTCGGCAAGTCGTTCGGCCTCGTCCATGTGGTGGGTGGTCAACACCACCGCCACCCCGTCGGTGCGGAGGTCCTCGATGAGCTCCCAGGTCGTACGCCTGGCCAGAGGGTCGAGGCCCGCCGTGGGTTCGTCGAGGAACACGAGTTCCGGCCGCCCGACGATCGCCATCGCGAGGGCGAGGCGTTGGCGTTCGCCGCCGGAGAGCCGGCGGTAGGTGGTGGCGCCGCAGGAGCCCAGGTCGAGCCGGCGTACCAGCATGTCCACATCGAGCGGATGGGCGTGCAAACGGGCGATATGCCGCAGCATCTCCACGGCGCGTACGCCGGACCAGGCGCCGCCGTCCTGGAGCATGACGCCGAGCCGGGGCACAAGCTGTCGCCGGTCGCGCACCGGATCGAGGCCGAGCACGCGAACCCGTCCGCCGCTCGGTCTCCGGTAGCCCTCGCAGGTCTCGATCGTCGTCGTCTTGCCGGCACCGTTGGGCCCGAGAATCGCCGTCACGGTGGCCTGGCCGACCGTGAGGCTCAGCCCGTCGACAGCGGTGACGGCGCTGCTTCCCCGCCCGTACCGCACCACGAGGTCCTCGACCTCGACGACGAGCTCACCCACGAGGGCGAGTCTAAGAGGCGGTCCCCTCGCGTCACGTGACCCGCCTCCTGCCGTGCTTCCGGGCGTACGCCATGGCCGCGACCGCCACGGCCAGAGCGACGGGCGGCCCGAGCAGGATGGCTACCCGGACGCTCCCGGCCGACCAGACGTCGGGCCACGGCCACCAGTCGCCACCGGAGGTCTCACGGGTGTCTGGAGGCGACGTTGCCGTCGGGTCGACCACGACGGTCACCAACGTCCCGGCCCGGCTCGGCATCGACACCCGGCGGCGCTCGACCGCCTGGCCGACCCTGACGCTGACGTCGTAGTCGCCGAGGAAGCCCCGGGTCGTGTACTCGCCTCCGCCGTTCGTACGCCCGCCAGCCCGGGTCCACCAGTCGTGGTAGATGAGGTTCCGCCACGCGGCCGCGTTCGGCTTGGGCGTGAAGTCTGCCCGGTACATCGCCGCCGACGGACTCCAGTGGATCGGCTCCCAGAACCCCCACGTGGTGATCCGGGTGACGGCCGGATGGCTGAACGCCACGGTGAGGAAGTCGCGGGTGTAGTCCGCCTGGAGGTCTTCGTCGGTCGTCGTCACGTCGAACTCGCTGACCTCCAGCGGAACGCCGAGGCGGGCGTACCGGTCGAGGATGGGGACGAGATCGGCGGGCGGCGTCAGCTGCGGAGTGGCGAAGTGGGCCTGGAATCCGACTCCCTCGACGGGGACGCCCTCGTCCCGAAGCTTCTCGACGAGCGTGAAGAGATAGTCCTGGTGGCGGCGGTTCCAGCCGTGGTCGTCGAGGATGTCGTAGTCGTTGACGAACAGCCGCGCGGACGGGTCGGCCCGGTCGGCCAGTCGGAACCACGACGCCACCTCGTCCGGTCCGAGGACGTCCTGCAGGTCGTGCATGGCGTACGGCTCGTTCACGACATCCCAGACGTCGATCGTGCCGCGCAGGGCACCCACCTCGTCGCCGATGTGCCGGTTGACCCGTTCCCGCAGCAGTGTCGGCCGACCCCGCAGCTTCCGGACGTCCTCGGGCATCCGCCGCCAGCCCGGCCACAGCAGGGCGTGCCCGGTGGTGGTCATTCCCGCCGTACGCATCCAGTCGAGGGCGGGCAGGGTGGCCTGCCGGCGATGTCGGGTGTTCTCCCACGCCGACCATCTGAGGTCGTTGCCGAGGGTGCCGTGGTTGAACGTGGACCGCAGCACCTGGTGGTACTGGGCGTGGGAGCCGAGGGTGGCGGCGTCGACGGCCGTACCGAACCTGAACGCATGCGCACGCATGACCACCTCCACCTCGGCCCTGCGTACCGGCCGGCCGGCCGCGTCGCGCACCCGGATCTCGAGGTTGCCCTGGCGGTAGGCGTCGATGCGGGCCCGTGCCTCTGCGCGCCAGGTGGCGTCCTCGCCCCGCCCCTCGTAGGTCGAGGACGGGAACCCCGGCGGGTCGCCCGGGCCGAGGTCGCGGAGCGAGAAGCCCGCGATCTGCAGCGTCTGCGGCCCGTGACCCAGCCAGAACGACGCCTGGGCACCACCCGCCGGGTAGCTGCCCGCGACCCGGAAGGGGTACTTGTACTCCCGCCACTCGGGACCGAACTCGAGCGCGACCGACACCGACTTGCGGTGGTCGCCGCCGGCCTGCTCGACGTTGAACCGGGCGTGGGCGTCGGCCCGCCGCAACGACCGGCCCCAGAACCTCACCACGACGGCGTGGCCGTCCCGCAGCGGCACGGCAGTCCGGGCCGCCATCCTGATCTCGCGTTCGCCGTCGGCGTACGGGCTGGTGGGCGGTGAGGCGACGGTGAGCTGGAGTGCCCGCTTCAGTCCCGGTCCGTCGGGGATCGTGCCCGGTCGGACGGGAACGATCCGGGGCCGACGGATGTCGCCGGTCCTCGCGGCGTCGGCGAGGGCGCGAAGTGGATCGGGGCCGAGCACGTCGCGGGGGGCGGCTGACACGTCAGCCTGTGGCGCCGTGCCTGCCGTGCCTGTCTGCGGCGCTGCGGCTCCGGCACGTACCGGCGGGGCGAGGGGGACCACGGCACCGGCGCACAAGACCGCGACGGCGCCGAGGAGCGCCCACCGCCCGGACGTACGCATCGGAGCCCACACGCGGACCAGCCTCCACCATCGTCCGACGGTCGCCTCCGGCCGACACGCGTACGTCTCCGGCGGTTCGATGTCACGACAGAAGGGAACGGATGTGACGAAGGTCGCAGCTGCCCGCATGCGACTCAGGCCGGCGACTTAGGTGCGCCTCACTAGCCGGCGCGGCCGAATAACAGCACAATGAAGTTGTGAAAAACGCCCGGCCGCCTGTCGCGGCTCCCGCGGCAGCGGGACATGGTGTGTCCAGCGGGCATTCCACGCCCATGGACACGCAGCGGGACGTCACGCCCGAATCGGCCCACCAGCACGGGTCGACCCGGGAACGTGTCGCGCGGGTGATCCTCGAGTCCGGGCCACAGACGGCCGCCGCCCTCGCCGAGCGGCTCGGCGTCACACCGGCGGCCATCCGGCGCCATCTCGACGCCATGCTGGCCGAGGGTGTCGTCGTGGGGCGGCAGCAGCGCGTCTACGGACACCGGGGGCGTGGCCGGCCGGCGAAGGTGTTCGCGTTGACCGACGCGGGCCGCGGTGCGTTCTACCAGGCGTACGACGATCTCGCGGTGAGCGCGCTCCGCTACATCAGGGAGACCGGCGGGGACCACGCCGTCGAGGAGTTCGCGCGCCGCATGGTCGGCCGGCTGGAGGAGCGGTACCGCTCCGTCGCGGCGTCCTCGCCGGGCGCGGAGGGAACATCCGCGCTGGCCGAGGCGCTGTCCGAGGATGGGTACGCTGCCTCGGTCGAACCGGCCCGGCTGGGGGAGCAGCTGTGCCAGCACCACTGCCCGGTCGCCCACGTGGCCGAGCAGTTCCCACAACTGTGCGAGGCCGAGACCGAAGCGTTCTCCCGGCTCCTCGGGCGACACGTTCAGCGCCTCGCGACCATCGCCCACGGTGACGGCGTGTGCACGACGCACGTGCCCCACCAACCGCAGGAACACCGCACGCAGGAACACCGCACGCCGGAACACCGCACGCACGAACTCCGGGCCGCAGAACCCCGGACGGAGCAAGACCGAACCCAACCCACGACCCGGCTGGACCGGACTGGGAGGAATTCTTCATGACCACGACCGCGCATCCCGAACTCGAGGGTCTGGGCCGCTACAAGTACGGCTGGGCCGACTCCGACGTCGCGGGTGCCACGGCCAAACGAGGCCTGTCCGAGGCCGTCGTCCGCGAGATCTCCGCGCTCAAGAACGAGCCCGAGTGGATGCTCGACATGCGGCTGCGGGGTCTGAAGTTCTTCTACCGCAAGCCGATGCCCACGTGGGGCGCCGACCTGTCGACGATCGACTTCGAGAACATCAAGTACTTCGTACGCTCCACCGAGAAGCAGGCCGCGACCTGGGACGACCTGCCCGCGGAGATCAAGAACACCTACGACAAGCTCGGCATCCCCGAGGCCGAGAAGCAGCGCCTGATCGCCGGCGTCGCCGCGCAGTACGAGAGCGAGGTGGTTTACCACAAGATCCGTGAGGACCTCGAGGAGCAGGGCGTCATCTTCCTCGACACCGACACGGCGCTTCGCGAGCACCCGGAGCTGTTCCAGGAGTACTACGGCACGGTGATCCCCCCGGGCGACAACAAGTTCGCGGCCCTCAACACGGCGGTGTGGAGTGGCGGCAGCTTCATCTACGTACCGCCGGGCGTGCACGTCGAGATCCCGTTGCAGGCGTACTTCCGGATCAACACCGAGAACATGGGGCAGTTCGAGCGGACGCTGATCATCGTCGACGAGGGTGCCTACGTGCACTACGTCGAGGGCTGCACTGCGCCGATCTACTCGACCGACTCGCTGCACTCGGCGGTCGTCGAGATCATCGTGAAGAAGAACGCCCGCTGCCGCTACACCACGATCCAGAACTGGTCCAACAACGTCTACAACCTCGTCACCAAGCGGGCTACCGCTGCCGAGGGCGCGACGATGGAGTGGGTCGACGGCAACATCGGGTCGAAGATCACGATGAAGTACCCGGCGATCTACCTGATGGGCGAGCACGCCAAGGGCGAGACGCTCTCGATCGCGTTCGCCGGCGAGGGCCAGCACCAGGACGCCGGCGCCAAGATGCACCACCTCGCACCGCACACCTCGTCCACGATCATCTCCAAGTCGGTGGCGCGTGGCGGCGGCCGCACGTCCTACCGCGGCCTGGTCGAGGTGCAGGAAGGCGCCGACCACTCCAAGAGCACGGTGAAGTGCGACGCCCTGCTGATCGACACGGTGAGCCGGTCCGACACCTACCCCTACGTCGACGTCCGTGAGGACGACGTGGAGATGGCCCACGAGGCCACGGTCTCCAAGGTCACCGACGACCAGCTCTTCTACCTCATGAGCCGCGGGCTGGGCGAGGACGAGGCGATGGCGATGATCGTCCGCGGGTTCGTCGAGCCGATCGCGCGCGAGCTGCCGATGGAGTACGCACTCGAGATGAACCGGCTGATCGAGCTGCAGATGGAGGGCGCTGTCGGCTGACGCCGGCAGGGCCACCACCCGCGGCTCATGCCGAACGAACGCAGGCACAGGACACCACGAACGACAGAAGGCGAGAACGACTCCGACATGCCCGAGATCAAGACCCGTCCCCGCAGCGCGGACGCTGGTACCGGTTCTGGAACCGCCAAGCCGGCTTCGCACCTGCACCCGCCGGGTTCGTTCGACCTCGCCGACCACGAGGTGCCGAGCGGCCGCGAGGAGGTGTGGCGGTTCACCCCGCTGAAGCGCCTGCGTGGCCTTCACGACGGCTCGGCCGCAGGCGGCGGCAAGGTCGTCGTGGACGTCGACGCGCCCGCGGAGGTCCGGGTGGAGACCGTCGGCCGGGACGACGCCCGGTTGGGTGGGGTCTATCTCCCGGGTGACCGGGTGAGCGCCCAGGCCTGGACGTCGTTCACCGAGGCCACGGTCGTGACGATCCCGTCGGAGGTACGGCCGTCGAAGCCGGTCGTCGTGACCGTCCGCGGCGAGAACGCCGAAGGCGCGAGCTACGGCCACACCTTCGTCGACGTCCAGCCGTACGCCGAGGCGGTCGTGGTCCTCGACCACGTGGGCACGGCGACCTTCGCCGACAACGTGGAGTTCAGCATCGGAGAGGGCGCTCAGGTCACGGTCGTCTCGATGCAGGACTGGGCGGACGGCTCCGTCCACGCGGGACACCAGGCCGTCCGGGTCGGCCGTGACGCCAGGGTCCGGCACGTCAACGTGACTTTCGGCGGCGACCTGGTGCGGATCTACACCCACGTCGAGTACGCCGGCGTGGGTGGTGAGGCCGAGATGCTCGGGCTCTACTTCGCCGACGCGGGCCAGCATCTCGAGCACCGCCTCTTCGTCGACCACAACGACCCGCACACCAAGAGCAACGTGGAGTACAAGGGTGCGTTGCAGGGCAGCAAGGCGAACACCGTGTGGATCGGCGATGTGCTGATCCGCAAGGCGGCCGAGGGCATCCAGACCTACGAGAACAACCGAAACCTGATGCTGACAGACGGCTGCCGGGCGCACTCGGTGCCGAACCTCGAGATCGAGACCGGCGAGATCGTGGGCGCGGGTCACGCGAGCACGACAGGTCGTTTCGACGACGAGCAGCTGTTCTACCTGCAGTCGCGGGGGATTCCCTCCGACGAGGCGCGTCGGCTCGTGGTGCACGGGTTCTTCGCCGACCTCGTTCGCCACATCGGCGTTCCCGAGCTCGAGGACCGGCTGCTCGCCGCCGTCGAGGCCGAACTGGAACGCAGCGTCGGCCTGCCGCCGGCGTCCTCGGGGGTGGGAGCATGAGCGACTACCAGCGCGCCTGTGCGTTGGCCGAGGTACCGGACCTGGGTGTCGTGCCGACCGTCATCGACGGCGTACCCGTCGCGATCGTCCGCAGTGAAGGTGCCGTCCACGCGATCTACGACGTGTGTTCGCACGAGGAGGTCGCACTCTCCGAAGGCGACGTCGACGACGGCGAGATCGAGTGCTGGCTGCACGGCTCGCGCTTCGACCTCGCCAGCGGGCAGCCAACCGGCTTGCCCGCGACCGAGCCGGTGCCTGTGTATCCGGTGAAGATCGACGGCGACGACGTGCTCGTCGACGTACGCCATCCCCTGAACGCCGCGACCGAATGAACCCCACAAGCGACTGACCTGCACGAGAAACTGGAGCCTGATATCCCGTGAGCACCCTCGAGATCCGCGACCTGCACGTGTCCGTCGAGACCGAGACCGGTCCGAAGGAGATCCTGCGTGGGGTCGACCTGACCGTCACGTCGGGGGAGACCCACGCCATCATGGGCCCGAACGGCTCGGGCAAGTCGACATTGGCGTACTCCATCGCCGGCCACCCGAAGTACCAGATCACCAAGGGCGGCGTCACGCTCGACGGCACCGATCTCCTCACGATGACAGTCGACGAACGTGCCCGGGCCGGGCTGTTCCTCGCCATGCAGTACCCCGTCGAGGTGGCGGGAGTCTCGGTCTCCAACTTCCTGCGTACGGCGAAGACCGCCGTCGACGGCAAGGCGCCGGCACTGCGGCACTGGGTGAAGGACGTGGGCGGCGCTCTGGACCGGCTCGGTATGGGGGCCGACTTCGCCCAGCGCAACGTCAACGAGGGCTTCTCCGGCGGTGAGAAGAAGCGGAACGAGATCCTCCAGCTTGAGCTGCTCGACCCGAAGTTCGCGATCCTCGACGAGACCGACTCCGGGCTCGACATCGACGCCCTGAAGGTCGTGTCGGAGGGCGTCAACCGGTTCAGCGACAAGGGTGACAAGGGCGTCCTGCTCATCACCCACTACACCCGGATCCTGCGCTACATCACGCCGGACCACGTGCACGTCTTCGTCGACGGCCGGGTCGCCGAGGAAGGTGGCCCCGAGCTGGCCGAGAAGCTCGAGGCCGAGGGCTACGCGAGCTACGCGAAGGCGGGCGCATCCACGTGACGACCACCCCTGCAGTAGGCCGGCTGGACGCGCAGAGGATCCGGAAGGACTTCGCGATCCTCGACCGGGTCCTGCCCAACGGTCGTCGGCTCGTCTACCTCGACAGCGGGGCGACCTCGCAGAAGCCGCGCCAGGTTCTCGACGCCGAACGCGACTTCTACGAGCAGCACAACGCCGCCGTCCACCGGGGCGCGCACCGGCTGGCCGAGGAGGCGACCGACCTCTACGAGTCCGCCCGGGCGCGGATCGCCGCGTTCGTCGGTGCTGACGAAGGTGAGGTGGTGTTCACCAAGAACACCACCGAGGGCATCAACCTCGTGGCGTATGCGATGAGCAATGCCGCGACGGCGGGCCCTGCGGCGGAGCGCTTCTCGGTCGGCCCCGGCGACGAGATCGTGGTGACCGAGATGGAGCACCACGGCAACCTCGTGCCCTGGCAGATGTTGTGCCAGCGCACCGGGGCCACGCTGAAGTGGTTCGGGCTCACCGACGACGGCCGGCTCGACCTCTCCGAGGTCGAGGCCATGATCACGCCGCGCACCAAGGTGGTGGCGTTGACCCAGCAGTCCAACGTCCTCGGCACGGTCAACCCGCTCGATCTCATCACCGCCCGGGCCCATGTCGTCGGTGCGCTCGTCGTCGTCGACGCCGCGCAGTCGGTGCCGCACCAGCCGGTCGACTTCCACCGGCTCGGCGTGGACTTTCTCGCCTTCTCCGGCCACAAGATGCTTGGGCCGACCGGCATCGGGGTGCTGCTGGGGCGTCGCGAGCTGCTCGAGGCGATGCCGCCGTTCCTCACCGGCGGGTCGATGATCGAGGTCGTCCGCATGGACATGACGACGTTCGCTCCGCCGCCACAGAAGTTCGAGGCAGGGGTGCCCAACATCGCCCAGGCGATCGGGCTCGGCGCCGCGGTCGACTACCTGAATGCCGTCGGCATGGAGGCCGTCGCCGCGCACGAGCACGACCTCACGGCGTACGCCCTGCACCGGTTGGCCGCCATCCCCGGCGTACGCATCATCGGGCCGCCGACGGCGGAGGCGCGTGGGGGAGCGGTGTCGTTCGTCGTCGACGGGATCCACCCACACGACGTGGGCCAGGTCCTCGACGACCTCGGCATCGCCGTCCGGGTCGGGCACCACTGTGCCTGGCCGATCGTGCGCCGCTACGGGATCCCGGCCACCACGCGGGCGACGTTCTACCTCTACAACACCCGTGCCGACGTCGACGCGCTCGCCGACGGCGTCGAGGAGGTCAAGCGCTTCTTCGGCGTGGACAGTGCTCTGGGCGTGGACAGTGCTCTTGGCGCGGGCAGTGCTCTTGGCGCGGGCAGTGCTCTTGGCGTGGATAGGGGTACGGGAACCTGATGCAGGTCGAGGCGCTCTACCAGGACATCATCCTGGACCACTATCGAAGCCCGCACGGCAAGGGCCTGCGGGATCCCTATGACGCCGAGGTCTACCACGTCAATCCCACCTGCGGTGACGAGGTGACGCTCCGGGTCCGACTGTCCAGAGCCGAGGGCGACGGAGACGGACCGGTCGTCGAGGACGTGTCCTACGACAGCATGGGGTGTTCGATCAGCCAGGCGGCCGCGTCGGTGCTGCACGACCTCGTGCACGGCCGCCGGGTCGACGACGCGATGCGGGTGCATGATGAGTTCCTCGCGCTCATGCAGTCCAAGGGCCAGGTCGAACCGGACGAAGAGGTGCTCGAGGACGGCATCGCCTTCGCGGGGGTGTCGAAGTACCCCGCGCGGATCAAGTGCGCGCTCCTGGCCTGGATGGCGTGGAAGGACGCGACCCTGCAGGCGATGGGTGCTGGTGATGCAGCGGGCACGCAGGAGCAGGTAGCGTCGGAGCAGTTGGGCACCCAGCCGGACGACGAGAGGGGAGCCGGACGATGACCGAAGTGAAGACGTCCGACGACGATGTTCTCGAGGCGATGAAGGATGTGGTCGACCCCGAGCTCGGCATCAACGTCGTCGACCTCGGTCTCGTCTACGGCGTGGCGCTGGACGACGAGGGCGTCGCGACGATCGACATGACGCTGACGTCCGCGGCGTGTCCGCTCACCGACGTGATCGAGGACCAGACGCAGGTGGCGCTCGACGGTGTGGTCGACGCCTTCCGGATCAACTGGGTCTGGATGCCGCCGTGGGGCCCGGACAAGATCACCGACGAAGGTCGCGAGCAGCTCCGCGCGCTCGGCTTCAACGTCTGAACGGCATCTCCGCACCACCACGCCGGTCCGGTACGGTCCGTCCGCTGACAGGATGGTGGGCGTGAAGGAGATCCGGTGCACGCCCGAACGGCTCGACCGCTGGCTCACCGGCTTCGCCGAGCGACACGGAGAGACGTCGTACGCCGCGACACCGCAGATCGTGACGGTGACGGCGGCCGATGGTGCGCGGGCTGAGTGTCGCGTTCCGTTCCCTCCGCTCGCGGTCGACGAGACTCAGCAGTACGCCGGGCTGGTCGAGCACGCCCGCCGTGACCGGACGGTCGGCGTCGTACTCGTCCGGATGGGTGGGTACGCCGCCGGAGTGTTCGAGGGTCGCCACCTGGTGGCGTCGAAGGTCGGTTCGCGCCTGGTGCAGGGCCGGTCCGCCGCCGGCGGCTGGTCACAGCAACGGTTCGCCCGGCGGCGGGAGAAGCAGGCGAGGGAGGCGTTCGGCGCGGCCGCGGACGTCGTCGCCCGGGTGGTTGTCCCCCGTGCCGAAGCGGGCGAGCTTGACGCGGTCGTCGTTGGTGGTGACAAGCGGGCAGTCGAGCAGGTCCTCGCCGACACCCGGCTGGGAGCGCTGCACCGGCTCGTCGCACCGCCGCATCTGCACGTGCCCGACCCGCGCCTGGCCGTGTTGCGGCGAACACCTGAGGAGTTCCGGGCCGTCCACATCCGGCTCAGCGCCGCAGCTTGGGGATGATGTCGCGGCCGTACGCCTCGAGCGTGCGTTCGGGTTCGTCGTGCATGAGGTACAGGGCGAAGTGGTCGACCCCGATCTCGGCGAGCTCACGGAGCCGGTCCACGTGCGCCGACTCCGGACCGACCAGGCAGAACCGGTCGACGATCGCGTCGGGTACGAAGTCGGTGGACGGATGGCCGGCCTTGCCGTGGTGGGAGTAGTCGTAGCCATCCCGCCCGGCGATGTAGTCGGTGAGCGCCCGGGGGATCGGGCCGTCCGTGCCGTAACGCGCGACGAGATCGGCCACGTGGTTGCCGACCATCCCGCCGAACCACCGCAGCTGGTCCCGCTGATGCGGCAGGTCGGCGCCGACGTAGGCCGGTGCCGCCACGCAGATGGTGATCGCGCCCGGATCACGGCCGCTGTCAAGTGCGGCTTGACGAACCGACCCGATCGTCCAGCGGGCGATGTCGAGGTCGGCCGTCTGCAGGATGAAGCCGTCGGCCACCTCACCGACGAGGCGCAGTGCCTTCGGGCCGTAGCCCGCGAGCCACATGGGCAGCCTTCCCTCGCGTACCCACGGGATCCGCAGGGGTACGCCGTGGTGGACGACCTCGCGGCCTTCGGCGAGTTCCTTGATGACGTGCATGGACTCGCGCACGGTGGCGAGGGTGGCGGGTCGCCGGCCGATCACCCGGTGGGCGGAGTCGCCGCGCCCCATCCCGCAGATCGTGCGGTTACCGTACATCTCGTTGAGGGTCGCGAACATCGACGCGGTCACCGACCAGTCGCGCGTTCCGGGGTTGGTGACCATCGGACCGACCGTCATGCGCGACGTCGCCGCGAGGATCTGCGAATAGATGACGAACGGCTCCTGCCACAGCACGTGGGAGTCGAAGGTCCAGCCGTAGCTGAAACCGTTGCCCTCGGCCAGCCGCATCCGGTCGACGACGTCACGGGCCGGCGGATCGTTCTGCAGGACCACCCCGAATTCCATGCGTCCCCCAAGTTTCCTGCGTGTGTTGTCGACGGTGCGAGCGGGCCAGAGTGCAGGCGCTCGCTCAGGTGAGGTACTGGCAGAGGTCGCGGGCGAGGAACCCACCGTGGCCTGCCCGACCGTGGAACTCCCCGCCGGTGATGACGATCTGCCCACGCGAAAGCACCGTCTCGACCCGGCCGGTGATCGACATTCCCTCGTACGCGGAATAGTCGACGGCCATGTGATGCGTACGCACCGACAGGGTTTGTCGTGCCCGCGGGTCGTAGACCACGATGTCGGCATCGGACCCTGGCGCGATCACGCCCTTGCGGGGATAGAGGCCGAACATCCGCGCGGGCGTCGTCGAGGCGATCTCCACCCAGCGGCCCAACGAGATCTCGCCGCGGACGACGCCCTGGTGCAACAGATCCATCCGGTGTTCCACGCCCGGGATGCCGTTGGGAATCTTCGAGAAGTCACCCTTGCCGAGCTGTTTCTGGTCCTTGAAACAGAACGGGCAATGGTCGGTTGACACCACCGAGAGATCGTTCGTCCGGAGCCCACGCCACAGCTCGTCCTGGTGCTCGACGGGGCGCAGCGGTGGCGAGGCGACGTACTTCGCACCCTCGAAGTCCGGCCGGCCGAGATCGTCGAGGGACAGGAAGAGGTACTGCGGGCAGGTCTCGGCGTACACGTTCTGCCCGGTGTCGCGGGCAGCGGCCACGGCTGCCAGCGCCTGGCTCGCCGACAGGTGGACGATGTAGAGCGGCGCACCGGTGACCTTCGCCAGGGTGATGGCCCGGTGGGTTGCTTCCGCCTCGAGCTCCGGCGGCCGCGTCGTGCCGTGGTGTACGGGATCGATCCGACCCTCGGCCAACGCCTGGACGACCAACTGGTCGATCGCGATGCCGTTTTCGGCGTGCATCATGATCGTCGCGCCGATGTCCTTCGCCTTCTGCATCGCCCGCAGGATCTCGCCGTCGGTCGCGTAGAACACTCCGGGGTAGGCCATGAACATCTTGAAGGAGTTCACTCCGGCCCCGACGCAGGCGTCCATCTCCTTCAGCGTGGCGTCGTTGACGTCGGAGATGATCATGTGGAAGCCGTAGTCGACCGCGGCCTTGCCGGCGGCTTTCCCGTGCCATGTCTCCAACGCCGACAGCAGGGACGTGCCCTTGGGCTGCACCGCGAAGTCGACGATGGTCGTGGTGCCGCCCCAGGCGGCGGCGGTGGTACCGGTCTCGAACGTGTCGGCCGAATGCGTTCCGCCGAAGGGCATCTCCATGTGTGTGTGGACGTCGATGCCACCGGGCAGGACGTACTTCCCCGCGGCGTCGATCACCCGGTCCGCACCCGCCGCCCAGGTGTCGGCGAGGCCTGACTCGGGCGCCGCGACCGCCGCGACCTTCTCACCGGCGACGAGCACGTCGGCGGGGGTCGCGCCGGTGGTCGAGATGAGGATTCCGTTGCGGATGACCGTGTTCATCGCATGCGTCCCTTCGACCTAAGGCGTCACGAGAGAGTCGTAGGTCTCGGGCCTTCGGTCGCGGTAGAAGGCCCACAGATCACGCACCTCGGACAGCACCGCCATGTCGAGGTCGCGGACGACCACCTCGTCGTCGGTGTCGGATGCGGCGTCGCCGACCACCTGCCCGCGCGGGTCGGCGAAGTACGACTGACCGTAGAAGTCGTTGTCTCCCAGGGGTTCGACGCCGACGCGGTTGAGCGCCCCGACGAAGTACTCGTTGGCGACAGCGGCAGCCGGCTGCTCGAGCCGCCACAGATACTGCGAGAGGCCGCGGCTCGTCGCCGAAGGATTGAAGACGATCCGCGCGCCGGCGAGTCCGAGCGCGCGCCAGCCTTCGGGGAAGTGGCGTTCGTAGCAGATGTAGACACCGATGCGCCCGACCGCGGTGTCGAACACCGGATAGCCGAGGTTCCCGGGTCGGAAGTAGAACTTCTCCCAGAACCCTTTCACCTGCGGGATGTGGTTCTTGCGGTGCTTGCCGAGGTAGCGCCCGTCGGCGTCGATGACAGCGGCGGTGTTGTAGTAGACGCCCGGCTGTTCCTCTTCATACATCGGGACCACGAGCACGATGCCGTGCTGACTGGCGAGCTCGCACATCAGCTGCGTCGTCGGGCCGTCGGGGATCTGCTCGGTGTAGGAGTAGTAGTCGGCGTCCTGCACCTGGCAGAAGTACGGACCGTAGAAGAGTTCCTGCAGACACACGACATGCGCGCCCTGCGAGGCCGCCGTCTGGATGTGCGCGACCGCATTCGCGATCATCGAGTCCTTGTCGCCGGTCCAGCGTTGCTGCACGAGCGCGGCCCGCACCGTTCCCGGCGTACTTCTCGAGTCAGGCATGGTCAGACACTCCCCTCCTTAGTCGGCGTCGGTGCGAGTTCGGCGTTGGCGTACCGACTCGCGACAATGGCGGACGGATCCCTGAGGTCGACCCGGCCGTCGTGATGGACGACCTGCTCCTGCGACTCTCTCGTTGCCGTCATCGCCCCCCGCTCCCCTCGCCGGTCCCACCTGGCGAAGCCCCACCGTCGCGAAGGCTTGGATGCCACCTGCGTGCGGCAGACCAGCGCCTCGTCAGGCCGATGCTAGGCGATCACCGGACCGGTCGGGGCAAAACGGTGAACGGCGAGGCGGCTTGGAGCGAGTCGCGATCGAAGCTCTCGTCGTACTACCGGGCGCGGTAGCGGGCGAGCGCGGCGGCGACGAGATCGATACTGGCCGCCTCGCTCGGCTCGGCCCAGCAGATGAGCTCCGACACGCCTTCGGACTCCCAGGCGGCGAAGGCGTCCGCGCGATCTGATCGGCGTCGCCACGGATGACCCGCGTCGGATCCTGGTCGTCACCGTCGGGGTTCGCGGTCTGGCCGCCGGGAGCGGCGATCCGGATGCCGGCGGTGCGGGCCAGCGTCGCCGGGTCGCGGCCGATCTCCTGGCAGGCGGCGGTGAGGGCGGCGTTCGCCTCCCGGAACCGGTCGCCGGGCAGGCCGAACCACGCGAGGTTCCAGCTGTCGGCGTACTCCGCGGTGAGCCGGAGCATGCGTGGCCGAACTCCGGCCACCAGCACGTCCGGGCCGGTCCGGTCCGGGCGGATGCGTACGGGCGCGTCGGCGGCGTGGTGGAAGCGACCGGACACGGACGCACGGCCCGTACGCAGCATGGTCGTGATGATCTCCAGCGCCTCCGCGAACCTGCGGACCCGGTGGTCGAACGGCAGCCCGAACGCCTGGAACTCCGGCTCGTGCCACCCCGCGCCCAGGCCGAGGACCACCCGGCCGCCGCTGATCTCCTGCAGTGTGTCGGCCATCCGGGCGAGGACGGCGGGTGGTCGGAACGCCGTACACAGCACCAGCGCGCCGATGCGTACGCGTGACGTGGCGTCGGCGAGCGCGCTCATCACCGTCCATGCCTCCCACGGCGACGCCGCCGCATCCTCGGTCGACTCGCCGAGCAGGTGGTCATAGACCCACACCGAGTCCAGGCCGGCGTCCTCTGCGCGGGTCGCGAGGGACCGGATGTCGGCGTAGCTCAGCGGCACACCCGGCCGCGACTCCTCGCCCAACGGCAAGATCAGGCCCACACGCATGGATCCCCTTCCACCGGGAGGTGAGGTCCGCAGCCTTCGCGTACTCGGTGGTGCGAGGTGCGGCGGGCTGTCGGCCATCAGTGCTACCGGCGGCAGCGTATCCGTCCAGGCCGGCTCGAAGGAACGACAGTGGTCCCCAGGCGCGTTGAACCCGCATGTTCTTCGACACCGACGCGACCCTCACCGGGTGTCACGATTTCCGCGACAAGGGTGTTGACCACCTGCGCTATCCGGTCGACTCGGTCGTCGTTCTCGTCGGGATCCCAGGTGCCGGCAAGAGCACCCTTCTGCACAGGCTTTCCGGGACCGCCGCTGACGAGCCCCTCCCGGAGCAGCGGGGAGGCGTCCGGATCGTCGACTCCGAGCAGGAACGTTTCCGCTGGCAGCGGTACATGGGGAGCCATGCCTACGCCTGGTGGCGCCCGGCCGTGCACGCGGTGCACTACGGTCGCGTCTGGGCGGCGATCCGGCACGGAGGTCCGGTGATGGTTCCCGACTGCGGTACGCGTCCTTGGGTACGCAGCCTGCTGGGGCGCCTCGTCGCTGCTGAGCGTCGCGTCCTGCACCTCGTGCTCCTCGATGCGACACCAGAGCAGGCCCGGGCGGGTCAGCGGGCGCGAGGGCGATCCCTTGGCGTGCAGACCTTCCAGCGGCACTGTCGCCGATGGGGCGCGCTCCTGGCCGCGGTGGAACGGGAGGGAGACCCGGCACATCTGGTGCCCGGCGCCCGGTCGGCGGTGGTCCTGGACCGGCGGTCGGCGGAGCGGCTTCGCGCCGTGAGTTTCACCGGCGTGTCGCAGCGGTCGGACTACGGCGTTGTCGCCGAACTCCGGTCCGGTTCCTGATCCTCCCCCTGTTCCTCGGCCTGACCTTGTTCCTCGGCCTGACCTTGTTCCTCGGCCTGACCTTGTTCCTCGGCCTGACCTTGTTCCTCGGCCTGACCTTGTTCCTCGGCCTGACCTTGTTCCTCGGCCTGACCTTGTTCCTCGGCCTGACCCTGATCCTCGCCCGCACCCTGATCCGTACGCCGCCTCTGTTCTTCATCGCGACCCTGGTCCAGGGCCGGCCCATGCCCGCGCTGACGTCCGGACAGGAGTACCGGGAGGACGACGAGGACCACCATCAGGGCCAGCAGCACGATCGAGGCCGGCCGCTGGACGAAGATGTCAGGACTGCCCTGAGAGATGATCATCGTCTGACGCAAGCTCTCCTCCGCGATCGGCCCGAGGACCAGCGCGACCACGAGCGCGGCCGGCGAGAATCCGTGGAGCCGCATGAAGAATCCGAGCACCCCGCACCCGATCATGACGGCGACGTCGACCATGCTGGCGTTGACGGTGAAGGTGCCGAACGTACAGAGGACGACGATGATCGGGGCGAGCACGCGGAACGGCACCCGCGCGATACCCGCGAACGCCGGAATGCAGAAGATGTTGACCAGCAGCAACATCGCGTTCCCAAGGTACATGCTCGCGATGAGGCCCCACGCGAACTCGGGGTTCTGTTCCATCAGCAACGGACCTGGCTGCAGGCCCCACATCAGGAATCCACCGAGCAGGACGGCTGTGGACGCGGAGCCCGGAATGCCCAGCGTCAGAAGTGGAACCATCGCACCCGCCGAAGCGGCGTTGTTCGCCGCCTCCGGGCCGACGAGACCCGGCATGGCGCCCTTGCCGAACCTCTCCGGTTTCGCCGAGAGCGACTTCTCCACGCTGTAGGACATGAGGGACGCAACGGTGGCCCCTGCTCCCGGCGTCGTGCCGACGAAGAAGCCGAGGAACGAGCCGCGCAGGATCGGCCCCCGCGACTCGAGGACATCGGCGCGGTTCGGCCAGAATCCCTTGGCGCGGGCGCTGACGGAGAAGTAGCCGAGCCGTTCCAGATACCCACCACGGTAGAGCGTGTGGAACACCTCGCCGAGCCCGAAGATCCCGATGGCGACCGGGATGAAGTCGATGCCGTTGATGAGTTCCGGCGAGCCGAACGTGAACCGCTGCTCGCCGCCGCCGATGTCCACGCCGACCGTCGCCAGGACGAAGCCCATGAGAGCGGAGAGCCCACCAAGCAGACGGTTCCGGCCGATGACGACAACCAACGTGAGAAGGCCGGCGAGCACCAGCAGGAAGAGCTCCGGCGGGCCGAACCGCGACGTCACCGACGCCAGCAGCGGCGCCGCGACGCTGATGAGCAGCGTCCCGACCGTGCCGGCGACGAACGACGCGACTGCGGCCATGACGAGTGCGGGACCGGCTCGGCCCCGGCGGGCAAGGGGATAGCCGTCGAACGTGCTGGCGACGGTCGCTGACTCGCCCGGTGTGTTGATGAGTACCGACGTGATCGTGCCGCCGTACATCGCGCCGTAGTAGATCGCGGCGAGCATGACGATCGCACCGGTCGGATCGAGGGAGAACGTCAATGGCAGCAGGATGGCGATACCCGCGGACGGGCCGAGACCGGGCATGACACCGACCACCATGCCGACCAGAACGCCCAGGGCGAGCAGGACGAGGTTCTGCGGGCTGAGGACCGTCGCGATGCCCGTCGCGAGATGCTCCAGGATCTCCATGCGCGGGCGTTCCTTCTAGAAGATTCCGGAGGGCAGCTGGGCGTCCAGGACCCTCTCGAAGAGCACGTAGAGCGTGACCGGCAGGCCGACACCGACAGCGGCGTTGCCGACGAGCCGGCGGCGCCCAGGATTGAGCAGCATCAGCGCGCCGGAGAGGAACACCACCCCGCCGACAAGTGCGCCGGCCACGGCCAACAGGACGAAGAAACCCACACACGCACAGACAGCGCCAGCCAACAGGGGCGGATGAGTCGGGGCCCCGGTGTCGGCCCTGGCCCCGGTGTCGGCCCCGGCCCCGGTGTCGGCCCCGGTGTCGGCCCCGTCCCCAGGATCGTGTCGCCACAAGGCGACGAGGCAGAGGACGAGCGCGGCCACACCGATGAGCCGTGGAAAGAACCCCGGACCGATCTGCCCCGAGGGCATCCGCCATGCCATGTCCCAGGACAGAACGGAGTATCCGGCAAGCACGCCCGCGAGCACGCCGAGGAACATGCCACGAGCGCCGAGCCGCCGAAGCCTCATATCGCACCGCGTTCGCGCAGGATCTCCTCCAGCTCCTTGGAGGTGTCGGCGATGAACTGGCCGAAGTCGTCGCCCCAGCGGACGTCCTCGACGAGAAAGTTGTCGCGCAGGTAGGCCTTCCACTTCTCGGTCCGTACGAGCTTCTTCATCGTGGTGATCCACCACTGCCGGGCGTTGTCCGGCACCTCGGGCGGCAGGATCAGTCCGCGCGGCATGGTGGGAAGGTCGGTGAACCCGAGCGACTCACCGGTGGGTACGTCGGACAGCTTCGCCGGCGACTCGCGCCCGGTGAAGAGCAGCGGCACCATGTCGCCGGCGTCGATCTGGCCCATCACCTCGCCCGGGTTGGAGACCACCGCCTCGAGGGACTTCGACGTCAGGGCGGTGAGCAGTTGTCCCTCGTCGTTGAACGGTACGTAGTCGATCTTGTAACCGGCCTTGGCGGCGAACATGTCGTGGAGGATGAAGTCGACGTTGACGGTGCCGATGCCGCCGACCGCGACGGTGCCCTTGCCCTTGGCATGGTCGACCCACTGCTGCCAGGTCGCCAGACCGCTGCCGGCATTGACGACCAGCAGCGCGGCGTCGGTCGCGAAGAGGCCGACCGGAGTGAAGTCGGTAGGAGTCCAGCCCGGATCGGACTCCAGCGGCGTGGTGAGGAACGATCCCGACGTGGTCGAGATGACATAGGGATCGCCGGACTTTCTGAAGACGTGGCCCCAGCCCGTCGCGCCGCTGCCACCCTCGCGGTTCTGGACCGCGATGTGTTCGGGATAGAGCTTCTCCCGCTCGAGGATGTCGACCATGGTGCGCGACATGATGTCGTTGCCGCCTCCTGGGCCGAACGCGATCGTCCAGTCCAGGTCCTCCGACGGGTAGTCGGCCTCGCCCCCGCCCGTCGCGGCTCCGTCGGCACACCCCGCCACGCCGACAGCCGCGGCACCCAGGGCGAGGAACGTTCTTCTCGGGTACGCATGCGTCATTGCAAGGCTCCCTTCGTTCCGGTCGTACGCCGGATCGGCGTGGCCGGGTGGCCCTCAGCCGAACCGTGGAGTGCGCTTGTCGAGAAAGGCGCGGACCCCTTCGGCGTAGTCGGCGGTGTCGAACGACGTATTTCGCAGGTCGGTCGTCACCGCGTCCTCGGTGGTTTGCCCGGCGACGATCCGGTTGACGATCGTCTTCGCCGCCCGGACGCTGAACTGCGCGCGCGTGCTGAGCAGGTGGGCAAAGTCGTAGGTGTGCTTCTCCAGGTCGTCGACCGGTGTCACCTCGTCGAGCAGGCCGACCCGCAGTGCTTCGGGAGCCGACATCTTCTCGCCGGACATGAGGATCCACTTGGCCCGTGACGGTCCCGCGAGGTCGACCAGCCGCTTCGTGGACTCGAGGCTGTAGACGAGACCGAGCTTGGCCGGGGTGATGGCCATCGTGGTGCGCTCGTCGCCGAACCGCAGGTCGGCCGCGAACGCGAGCCCCGCGCCCCCGCCGATGCAGTAGCCGTGGATCATCGCGATCGTGGGTTTGTCGAGCTGTTCGATGGACTGCTCGGCCGCGGCCACCCGGTCGTTGTAGACGCGGGCCTTCCCGGCGTCGCCGCGGACGCGTTCGAACTCGCTGATGTCCGCCCCGGATGCGAACGACCGGACGCCGGCACCCCGCAGGACCACCACCTTCACCGACTCGTCGGCCGCGAGCACGCCGAAGAGGTCGGGGAGAGCGGTGTACATGTCGAGGGTGATGGCGTTGTGGCTGTCCGGGCGGTTGAGCAGCACGGTGGCGACGGCACCGTCTCGCCGCAGAACAAGGTCGCCGTCTGGAGCGGCGAAACGGTCGGCATGGCTGGCGGAGTTCACGATTCGACACCTGCGCGGTCGTAGGGGGTGGTGGAGGTCTGGGGGGCGGGCCCCCGATGCCGCTGCATCTCCGGATGGGCGTCGAACGCGATGCTGTCGACGAACAACGCCGCGATCTCGTCGTCGGCGAGCCCCGCCTCGGTGAGGACCTCGACCGTGTGCTGGCCGAGCCACGGCGCCGGAGCCCTGACGGCGAAGTCGAACTCACTGAACTTCGTGGGTGGCCCGATGGTGTTCATCGCCCCGATGATCGGATGGTCGAGGTCGACCACCATGCCGCGGGCCCGCACGTGGGGATCGGCCAACGCCTCGTCGTAGGTGAGGACGGGTCCGCCCGGGACACCGGCCTTGTCGAGTGCGTCGATCCATTCCTGCGTACGACGGCGGGTGGTGATCGCCTCGATCTCGCGTTCGAGGTCGTCGATGTTGCTCAGCCGGTCGGGGAGCGTGCGGAAACGGGGGTCGTCCAGCCACTCGGTCCGGTCGAGGACGCCGGTGACGAGGCGTTCCCACAGCCGGTCGTTGTTGGCGCCGATCGTGACGTAGCCGTCGGCGGTGCGGAAGGCCTGGTACGGCGTCGACCGGCGGTGTCGGGTGCCGGTGGGTGCGGGGAGTTCGCCGCTGCCGAACCAGGCACCGGACTCCCACACCGTCCAGGCGAGGCCGGCTTCGACCAGCGAGACGTCGATGTGCTGCCCCTTTCCGGTGCGCTGGCGGAGGAGAACGGCTGCGAGGATCGAGTAGATGGCCGTTGCGCCGGCGGCGAGGTCGTTGACCGCGATGCCGACCTTCGCTGGCCGTCCATCGGGATGGCCGGTCATGCGGAGGAACCCGACGGCGCCCTGCGCCATGATGTCGAAGCCCGGCCGGTCGCGGTAGGGCCCGTTCTGGCCGTAGCCGCTGATCGAGCAGTAGAGCAGGTCCGGTCGCAGGGCACGCAGGGCTTCGTAGTCGATGCCGAGCCGGGCGACGACGCCGGGCCGGAAGTTCTCGATCACCAGGTCGGCGCCGTCGACGAGGCGGAGGAACGCCTCCCTGCCCCGGTCGGCCTTCAGGTCGAGGGAGACGCTGCGTTTGCTCCGGTTGGGCATGGCGAACGGATAGCTCTCGCCGTTGACCTTGGGGCTGAGCCGCCGGGAGTCGTCACCGGTGATTGGCTGCTCGATCTTGATCACGTCGGCGCCGAGTTCGGCGAGAACCATCGTCGCGTACGGGCCGGACAGGAACCGGGTCAGGTCGAGGACTCTGAGTCCGTCAAGGGGCAACATGTTCGGTATTCCTCCCGTGTTGCCACGAATCCGTGCAATCGGTCATTCGAGCCATTGGTCGAGACGGTGCTTGCCACAAAAGCCATGGATGCCGCAAAGTGGGATAACATCCTGTAATTCAGGAACACTAGGCAGGGAGGCAGGGTGACGTCAACGGATTGGCAGGATCCGAACACATCGGGTGGCGTCCTGGGCTCCGGCGTTCCCGGTGGCAGCGCCCCCGGCACGAACGGACCCGAATCCCCGGGCGCGGAGGAGGGCGTATCCGAGCCGCCCGTGCGTCGCCGAGGCGTGCAGTCCATCGATCGCGCCGTCATGATCCTGCGCTGCTTCGACGCCCGCCATCCCGAGCTGGGCATCAGTGACATCGCCCGGATGACCGGACTGTCGACGAGCACCACGCACCGGCTGCTCGGCGCGCTGCAGGACAACCGGCTGGTACGCCAGACCCGCGACCGCCGCTATGCCCTGGGCTCACTGCTGGTCCAGCTCGCCCGCGGTGGCGCGATGGCGACAAGCGTGCGCGAGGCCGCCCTCCCGGCGATGACCCGGCTCCGCGACGAGATCGACGAGACCGTCGGCCTGCACGTGTTGCTGCCCACCCATGACCGCGCGGTCATCGACCAGGTGGAGAGCCGCCAGCCGCTGCGTCGCAGCTACACCGAGTTCGGCGCACCGATCCCGCTGCCCCTCGGCGCGCCCGGCAAGGCACTCCTCGCGCACCTCGCCCACACCGTGCAGGAGTCGATCCTCGCCCGGCCGATACCGGCCGCCACCCCGGCGACGGTCACCGACCCGGTGCTCCTTCGCAAGCAGCTGGCCGAGATCCGCGCCCACAACTTCGCGCTCTCCTACTCCGAGCGCACGTCGGGTATCCGGACGATCGCCGCCGTCGTCTTCGACGGCTCCGACCTTCCGGCGGCATCGATCAGTGTCTCCGCGCCCGAGGTGCGGATGCCCAACGAACGGATGGAACGCCTCGGCCCGGTCGTCGCGGCCACGGCATGGTCGATCTCCGAGGCCCTCGGTGCGACCCGCGACGGCGTGGCCGCACAGATTGCCCTGGCCAGCCCACCCGTGGAGTGATCGACGTCCACCCCTTCAGTCGTCGAGGCCACGGGCCGCGAGCGCGTCACCCATGGCGTCGGCCTTCTTGAGCAGGCGTACGACGAGGGACACCGCGAGGGCGACCGGGCTGCGTTCGAGGCCACGGGCCCGCTGCGCTTCCCGGGTTTCCGCGTACGTCTGGGCGACCAGGGGAATGCAGCGCACCGTGAGGGCCAGCACGAGACCGACCCGCATCGGGCTGACGCCGACCCGCTCGAACGGACGCAGGGCCGACTCGAACGCGTCGAGCATCGCCGTGACCCGGGTCGTGAGCGTGACCAGCGCTGCGAGCGCCACCAGGACGAGCAGTTGACCGACGACGAGGACCGCGTGGGCGGGTCCGGCGCTCACCCACTGGAACGCCAGGAGCGGTACGGCGAACCAGCAGACCGGACGGACCTGCGCGAAGCCCACCCGCCAGGGGATCTGCGCGGCCGCCACCAGAGCCAGGGTGAGCACGACCGCGACGCCGAGGGTGGACACGGCGGTGATCCGCAGGATGACCACCGCCGCGACGGCGAGCGCGGTGAGCTTCGCGCCGGCCGGAAGCCGGTGCAGGAGCGACGACCCCGGTTGGTAGAGGCCCAGACCGCCGTGACCGGGAAGGGCGGCGTTCATGTGAGCAGCTTCCGGTAGGCGTCGACCGCGTCGTCCGCGGTGCCGTCGGCGACCAGGCGCCCGTGGTCGAGGACGAGAACGCGTTCGAACCCGTCAAGCAGTTCGAGGTGATGCGTGACGAGGACGACCTGCTGAGGAAGCCGGCGGAGCAGGTCCGTGACCATCCGTGCGTTGCGCAGGTCGAGCAACGTGGTCGGCTCATCACAGACCAGCGTGGTGGGCTCGGTGACGAGAACCCCGGCGAGGGCGAGCAGCTGCAGCTGGCCACCGGAGAGCAGGTGGGCGGGGTGATCGGCGTAGTCGGCGAGACCGTACGCCTCGAGCGCGGCCTGCGCTCTCCGGGACACCTCCTCGCGGGGCAGGCCGAGCCGGCGCAGGCCGAACGCCACGTCCTCACCGACGGTCGGCATGACGACCTGGGCATCGGGATCGGTGAAGACGAAGCCGACCCGGCGGCGGACCTCGCGGCCGTCGGTCCGGGTGTCGAAACCGTCGACCTCGACTGTGCCGTGGGTCGGCACCACCAGGCCGTTGAGCAGCCGCGCGAAGGTGGACTTGCCGGACCCGTTGGCACCGACGACACCGATCCGCTGCTCGGTCAGGCGTACGTCGAGATCGGCCAGGACCCGCCGGGAGCCGTAGTGGTGGGAGACGCCCCGCAACTCGATCACCGGTCGCTCCCGGTCCTTGTTCGCCGCCCGCCGGAAGTCGAGCCGACGCGGCGTACCAGTGCGGCGACGCCCATGCCACCGCCGACGGAAACCGCGGCGAGTCCGAGCGACGGGCCGTCGTCGCGCACCATCCGGGTGAAGAGCCGGACCATCACGACAGCGCCGGTCGCGCCCCAGGCATGGCCGAGCGCCAGTGCGCCACCCTCGGGACAGAGCCGGTCGGGGTCGAGGTCGAGCGCGTCGGCGCAGGCCAGCACCTGTCCGGCGAAGGCCTCCACGAACTCGATCGCGCCGATGTCGTCCATGCCCAGCCCCTGCCGGTCGAGCACCTGCCGCACCGCGGCGACCAGACCCAGACCCGGCCGGCCCGGGTCGGTACCCGTGCACGCCCAGTCGAGGATGTGCAGGCCCGGCCAGTTGTGCCGCGCCCGCAGGCGTTCAGGGACGACGGCGACCGCCGCGGCGCCGTCGTTGACGCCGCAGGAGTTGCCGGCGGTGACCGTTCCGCCTGCGTCGTCCGGGACGAACGCGGGACGCAGCCGGGCCAGCCGGGCCGACGTGAGACCGGCGCGCGGGCGTTCGTCATGATCGAGCCCGCCGACCGGAACGAGCTCGTCGGCGAACCGCTTCGCCTCCATGGCCGCGACCGCCCTCGCGTGGCTTCGCGCCGCGTAGGCGTCCTGGCGGCCTCGGGAGACGCCGGCCTCGTGGGCCACCAAATCCGCGGCCTCGCCCATCTCCGGATCGGGATATGGCGGGGGAGCGAACGGCGCCCGTTCGTAGGGCTGCGGCTCGCCGCCTTGCTCGCTGCCCGGCCCGCCCGCTCGTGCGGGCCAGCTGCGGATCGGCGCCGTCGAGGCACTCTCCGCGCCGCCGGCGAGGTAGACCGCACCTCTCCCGGCCTTGACCAACCCTGCCGCGAGGGTGATCGCCTCCAGCCCGCTGCCGCACTGGCGGTCGACCGTCAGGCCCGGCACGCCGGGGCCGAAGCCGGCCGCGAGCGCGGCCACCCTTGCCACATTGCCGCCGGGACCCATGCAGTTGCCGAGGACGACCTCGCTGACGTGCCGGGGTGAGAGGCCAAGGTCGTCGACCAGCGCGCGGAGAACGGGCGCGGCCAGCTGTTCCACCCGCACGTCGGCGAGCCCTCGGCCGCGGCTGCCGAGGGGGGTACGCCTGGCCGCCACGATCGCCGGGGCGTTCGGGTCCGTGCGTTCGGGTGGGGCGGCTTCCACGTGGTTCAGAATGTTCACGTAAGTGCCCGGACGACAAGGCTGCCGTCCGCGAGTCCGGCGATGACCTCGGCGCGGGCGACCTTGCCCGAGCCGGCACGTGGGAGCCGGTCGACCTCGTACCACACCCGTGGTCGATGGGAAGGGTGCAGTTGGTCGGCGATCGCGGCCCGCAAGGTCGCCAGGGCGACACCGCCTGGGCCGTCCGGCTCGACGACCGCGACCACGACCTGCCCGAGTTCACCGTGCGGCGTGCCGACGACCGCGACGTCGGCGACACCGGACGCGAGGCGAAGAGCGCGTTCGACCGCCTCGGCGGCGATGGTCGCCCCGCCGCAGTTGATCGACTGGTTCGAACGACCGGTGACGATGAGGGTGCCGTCGGGCTCGAGGCAGCCGTGGTCGCCGACGCTCGCGTACCCGTCGGCGGAGAGGTCGAGTCCCTTGGCGAGGTACCGACTCCGCGCCCAGATCACGCCATCACGGACCTCGACCTCCACATCGGGGAACGGCCGCATCGCGCCCGGGGGAGAACCACGCCGGCGGAGCGCGACGAACGACAGCTCGGCCGCCCCGTAGTAGTCGATGACCTCGATCCCGGCCGCACCTGCCACCGCCTCCACTGTGGGGGCGAGGTGTGCGCCGGCACAGACCGCCCGCCGCAGCCGACTGGTCGCCGGGTCGACCCGGCCGGCGAGGACGCCGAGCATCGCGGGAACGACGTGAGCCGTGGTGCAGCTCACCGTCGCCTCCGTCGCGAGCGTGGGCGACCAGTGCGACAACGGGTGGATCGCCGCACCCATGACAAGGGCGTGCAGCGCGCCGAAGAGGAAAAGCGTTCCCGACATCCGGCCGGGGATCAGCACGGTGTCAGTGGCGTCGACGCCGGTGAGCGCCGAGAACGCCGGAAAGCTGTACGTCCACGACTCCTGCGTACGCACGACCGGCCGCGGGACGCCCGTGCTGCCGGAGGTGAAGACGACCAGGCACCCCGCTCCGCCATGGCGTTCGGCGGCCGCGGTCGCGGCGTCGAGGGCGGGACCGCGCATGGCGTGCGGCCATGCGGAGTCGGCGACGATGATGCTGGCACCCACGCGTTCAGCGGCCATCAGGTCGACCAGCAGGCGGACCGGCTCGCCGTCGAAGGAGATGACCACGCCTCCAGGCCCCACGCCCTCCGCGGAGAGTGCGTCAGCGCGCTCGGACGCCCGGTCGGCGAGCGCGCCGAAGCTCAGGGGGCCGCACGGACCGACGACAGCCGGCCGCTCAGGTTCGGTCGCCGCGCGGCGGGCCACGTCACGGAAGATGGCCATCGTTTCGCACCGTACCCCCTGCCGTCCCCTCAGAGGCCCCGCTCGTGGATGTGCCTCCTGAACGCGGCGTACGCAATGTGGGATAGCCGGCATGGACGCCCTTGGCGACGACGGTGGCGACCGCGGCCTTGATGAGGTCACCGGGCAGGAAGACCGCCGCCGCCACCATCGTGGCCACCAGGCCCGACGTTCCAGTGCGGGCGGCCTGCACGGGGATGCCGATGGCGTAGACGACGGCGATGCCACCGACGACGTTGGCGATGAACCCGACGGGCAGCGTGTACCGCGGCATCGTCTTCTCGGTCAGCCAGCCGGTGACCCAGGCGCCCAACGGGAACGCGAGGAAGTAACCGGCCGACGGGCCGGCGAGGACGCCGATCCCGCCGCGTCCGCCGGCGAGCAGCGGCAGGCCGGCGAGGACGAGGACGCCGAACGTCGCCACCGCGAGGAACCCGCGTCGCGCGCCGAGGATCGACCCGGCCAGCATGACGCCGAGGGTCTGCGCCGTGATGGGGACGGCGTTGCCGAAGAGGTTGAACGAACCAGGAAGGCCTAGCGCGGCGATGAGGGCCGCGAACAGGGCGATGACGGCGAGGTCACGCGTCGGTAGTCGGCGACGGGAGGGCACGGGCGGCTCCTTCGGCAGGCTTACGTCTGTTCGGGCGTCGGCAGTCCGAGCGTAGGCGCGTTGACGTGCGATGCCCGCTCCCGCCATCGCCAACCTCCCGGCCGCAGGCTTGGAGCGATCCGACAATGCCGCTGCGGCCGCGAGGTGTAAATGACCACGCTGGGCATGCCTGTGGCCGCCCAGCCGGGCGACGACGCCTCTCCGGCTACCACAGGCATGCCCAGCGTGGTCATTTACACCTCGGCCAGCCCTGTACGGCACGTGCGCGGCGATCCGGTGGGGCGATCCGGTGGGGCGATCCGGTGGGGCGATCCGGTGGGGCGATCCGGTGGGGCGATCCGGTGGGGCGATCCGGTGGGGCGATCTGGTGGGGTGGCGATCTGGTGGGGTGGCGATCTGGTGGGGTGGCGATCTGGTGGAGGCGGAGGAAACCCGGAGGCGGGACGCGCGGCTCGTTCTCTAGACTGGTCCGCATGCTCATCCGCTGTGCTTGATCGGACACTCCTTCGCCCACGTGTCCCCTGTGTCCGATCGGCTCCGGAGCGTTCTCAAGTGATCACGGCCAGCAACCTCGAACTCCGCGCGGGTGCGCGACTCCTCCTCTCCGACGTATCTTTCCGCGTCTCTCCCGGTGACAAGGTCGGCCTTGTCGGCCGCAACGGCGCCGGCAAGACCACGCTGACCCGGGTACTCGCCGGTGACGGCCTCCCGGCAAGCGGTGACGTGACCCGGGTCGGATCCGTGGGCTACCTACCCCAGGACCCGCGGACCGGCGACCTCGACGTCACCGCCCGCGATCGGGTGCTCTCCGCCCGCGGTCTCGACGACGCCGTACGCGAACTCCGGTCGACCGAACTGGAGATGGCGGGCGCCGCCGGGCGCGAGCGTGACAGCGCGGCTCAGGACCGGGCGATGCGGAAGTACGCCAGGGCCGAGACCGAGTTCCTCGCCCGGGGCGGTTACGCAGCGGAGTCAGAAGCCGCGCAGGTGACCGCCAACCTCGGCTTGCCCGACCGGGTGCTCGGCCAGCCACTGCGTACCCTCTCCGGCGGCCAGCGACGCCGGATCGAACTCGCCCGCATCCTCTTCTCCGGCGCCGACACCCTGCTGCTGGACGAACCGACGAACCACCTCGACGCCGACTCGATCGGCTGGCTGCGGGAGTTCCTCCGTGCGTTCAAAGGCGGACTCGTGGTGATCAGCCACGACGTCGGGCTGTTGGAGGCGACTGTCAACCGCGTCTTTCACCTCGACGCCAACCGGGCAGAGCTCGACATCCACAATGTCGGCTGGAAGGTCTACCTCACCCAGCGCGAGGCCGACGACCGGCGCCGCAAGCGCGAACGTAGCAACGCCGAACGCAAGGCTCAGGCCCTCATGGCCCAGGCCGACCGGATGCGGGCGAAGGCCACCAAGGCGGTCGCAGCGAAGAATATGGCCCGCCGGGCCGAGCGCCTGATCGCCGACCTCGAACCCGAACGACGATCCGACCGCGTGGCGAAGATCCGGCTGTCCGAGCCCGCACCCTGTGGCAAGACGCCGTTGACAGCGACCGGTTTGTCCAAGTCGTACGGCTCTCTCGAGGTCTTCACCGACGTCGACCTCGCCATCGACAAGGGAAGTCGAGTCGTGGTTCTCGGCCTCAACGGTGCAGGCAAGACGACGTTGCTGCGTATTCTCGCCGGCACGGAAAGTCCCGACACCGGAATCGTCGAGGCCGGACACGGTTTGCAGCTTGGCTATTACGCGCAGGAACACGAGACCCTCGATATCCGGCGTACCGTCGGAGAGAACATGGCCTCGGCCGCACCGGATCTCACCGACAGGGAGGCGCGCCGCGTCCTCGGTTCGTTCCTGTTCACCGGCGATGACGTGGACAAGCCGGCGGCCGTGCTTTCCGGGGGTGAGAAGACCCGCCTCGCGCTCGCGCGGCTCGTCTGCTCCGCCGCCAACGTCCTCCTGCTCGACGAACCGACAAATAACCTCGATCCGGTTTCGCGACAGGAAATTCTTGGTGCAATTCGGTCGTACAAAGGGGCGATCGTCCTCGTCACCCACGACGAGGGTGCGGTCGCGGCCCTCGAACCCGAGCGGGTATTGCTTCTTCCCGATGGCGTTGAAGATCTCTGGAACACCGAATATGTTGATCTTGTAAGCCTCGCCTGACCCCAGAATCCTGGCCGGGACGTCCGCCCCCACCGTGCCTGCCCGCAACAGAAGAGAAAATAATATTGGCGCGACACGGCCGATCTTCCGTTGGTAACGAGGCATGGGTCGGCGGATCATGGGGCATTGGTATTGATCGAATGCTGTACGCCATCGGTACCACGTGAGCGTGAGCTGTCGGTGAATGAGACCGAGCGCGACGTGAGCGCGTGACCGATACGTCGGCATCACTGGGGCGGGTCGGCGAACGGAAAGCCGAACGCGACCATCACACTCGTCAGCGGGAGGCAGGCGTGGCCGAGACTCTGAAGAAGGGCGTACGGGTCACCGGAACGCAGCGGGACAAGCTCGCGGCGGACCTCAGGAAGAAGTATGACGGCGGAAAGAGCATCCGCACCATCGCTCAGGAAACGGGCCGGTCCTACGGGTTCGTGCACCGGCTGCTGAGTGAGTCGGGGGTGAGACTTCGCAGCAGGGGTGGCGCCACGCGCACCAAGAAGGTGCGGGTCTAGCGCCGACGTGGGACTGGGGTGTGGACGCCCACACCCCAGTCCCGACACCTGGTGTCGAGGGGGGATCGCGCCTGCTGCAGAAGAGCGTTGCCCTGGAGCGGGGTGTTGCTCCTGGTCGCCACGCCGCGCGCAGACGATGGGACGCAGCGCGACACCGGTGCGGTCAGATGGTGCGTTCAGATGGTTGGTGCCGCGCGTTCAGATGGTGCGGAGCACGCCGCCGTCAACAGCGACGGTGGTCCCAGTGATGTAGGACGCCACCGGCGACAGGATGAAGGCCGCGACCCGACCGAACTCCGGCGGCGAGCCATAGCGACGCAGCGGTATCTCCGCCTCGCGACGTCGCCGGAGAGCCTCGGGATCGGCACTCTGCGCGGCAAGTTCGCGACTACGCTCAGTGTCGAAGCTGCCGGGCAAGAGGCCGTTGACGCGCACACCGGCCGGACCGAGTTCGTCGGCCAGTGTCTTGGACAGGCCGGCAAGTCCCGGTCGCAGGCCGTTGGAGATGGCGAGGTTCGGGATGGGTTGGCGCACCGAACTCGACAGGACGAACCCGATCGACCCGCCGTCGCGACACGCCGCCGCAACCGCCCGGGCGAGGCGTAGCCCACCCAGGAAGACCGACTCGAATGCCGCCCGCCACTGGTCTTCGTCGGAGTCGAGTGCGCTTCCGGCAGGTGGGCCGCCGACACTGATGAGGGCACCGTCGAGGCGTCCCCACTTGGCCATCGCGGTGGCGACCAGGCGTTCGGCCGAAGCCGGGTCGGCGTTGTCGGCGGCGACGCCGACAGCGCGCGCGGTGCCCAGACTCGCGGCAGCGCGCTGGACGCCGTCTTCGCCGCGGGCGGAGATCACCACATAGGCGCCCTCGGCGACGAGGACCTCGGCGGTTGCCCGGCCAAGCCCCCGACTTGCTCCGCTGAGAAGGAACACTCGGTCCCGCACCCCAAGATCCACGGTGCATCATCCTGCCTCATGGTGGTCACGCATTGCATGCAGAAACTGTAAGTGTCCGGCGAAATTTGGGGCATCCAGGTGCACCTTCCCGCATCATGATCACGTTCCGCACACAGGGCCGGTCGCTGGGCCGGTCGCTGGGCCGGTCGCTGGGCCGGGCTGCCCGTCCACCGGCGGCCAAGCCGACCGGCCCGCGACGGCGTGAGCGTACGGTCGGAGGCATGTCTGGAGACGACGTGGTCGACCTCGCAGGCGTGGGGCGATGGCTGCGGTCGGCTCGCTCAGCTCGGGCGGTGACGGTGCTCACCGGTGCGGGTGTCTCGACGGATTCCGGAATTCCCGACTTCCGCGGACCGGCGGGAGTGTGGACCACCAACCCCCGTGCCGAGCGGCTGTCGACGCTGGCCGACTACCTGTCCGATCCCGCCGTACGAATCGAAGCCTGGCGGCAGCGGCAGAAGCACCCCGCCTGGACCGCGCGGCCGAACGCGGCCCACCGGGCGCTGGCGGCGCTCGAGTCCGCCGGCGTCGTCCGCACGCTCGTCACCCAGAACATCGACGGTCTGCACCAGCGGGCCGGCTCGGAGAACGTGATCGAGCTCCACGGCACGGTCTGGTGGGCGGTCTGCCTGGAGTGTGAGGTGCGTACGCCGATGGCCGACGTACTCGCGCGGGTCGAGGCGGGTGAGCCCGACCCACGGTGCCTGGAGTGTGCCGGTATCCAGAAGTCGGCGACGATCTCGTTCGGGCAGTCGCTGGATCGGGAGGTGCTCGAGCAGGCGGCGCGCGCCGCGGCATCATGTGAAATCCTCCTGGCCGTGGGTACGTCGTTGCAGGTGCATCCGGCGGCCGGACTGTGCGACGTCGCGGTCGCGGCGGGCGCGAAGCTCGTCATCGTCAACGCCCAACCGACGCCCTATGATGCGGCCGCCGCGGCGGTGGTCCGCGTACCGATCGGCGACGCGCTCCCACGCCTCGCCGAGACGTCCGGCTCGCCGATCCCAGTGGCGCCAGACGATCAAGAGGCACCGTGACCACCATTCCGGCTGGCACTCCGGCAAGAGCCAGGAGCATCTGCTCGCGATCCACTACCGCTCGGTCGGGCTCGGTGCCGGCCTGCTGCGGGCCGGTCAGTCTGCCGTCCATCGAACCCGCCCTGGGAAACCCGGTGGATGAGCCCTGAACGGCGCGCCCATAATGGGGTCGAACGAACGTATGCGAGGAGAAGTCGCGGCATGACGCGCGTGGGACAGCGAGCTAGGTGCGCCGAGCTGGGCGCTGGGGTCTTCGGCATGAGCTGAGTCCGCAGTCCGGCCCCTCGGTCCGGCTCGGCGTGGGTGAGATCACCCGGTCCCTGATCTGCCAGGTCCCTCAGCTGTTGAGGCACCGCCGCCGTCCCGATCCGCCGGAGGCCTCCCGTGCGTACCCCTGACATCCGTCGACTGTTCCTCGACTACTTCCGCGAGCGCGGCCACCAGCTGGTGCCGTCGTCCTCGCTCGTGCCCGACGACCCGACGCTCCTGCTCACGACCGCGGGCATGGTGCAGTTCAAGCCGTACTTCCTGGGCGAGTCCTCGCCGCCGAAGGACCGCCTGGTGTCGCTGCAGAAGTGCGTACGAACGGTCGACATCGACAACATCGGCACCACCGACCGGCACTCGACGTTCTTCGAGATGCTCGGCAACTTCTCCTTCGGCGACTACGGCAAGGCGATCGCGGTGCCGTGGGCGTACGAGTTCCTGACCGACGTACTCGGCCTCGCGCCGGAGCGGCTCTGGGCGACGGTCTACCGCGAGGACGACGAGGCCGTCGAGCTGTGGCGGCGCGTCGGCATCCCGATCGAGCGCATCCAGCGGCTCGGCGTCGCCGAGAACTACTGGGACACCGGCGGTCCGGGTCCGTGCGGTCCGTGTTCGGAGATCTTCTACGACAGGGGTCCCGCCTACGGTCGCGAAGGTGGACCGGCGGTCGACACCGACCGGTACCTCGAGGTCTGGAACCTCGTCTTCATGCGCTACCTCCGCGGTGAGGGTGGTGACGAGAACACGATCCCGTTCGTCGGGGACCTGCCGCGGCCCTGTCTCGAGTCGGGACTCGGGCTGGAGCGGGTCGCGATGGTCCTGCAGGGTGTCGACACCATCCACGACATCGATGTGATGGCGCCGGTGATGGCGCGCCTCGGTCAGCTCACCGGGGCGGACGTCCGTGCCGAGGGTCAGCGCCGTCCGGCGCGGATCGTCGTCGACCACGTGCGGGCGGCCGCGTTCCTGCTCGCGGACGGCGTACTCCCCTCGAACGAGGGACGCGGTTATGTGCTCCGTCGGCTGCTGCGCCGGGCCATCCGCCACGGTCAGGCGCTGGGAGTGGACCATCCGTTCCTCCACGACCTCGCGGGTACCGTCGTCGACCAGCTCGGTCAGGTCTGGCCCGAGCTGACCGAACGCCGCGGCCTGGTCGAGCAGGCGATGGGACACGAGGAGGACGGATTCGGGCGGACGCTCGCGCAGGGTGCACGGCTCCTCCACACCGCGATCCGGCGTACGCGTGAGGAGGCGGTGCGCCGGAGCTCCACGTCGACGACACCGGCGCAGCCGGTGCTGTCGGCGCGACCCGTGCTGTCGGGGCGTACCGCGTTCGAACTCCATGACACGTTCGGCTTTCCGGTCGACCTGACCACCGAGATCGCGGCCGAGGCCGGGTTGGTGGTGGACACGGACCGGTTCGAGGCGCTGATGGACGACCAGCGCCGACGTGCGCAGCGGGCGCGAGGCGAGGCGCGTACGCAGGGCGATGACCGTGGCCGTGGGCAGGCGTACCGGACCATTCTCGACCGCACCGGGGCGACGCGCTTCGTCGGCCACGACCGGCTCACCGAGGAGGGCTCGATCATCGGGCTGGTCCGGGACGGGACCGAGGTACCGGCGGCGCTCGAGGGTGAGCACGTCGAGGTGGTGCTGGACCGGACGCCGTTCTACGCCGAGTCCGGTGGGCAGGTGGGCGACGCCGGAGTGATCCGTACGCCTGACGGCAGCGAGCTGCGGGTGGTCGACACCGGTCTCGGTGCGGGTGGCGACCTTCACGTCCACCGGGCGGAGGTGGTTCGTGGCGAGCTGCGCGTCGGCCAGTCTGTGCACGCGGTCGTGGACGATGACCGGCGGTCGGCCACCGCACGCTCGCACAGCGCGACCCATGTCCTGCACGCGGTGCTGCGCGACACGCTCGGCGACCACGCGCGCCAGCACGGGTCCCTCGTCGCGCCCGGCAGGCTACGTTTCGACGTCACCCACTTCGCGCCGATCGAATCCGACGCGCTCGTGCGCATCCAGGACGAGGTGAACCAGCGACTGCTCTCCGATCCGGAGGTCCGTATCTGGCAGGCGAGCCGTGCCGAGGCGCAGGAGGCGGGGGCGATCGCGCTCTTCGGCGAGACGTACGGCGAGGTTGTGCGGGTGGTCGACATCGGCAACTTCTCCCGGGAGCTCTGCGGCGGTACCCATGTGGGCCACGGCAGCCAGGCCGGTCCGGTCCGTCTGGTGGGGGAGACGTCGGTCGGTTCAGGCGTACGCCGGATCGAGGCGTTGACCGGGATCGACGCGCTCCGGTACAGCGACCACGAGCGGGTCCTGGTCGAGCAGATCGCCGCCCTGCTTGGGGTTCCGCGGTCCGGCGAGATCCTGCGCCGCCTGCAAGGTCGCCTTGACGCACTGGCGCGGGCCGAGGGTGAGCTGGCTGACGTGCGGCAGCGCGAGCGGGCGAAGCTGGCTGAACGCCTTGCCGGAAAGGGCCGCGACGCCGGTGGTCGGTGGATCGTGGCCGAACGACTGGACGATCCGGGCGTGCGTGACGGTCACGACGTCAAGCAGGGCGAGGAGATCCGGGCGTTGGTCGACGGCGTCCTCGCGTACTGCCCGTCCGGGCGTCCTGGTGGTGCGGTGCTCGGGATGGTGCGGGACGGCAAGGCGCAGCTGGTTCTGGGGATCAATTCCGCGATGGAACAGCTGACCGCTCCGGCCCGGGACCTCCTGCGGCCCGCGGGACGCACGATCGGTGGTGGCGCTGGCGGGGTCGGCCGCATCGCGCACGCGGGTGGTCGGGAGGTGAACCGGCTCGATCAAGCCCTCGCGCAGGCGGCTCACCACCTCGCCACGTCGACCCGTACGTGAATCGCGGGCGGGTGTGGGTTGATCATTCCGGGCGGCTGCGGTCACCTGCGGGGACCGGGCGTGGGCCGCGCTCGGCGGTACGGATCCGGGTGCGCAGCCGCCCGTCGTGGGCTTCGTCGTACGCGAGAAAGCCCACCCCGAGGACCGCGATCAGTGCGAACAGGAACCACTGCACCGCGTAGGCCAGGTGCGGCCCTTCGGACAGTTCCGGCGGGGGGAGCACCCGCGGGGACGATCCGGACGCCTGGCCGGCACCGGGCGGCTCGATCAGCTCCAGATAGCCACCGACGACCGGGTACGGCAGGTGCGCGGCGATCTGCTCGACGTCGATGAAACGCACCTGACCGTCTCGTGGAGCGCCGGTGCCCGGATCGGCCGCCTCGGAGGGGCGCACCCGGCCGAGCACGCGCACCTCGCCGCTCGGGACCGCCGGCGGCTCAGGTGCCTGCACCGACGCGGTGCGCGGGACCCAACCACGGTTGACGAGGACGGCGGCGCCTCGGGAGGTGACGAGAGGGGAGAGGACGTTGAACCCGGGCTCGCCCCCCTGAGACCGGTAGCGGACCAGAATCTGGTGCGAACCGTCGTACCGTCCTCGCGCGCTCACGCGCGTCCACTCCTGCCCAGCTGCCACCGGCCGACCGGGGGCGAGCACGGTGTCGAGCGGCTTCGCCGCCGCGGAGCTGTTGGTCGTGATGACCGCGTTGTGTGCCCGCCGATCATCGAGCCGGTGCAGCTGCCAGCGCCCCAGCTGGACGAACACGGCGACCAGCAGCGCGACGATGATCACCAGGGCGATCCAGCGCGGGCGCAGCAGGAAGCGGTACACGTCTCGCGACGCTAACCGAGCGCTCCGCCCGCCGTGCCTGTGGGGTGTCCACTCGGTACCGAGCGGCGTGTCGCCCCGGGTTGCGGTGTCCGCCTACGCTTGGCGGGTGGCAGGCGAACTGGTGGACAGGTACGGGCGGGCGGCAACCGACCTCCGGGTCTCACTGACCGACCGTTGCAATCTGCGGTGCAACTACTGCATGCCGGCCGAGGGCCTGCCCTGGCTGCCGACGCCCGAGGTACTGACCGACGACGAGGTCGTACGCCTGATCGCGGTGGCGGTCCGACTGCTCGGGGTCCGGGAGGTGCGGTTCACCGGTGGCGAGCCGCTGATCCGCCGTGGGCTCGTCGATATCGTCCGGCGCACCGGAGAGCTGAGTCCGCGCCCCGAGATGTCCCTCACGACCAACGGCATCGGTCTCACCCGGCTCGCGACGCCACTTCGGCAGGCTGGTCTGGACCGGGTGAACGTCTCGTTGGACACGTTGAGCGCTCCGGCGTTCCACGAGCTCACCCGCCGCGACCGATGGTCCGATGTCGTCGCCGGCCTGGCAGCGGCGGAGACGGCCGGGCTCACGCCGGTGAAGGTCAACGCCGTCCTCATCCGTGGCCTCAACGACCACGAGGGGCCGGACCTGCTGGCCTGGTGCCTCGAGCGTGGTTACGAGCTCCGGTTCATCGAGCAGATGCCCCTCGACGCCCAACACCGCTGGAACCGCGACACGATGGTGACGGCGGACGAGATCCTGGCCGGGTTGCAGAGCCACTTCGACCTGCGACCTGACGACCGCAGCCGGCGGGGGAGCGCTCCGGCGGAGTCGTTCGTCGTCGACGGTGGACCGGCGCGGGTCGGGATCATCGCGTCGGTGACGCGGCCGTTCTGCGGTGACTGCGACCGGGTGCGACTCACCGCCGACGGGCAGGTTCGCAACTGCCTGTTCGCCCGCGAGGAGTCCGACCTGCGCGGTGCGCTGCGCGGTGGTGCGGGCGACGAGGAGTTGGCCCGGCGTTGGCGAGCGGCGGTCGCGACGAAGCAACCAGGACACGGGATCGACGACCCGACGTTCCTGCAGCCGACCAGGCCGATGTCCGCGATCGGCGGATAGCCAGCGGGCCGCGCTGACCGTGGTTTCGCCCGAGACGAGAGCTGGTTCGGAGAGCCGCTAGCTCTTGCCTGCGGCACCGCCCGGCGGGTCCGTGCCTTCGAAGGGTTCGATCTCGCGGAGGAACCCCCGCGCGCTGAGAAAGTCCGCGAGAGAGCTCCGGTGAGCGTCACAGGCCACCCAGGTCTTGCGTCGCTGCGGCGGGTGGATCTTCGGATTGTTCCAGCGAAGTGCCCATGTGGCCGGATTGTTGCAACCCTTCGCCGAACAGATCGCCTGGTCGGGGCGGAAGTCGTCGGTCATGGCTCTCCCTCAACCAGGCTCGCCCAGCTCATCCAGGCCGTGGTGACGCGTTACGCACGAGGGGGACTTCGAAGAGTAACGGTGCAGTGGGGGAAGTCCGGTGGTTTGCGTACGCCCTGTGACGGCGAGAATGTCGCCAGATAACAAGAAGCGATGCCGGGCAGCCACGGGGGAAGCCGCCCGGCATCGCATCACGTCGCACTCCGACGGGGGAAGCGGAGCGCGCAGACATGAGTTTGGCACGAACGTCCCGCCAGGTCTAGACGGCTCCCCGGGTATTTTGCGGTCGGCTTGGATGATCGGATCCAGCCGGTAGTTCGCGAGGGTGGTCGGGGACGTACGCCGGCATGCTGTCGGTACGCCGCTCACGGCCCGCATTCGCAATCACCACAGCGATATAGGGCAGGATGAAGGCCGCCACGATGAGCAGCCACCGCAGTGTGCCCTGCGTGACGAACGCCATGACGAAGCACACTGTCCGCACTCCCATGGACAGCAGATAACGCACCTCACGGGAACGTACGTCCGCTTTCAGACTCTTTGGTGCCGTCGTGACCCGGAAGGTCGGTTTGCGCACCTTCTGCCGCATCGCGTCTCCTCCACCTCTGCTGCAACCGTACGCCTGAACGACGTGCGAACGGCCTCGCCTGTGACAGTGAGTTGCCCCACTGCGACGGCGGTCAGGTCCCGCTCCTGCGCCGGCTTCCCGGCACGGGCAGGGCCGTCAGGTGCGTACCGCCTCGACGGTGTGGTGGACGGGCAGGACGATGCGGGACTCCGCGCGGCCGCCCCGGTGGACGGTCTGCTCGGCTGCGGGCGAGAGGTCGAAGCGCGGATAGTTCGAGGATGCGATCTCGACCCGGATCCGGTGCCCCGCGGCGAAGGTCATGGCGGTCGCGCCGACCTCGATCTCGACCTCGCCCGGTCGACCCGGCGCCGTGCGTACTCGTCGGATCGAGTCCACCACCAGCATCGCCCGCCCGTCGAGGTGGAGGTCGACCAGCTTGACGGTGACGTCGGCCACATCGGCGGTCGAGGCGAAGGTCACGTGCGCGCGGACCTGGCCAATGATGGTGAGGTCGCGCTCGAGGGGTCCGGTCGTGTAGACGAGGACGTCCGGGCGTTCCTCGATGTCCCACTGGTCGAGCGGTCCAGCCTCGGGCAGCACCGGATGGAGGGTGCGCCCACCGCCGGTCGGCACCGGATCCCCAGGGTCGTGACGGTAGTGGTCGGCACCGGCCTCCTGCGGCGGCTCCCACGCGAGGGCGTCATCGCCGGCAAGGAACAGCGGCGTGGGCGTGGTCTGGGGAGGCCAGTCGGGAAGGTCGAGCCAGCGGTTGGCTCCCATGACGAAGACCCGCACTCCGGCAGGCACGTCCCGGTCGGCGATTCCCGCGGTCAGGAACGCGAGCTGTTCCTCCGCGATGCCGTTGAAGTCGCCCTGTGCGGCGACTCCGAAGTCGAGTCGTCCGGTCGTACGCCGGAGCAGGCTGGCGTGGGACCACGGCCCGACGACGAGGCGCTGTCGGCGACGTACGGACTCGTCGACGTCCGGCCCGGTGAGGAGGGTGTAGCCGCCGATCGTGGCGTCACAGAACAGGTCGTGCCACCCGGCCAGGTGGTATCCGGCCGGCTGTGGACCGACCGGCTGGGTACCGGCGCCCTGTCCGTCGCGCAGTGCGGGGGCCGCGTCGAGGGGATCCCAGAGCTCCGCGTCGTCCGGGTCGAGCCACCGGTTCCAGTCGGCGCTGATCCGGGGCAGGGTGGTGTTCTCGACGCCCGACCTCAAGACGCCCGGCCAGGTGTCGAGGTCCGCGATCGCCGCCTTCACCAGCTCGGCGTCGTAGCTGCCGCCGACCGCGCCGATGCCGAGGGTCCAGGCGGAGAAGACGCCCAGCTGGAGGGCGCCGCCTTCGTACACCGCATCCCGAACGGTCGGCCCGGCGACGGCGGGCACGATGACCCGCAAGGCTGCCGGGCGTTCGGCGGCGGCCAGCCACTGGGTGAAGCCGTTGTACGAACCGCCGGCCATGGCGACGGCGCCGTTGGACCACGGCTGGGACGCACACCAGGCGACGGCCGCGGCACCGTCGAGGCGTTCGCTGCGAAACGGCGCGAAGGTGCCGGGGGAGTCCCAGCGGCCGCGTACGTCCTGGGTGACGACGGCCCAACCCAGCCGGGCCATGCCGATGGCGTCATGGTTGCCGCGGACCGATGCCCTTCCGTACGGCGTCCGCATCAGCAGGACCGGGTGGGGCTCGCCGTCGTCGGCGACGATCACGTCGGTCGCGAGCGGGATGCCGTCGGGCATCGTCACGGTGGTGTCGAGACAGGTGAGGCGCGAGGTATCTCCCACGCTCGTGGAGCCTAGTTGTGGTTCGCCGGCCGGTCACCGCACTCAGGGCGGCTGGTGTCGGCCACGTTCGCGCGGGTCTTTGCCCCCTGACCTCCGCACCTGGACGCCCACGCCGATTCCCCGCGATGCACGCTGAATCGGCCGTGTTTCGTGGGAAATGACCACTTATGCGCGATCATTCACCGCCAATGGCCCTGGACTCGGCTCACATATGCCTTGTCATGATGTCGCACTGACGTCATAGTGGCGTCATGTTCTCCGTCAAAGGCCAGCAAACGTTGCGAAGGCGGATACACCTGCCGCCTGCGGTGCTCGGCATCATCGCGGTCCTGAGGCTGCTGCCCCAGGTCGGACGGGGCAGGACGGTCCTCTTCGCGGTCGGTGTCGCTCTCTCCTCCGTCCTACCGATCGCCCTGGCCGTGCTCACCGGTCTCGTGGTCGGCTCGATTCCCGCCGCTGTGCGAGGCGGCCTCGACAGCCCCGCAGGCACGACAACGGTCCGGCTGCTGGTGGCCCTCGCCGTCATCGTCGTGGTGCTGCGGGTCTGTCAACCGGTGCTGGCCGCCCTCACCGCGACTCTCGGCCGGGGGCTCGACCGGCTGCTCCAGGAGAAGGTGATCACGGCGGTCGGGCGGCCCCACGGGATCGCGCATCTGGAGGACCCCGACGTCCTCGCCGACGTCCGCAAGGTCCGCGGGCTCGGCATGGACCCCACCCGGCCGAGCATGGCGATCGAGGCGCTGGGCTGGCTGTTGCCGTCCTGGTTGCAGGCGCTGGGCTCGACCGTGGTGCTCGCCTTCTTCCACTGGTGGCTCGGTCTGATCTGGCTCGTGGCGTGGCCGGTGCTCGTCTACGTGATGCAGCGGGAGTACGTCAGGGTGGGCCAGATCACGTATGGCCAGAGCAGCGCGCTACGGCGTGCCGAGTACCTTCGCGACCTCGCGCTGGAGCCGCCGGCCGGGAAGGAGGTTCGGGTCTGGGGGATGCTCGACTGGCTCATCAGTCGGTTCGAGTCGACCTGGCGGACCGCGATCGAGCCGGTGTGGAACGCCCGCAAGCCCCACCCGCGGACGCTCTTCGGATCGACCGGAGCCGTGCTCGTGCTCAACCTCGCCTCCTACGGCCTGCTCGCCTGGGCCGCGACCCGTGGCGACCTGGCTCTGGGAGCCCTCGCCGTCTACGCGCAGGCGCTGAACGGGGCGAACGCCTACGCCGCGTTCAACGACGGCAACGCGCACCTGTCGTTCGCCGCTGTCGTCGTACCACGGCTGTTGGAACTGGACGAACGCCTGCGGACCGACGCACCGGCGGCGGCGCGCGCCATCGCCGGACCGGCGGGCGACCGGGACTTCCCGGCCCGCGACGTGCGCTTCGAAGGGGTGACGTTCCAGTACCCGCGCAGCGAACGCCGGGCGCTCGCCGGTCTCACGCTCACCCTCGCCGCGCACCGGTCGCTCGCGATCGTCGGCGAGAACGGCGCCGGCAAGACGTCCCTCGTCAAGCTCCTATGCGGGCTCTACGCTCCGACATCCGGCCGGATCAGCGTCGACGGCACCGATCTGCGCGATCTCGACCCGGCCGCGTGGCGCAGCCAGGTCGCCGTGCTGTTCCAGGACTTCGCCCGCTACCACCTGCCCGTCCGCGACAACATCGGCATGGGTGCGCCGGAACTCGCAGGCGACCTCGACCGGCTCCGCAGTGCCGCGCGCAGGGCCGGGCTGCTCGATGTGATCGAAGGGCTGCCCCTCGGCTGGGACACCGTGCTCTCCCGCGAATACACCGGCGGCACCGACCTGTCGGGCGGCCAGTGGCAGCGGGTCGCACTCGCCCGGGCGATGTTCGCCGTGGAGGCCGGCGCCCGCGTCCTGATCCTCGACGAACCGACCGCCGCGCTGGACGTTCGGGCCGAAGCCGAGCTCTACGACCGCTTCCTCGAACTCACCGAAGGCCTCACGACGATCCTGATCTCCCACCGCTTCTCGACGGTACGAAGGGCGGACCGGATCGTCGTCCTCGCCGACGGAGCCATCGACGAGGACGGTACGCATGAACAGCTGATGGCCCAGGGCGGTCGGTACGCCCACATGTTCACGCTGCAGGCGGCCCGGTTCACCGACGAACTCGCCGTCGCCGGGGAAGGAGGCCGTGATGCGTGAGGCATGGCGGGCGTACCGCATCACTCTCGCGATCGGTTTCAGGGCCGCGCCGTGGCACGCGACGTTCCAACTGATCACCGGTGCCCTGATGGCGTCGACCCCGCCTGTGGCCGCCTACCTCATCAAGCTGCTCATCGACGCGGCGGTCGCCAGGGACCTCACCGACGCCATGGTCGCGGCGGCCTTTCTGGCTCTCGTCGTCGCGGTGGGACTCGTCCTCGTCTTCTACTACTGCGACTGTGTTTTCGCCGTGATCGAGCGCTCGGCCGCCTATGCGGACCGCAGGCTCATGGAACTGGTGGGCGGAGCGGACGGGCTCGCCCACCACGAGCAACCGGAGTATCTCGACCAGGTGCAGCGGATCCGGGAGGAGCGGGGCAGCCTCGCTCTCATGGTGAACGGCACGGCCGGTGTGGTCCGTGTCGCGGCGGCGCTCATCCTGACGGCGATCCTGCTCGCGCAGATCCATCCCGCCCTGCTGGGTCTGCCGGCGGTGGGCGTCGTCTCGTTCCTGCTCGCCAAGCGGGGACGGGACCTGCAGGTGGCGGCACAGGAGGCAACGACCGAACCGGAACGCCTGCGCCGGCACCTGTTCGAGGTGGCGACCGCGCCGGGAAGCGGCAAGGAGCTGCGGGTGTTCGGGCTGGCGGGGGAGCTGCTGCGTCGGCACCATGCCGCATCCGAGGAGGTCCTGGTCGAACGTGACCGGGCGGACTGGCGGGGAGCGCGCCTGCAGTCGTTCGACGCGGTGGTCACGGCATCGGCGTACGTCGGTGCGGTGACACTCGTCCTGCTCCTCGCGATCGACGGGCGGGCCACACCGGGCGACGTCGTACTGGCCGTCGGCCTCGCCACGCAGATCGGCGGCATCGTCGACACGGCGGTGTCCTACGGCACCCACTTCCTCCACGTCCTGAAGATCGCCAGGCGGCTCACCTGGCTCGAGGACTACGTCGACGACGACCGGCGACCTGTCCCCGATCCCGTCGTGGTGCCGCCTCGGCTCGAACGCGGCATCGAGTTCCGCGACGTGTCGTTCCGCTATCCCGGCACCGAGCGCCCGGTCGCTGACAAGGTGACCTTGACACTGCCCGCCGGCAAGGTGGTCGCCCTCGTCGGTGAGAACGGCGCGGGAAAGACCAGCCTGATCAAGTTGCTGTGCGGCTTCTACCAAGCTGACAGCGGGCAGATCCTCCTCGACGGGACGCCTCTGGACCGGTTCGACCAGGCGGAGTGGCGCGCCCGGATCGGTACGGCGTTCCAGGACTATGTCGCGTTCGAGTTCCTCGCCGGTGAGTCGGTGGGTGTCGGCGACCTGGAGCGGATCGACGACCGCTCCGCGGTGTCCGCCGCTCTCGACCGGGCCGGCGCGACGCCGGTGCTGGACGTCCTGCCGAACGGCCTGGACACCCAACTGGGCAAGGCATGGGACGGCGGCGTCGACCTGTCCGGCGGCCAGTGGCAGCGGCTCGCCCTTGGCCGCGGGCTCATGCGTACCGACCCGCTTCTGGTGGTCTTCGACGAGCCGACGGCGGCGCTGGACGCGCAGACCGAGCACGCGTTGTTCGAACGGTTCGCGGCCGCCGCGCGCAGCGGGGAGAGTCGGGGCACCGTGACACTGCTGGTCTCGCACCGCTTCTCGACCGTACGCATGGCCGACCTCATCGTCGTGCTCGACGGCGGGAGAGTGCTGGAGCAGGGGAGCCATGCCGAGCTGATGGCCCGGGACGGGTTGTACGCCGAGCTGTACGACCTGCAGTCCATGGCGTACCGCTGACACCGGTGCTACGGAAGGGCCCCGTGCTCCTACGGAAGGGCCCCGTGCACCGGCGTCCCTCGGGCCATCACGGTCTCCACCTCGAGGCGGTCGGACAGGACCACCAGGTCGGCATCCTTGCCCGGCGCGATGGTGCCGGTGTGGTCCGCGATCCCCAGCAGCGTGGCGGGTGTCGTCGCCGCGGCGATCGCGGCGTCGGTGATGGGGATGCCCACGCACCTGACGGCGTGCCGGAGGGCCGCGTCCATGGTGAGCGTGCTGCCGGCGAGTGAGCCGTCGGAGAGGGTGACCTTGCCGTCGCGGGCGAAGACAGGCACCGGCCCGAGACGGAACTCCCCGTTGGTCATGCCGGCCGCCGGTGTGGCGTCGGTGACGAACGCGATCCGCTGCGGGCCCGCGGCGTCCACCGCGATGCGTACGGCGTCGTCGTGGACGTGGAACCCGTCGTTGATCAGCTCGCAGGTGACCGCCTCGTTGGCGAGGGCCGCACCGGCCGGACCCGGATCGCGGTGGTGGAAGTGGCGCATCGCGTTGAACAGGTGGGTCGCGAGTCGTGCACCCGAGGCGAAGGCCGCTCGCGCCTGGTCGAAGTCGGCCTCGGTGTGACCGACCGCGGCGATGACGCCGGTCGTGACGAGCTCATGCAGCAGCTCCATGCCACCGGGAAGTTCCGGTGCGAGCGTCACGACCCGCACGGTGCCGTCGCCCGCCGCGAGCAGGTGCCGCAACGCCGGCAGGTGGGGCGGGAGGAGGTGGTCGGCATGGTGGGACCCGCGTTTGTCGGGGTTCAGGAACGGGCCCTCCAGATGGACACCCACGATTCCGGGATCGGCGCCGCCTCGGATGATCTCGGCGATGGTGCGTACGGAAGCGGCCATCCGGTCCAGCTCGTCGGTGACCAGGCTGGCCAAGGTCCGCGTCGTGCCGTGGCGGCGATGGAAGGCGACCGCGGCCAGGATCTCCGCCGGATCGTCGGTGGTGATCTGGGCGCCACCGCCACCATGCATGTGCAGGTCGACGAAACCCGGCAGGACATAACGGCCGGTGAGATCGTGCACGGCATCGTCGACGGTAGGCGGGTCGCCGGATCCGACGCCCACGATCCGGCCGTTCTGGATGGTCAGCCAGCCGGGGTCCAGCACGCGCCGAAGCATGACGACGCGGGCGTTCGCGAGTGCGATCACGTACGCAACGCTATCCACGCATCGCGCGGCCCGGGGGGACGGCGGCCAGGTCGGCGTCGACGTCGGAGACCGAGCGGCACCCGCACAGGGCGAGGGTTTGGGCGACCTCCGCCTGCAGCGATGTCAGCAGGTCGCGTACGCCGTCGGCGCCGCCCGTGGCGAGTGCCCACAGCGCGGGCCGGCCGACGAAGGCGGCGGTGGCACCGAGGGCGAGCGCGCGGACGACGTCGCGGCCGGTACGGATGCCGCCGTCGACGTAGACCTCACAGCCCTCGCCGACGGCCGCCCGGACCTGCGGCAGTGCCACGGCCGTCGGGATCGCGCCGTCGAGTTGGCGCGCCCCGTGGTTGGACACCCAGACCGCCGCGGCGCCGGCGTCGACACACGCGCGGGCGTCGTCACCGCGCAGGACGCCCTTGACGACGACGGGCAACCCGCCGGAAAGCTCGCGCAACCAACCGATGTCCTTGAACGTCACCGCGGGATCCTGCCAGGTTCCTTCGTCGTCGCGGGTCTCCAGCGCGGGTACGAGCCGTGGCACCGACGGACCGACTGGGACGGCGCCGACGCGCGCCTTCGTCGCGACGTACGGCGTGTCGACGGTCAGCACCAGCGCCCGGGCTCCCGCGTCCACGGCACCGCGCACGATCTCGGCGGTGAGGTCGCGGTCGCGAAGCAGGTAGTGCTGCATCCACCACGGCCCCGCCACCGCCGCCACCTCGTCCAGTGACGCCGTGGCGCGTGTCGACAGGACGAAGAGCGACCCTGCCTCGGCCGTGCCCTTGGCCGTCGCCACCTCACCGTCGGGATGCGCGAGCCGGTGGTAGCCGGTCGGTGCGACAAGAACCGGCGAGGCGACCGGCGTCCCGAGGGCGCTCGTCGCGGTTTCCACGTCGGACACGTCGCGTAGCACCCGCGGACGCAGCGCGACCTCGTGCCACGCCCGGTCGTTGCCGGCGAGGGTCTCCTCGACGCCGGAGCCGGTCGCGATGTAGTCGTAGACGTCGGCGGGAAGTGCCGCCCGCGCGGCCTGCTCCCACTCCGCTGGACTGGCCATGACGGGCATTCTGCCGGAACGGGACGCGCCCGGCCGCCTGCGGTCAGTGATCGACGTGGCGGCTGCTAGCGTGCCAGAACGCGGAAATCGCTCACCACCATCCACACGCCACGGGAGGCAGACGTGGGTCGCTCAGTACTCGTCACCGGAGGAACCCGGGGCATCGGACTCGCGGTCGCGCAGGCGTTCCGTGAGGCGGGCGATGACGTCGCGTTGACCTATCGCGGTGGCGAGCCACCGGCGGGATTCCTCGCAGTGAAGGCCGAGATGACCGAGCCCGACACGGTGGAGCAGGCGTTCGCGGAGGTCGAGGAGAAGCAGGGTCCCGTCGAGGTCCTGATCGCCAATGCCGGCATCACCCGCGACACCCTCCTGCTCCGGATGAGCGAGGACGACTGGTCGAGCGTGATCGAGACCAACCTGACCGGTGCGTTCCGGTGCGCCAAGCGGGCGGCCAAGGGCATGCTCAGGCTGCGCCGCGGCCGGATCGTCTTCGTGTCGTCGGTCGTAGGTCTGCTCGGTTCCGCCGGCCAGGTCAACTATGCGGCCAGCAAGTCCGGCATGGTCGGCATGGCCCGCTCCATCGCCCGCGAACTCGGGTCGAGAGGCATCACCGCCAACGTTGTCGCGCCCGGTTTTGTCGAGACCGCGCTCACCGAGGTGCTGTCCGAAGAGCTACAAAAGAAGTACGTCACGCAGATCCCGTTGGGTCGCCCCACGACCACCGAGGAGGTGGCCAAGGTGATCCGCTGGGTCGCGAGTGACGAGGCCGCCTACATCACCGGAGCGGTCATCCCGGTCGACGGTGGCCTGGGCATGGGCCACTGAACCGCAGAGGAACGGCGCTGAGCCGCAGGACGAGCCGCACAGGGATGGGGAGCTGAGCAATGGGTGGGATTCTCGAAGGTAAGCGGATTCTCGTCGCGGGCGTGACGATGGACACCTCACTGGGCTTCGCGGTCGCGAAGGTCGCGCAGGAGCAGGGCGCGCAGGTCGTCATCACCAACTTCGGCCGCGCGCTCGCGATCACCCGACGGATCGCCAAGCGGCTGCCGGTCGAGCCGGCGATCATCGAACTCGACGTGACGAACGACGAACACCTGGCCGGCCTGGCCGACTCCCTGCGTACGCACGTGGACGGCCTCGACGGGGTGGTCCACTCGATCGCGTTCGCGCCCCAGGAGGCGTTGGGCGGCAACTTCCTCAACACCTCGTACGCGGACGCCGCGACGGCGTTCCACGTCTCGGCGTACTCCCTGAAGTCGCTCACCACGGCGGCGCTGCCGTTGATGGGGGCGGGCTCGTCGGTGGTCGGGCTGACGTTCGACGCAACCGTGGCGTGGCCGGCGTATGACTGGATGGGTGTGGCCAAGGCGGGCCTGGAGTCCTGTGCCCGCTACCTCGCGCGTGACCTCGGGCCGAAGGGCATCCGGGTCAACCTGGTGTCCGCTGGATACACCAAGACCATCGCCGCCAAGGGCATCCCCGGTATCGAGCAGGTCGAGGGCATCTGGGGCGAACGCGCCCCGCTGGGCTGGGACCCCGATGCCGACCGTGAAGCGACGGGGCGGGCGTGTGTGGCGCTGCTGTCGGACTTCTTCGGCAAGACGACCGGCGAGATCGTCCACGTCGACGGCGGCTACCACGCGATGGGCGTCTGAGCCTAGGGGCCTACCGTCTCCAGCCAGGTGTGCGCGATGAGGGCGTGGCCGGCGGGAGTCGGGTGGACGCCGTCGGCTGCGAGTTCGTCGGCGGGCCGGGTGGTGGCCGCGTGCGTCAGCACGGAGTCCAGCGGTACGAGGGTGGCGTCGTGGTCCGCCGCGAGCCTGCGTACGACGGCGATCTTCGGATCGAGATCCTCCCGCCAGCTGTCCTGCCCGGGTCTGACCGGCAGCAGGAACGGCTCCACGAGAACGAGCGCCGCACGGCTGTTGTCAACCGTGGCTTGCAGGATCGCGCGATAGTCGCGCTCGAACGCCTCGACCGACGTCGGATCGCCGCTGTCGTAGCGCCGCCAGGTGTCGTTGACGCCGATCATGATCGAGACGACGTCCGGCTTCAGGTCGAGGCAGTCGGCCTGCCACCGCTCCCGCAGGTCGCGCACCCGGTTACCGCTGATGCCGCGGTTGAGGAAGGTGACCGGACCGCCCTCGGAGTTTCCGGCGTACGTCTGTGCGACGACTCGCGGATAGCCGCCGCCGAGGTCACGAGGATCCCCTCGGTCGCGCCCGGCGTCGGTGATGCTGTCGCCGATGAACAACACCCTGCTCGCGGTCTGGAGAAGGCTCATGACGGCACACCCTTCGTGCTCGAGCTGGTTGTCACGCGGTCGGGACGTCTACGTGGTCGCGCCAGGAGTACTGCGGGGTGAAGCCGAGTGCCTCGCGGGCACGGTCGATCGCCAACAGCGTCTCGAAGCCGGCGACGTCGCGGGTGACCTTCACCTCGGGGAACACCTCGCGCAGGAGGTCGGCGGACGGCCGGTCCATGATCGTGTCGGCCGCGGCGATGATGAAGTTCGTGCTGCCTTCGACCGGCGCGTCGAGCGCGAGCCGGCATGCCTGGGCGACGTCGCGGACGTCGACGTAGCCCCACAGGTTCCACTTCCGCGCGTGCGGATCGGCCCAGAACGACCGAACCCGCGCGTAGTTTTCCGGCAGGAAGATGTTCGACAGGCGCAGCCCGACGAAGGGGATTCCCGACCATCCCGAGATCTGCGCCGCGATGGTCTCGCCCACCACTTTCGACAGGGCGTACGTCGAGGTGGGGTGGGGGAAGTGGTCCTCGTCGACGGGTGCGTAGCGCGGCGGTACGTCACCGAAGGGGAGGCCGAGCGTCGTCTCGCTGGACGCCCACACCACCCGCCGCAGGCCCAGCTGTGCCGCCGCGAGGAACACGTTGCCGTTCATGGCCGAGTTGGCGTTGAAGGTCGTCGCCGGGGTGTGGCGGCCCGGCGCCGGGATGTTGCCCAGGTGGACCACCGCGTCGACGCCCTGCAGCAGCTCGACGACCTGTCCGTAGTCGGTCAGGTCCGCGCGCAGGAACGAGGTTCCGAGATCGGCCGGGGCGGGTGCGAGGTCGGTGGCGACCACCTCGTGCCCGTGCGCGAGAAGGTCCTTGGTGGTGGCCTGGCCGGCCTTGCCGCTGGCCCCGGTGACGCAGATCCTTGCCATGGTGATCCTTTCGTACGCAGGAGATCCCCGCACTGCCACGCCAACCGTACGATGCACCACCCAGCTGAACCTCGGTCTGCCGGGTGAGAGAAGAATGGCCGGGCATGAGCGTCCACGAACTTCGCCCGACTGAACCGCCGGCGGAGTGGTCCGCCGTCCTTCGTGAGCTGTCCGCGTCTGGCCCGATCAGCGAGTCCGATCTGGTGGAAGCCGTACGCCTGGACGCGGCGGACGTCGAGGACGTGCTGCTCGACAGTGCGCTGGCTTATGAGTCGCCCGACGGGTGGGTCAATCTGATGACCGTGGCCGACGGCGCGGTCTTCACCCACACTCTGACCTGCGACGAGGTGGAAGCCGGTCGCCTTTACGCCAACGGTGACCTGGCTTTGTGGGAGCGGTTGGCCGAGGAGGACGATCTACCCCTTCGAGGGGGTGGATCCCTGTCCATCGACTGGATCGGCGAGCAGCCGGACGAGCAGCTGGTGTTGGCAGGTCCCGACGGCTGGCTGAGCGGGTTCGAGGAGGGAGACCTGCTCGCTCTCGGGTTGCGCGACGGCATTGTCGAGATGTCCACCGCCAGCGTGGAGGAGCCCGTCAGCCCCGAGCTGCGCCGGTCGGCGGCGACGGTCGCCGCGGCCTTCGCAGGAGCGGCTGTCGAATCCCTGAACGACCTTCCCCGGCTCAGCGAGATCGACTTCGCCCCAGGTGCACGAATCGACGAGGTACTCGCCGCGCTGCTCCTCGAGCGGCCGGATACGTTCGCCGAGCCGTTGCCCCCGTTGACCAGGATGCTGCACGCCGGACAACTCGAGGTGGTCGATGGTCGCGTCGGCCCCGCCGGTATGCCGTGGGACCCGCGGCTCACCGCTGGCATGGATCCTGCCGACGTGGTGCGTTACGCCCGCGCGCGTGCGGCGCTGCGCATGTGGGGAGCAGTCGACGACTTCACCAGTTTCCTCCGGCACCTGGGCGACTCCGAGCTGGTCCTCGCCAAGATCGCTGACGACGTCGAGGCGAGGCCGCTCGACGCCGACCGGCTGACGGCGATCCGTCGCGCGGCCTCAGGTCCGGCGCAGCGGGCTGCGGCACTCCTGTTGGCGGCGCGGTCGGCGGAGGGGACCGGTCGGGCCGACGAGGCAGCGGAGCTGGTCGAGGAGGTCCTTCAGGAACGTCCCGACCTCGGGCCCGCGCTCTGCGACGCCGCGGAGTACGCCGCCTGCAAGGGGGACGCACTCCGTGCCGACGGCCTGCTGCGTACGGCCGGATTCTCCTCCGACGACGGAATGCGCAGGTGGCTACGCCCGCTGACCGCGCTCCCCGCCGCCTCGACGTCTCGCAACCGGCCGTGCCCCTGCGGGTCCGGACAGAAGTACAAGATGTGTTGCCTGCGTAAGGAGATCCATCCACTCACCACTCGGGCCGCCCTGCTCTACGGCCTGCTGGTCACCTATGCCGAGCGGGGCAGGCACTTCGACCAGATTGTGGCGCTGATGGATCTGTGTCCGCGTGTCCCGGTGATGTTCGGCGTCGAGTTGGCGTTGTTCGAGCGCGGCTACCTGGCCGAGTTCCTCGCCGAACGTGGACCATGGCTGCGCGAGGACGAACGCGAGCTGCTCGCCCGCTGGGAGCAGAGCCCACTCCGGCTCTACGAGGTGGTGTCGTCCCGGCCAGGCCGGGATGCCACCGTGCGGCACCTGCCCGACGGCGATCCGGTGGTGCTGCCTGACCGGACATTCTCCCGGAGCGCCGAGCCGCTGGATCTCGTCCTTGCCCGGCTGCTCGACGACGGAAGCCGGTTGGCCCTTTTCACCGATCCTCTGCGGGTCCACCGCTCCCGCCGTCGCGAGATGCTCGACCTTCTGGACGGCGACGTCGACCCGTCGGCAGTCATGCGGTTCTTCGCGCCGCAACCGCCACCTGAGCTGCGCAACCAGGACGGACACGAGCTGACCCAGTGCTCCGCGACGTACGACGTGGACGGTGGCGACGAGGCGTGGGCCGCCCTCGCGAAGGATTTGTCCGAGGAAGGACAGGACCGTCTCGTTGCCATCGTGGACGACGTAGTCCGCGGGTCGGTACGTCGGGCCGGAACCCGCTGGACTGTCGAGGCAAACTCGCTCGAACGCCTCCGAGAACTCCAGCAACTCCTTCTCGCGGCCGCTCCGGATGCTCGCCACCGCTCCGAGTCGAGCGTCCCGCTGGAAGAGCTGATCGGATCCGCCGCCCCGCCGGCCGGCCTCGGTGCCGCATCCGCACCTGCCTCGCCCGAGGAGATGGAGCAGGTCATGGCCGAGGTCATCCGGCAGTACGAAGAGGCGTGGCTCGACGACGCCATCCCCGCGCTCGGCGGGCGCACCCCTCGGGAGGCAGCGGCCGAGGGCGGCGCAGCTCTCGCGGAACTCACGGCCCTGCTCGACGACTTCGAGTGGTCCAGCCGTCAGGAGGGTGGCGGCATGAGTGGCGAACGGATTCGTACGCTCCTTGGCCTACCTCCTGGGCGCGTTCAGGGCAGAGGACGGGTCTGAGGGGCGGGAGTTGACGTCGCCGAAGCCGGTGCGCCAGCCCGTTCGCAGTGCCGACGGGCACTTCGGTCGAGAGGCCCGGATCGTGGACGTGATGGGGGCCACTGTCACCCCGCCTGAGGTGGGGCGTACGAGCGGACCGAGGAGAGAGACGCCTCGCGAAGCTAGGTGTCTGACCAGCGGCGTATTCTTCGCCCGTGGGACTGCGGTTCGAGACGCGCCGGTCCGATTCGCCGTGGGTCGACACCGTGTGGACCTGCGCAAGCGAACAGGTTACGGCGATGACGTCCGTCGCAGGGGTGCGCTGGGGTCTGGTGTTCTGGGAGCAGGACGGTCGGGCACACGCGGGCATCACCGGTCCCGAGACCCGGACCGGCACGGCGCCGGTGCCAGAGAGCGCGACCTTCACGGGCATCGAGTTCGCCATAGGCACCTCGTTGCGGGCCGTGCCCACGTCGACGCTGGTCGACGGCGGCGTCGAGCTCCCCGACACCACGCGCCGGACGTTCCGGCTGGATGGCGCGCGCTGGGAGACGCCCGGGCCCGACGACGCCGAGGCGCTGGTCGAGCGTCTCGTACGCGCCGGGATCGTGATCCGTGACCCGCTCGTCACCGACGTGCTGCTGGGTCACCGCCCGGACGCCTCGGGGCGCACGGTCGAACGCCGGTTCCGCGCCGCGACCGGGCTGACGCGGGGTGCCGTCCGGCAGATCGAGCGGGCCCGCACGGCGGCGGAGCTGCTGGCCGCCGGTAACCCGGCCGCCCACGTCGTCGCCAAGCTCGACTACTTCGACGAGCCGCATCTGGCCCGGGCGCTGCGCTCCTATGCCGGACGCACCACTAGGCAGCTGCGCGAGGGCGCCGGCGGCGCGATCGCCCTTGACCTGGATCAGCCCTTGACGTCGTAGACCAGCTTCAGGATCCCGTTCGAGTAGCTCTCCGACTCCCGCAGCGTCAGCATCTGCTTGTCGCGGTCGGCCCGGCCGAACAGGCTCTTCCCGTCACCGAGCAACACGGGGAAGACGAGCAGGTTGTACTGGTCGATCAGGCCTGCGTCCGACAGCCGCCGGGCCAGCTCCGCGCTCCCATGGATGAAGATCGTGCCGCCCTCGCCCTTCTTGAGCGCGGCGACGTCCTCGGTCGAGCGCAGGATCGTCGTCAGCCCCCACCCGTCGACGAGGGCGTCGTCGGACAGCGTGGTCGACACCACATACTTGGGCAGTTCCTTGTAGGCGGCGTGGTCCTCCGAGCTGGGCCAGGTCGGCGCGAACGCCTCGTAGCTGCGGCGGCCGAACATCAGCGCCGTCGTGTCGGCGAGCTCCTCGGCCTTCAGTGACCAGGCTTCTGGGACGAACTCGAGGTCCTTGAAAACCCAGCCGCCGCTGCGGTGCTCCTCACCCGGCCCACCGCCGGGCGAGTCCACGACGCCGTCAAGCGACATGAAGCCGGTGTAGACCAGGTCACGCATGGTGCTGTCTCCCTGAGGATCGGGCGAGCTGCTGGGTGGTCATGCTAGGTCGCGGCCGTGGCGGCCGTCTTGGACAGAAACGACAGCGCGTTCAGTCGTCGGCCGGCCGTCGTCCTGCGGAATCGGGGCAGATGGATCGGACTACGGGCCCGCTGCAAGGCAAACCCCGGAGGGGTCCCCCCGGCGGGCGTCTCTCGCGCCATGTGAAGCCAGAAGTGGAACCGCATGTGGTTCACGAATCATGCGCTCGGCGCGCGCCCGCGACGAAAGCGCTGGTACCAAGCTTCGGAGGCCTCGTCGGCCAGGCGGTCGAATGCCGGGCGCGGGATGGCGATGTCGGCGCGCCCGGGGATCTCGAGAAAGTCGAGCAGGTGGCGCACCGTCGCTTGGTAGTCGGCGACCAGATCTTCGTAGACCACGGTGTACGGGACCACGCCCCAGCGGTCGAACTGATCCTGCATGTCGGCCTCGCGCTGGTTGGCGCCAATGAGCAGGAACTCCAGCGCGTCGTGATCGTAGCGGTCAATCACATCGGCGGCGCTGGTACGTGGCGGCGCCTCGCCCACCACGGTGTCGGCGCGGTTGGGCCGGTGCCACTCCTGTGATCGGATCGCTCGCAGCCACGAGACCGCCAGGCGTAGCTTGTTCCGCCGGGTCATGAACACGTGTTTGCAGGCGGGAAAAACCGTCGCCCAGGCCTTGCGTCCATCGGGATCGACCACGCCCGGGATTGCACTCGCGAACAGAGCCGTCAGTTCCTGGTGCGGGCGCGCGCTCATGCCGTATTTGGCACCCATCACGCCGTTGGGCGTGGCAGCCTCACGCCACAAAAAGTCGCGCAGCTGCACGGCATCGGAGACGCCATATTTGGCCGGCAGCCCGTGACCCGCCGGGTCCTCGAGCCACTCACGCGGACGCCCGGCGATGCCGGTGTCCTCCAGCGCTTGGGTCAACATGGTGCTGCCCACGCGCTGGCTGAACCAAATGAGATACGACTGTCGGGGCGCCGCGACCGCCATGCGTGGAGCTTAGCGCCCCGCGCATGGCGTCCGCGTAGGTCAGACCCAGCGCACGCCTGAGGCGGGGCCGGCCGTCGGCAGGATGCGGCGGCGAGCGCCAGGGCGACGCCAAGGTGTCATTGTTGCTCAGGATGCAGATCAACTGTGAACGTCGGGTAGTCCGGCTCCGGGCAAGCCAGTCCTGTGTATCCAAGCTTGGTGTAGAAAGGCGCCGCGCGAGTTTCGTGCGCCTGCCACTCAACGTAGCGGGCACGACCTCTCGCCCACTCTATTGCCGCATTCAGTAGTTGAGTACCTGCGCCGCGCCCGCGCTGAGATTCAGTCACGATCAGGTCGTGCATCCGGACGATCCGGTGGAAGTCACCATGCCTGAGGTGTGGTCCGTAGTCCTGCGCGGCAACGTACCCGACCGCCCGATCGTCGCGATAGGCCCCAATGATTGCCCAGCTGTCGGCTCCGACGAGTCGGGCGAATACCTGCCTTGCCTTCGGCTCGGGATCGTGAGGGGTCGATCAGCGGCCGTAGATCGTCATCATCAATCAGCTGGACAGGTCGGATCGCAAAGATCATGGTGTCATCTTGGTCCGGTCGATCAATAACGACAACAAATCAGGCTGGCCCCGGTGACCTCTGAAGACGAGCGCACCCGACGATCCGCACTTCAAACCCGACGACCAGCATTGTCGAACGGTCCCGCCGAAGCGACGCGTGCCGTCCGCTCCCCGGAAAGGCCAGAAGGCGGCGTTCCATGGAGTAATGGGTCGTCACCGAGGAGCCCCGCGAGGGACGACCTGTGCCTTGTGGGGTTGCCGCGTATAAGGTGTCTCGGCGATCGAGCGCGAGCATCGACCATGACGCTTTACGAGGACGACGAGGAAGACCGTGGAACCATCCGAAGTCCGGCGCGCGGTTGAGGCCGCCGGGGCGACTGCCTCCGCGCTTGGTCTGCAAGTCGGCGATGCGGTCGTCGTTCACAACTCGGACCGCATCGCCGTGCGCCTGATTCCGTGCGATGTTCTTGCTCGTGTAGCACCGCTGTCCCTTCATGACGGTCAGGGGCAAGCGGGCATGGAGTTCGAAGCAGAGGTTGCTCGCCGTCTCGCCGAAACCGACAGCCCGATAGGTGAGCTCGAGCCTCGGGTGGAGCCCGGCGTCTATCTGCGCGACGCCTTCGCTATCACGCTATGGACCTACTACGAGCCCGTCGTTGCTGACCGGCAAGGCGGCGCGGCGCACGAGCAGCCCGGCATGTCCACAGACCTCGCGCCGGCGGACTATGCGCACGCGCTCGTCCGCCTCCATGCCGGCTTGCGCAAGATCGATCTGGCGGCACCACACATCACCGCTCGAATCGCCGGTTGGGCAGAGGGAGTTGGCGATCCAGAGCAGACTCCAGACCTTCGCGACCGTGACCGCGAACTGGTCAGCGACACACTCAGCCGCGTGAGCGCGGCGATCAGCCGTTGGGGTTCGGACGAGCAGCTGTTGCACGGTGAGCCTCATCCGGCAAACGTGCTCAGCACCAGGAGGGGGCCGCTCTTCATCGACCTCGGGACGTGCCAACGTGGGCCGGTCGAGTACGACCTCGCCTATGTCCCCGATGACGTTGCAGAACACTATCCCGGAGCCAACCAGGACCTCGTTCACCAGTTCCGCATCCTCATGTGGGCAGGCGTCACGACGATGCGCTGGAACCGAAACGACCAGTACCCCAACCGGGACTACTGGAGAATCGAGACGCTCAACCAGCTTCGAGCAGCGCTCGATCGCCACGGACTGGATTGAGTCCACGGGGAGGTTCACCGTCGTTCGGATCGTCAGTCGAACCGGTCATCAGGGTGCGACCGCGCTGACCAGGTGGTCGTAGCGCGAGGTGATCCATTCGATGGCCCGCAGATTTCGTTGGTAGCCGGCGGGATCGGGCACCCAGCCGTGTAGGCACCAGTCGGCGCCGCCGACCAAGGCGGTGAGCAGAAGTGGTACGACAGCGGCCTGCTCGCGTTCGGTCAATGGGTGGGTTGAGTGGTAGCCGGCAACGTAGTGCCGCAGTACGGCGGCCATGGCATCGGGGTCGCCGTCGGTGATCTGGTTCTGGAGGCGGCTGGCGAGGTAGTAGCTGAGGTCGCGGACTCGTGGGCCGTGTGGCAGGTGGTCGAGGTCGATGTATCCGGTGACCTCGCCGTTGTGGACGAGGATGTTGCCGACGTTGCAGTCGCCGTGGGTGAGCTGGGTGGGCAGGTCGGTGAGCGCGGCCCAGAGCTGGTCTCGCAGGGGATCGACCAGTGAACGCAGCTCCGGCGGCAGCTTGGCGTAACCATCGCCGAGGATGTCCGGCGCGGGGTCGTCGGTGTGTGAGGTCACGTGCCATGGGCACTCGGCGAGCATGCGGTCGAGCTGGCCGATGCCGGCGCCGATCGTGTGCGCCAGCTCCGGCGACTCGTGCAGCTCAGGGTCGTTGGGGAGCAGAGGAAGGAGTGCGTACGCGTGCGGGCCAGTTGGTTGCTTCTCGTTCGGGTCGGTGCCGAGGTTGTCGGCGTTGTAGGCGATCAGCCCGTCGTCGGTGATGACTGGCGTGGCCACGGGCAGTCCGCCGGCCTGCAGGTAGCACAGCACCCGGTACTCCTCGACCGGGCCCACTCCGGGTGGCCATTCCGGTAGGTGCTTGAGCACCCACTGTCGGCCGTCCTCGCCCGTGACCTTCCAGATCGGGTTGTGGACCCTGTCCATCGGCTCGACTCGGGCCGCACCGACGACGCTCTTCCAGGCCTCCAGGGCCGCGTACTCGTCCATGCCGGGGACGCTAGGCACGTCCGGTCCGTGGTCGCACGACATTTTCGCCGGCCGGATCCGGCCATGTCGATCCCCCTACGCCGTGGCATGGTCGACGGAGCCCTTCGTCCCCCGCCACTCGGTTCGGACCACTGGCTAAGCACCTGGCTCTGCTCAGCTGGGCCGGCCGCCCCATGGGTTGCGGCACTTCTGCGCGTCGTCTTCGCACCGGTACGACTGCCGAAAGGAAGCGTCATCCGCATACTGACCCGAACGCACGGCCTGACTTCAGCCACAACGACTTCTATCACCGGTACCTGCTGCGCCAGGTACCACGGCAATGCGATCGAGCGCTCGACATCGGATGCGGAACCGGCTTGTTCGCCAGGCGATTGGCTCAGCGTGCACAGACGGTTGACGCCATCGATCGCGCGCCCGAGGTGATCGCCCAGGCGCGTGCGCTGTCCCACGACACACCCAACGTCCGCTACGCCGAGGCAGATGTCGCCGACTACGACCTGGGCAGTGCGCGTTATGACTTCATCGCCGGTATCGCCAGCATCCATCACATGCCGTTCGCGGAGACGATCACGAAACTGCGTGATGCGTTGGCCCCGGGTGGCGTGCTGGCCATCCTGGGCCTCTGCCGCTATGCGACACGAGCCGACTACGTGCCCGACCTGGTCGCGGTCCCGGCGAACCTGGCTGCCAAAGCGGCGGTCCGGGCGAAGGCCCGCCTTGGCAGCCGGGCGGCGGGCTCCGGACCGGCGCCGTCGATGGATGCGCAGATGACGTTGCCGGAGATCAGAACTGAAGCGGTTGCCCTGCTGGCCTGGACCCAGGGGCGGCCGTCGTACAGCACAGAGTCGGTGCCCAGGCCGATGCGGGCATCGAAGTCCGTCTCAGGTGTCATATCAAGAGGTTGACGTCGCCGAACTCGTGCCACAGGTAACCGCCGTCGAGCGCGGCGGCGTAGCAGGCCCGTACCAGCTCAGTGCCGGCGATCGCCTCGAGCATCTGCAGGTGTGACGCCCGCGGTTCGTGGAAACCGGTCAGCAGGCCGGACACGACCCGTACGCCGCGTGCCGGGGTGACCACCACGTCGGTCCATCCGTGGGCAGCAGCGATCGTGCCGGACCCCGGCGGCGCGGACTCCAGCGCGCGGACGACCGTCGTCCCCACCGCGACCACGCGGGCGCCACGGTCTGTCGCGTCGCTCACCACCCGCGCCGTCACGTCAGGGACCTCGAACCATTCGGCGTACGGAGGTTCATGGGCCTCTGCCGAGGCGACGCCGGTGTGCAGCGTGACGGGTACGACGAGAACGCCCCGGGCGACGAGCCGGGTCACGATCTCCGGAGTGAACGGCCTGCCAGCGCTCGGCATCTCCGCACTGCCGGGGATGGTCGCGAAGGTCGTCTGGTAGTCCTCGAGCGGCCACTGCTCCGCGACGTAGCCGTACCTGATCGGTCGACCGTACGCCGCGAGATAGCGGGGTATGTCCGTCACTGTGAGCACCGCGTGCCACAGCCGGTGGGACACGTGGCGATCCCGCAGCAGCAGGTCGACGCCACCGGGCAGGGCAAGTCGGTCACCTGGTTGCCCACCCGGGTCAGGATCGGCGCCACGGCGCAGCTCCACCAGCCAGGATCCGTCCGGTGCGAGGGTCGAGAAGTGCACGGCCCGCTGCGTACCACTGTCGTCCGGCAGGTCCACCGCCGCTGGCAACGTCCCCGATCTGTTGACCACAAGGACGTCGCCGGGGGAGAGCAGGTCGGGCAGCTCGCGGAACGCATGGTGGCTCACGCCGCCGGCGCCCTGACCGTCGCGCGGGCTCCGACCCACCAGCAGGCGTACGCCGTCACGGGTGAGGCCTCGCGCCTCGGGCGGCTCGTGCGCCTCGAGGGCGGCCGGAAGCGAGAAGTCGATCGACGGAGGACCGGCACGGTCGACGGGCGCGCCACCATCGGCGGTCTTGGCTTCGGCCACCGACGTCATGCGGCGAGCCCGTCGAGCAGGTCCGTCGCCCGGAAACGACCGCTGGGCGGGCGTTCGGTGATCAGCCGGACGAACGCCGGAACCACGGTGTCGGGCAGTGGTCGGTCGGAGATGTCCTCGCCCGGGAACGCGTCCTGGTGCATCTGGGTACGCAGGTCACCGGGGTCGACCCACCAGAGCCGCACGTCGTGCTGCCCTTCGGCGAGTTCGGCGGCGAGGACGTTGGACCACTGTTCGAGTGCGGCCTTGGCCGAGCCGTAGCCACCCCATCCGGCGTACCCCTCGACGGCGGCATCGCTGGTGACGTTGACGATCGCACCGCCCCTCGCCGCGAGGTGGGGCAGGGCGAGCTGGGTCAGCGCCAGCGGCGCGACCGTGCCCACCTCGAGGATCTCGCGATACGCGGCGAGGCCGAGGTCTGCCACGGCGGGTAGCGGGCTCGGCCCGAGTAGGCCGGCGTTGTTCACCACCAGGTCGGGGCCACCGAGCAGCGCGGCGGCCTCGACCAGCTCGGCCCGGTGCCCGGGGTCGGTGACCGAACCCGCGAGGCTGGTGACCGTGCCCGCCGACCCGGCACGGGCGGTGAGCTCCCGGGCGGCGTCGGCCAGGGGGTCGGGGTTGCGGGCGTCGATCACGAGGGACCAGCCCCGGTCGGCGAGCCCGCCGGCAAGGGCGAGGCCGAGACCGCGGGACGCTCCGGTGATGAGGGCGACAGGCATGGGGACTCCCTTCCTGGACAGGGTGTGCGGGTCGGTTCGGAGAACGCGGTCGCCACCTAGCAGCCCTGAGCCGCCGGGGTGGTCGCCGCGGCCGCCGCGGTCGGTCGGACGGCCGGCTCGGCCCGGTGCCGGCCGGCTTCTGCCGCCCTCCGCCGCGCGTGGTGGGCCAGCCGGGCGAGGCGGCGCTGTTCGGCCTGGCGCAGCAGCTCTTCGGCGCGAGCTGTGGCGAGGCTCTGGATCATCACGTCGTTCCACATGAGGTGCTCCCTTCACTGGAACCGACGCTAGGGCGGCGGCGGACGCCCGCCATCGGGCCGCCGATCGGACCGGAGTACGCCGTTCGCCCTACTCCATGCGGCCTACCACCCGTGGCCTACGTCGTGAGACCTACGACCTGCGGCCGGTCCGCCAGCGGGTCAGAGACGGGTAGCGTGGCAGCCGTGTCCACGCCTGTGCCGCCGGAATGCTGCGACGACCTCGACGCGCTGTCCCGCGCGCTCCTCGCCGTCACCGGGCAGACGGCGACGCACGAGGTCCTGCAGATGATCGTCGAGTCGGCGCGCACCCTCGTCGGGGCGGAGTACGCGGCACTTGGGCTTCCCGACGGGCAGGGCCGGTTCGCCGAGTTCTACACGTCCGGCGTGAGCAGCGAGCAGTGGGCGGCGATCGGCCCGGTACCGCGGGCACACGGCCTGCTCGGCGTCCTGATGCACGACGCCCACCCCTACCGCGTCGTCGACGTCCAGACCGACGGCCGCTTCTCCGGGTGGCCCGGCGCACATCCCGACATGCGCGGATTTCTCGGCGTACCCATCGTCGACCGAGGAGACATTCTCGGCGCGGTCTACGTCGCCAACGGCCCGGATGCGCCCGAGTTCACCGCGGACGACGAACGCCTGCTGACGATCCTCGCCGCGCACGCGGCGATCGCGCTCACCCGGGCGCGGATGTTCGAACGCAACCGGGAGCTGACGCTGGTGGAGGAGCGGTCCCGGATCGCCCAGGACCTCCACGACGCGGTGGCGCAGAAACTGTTCAGTCTCCGCCTGACCGTGGGTGCGGCCGAGGCCCTTGCGCTGAAGGGGGATCTCGACCGCTCCCGGGTGGAGTTCGCCAGAGTGAAGGAGCTGGCGGGTTCCGCGCTCGACGAGCTGCGGGCCGTCGTCACAGAGCTCCGCCCGCCGGCGGTCCGCGAGGACGGTCTCGTGCCGGCCCTGCGCAAGCACATCGCCGTAATCGGCAGGGCGCATCCAGTCGAGATCGGCTTCACCTCCGACTGCGACGGCCGCTGCCAGCTGCCGGAGCAGGTGGAGGACGTCGTGTTCCGGGTGACGCAGGAGGCGCTGCACAACGCCTTGCGGCACGCCGAGCCCAGCGCCGTGACGATCGATCTGCGGACCCCCGAGACCGGCGTCGTCCTGACCGTCGCCGATGACGGCAAGGGATTCGTCGACGACCCCGCGCGGCAGGGCGGGCATCACCTGGGCCTCGCGTCGATGCGGGAGCGGGCGCGGCGGGCGGGTGGGAGGCTCCGGGTCGAGTCGCGGCTCGGGGCGGGGACGACCGTGACCCTCGAGGTGGCCCGTGAGTGAACCCGTGAGTGAGCCCGTGAGTGAGCCCGTGGGTGAGCCGATGAGTGAGCCCTTGAGGGGGCCCGACGCCGAGCCTGTGGCCGACGGCGTGGGTACGCGTTCGGACACCGTCGCAGGGCCGATCAGGGTCCTCGTCGTCGACGATCACCAGGTCGTCCGGCACGGCCTGCGGACGTTCCTCGACATCCTCGACGACATCGAGGTCGTGGGAGAGGCGGCCGACGGTCAGGAAGCGGTCGAACAGGCTGAGGCGCTCGCGCCCGACGTGATGCTGCTCGACCTGCAGCTCCCGTCGGTCGACGGTGTGGAGGCCTTGCGGATGCTGCGCGACCGGGGGAACCCGGCCCGGGTTCTCGTGCTCACGTCGTTCACGGAACCGGCCAAGGTTGTGCCGGCGCTGCGGGCGGGTGCGGCGGGCTACCTGTTCAAGGACGTCGATCCCGACGCGCTGGCGCAGGCGATCCGCGCGGTGCACGCCGGACAGGTGCTGCTCGAACCCGAGGTCGCCGCGGCTCTGCTCCGAGGTGACGCGGGCGACGAACGCGCCGGCGCCCTCACCGACCGCGAACGCGAAGTGCTCGCCGAGATCGCCCGTGGCAGGTCCAACCGCGAGATCGCCCGCGCCCTCGTCCTGTCGGAGAAGACCGTGAAGACCCACGTGTCGTCGATCCTCGCCAAGCTCGGCCTCGCCGACCGCACCCAGGCCGCCCTCTACGCCGTTCGTTCCGGCCTCGTCTAAGTTGGCGTTCCATGGACCGCTCTGAAATCCGGGCGTTCGTCGATCGGTGGGTCGAGGACTGGAACGCCCACAACCTCGACGCCGTCCTCGAGCACTTCGCCGACCACGTGGTCTTCACCTCGCCCAACGCCGCGGAGTGGATACCCACCACGGGTGGTGTCATCCGCGGCAAAGCGGCGTTGCGCGAATACTGGTCTGTCGGTCTGCGAGCCCAGCCGGACCTCCATTTCGAGGTGATCGCCAGCTACGCCGGGGTCAACACGCTGGTGATCAACTTCCGGAACCAGCACGGTCGCGTGGCCAACGAGGTCCTCACCTTCGACGGTCCGCTGGTCGTCGAGGGCCACGCCACTCACCTCGACGGCTGAGCCTGGAGCGCACGGTCGCTGGTCGCGTGGCCTCAGCGGTCAGGCGACCCTCGACGCCAGCCGTTCACCGGTGACTCCTAGGCTGGGGGACCGGCGGCCAGGGTGTCGCCGTATCGACCACAGGACCTGAGGATGAAGACGTTCGACGAGCTGTACGCCGAGCTGGCGGCGAAGGCGGTGGCCCGCCCCGAGGGATCGGGCACCGTCGCCGCCCTCGACGCCGGCGTCCACGCGATCGGCAAGAAGCTCGTCGAGGAGGCGGCCGAGGCGTGGATGGCGGCTGAGCACGAAGGCCGGGAGCGGGCCGCTGAGGAGATCTCACAGCTGCTCTACCACGCCCAGGTGCTCATGATCGCCTGTGATCTCGACCTCGACGACGTCTACGCCCATCTCTAGGGTGAGCCGGCCGCGACAGGTTGGCTCGCCCTCGCCGACGCGTCCGTTCGTTCCTACCCCAGGCACCTGAGGAAGAGAGCCAGACCATGCTGCGTGTCGCCGTTCCCAACAAGGGATCGAGAATCGCCGAACCCGCCGCGGAGATGCTGCGCGAGGCGGGTTACCGCCAGCGCGGGGATTCCCGCGAGCTGGTGCTCACCGATGCCGAGAACGGCATCGAGTTCTACTACCTGCGTCCCAGTGACATCCCCGTCTTCGTCGGACAGGGCACCCTCGACATCGGCATCACCGGGCGTGACTATCTGCTCGATTCCGGCGCACCGGGCGAAGAAGTCCTACAGCTGGGCTTCGCCCGTTCGACGGTCCGGCTCGCCGCCCGACCTGGAACGGCGTCCTCGATCGAGGATCTCGAAGGGCTCCGGGTCGCCACGTCACTGACCGGACTGATGCGGAACTTCCTCGCCGAGCGCGGTGTGACCGCCAAGGTGATCAAACTGGAGGGCGCGGTAGAGACGGCCATCAGCCTCGGCGTAGCCGACGTCATCGCCGATGTCGTCGAGACCGGAAGCACGTTGCGCAACGCCGGCCTCGAGGTCTTCGGCGAGCCGATCCTCACGTCCGAAGCCATTCTCGTGAAGCGGGACGGAGTGGCCGACCCGAGCGAGCTCGAGCTGCTCATCCGCCGGCTTCAGGGAGTTCTGGTCGCCCGCGACTACGTCCTGATGGACTACGACCTCGAGGCCGACGCCATGGAGCGGGCCGTCGCGATCGCACCCGGTCTGGAGGGGCCAACGGTCTCACCGCTTCATCGAGCGGGCTGGGTCGCCGTGCGGGTGCTCGTGCCGCGCGTCGAGGCCCAGCGGCTGATGGACGAGCTGTGGGAGATCGGCGCCCGCGCCATTCTCGTCACCGACCTGCACGCCTGCCGGCTGTGAGATGCGGCCACCACGATGACCTCCACGCCACCAGGGCGTCCCGACGGGCCGAGTACGCCGGTGCCCCACAGCCTTCCCGCACTGCCACACACGTGGCGCCCCCGCTTCGTACCCGTGGTGGCCGCTGCGATGGGGGTTGTCCTTGTCGCCGCCGCTCTGGGCATGTGGGTCGGGTTGCCGACGGCGGCCCGGGCGCAGATCAACATCCTGCAGTCCCTCACCCTCGGCCTGGTTCTGCTCGCCCTCCTCGCGGGGTTGTACCGGCTGGCCCGGCTGAAGGTGCGCGCCGACGAGGCCGGCCTCACGATCGTCAACGTCCTGCGCACTCGCCAGTTGGAGTGGGCGCAGGTCCTGTCGGTCAACCTCCGTTCGGGCGATCCGTGGGTGCAGTTGGACGTCGACGACGGTACGACGGTGCAGGCGATGGCGATCCAGTCCGCCGACGGTCAGCACGGGCGGACGGCGGCGCGCGAGCTGTCCCGTATGGTCGCCCAGCACACCCGAACGCAGCGGAACGACTGACGCCCTTGGAGATCGAACACGTGTTCGATATCCTGTGGTGGAGGGCAGCGGGAGGCGGGAGCGGTGAGAGAGCGATTCGTCGTACGCGAGACCGACTACGGCCATGGCATCTGGGATCTGCTGCTCGACGACTGGTGGATTCCTCGGCTCGACATGGCACGTCGCGATGCGGAGCTGATCGTCGAGGAGCTCAACCAGGGGTCCTGACTGGCGCGTCCCTTGTCGACGTGACGTTGGTCGGCTGGATCCGGTCATGACGAAGCGTCGCGCCGTCGCCGTGGCGGTGCTCCCTTCGGTTTTCGCGTTCGTGGTCTACCTGTGGGCGCTGGGTGTTCCCGCGCTCTGGCTCGACGAGGCGGCAACGGCGAGTGAGGTCGGGCGGTCCCTCGGCGGTCTGCTCGGATTCCTCGCACACCGCGACGCCGGTCTCGGCGCCTACTACCTCGCCATGTCGGCCTGGACCTCGGTGGGCGACGCGGAGTGGTGGCTACGTCTTCCGTCCGCCGCGGCCATGGCGGTCGCGGCAGGTGTGATCGCCGACCTGGCACGCCGCTGGTGGGGGGTGTCGAGCGGGATCACTGCCGGTGTGCTGACGGCTTTGTCGCCGATGGCGTCGCGGTACGCCCAGGAGGCGCGCCCCTACGCCCTCGTCGTGGCCGTCGGCGTCCTGTCCGTCTGGCTGCTGCTCCGGGCAGTACGGACGGATCGGTGGCGCTGGTGGGCGGTCTACGCCGCCGCGCTGACGCTGCACGCTGGTCGGCGTACGACGGAACCCGCTCACCGCGCCGCTGCTGGTGTGGGTAGTCGCTCCGCCCCTGCTGCTGTTCGGCGTCGGAGCCATCACACCGGCGTTCCTTCCGCGGTACCTGCTCACCTCGGCGCCCGCGCTCGTCCTTCTCGCCGCGGCCGGGCTGCGGCACCGGACGGCCTGGACGGTCGCGGTCGTGGGCGCTGTGGCTGCAGCGGTGGCATGGGCTCCCCTGGCGAGGATGCGTGCGCCCGACGGTCATGGACCGGACCTGCGCGCGGCCGCACGAGTCGTTGCGGCCGACTGCCGTACCGGCGATGCGGCGTACGAAACCCTCACGACCGTTCACACTCTTCCGTACTACCTGCGAGGCTCCGATTGCGACCCACCTGGGTCGCCGGTGGTCTGCCGCCAGGCGTTCGCCGGGTGTGGATCGTCGTGCCGCGGTGGCAAGGGGGCAAACCGTCAGGTGTGACCGGACTCCGGCACGTACGCACGACTTCGGTGGCCGGCGCGCGCGTCATGCTCTGGGAGCGGCCGCGCCGGTGACGTCCCGGCTCTGGCGTGGCAGGCGATGCGACGACGCTCAGACGGTGGTCAGGATCTCCGCGCCCGTGGGCGTGACGAGCAGCGTGTGCTCGAACTGCGCCGACCACCGGCGATCCTTGGTGAGCACGGTCCAGCCGTCCTCCCACATGTCCCATTCGTGCGTGCCGAGGGTGAGCATCGGCTCGATCGTGAACGTCATGCCGGCCTCGATCGTGGTGTCGAAGCGTGGCTCGTCGTAGTGCGGAATGATCAGTCCCGAGTGGAACGCCGTGCCGATGCCGTGGCCGGTGAACTCCTGTACGACCCCGTAGCCGAACCGCTTGGCATAGGACTCGATCACCCGTCCAATGACGTTGACCTGGCGGCCGGGTGCGACGGCCTTGATTCCTCGCATCATGGCCTCATGGGTGCGTGAGACCAACTGGCGTACGTCTTCTGCGACGTCGCCGACGAGAAAGGTGGCATTGGTGTCGCCGTGCACGCCGCCAATGAACGCGGTGATGTCGATATTGACGATGTCGCCGTCTTCGAGTTGGCGCGCGTCAGGAATGCCGTGGCAGATGACCTCATTGACCGAGGTGCAGAGCGACTTAGGGAATCCCTGATAACCGAGCGTCGAGGGATAGGCGCCAGCGTCACACAGAAACTCGTGGCCCACCTGGTCGAGTTCATCGGTGGTGACGCCCGGGGCGACCTGCTTCCCGACCTCCTGGAGCGCCTGTGCCGCGATCCGCCCGGCGACCCGCATCCGCTCTACGGTGTCGGCGTCCTTGACCTCCGAGCCGGTGAACCGGCGTGGCGTGGCCTTGTCGACGTACTCAGGTCTGCCGATGTCCTGGGGGACCTTGCGGCGCGGGGAGATCTCGGCGGGAACCAGTGGGGCCATGGTTCCGGGAGTCTACGACGCCCGTCGGGAGGTTCTGTCACCATGTCCGCCGGGTGCGAACGACGCTGCGGAGTTGCCGGAGCCGCTTCGCTGGGGGAAGCTTCCCCCATGAGCGTGGAACCTGCCGAGTGGTATTTCTGTCTCCGGCACCACCGGGTCGAGCCTCGGGAAGGATGCCGCGCCGCTGATCGGCTCGGTCCCTACCCCAGCGAGGCGGAGGCGCAGGAGGCCCTGGCCAAGGTGGCCGAGCGCAACGAGCAGTGGGACACCGACCCACGCTGGAACGACGACGTCGACGACGAGCGCTGATCGGGCCCATCCGTCTCCCGTCGCAACGAGTGCTGGCTCGGCTGTGACGGGGTCTGGGTGGCGGCATCAGGTTGTTGGCCGTGACTGGAGTCGGCTGTGGGGACGGCGCACTCTGCGCACGTCCCCACAGTTGACACTGCTTTTTCGTTTTCGATCGATCTACCCGGTTTGGATCATCCCGCGGACTGGCGGCGCGGCGCACGGCTGCCCGTCCGGGCGGTCGCTGTCTGCGTGGCGCTCGGTGTGGTCGCTGCTCGCGTCATCCTGCGTCCGGCCATCTTCCGGGTCCCGGCGGTCCTCCTCGTGGTGGTCCGCTTCATGCCGGCCCGCTTCCGAATGGCCTTCTTGGCCGGTGCGCGCTTCTTGGCGGCCTTGCGCGCCGGCGCCCGCTTTGTCGCGGTCTTCTTGGCCGTACGCTTGGCCGTCGTGCGCCGGCCGGTAGCCCGCTTGGCGGCGCCGCGCTTCGCGGTGGCCCGCTTGGCGGTGGCCCGCTTGGCGGTGGCCCGCTTGGCGGTTGTCCGCTTGGCGGCGCCGCGCTTCGCGGTGGCCTTCTTGGCCGTGGCGCGCTTCGCGGTTGTCCGCTTCGCGGTGGCCCGCTTGGCCGTGCCCCGCTTCGCGGCTGTCCGCTTCGCGGTTGTCCGCTTGGCGGTGGCCCGCTTGGCGGGAGTGCGCTTCGCTGTGGCCCGCTTGGCGGTGGCCCGCTTGGCCGGGGTCCGCTTGGCGGTTGTCCGCTTGGCCGTGGCCCGCTTGGCGGGAGTGCGCTTCGCGGTGGTCCGCTTCGCGGTGGTGCGCTTGGCGGTAGTGCGCTTCGCCGTCGTCCGCCGAGTCGTTGTCTTGCGACCCACGCGCTTCGCTGTGCTCCCGGTGGCCTTCCTTGCCGCAGCCACCGACTGCTTCCGTACGGTCTTTGCCGCCGACTTTCCTGCCGCTGTGGCCCGGGTAGCTATCTTCCCCGTCTTCCTGGCCGCGGCCGTTCTCGTGTTTGCGGTCTTGGTCGCCGCTGTTCTTGCTGTGGGCACCGCACTGCCTCCCTTGCAGGGGCCTCCGGCCTTCAACCGGACCGTTGCTGCCAACTTGGCCAGGACATTCACTCCGGCCGTCTCAGTGGATCTTGCGCATTAACGGCTCCCGTAAACCACGAACGGCGGGGGAATTTATTGATCTGTGCGAGAACCGCTCAGAAATGCGGTCGAGTTCCATGCATCGTGATTTCGCAAACCCAGAGTTGATGGGAAGCATTGGCGTCCAAACACCGAATATGTAAAGCAGATAGGCGCTCGCCGAAGTCGTCCTCCCGCAGACGTTATGCGCCCGGGCCCACGATGGTGTCGAGAAGGCGACCGAGTCGTGCGCGCAAGGTGCGGCGTCGACCGGGCGTCGGTTCGGTGGCCGCGATGCTCAGCAGGTGTTGTGCACTGTCGAAGGACACGGCCGGCAGGGCATCTGTGTCGACTGCGAGAACATCGTGCGCGAGGGCGGCGAGTTCTGGCTGACCTGTGTCGAGGGCGAAGATGTTCGCGCCCTTGCGGCGTACGTCATCGACGCGTTCGAGCAGTGGTACCGGCACCGACGCAGCGACGACGAGAAGCGACTCGCCTCGGCGTGCGTCGCGCAAGCGGTCCAGCCCGACGGCGAGATGTGCCGGCGCGCCCTGGGGCGGGTTCCATCGCACCAGGGTGGGCGCGATCTCAGGGAGGGCGGCATACCGCGACTCGTCGTCGAGGTGTGCGGTGAGGTGCCAGGGTTCGTCCTCTGGTGGGCCGAAGAGCAAGAGCCCGCCGGGGGACTTCGTGGTGGTCCGAAGTGCGCGTCCGAACTCGGCCGTGCGTTCGAGCCAACCGCTCCCGTCGAGAAGGTCGCGGAGTGCTCGTGCCTGCTGGAGATCCATCGCACTCCACCGTGCCACATGGGCCCCGCGAGGGGGACGGTTTGGTGCCGACTGGTTTGCTGGACTCGTACGGCGGGCGTCGTGCGGAGAGGAGCAACCAGTGAGGTACGGCTACAAGGCATCGGCCGAGCAGTTCGGCACCCGCGAACTACTCGACTACGCACTACTCGCCGAGCGGCTCGGCTTCGACATCGTGGCGGTGTCGGACCACTTCCAACCGTGGCGACACACCACCGGCCACGCGCCCCTTGTCTTCAGCTGGCTCGGTGCACTGGCGTACGCATCGGAGCGGATCACGATGGGCACGAGTGTGCTCACGCCGATCCTTCGCTACCACCCGTCCGTGGTGGCGCAGGGCTTCGCCACCATCGACCAGTTCGCACCCGGCCGGGTCTTCCTCGGCGTCGGTACCGGCGAGGCGATGAACGAGGTACCGGCCACGGGCGCGGCGTGGCCTGGCGGCAAGGAGCGGCGGGCGAGGTTGCGGGAGGCCGTCACCTTGATTCGTACCCTCTGGACGCAGGAACGCGTGGACTTCGCCGGCGACTACTACACGACCTCCAAGGCGACCATCTACGAACGTCCGGACGTCCCGCTGCCCATCTACGTCGCGGCGTCCGGACCGCTCGCCGGCCGGCTGGCGGGGCGGATCGGCGATGGTGTCATCCAGACCAGTGGCAAGTCACCGGAGCTCTACGAGACGGTGCTCGGCAAGGTGCGCGAAGGTGCGGAGGCGGCCGGACACGATCCAGCGAAGCTCCCGAACCAGATCGAGATCAAGGTGTCCTACGACGCCGACCGCCGGGTCGCCGAAGAGGCCTGTGCGTGGTGGGCGGCGCTCGGACTGACGCCGGAGCAGAAGCAGGGCGTCGAGGACCCGGTGGAGATGGAACGCCTGGCCGATGCCGACCCGCTGATCGCCACGAAGCGGTTCATCGTCTCCGACGACCCTGACGAGGTGGTGGACAAGATCGCGCCGTATGTCGAGCTCGGCTTCAGCGAACTCGTCTTCCACGGCCCGGGCAACGACCAGGCGCGCTTCCTGGAGGGTTTCTCCCGCGACGTCCTGCCGCGCCTGCGGTCCCGATGGGGCTGAAGCCCGGGGAGTAGTCACGACGAGTATCTGACGGGCACCATGGGTGCATGAAGTCACTGGTCCGGTTGGCTGGCTGGGTCGGCATCGTCCTGTTGTTCCCGGTGCTCTACCTCTACGCCGTGAGCGGGCTCGTTGCCCCTGTCTGGGCAGTGGTCGTGCTCCTTGCCTGCTGGCTCGTGCTCGGGCTCTGTGCCGTGCGGTGGGTTCGGCGGCGGCCGCTGGTGGTGCTGGCGCTGCCCTTCGTCGGGGTGGCGTTCTGGTTGGCCGTGGTCTCGCTCGGTGAGATCCTCCTCGGGTGGACGGCCTGACGGGTTCACCGGTCGCCGTACTGGTTGACACAGTGGACTTGGTGACGCCGGGGGTGGCGCCCGCCACCGCGATGAGTCGCGCCATCGCCTCCGTCCTCACCGGGGGATGAGGCGGCAGCGGACCGGGCCGGTCGCTCGGAGAGTGATCCCCGCGGTGAGGGGCACCTCGGTGTCGATCGCGGTGAGTTCGTACGCCTGGAGCACGAGGGCGAGGGCCAGCACCGACTCCAGCATCGAGAAGTGCTGACCGATGCAAGCTCGGGGTCCGCCGCCGAACGGGAACCAGGCGTAGCGCGGACGTGCCGCCTCCGCCTCCGGCGTGAACCGGTCGGGGTCGAAGACCTCGGGCTCTTCCCAGTACGCCGGATGCCGGTGGGTGACCCATGGACTGACGAAGACGTGCCCGCCCGCGGGGATCGCGAAGCCACCGATCTCGGTCTCGGTGACCGCCAGACGACCCGTCGCCGGTGCCGCGGGATAGAGGCGCATCGCCTCCTTCAGTACCTGCGTTGTGTAGGGGAGCGCGTCGAGGTCCCTGGCCTCGGGAACTCGGCCACCGAGCAGCCGGTCGACCTCCTCCCGGGCCCGGGCCTGCTCGTCCGGATGACGGGCCAGCAGGTGTAGCGCGAAACCCAGCGACGTCGCGGTGGTCTCGTGCCCGGCCAGAAGGAAGATGAGGACCTGGTCGCGGATCTCACTCGCCGCGAGGCTGTCGCCGTCCTCGTCGGTGGCGCGCGCCAGCAGCGAGAGCAGGTCAGTACCGTCGGCGCCCTCGGAGTTTCCCTTGCCGGTGCTGGCCGTACCCGCGCCGCGGCGCTCATCGATGATGCGGTCACAGACGCCGTACAGCTCGCGTAGGGCCGCCGCCGCGCGGCGGTTCGACGAAGTGGGCCACTGCCGTGGGATGTGGATCGGTGAGAGACCGCGACGTCGGGTGTATTCGCCGATCACCGGGAAGGATCGACGAACGGTCTCGATGGCGTCGTCGACGTCGGCGCCGAAGAGGATGCGCGCCACGACCCGGAGCGTGAGCCGGGTGGACTCCTCGATCACGTCGACCACCTGGCCGGTGGCGCCCCGCCAGGCCTCGACTGCCGCGCCGACCTCCTCGCACATGGCAGCTGCGTACAGGTCGACCCGGCGCCGCGTGAACAGCGGCTGGATGAGCCGGCGTTGGCGTGCGTAGTCGGTGTCCTGGCTGGTCAGCAGGCCGTTGCCGAACGACTCGCGCACCTCGACGTAGAACCTGTTGTCCTTGCGGAACAGGGCCGCATCCGAGAGAACCTGTCGCGCACCGTCGGCGGAGAACACGCCGTGGACCACCAACCGAAGGCCGGGCGGGCCGACGACGAAGCGCACCACGTCGCCGCACTCCTGAAAGGCGCGCAGGTACGTGCCCAGGCAGTCACGCCGAAGATCGAGCATCGACCCGACCAGAGGTCGGCCGGTGGGCGTCGGTGCGGTGGTGAGAGTCATGGCTCCTCCAACGGCGGGCAGTGGCTGCTCGAATCAGTCTCGGGTGTGGAGGGACTCCGGCGCCCCGCTCAACACGCTCCTACGCGCTGGGCGGCGCTGGTCACCGGCCGGCCCCTGCACACCCGGTCGTGCCGTACGCATGGCGCCGGCGCTCGCCACGACGACCATCCCCACCGCGGCGAGCTGCCACGGCGTGAGCCGCTGGTCGAGAATCAGGAAGCCCGCGACGGTCGCGACGGCGGGCTCGAGGCTCATCAGCACGCCGAAGGTCCGCGGTGAGAGCCTGCGCAAGGCCGTGAGCTCGAGGGTGTAGGGCACCGCGGTGCACAGCAGGGCGACGCAGGCGCCCAGGAGGAGGGTGGGCGGGGCGAGGAGAGCGGGACCGGTGGTCACCGCCGCGAGGGGAAGGATGGCGATGCTGGCGACGACGAGTGCGAACGCCAGACCGTCGGCGCCGCGGAACCGTCTGCCGGTCTCGGCGCCCAGCAGGATGTACGCCGCCCAGCACACCCCGGCGCCCAGGCCGAACGCGGCTCCCACCGCGTTCAGCTCCTCCAGCCCGCCCTCGCTCAGGAGTACGACGCCGATTCCGGCGAGTCCGACCCAGAGGAAGTCGCGTAGCCGCCGGGACATCACGACGGCAAGCCCGAGTGGACCCAGGAACTCCAACGTCACCGCGGCGCCGAGGGGCAGGCGGGCCGCGGCTTCGTAGAAACAGACGTTCATCGCCGCGAGGACCAGTCCGAGGCCGACGCCGACCGCCAGATCCCGTCGAGTGCGGCCGGACAGGCGGGGACGCACGAGCCCTACGACGAGTACCGCCGCCAGCAACATCCGTAGCGTGACCGCACCGACCGCCCCCACCTGCATGATCAGGATGACGGCGAGCGCACCGCCGAACTGGACCGAGATGGTCGCCCCCAGCACCAGGGCGACCGCCTGTCCGTCACGACGCGGCCACTGAGCCGGAGGGCCGGTGTCGCCCACGCCGGAGGACCTCGACGTCATGCCTCCCGCGGGCCCTCACCGGGTGGTGCCGTGCGTTCCGGCGGAGCCGCGGTTTCCGTCACGCGACCAGGCTGCGTCGTCTCCCGCCAGCCGTCGGTGATCGGCAGTCGGCGGTCACGACCGAACGCCTTGAACGAGATCTTCGGGCCCGGCGGGTACTGCCGACGCTTGAACTCGGCGGCGTCGACCATCCGGATCACCTTCTCGACCAGTTCCGGCTCGAAGCCTGCCGTCACGAGGTCGGCCGCACTGGCGTCCTGCTCGACGTAGTCGTCCAGCATGTCGTCGAGAAGTTCGTACGGGGGAAGGGAGTCGGTGTCCCGCTGGCCTGGGCGTAGCTCCGCCGACGGCTCCTTGTTGATGCTGCTGGTCGGGATCGGCGGCGTCTCACCGATGTCCCGGGCGACCTGGTTGCGCCAACGGGCGAGCCGCCAGACCCACGTCTTCGGGACGTCCTTCAGGGGCGCGAAGGCGCCGACCGCGTCGCCGTACATCGTGGAGTAGCCGACCGCCAGCTCGCTCTTGTTTCCGGTCGCGATGACCAGGTGCCCTTCCTGGTTGGCGACTCCCATCCAGATCATGCCCCGGATCCGGGCCTGGAGATTCTCCTCCGCCACCCCGGTCAGCTCGACGTTGTCGAGGAACGCCGCGACTATCGGCTCGATCGGGATCTCGCGGTAGTCGAGCCCGGTGCGCTCGGCGAGGTCGGCGGCATCGTCCTTGGAATGATCGCTGGAGTACTTGCTGGGGTTGGAGATCCCGTGGACGTTCTCCGGGCGCAGAGCGTCGCAGGCGATCGTGGCGGCCAGGGCGGAGTCGATCCCGCCGGACAGGCCCAGCACGACGCTCTGGTAGCCGTTCTTGTGGACGTAGTCGCGCAGACCGGTGACGACCGCCGTGTAGATCTCGGCCTCCTCGTCGAGCCGCGGCGCGATGCCGGAACGGCTCGGCGGGTAACCCATGAGCGGGCTGTCGGAGATGACCGTACGGTCGATCCGGATGCCGGCGTACTCGTCGGCCCCCTGGGTCGTCGTCGCGAGGTCGAGGTCGACCGTGAGCAGCCCCTCGGTGAACTGCGGCGCCCTGGTCAGGACCGTGCCCGTCTCGTCGACCACGATCGAGTCCCCGTCGAAGACCAGCTCGTCCTGCCCACCGACCATGTTGACGTACGCGAGCGGGCACATGGCCTCGCGGGCGCGCCGGGTGACGAAGGTGAGCCGCTCGTCGTCCTTGGCCAGTTCGTACGGCGAGGCGTTGATCGTGAGCAGCAGTCCGGCACCAGCGGCACGGGCCGCGCGCACCGGACCGCCGTCCTGCCAGAGGTCCTCACAGATCGCGATCGCGACGTCGATGCCGTGCACCGTGACGACCTGGAGGCTCTCGCCGGGCACGAAGTAGCGGTACTCGTCGAAGACGCCGTAGTTGGGAAGGTGGTGCTTGATCGCCCGAGTGACGATCTTGCCGCCGTGGAGGACGGCGGCAGCGTTGTGCGGCGAGCCCTTGGGCCGCCCGATCTGGTCCGGCGATCCCGCGCCCTTGTCCAGATATCCGCAGACGACGACGAGCTGGCCGAGGCCGGCGGCGGCGAGCTTGGCGGCGAGATCCTCCATGGCGGCGCGGGAGGCATCCACGAACGACGAGCGGAGAGCAAGGTCCTCGACGGGGTAGCCGGTCAGAGCCATCTCGGGGAACGCGACGATGTGCGAACCCCGGTCGGCGGCATGCTGGGCCCACCGCAGGATGGCATCGGCGTTGCCGGCGATGTCACCTACCGTGACGTTCAGCTGTGCCAGTGCGAGGCGGATTTGTGCCACGCTCCGAGGGTAGTCGGTCGGCGTCTGCCGGCCGACTCTGCGCCCGTGGGCGTTCCCGATCCGGTCGCGCGTCGCGGAGACCGAGTGGGATCGACGCTGGACAAACCGGACGCCTCACCCTCACGAGCCTCCCCGTTCTGCCGGCAGTGATCAAGATGTGGCGTCGGCGGGGCCGGCCACGTGTGAGGCCCGGGCGGGCAATGCGCCGGTAACCCCGGAGTGATACTGATGGTCAGCGGACATACCGCTGCCCGACGCCAGTGAACGAGTCGCAGGGATGGATGAGCATGGACAAGCAGCAGGAATTCGTCCTCCGCACTCTCGAGGAACGCGACGTTCGGTTCGTCCGGCTGTGGTTCACCGACGTCCTCGGCTTCCTCAAGTCCGTGGCGGTCGCACCGGCCGAGCTCGAGGGCGCGTTCGCGGAGGGGATCGGCTTCGACGGTTCCGCGATCGAGGGCTTCGCCCGCGTCTACGAAGCTGACATGCTCGCCAAACCCGACCCGGCGACGTTCCAGATCCTGCCGTGGCGGGGGAGCTCGCCCAGCACGGCGCGGATGTTCTGCGACATCCTGATGCCGGACGGTTCACCGTCGTACGCCGATCCGCGCTACGTCCTCAAGCGGGCCCTCGGCAAGGCGGCCGATCTGGGCTTCACCTTCTACACCCACCCCGAGATCGAGTTCTTCCTCTTCAAGAACACGCCTGAGAAGGGCCGCCCCCCGGTGCCTGTCGACCGCAGCGGCTACTTCGACCACACCGCCCACGGGATGAGCCAGGACTTCCGGCGCGAAGCGATCACGATGCTGGAGGCGATGGGGATCTCGGTGGAGTTCAGCCACCACGAGGGCGCGCCCGGACAGCAGGAGATCGACCTGCGCTACGCCGACGCGCTGGCGACCGCCGACAACATCATGACGTTCCGCGTGGTGGTCAAGGAGGTCGCGCTCAGCCAGGGCCTGTACGCGTCGTTCATGCCCAAGCCGTTCTCGCAGTGGCCAGGATCGGGGATGCACACGCACATGTCGCTGTTCGAGGGCGACCGGAACGCCTTCTTCGAGTCAGGTGCTGAGTACCACCAGTCGAAGGTGGCCCGGTCGTTCATCGCGGGACTGCTCCGCCATGCCAGCGAGATCACCGCTGTCACCGACCAGTGGGTCAACTCGTACAAGCGGCTCTGGGGTGGCGGTGAGGCACCCGCGTACATCTGCTGGGGGCACAACAACCGCTCGGCGTTGGTGCGGGTTCCGATGTACAAGCCGGCGAAGGGGCAGTCGACGCGGATCGAGTTCCGTTCGCTCGACTCCGCGGCCAACCCCTATCTGGCGTACGCCGTGATCCTGGCGGCCGGGCTCAGGGGCGTCGAGCAGGGTTACGACCTGCCACCGGGGTCAGAGGATGACGTGTGGTCGCTCACCGAGGGCGAGCGTCGTGCGCTGGGGATCGACCCGCTGCCGCAGAGCCTCGACGAGGCGATCCGGGTGATGGAGAGTAGTGAACTCGTCGCTGAGACGTTGGGGGAGCACGTCTTCGACTTCTTCCTCCGCAACAAGCGGACGGAGTGGGAGGAGTACCGCCAGCAGGTCACGGCGTTCGAACGCGACCGGATGCTCCCAGTCCTCTAGCGTCAGGCCCGCAGGCGTCGCGTGGGAGAGTGCCCGCTGCGGCTTCGACCGCCCACGCCTTCCAGTCCGCGCGCGACCATCGCCGTTCGATGACGAGCATCCGCATGACGTCGACGCTCGAGAAGACGGAGAGCAGATCCACCGCGCGTTCGCGCCCGTTTCGACCAATTTTGAATGGCATCACATTCCTACGTGGCAGAATCGCACGTCCTGGACCAGGAAGGTCCTCCCGTGCCGGAGCCCTCGTTCAACCTCGTCGTCATCGTGGGGAGTACTCGGGAGGGACGGATCGGCCACCACCTCGCCCGGTGGTTCGTGTCGCAGGTCGAGCCGCGCGACGACATGGTCACCGACCTGATCGACCTGGCCGACGTCGAGTTCCCGTCGGTCTACCCTCAGTCGCTCGGCGAGGTGGAGAAGGCGTTCATCGCGCGGATCGCGGCCGCCGACGCCTATGTGGTGGTGACTCCGGAGTACAACCACGGGTATCCGGCCTCGTTGAAGCAGGCGATCGACTTCCCCTACCTCGAGTGGAGCGGCAAGCCCGTGGCGTTCGTGTCGTACGGCGGCATGAGCGGAGGGCTCCGCGCCGTCGAACAGTTGCGTCAGGTCTTCGCGGAGGTCAACGCCGCCACCGTGCGGGACTCCGTGAGCTTCCACAACGTCGAGGAACTGTTGGACCCCTCCGGCGAGCTGCGCGACCTCGCCGGGTGCAACGCGGCGGCCAAGGCCATGCTCGACCAGATCGTCTGGTGGACGTTGGCGCTGCGCGCTGGCAGAGCCGTCCGGCCGTTCCCCGCCTGATCCGGTGGACGTCAGGGCTTGCGTGCCACGCCGCCGTACATCCAGCGGGACTCATGCGCTCCGCGGCGGACGGAAGTCCAGCTAGCTCGGCGCGAACGCCGCGGTCGTCACGCGGCCCTTCCGGACGTGGACGACGGTTCGTACGTCGTGGGATCCGGGCACGTCAGCCCTGACCTGCCAGCTACCGGGTGGCACGTCGACGATGCCGAACCATCCGCTGCCGTCGGTGAGCCCCGACGCCACCTTCGTGCCGGTACGCAGGTCGTGCACGCTGACGGTTCGCTGGTCCAGCGGCATGCCGTCCTGGCCGACGAGTTCTCCGGTGACGTGACCCGTCTCGGGCCGGGTCTTCCACGGCATCGAGGGGACCTTGGCCGGGCGGGCGAAGACTGGCTCGTCCGCACCGGTCGGGTCCTCCTGCGTGAACGCCGAGGCGAGTGCGGCGCGCTCGGCGTCGGCGAGGGAGGGATCGGCGTTGGCGGCCGCACTGGGGACCGCATAGGAGTAGCCGCTCCACCCCACGACCCTGTTGCCGGCGGCGGTGGATGTGAAGGCCGCCCGCGCCTGGCGCACGCTGTCGGGCACGCTGTTGAGGTAGACGGCTGGCCCGACGACGTTGTGCCGGCCCGCCTGCCAGTCGGCGAGGACCTCGTTCCACTCGCGGAACATCTGCTGCTGGTCGGGCAGGTGTTCGCGCTTGTAGTTCATGGCGACGGTGGTGTCGATGATCCCCTCGTCGAGCCAGCCCTTCCAGTCCTGCATGACCTCTGCGTAGGTGCGGGTGCGTTCCCAGCCGCCGACCGACTGCGGGCCGAAGCCGTAGGTGATGCCGTTGATGGAGAGCCTGGCGAGGGGCTTTCGTTCGTACATCGACAGGTAGATCTTGCGGACCAGAGCCGTGACCTGTGCGCGGCGCCACGCGCTCCACTGGAGGTCGGCCGGGGCCGGCGTGTCCGTGCGTCCGGTGGCGTCGCGGAACCGCTGCAGCGAGACGTCGGAGTAGCCCCAGTCGCTCGTCTCGGTCGTGGAGTTGTAGTCGGGGTAGCGGATGTAGTCGAGGTTGATCCCGTCGATGTCGTACTCGTCGACGATGCTGGCGATCCCGTCCACCACGTAGTCGGCGGCGGCGGGGTTGGCGGGGTCCATGACGTTCATCGTGTTGACCCGCTCGGCTCCGTCGACCCGCTTGTTGAGCCAGCGGTCGGCACCGGTTGCGGTCTCACCGTGGGTGTGGAACACGTGGTCGGGCGACGGTGGCGGAGTCGCTGCGTTCCACATCGGGGTGGCGTTGACCCAGGCGTGGACCTCGATGCCAGCGGCGTGTGCCTTCTCGATCACGTCGTCCAACGGGTCGAAGGCCGGGTCGATCGCCACGTGCGTACGCGGGAAGGCGGACCGGTTGCAGAAGCAGTCCATCCACCGGCCGACCTGAACGATCAGGGCGTTGGCTCCGAGAGCCTCGGCGTCGGCGACCAGTTTGTCGACGTTCTCCGGCGTGTAGATGCTCGGCCGGAACGAGTCGACCCAGTAGCTGCGCCACTGCGCGATCGGCTTCGGCTCCGCCGTGGCGGTCGGGGTCGGCCCGACCGAACTGGCGAGGAGGGCGCCCATCGCCCCGACCGCTCCCAGCGCGGAGATCGCACGGATGATCCGACCCATGGGCTGCTCCTCCCGGGATCCTGACGCTTCGGATGTGCCCTGCCGACGCATGCTCGCAGTACGAAGGGAAGTTACACCGGCGGGTCCACCGGTGGAAGCTGTTGCCGCCTCGGGCCACGGCCCAGGCTGTCGCCGGCCGCCGACCCGGCATGCCGAGACTCCCGCGGGCGCCGGTGTCGGCGGTCAGGACACCAGGTGGTCATCTAGGTTGGGATGCGTGCCGGGTAGGGGCGGACGCGGGGGCCGGGCCGCAGCGACGGCAGAGGGAGGTTGCGGGGTGACGCCACAGGCGCACGTGTGGACCACGGGACAGCTCGTCCGGCTGGGATTCGGGGAGCCTGACCGCATCCGGGAGACGCTGGGGGAGCTGGGTCCCAGGTTCGACCCCCTTCTCGAGGCCGCCGCCAGAGCGGCCGACCCCGACCAGGCGTTCTCCTTTCTCGCGGCACTCCTCGACGCCGCGCCGGACCGGGCGGAGCTCGAACGCCACCTCCTGACCGACCGCGCACTCCTGTCCAACCACGTGCTCCGGGGCCGACTCGCCGAGGTTCTCGGCGCAAGCAGCGGGCTGGCAGAGCATCTCCTGCGACATCCCGCGCACTGGCGTGAGCTCGCCGATCCCGAACTGAACCTGGTCCGACCGACCGCCACGGCGTTGCGTGTTGCACTCCTGGAGGCCGTCGGAGCCGACCCGTTGGCGGCCGAACCGGTCGCCGCCGAAGCCGGACCGGCCGCCCCCGACGCCCTGCGGGTGGGGTATCGCCGGCTGTTGCTGCGCCTCGCGGCCAGGGATCTGGCCATGGCGGTCTCGGTCGACGATGTGGCCGCCGAGCTTGCCGACCTTGCGGCTGCCGCGCTGGAGGCGGCTCTCGCGATCGCGCGCGCCCGGCTGCCCGAGGGTGCCGTGCCGTGCCGGTTGGCGGTGATCGGTATGGGCAAGTGCGGCGGCCACGAACTCAACTACGCAAGCGATGTCGACGTGTTGTTCGTCGCCGAGCCGGCGTCGCCGGGACCCGCGGGTCCCGGCCCGGACGGGGAGGTGGGCGCCCTGCGTACCGCCACCCAGCTCGCGTCCCAACTCATCCAGATCTGCTCCGACCACACGGCCGAAGGAACGCTCTGGCCGGTCGATGCGGCACTTCGCCCCGAGGGCCGCAGCGGACCGCTGGTTCGCACTGTCGCGAGCCACCTGGCCTACTACGAGCGGTGGGCGAAGACCTGGGAGTTCCAGGCTCTGCTGAAGGCGCGGACCGTCGCGGGTGACCGTGACCTCGGCGCGGCCTACCTCGAGGCGGTGACGCCGCTGGTGTGGCGCTCCGCGGACCGGCCAGGCTTCGTCGAGGACGTCCAGGCGATGCGGCGTCGAGTTGTCGACCACATCCCGGCGGCCGAGCTCGACCGTCAGCTCAAACTCGGGCCGGGTGGCCTGCGGGACGTGGAGTTCGCCGTCCAACTGCTGCAGCTCGTCCATGGCCGCGCGGATCCCACTCTGCACAGCCCGTCCACGCTGTGCGCGCTCGAAGCTCTCACCCAAGGCGGGTACGTAGGACGCGGTGACGGTGCCGCCCTGGCCGATGCGTACCGCTTCCTGCGTACGTTGGAACACCGCGTCCAGCTGACCCGGCTCCGGCGTACCCACCTGCTGCCCGCCGACGAACGGGAGCTACGCGCGCTCGGGCGTTCGTTGGGCTACTTCGCCGAGCCGGTCGCGGAGCTCACCCGGGTCTGGAAGCAGCACAAGCGCGAGGTCCACCGCCTGCACGAGAAGCTCTTCTACCGGCCGCTGCTGGCCGCTGTCGCACGGATCCCCGGCGAAGAGGCCCGGCTCACCCCGGAAGCCGCGCGCGTCAGGCTCACCGCGCTCGGCTTCTCCGATCCCGCCGCCGCGCTGCGTCATCTCGAGGCCCTGACCGCCGGGGTGTCCCGACGGGCCTCGATCCAGCGCACCCTGCTGCCGGTGATGCTCCACTGGTTCGCCGACGCACCGGATCCCGACGCGGGCCTGCTGGCGTTCCGGCAGGTCTCCGACGCGTTGGGCACCACCCCGTGGTACCTGCGGCTGCTGCGCGACGAGGGCATCACGGCCGAACGCATGGCCAGGGTGCTCGCGACGAGCAGGTTCGTCGTCGACCTCCTGCGCAGGGCGCCGGAGGCCGTCGCCATGCTCGGCGACGACGAGAGCCTCCGCCCGCGAAGCCGGGAACAGCTCGAGACGGAGACTCTCGCGGCGGCCGGGCGCCACGACGACCCCATGGCAGGGATCGGCGCCGTGCGTAACGTGCGTCGACGAGAGCTCTTCCGGATCGCCGCCGCCGACGTCCTCGGGCTGATCGATGTCGACGCCGTGGGCGAAGCACTCACCGACATCGCGACGGCCACCCTGGTGGGCGGGCTGACCGTCGCGGTCCGCGCGGTCGAGGCCGAACGCCGAAGGTCGCTGCCGACCCGGCTCGCTGTGATCGCGATGGGCCGCTTCGGTGGCCACGAGATGAGCTACGGCAGCGACGCCGACGTGATGTTCGTCCACGAGCCGCTCGCCGGCGCCAACGAGCAGGAGGCCGCCGAAGCCGCGACCGCCGTTGTCACCGAGCTGCGCCGACTGCTCGCGTCGCCGGCACCGGATCCACCCCTGGTCGTGGACGCCGACCTGCGGCCAGAGGGACGACAGGGACCGATGGTGCGGACGCTCCCGTCGTACGCGGCGTACTACCGCCGCTGGTCCCACGTCTGGGAGGCGCAGGCACTGCTGCGTGCCGAGCCGATCTGCGGCGACCCCGAACTGCGCCGACGCTTCGTGGAGCTGATCGATGCGATCCGCTGGCCAGCGGCTGGACTCCCCGAAAGCGACGCCCGTGAGATCCTCCGGATCAAGGCTCGGGTCGATGCCGAACGCCTGCCACGTGGCGCCGACCCGACCACCCACACCAAGCTCGGACGTGGCGGTCTGGCAGATGTCGAGTGGACGGCACAGCTGCTGCAGTTGCGCCACGCCGGCCGCCTGCCGGAGCTGCGGACGACTCGGACCGTCCAGGCGCTGCGGGCCGCCGCGTCGGCCGAGCTGATCGACAACTCCGACGCCGAGGCGCTCGTGTCGGCCTGGCGGCTCGCCACCCGCGCCCGCAACGCGGTGCTGCTGGTTCGGGACCAGCCGTCAGACTCCCTGCCGCGCGACCCCCGGGACCTCGCGGCCGTCTCCCGGGTCCTGGGATACGCGCCGCTCGAAGCTGGCCGCTTCCTCGAGGACTACCGGCGGGTCACGCGCCGTGCCCGGGCGGTCGTCGATCGCGTCTTCTGGCAGTGAGAAGTCGGCTCGACCGCCGCCGGCTACCCGGTCAGGGAGGAGCGGCCGTCGAGGCTGGCGAGGTCGGCGGCCACCTTGCCGGCGGCCCACCCGGCGGCGTTGGAGACCGACACCGAACGCGCCCTGGTGCGGGGGAACAGCTCGCCGAACAAGGCCTCGACCTCCTGTTCCCGGGCGGCGAGGACAGGCAGGAGCCGGCCGGATGACTCGGTATCGACCGTCGCCTGGCTGGCGGCATTCGCTTCGTGCAACCGCTCGCCGATGCGCGAGGAGTAGGACACGAGGAACGACTGGCGCCACGAACGCGTGCTCGACCGGCCGAACCTGCTCACCTGGCTGCCATGAGCGAGCATCGCTCGGTTGGCCTGCAACAGCAGCGACGTCGTGAGGATCTCGACCAACTCCAGGTCGACCTCCTCGCCGACGACGGTGACGTAGCCGGTCTTGTCCTCGACCACGGTGCGCGATCGGTTTGCCGTGGCGACCACGTGGACGAGCAACGACTTGGCGCTGACATACGGTGCGTCCAGCCAGATCCGCCGGGCGGTCGCACTGCCTGTGCCGGGCGTTCGCCCGGCACCGTCGACGTCGGCGTCGAGCAGTGCCCGGTCGAGCGAGAACTTCGTCATCAGCTCCTGCGCCTTGCTGGACAAGGCTTCCGCCTCGTCCGGGAACTCCGTCGACTCGGCCTTGGCCAGTAGTGCCCGGATGCGGGCGAGGACCTTGTCGTCGACATCGCCGCGCCCTGGTCGTTCGGGGGGTACGGACGCCTCCCCTGGAAGGGGAAGGATCTTCGTGGTGCGTGGCAGCGTCAGGCAGAAGCCCAGCACGGTCATCGCCGTCTGTAGGGCGGTGGAACGGTCACGGCCCTGACGGGTGCGCCACTGGTCGAGATGCGGCTGGTCGGATCGCCACCACAACGACCCGCCCAACTCGTCGAGCTGGGCGCGCCAGCGTGGATCGATCGTGGACTCGGCATAACGCTGGGTCTCGCCGAGGATCACGTCGGTGAGGTAGTCACGCTGCAGGGGGTCGAGCCGGCGACTGGCAAGCTCGGCGGCGTCGCGAGGTTGCCAGCCGCCCTCCCACATCCCGCGAACGCCGCGAAGCAGACAGGACCCGATCACGGTGTCGACCAGGCGCGCCTCCACCCCGGGAGCGGCGAGGTCCGTCGCCACTCGGCGGGAGATCTCCGCGTTGTCGCGGCCGGAGTAGGCAGCGGCAAGCACCCACCGCTCGATCTCCTCAGGCGTCGGCGTTGCTCCAGGAGACATCGCACGCACGGATCCGAGCCCAGCAGCCCCGAACTCGTCCGGCCGGAGGTCGGCGCGGCAGTGGGGACAGTCGCACAACGGGTCGCCGAACGGCGACGTCCCCTCACCACTGGCCCGTCCGGACCGACGCCGCCTCGCGCGCTGCTTGGCGGCCCTACGCTCGCGGCTGTTCCTTCCCACGTCGAGGTCTCCTCCCCGTCGGAGTTCGGTGTCGTGGCGCAGTCTGCCGCGTGCCACCGACAAGGTGGCGGAGACCCGCGGGGTGGGTGGTATCTGTGGTGGCGGAGGTCAGCTTCCTTCAGCTCGCCTCTTTCGTACCGACGATGCGAGTTCACGAAGCACGCCCTCGGTCACCTGCCAGCTCATGCACGCATCGGTGATGCTCTTGCCGTAGGTCAGCTGGTCGGCGTCGCCTTCGACGAGATCCTGCCGGCCTGGTTCGAGGAAGCTCTCCAGCATCATCCCGACGATGCCGTGCTGGCCGGTGGCCACCTGGTCCGCGACCGCCTTGGCGACGACCGGCTGGCGCAGGTGGTCCTTGCCACTGTTGCCGTGGCTCGCGTCGATGACCAGGCGTTCGGGAAGGCCCGCCTTCTCCAGCCGGAGCAGCGCATCGGCCACGTTCGCCGCGTCGTAGTTGGGGCCGGTCTGGCCGCCGCGCAGGATCACGTGACAGTCCGGATTCCCATGCGTGGTGAGAATGGCCGCGACGCCGTCGTCGGTGACTCCGGTGAAGACATGGCTCACTCCCGCGGCTCCCGCCGCGTCAACCGCGCCTTGCACGTCGCCGCCGGTGGAGTTCTTGAATCCCACCGGCATGGAGAGCCCGCTCGCGAGGTGGCGGTGGACCTGGCTCTCCGACGTCCTGGCACCGATGGCGCCCCAGCTCACCGTGTCGGCGATGTACTGCGGAATGATCGGGTCGAGGAACTCGCACCCCGCAGGCAGACCGAGCGACAACACGTCGAGAAGCACCTTGCGGGCCGTACGCAAGCCCTTGTTGACGTTGTAGCTTCCGTCGAGGTCCGGGTCGTTGATGAGCCCCTTCCAGCCCAGGGTCGTCCGCGGCTTCTCGAAGTAGACCCGCATCACGACGCAGAGGTCGTCGGCGAGTTCGGTGGTGAGGGCCGCGAGGCGTCGCGCGTAGTCGAGTGCGGCCGCGGGGTCATGGACCGAGCAGGGGCCTACGACGACGAGCAGCCGGTCGTCGTCACCGGACAGGATCCGGGTGACCTCCCGGCGACCACGGACGACCACGGCCGAGCCGGCCCGGTCCAGTGGGAGTTCGTCGCGGAGCAGGGCGGGGGAGAGGAGCGGCCTGGACTGGCTGATTCGAAGGTCGCGCACCGCCTCGCCAGCCGCGGTTTCGGCAGGATTGGCCGGACTGGCCGGAGCGGGGCTGGCCGGATTGGCCGGATTGGCCGGATTTGCGGGGGTGGCGGGATCGGTCAGATCGGCTGCGGAGCGTGGGGCGGGATCGGATGTTGACGACACGGGAAGGGCGTCCTTTCGGCTGGGGGCCGTCCCCGTCTGGGCGTTGGGGCCGGCTCGCCTGGTGGGCAACAAAAAGAGGCAGGGCCCTCGCGGACCGCTGCCTCTGCCGGCTCTGGATGGTTGAAGATCAGCGCATGGCGTCGCTGCCGCGCCCATCCAGGGCCGGCTCGCTAAACCAATAGCTCCATCGCACGGCAGTGACCCTACCCTGCCGAGCGCGGACCGGGCAACGCGGTCAGTCTGGGAGGGACGCGACGCGGCGGTCGGGGCGCTCGAGATACCTCTGGTCAGGCGGGCTGAAGCCGAACTGGGCATAGAGGCCGTGGGCGTCGTCGGTGTGCAGCGCCCATCGGAAGTGTGCACCCGGGCCACGGTCGATCATGGTCCGCACGAGTTCCTTGCCGAGGCCGTCGCCGCGTACCTCGGGCAGGACGTAGACGTCAGCCAGGTAGGCGAACGCCACGCCGTCGGAGATCGCCCGTGCGAAACCGACCATTCGGGCGTTCGTCGGCGTATAGGCACCGACCACCCGCCAGGCGGAAGCGAGTTGGCGTTCGACGTCCTCGCGGGTACGCCACCGGCCCCAGTAAGCATCGGTGGACAGGAACGCCCACAAACCCTCGACATCGATCCGCTCAGGACTGTCGTCGAGTTCGTACGGGCCGTGCGAGATGACCATGAGCGCCGAATCTAGCTACCCGAGCCCTCACCCGGTGAGCGTCCCCCGTGCGCCGATCCGGCGAGCGAGCACCTCGAAAGGGTTCTGCGGTTCGTCGACAGCCCGACCGAAGACGTGGACATGCACGTGCGGAGTTTCCTGGCCGGCACGGGGTCCATCGTTGAGGAAACAGCTCAGTCCGGTTGACCTGTGCCGGTGGGAGAAGACGGCGCGTACCTCTCGGAGCCTTTCTGCGTACGACACGATCTCCTGCGGATGAAGTGCCGCCGGACTCACGACGTGGCGGAGCGGCATCACCAGCACACTTGCCGCCACCAGCGGAGCGCGAGGCCTGAGGACACGAACACCATCGGCGCGCCAGAGTTCCTGCTCTCGTTCGACGGCTGGGACGCAGCCGTCGCAGGTCGCGGGGTCGACCTCGGGACCGGGAGGCGGCATCGGTTCTGCCGTCGCGAACGCCAGGCTCAGTCGTCGGTCCAGATCCTCCTGCTCTGCAGGCGACATCGGTGCTGGACGTTCGTGCAGAGGCAGTGCCATCACCCGGACAGGCTTGACGCGCTCAAGCCGGTTGCGGCCGAAGACATGGATCGTGGGTTGGTCCGACTCCGGGACCGGCTCTCCGATGCCGCTCCCGTACGGGACCCACGACCAGGCGAAACTCAACCCGAACCCGTCGCACCCGAGGACAGCATGGAGACCAGCCTGCGCAGCCCGATAGACATGAGCGAGATCGGCGGCAACGTCCGGCGTCGGTTGGTCGTTCGGACTGCCGCTCCGGAGGCGCAACGCCACATGTGCCTCGGTGAGGGGGTACGCCGGTCGTACGATCTGCCAGTGTTCGGAATCCAGTAACACCACTTCTCGTCGATCGCTCGCGTATGTACGCGTAGCCATCCTCACCCGGCCGCGAGGGGGGTGGACACCCACCAGAGAACGCCGAACGGGTCGAAAAGTCCTGCTTCCCGTACTCCATAGGTCCGGTCGCCAGGTGCCGACTTCAGCGTCGCGCCCGCCGCCAACGCCTGCTCGACGGTGGCATCGACATCGGGAACGTAGAGCGACAGGCAGATGTTCGGGTGATCGTCGGCCACCGTACTGGTCTTGCTGTCTGGACCCAGGAGCAGTCGCGATCCGTCGATGTCGAGCTCCGCATGGAGAACCGTGCCGCGATCGTCGGTGTAGGTCGAGGCCACGGTCGCGCCGAATGCGGCCTGGTAGAACTCGATCGCCACCGGTACGTCAGGCATCGCCAGGCCGGGCGCCAGCGCGCCGCGACCGTCGGGGATATAGCTCATCGACTTCCTCCATGGCTCGGGCGGGGCCTGTGGCCACCTATCCTGGCCAAGGCTCAACTTCCGCGCAACAGATGTGCTGCGAGGCCGGGCTCGCCGCCGGGCTAGATGCTTCGAGATACTCGCGGCATGGTTGTCGCTCTTCGGCGGCCATTCTGGGAGGACATGTGATCGTTCTGCTCTCGGTCGTTGGTGTCGCGGGTGTCGCGATCTTGTGGGCGGAGGTGGTGCACTGGCGGGCCTCTCGCAGTCTGACGAGTCCCGATCGGGCTGGAGCGGAGGCGATCGTCGTGCTGGGGTACCGCAATCCGAGTAGCGAGAACGCGAATGTGCTGAACCGCTGGCGGGTGCGTGCGGGTCTGCGTTCGATCGATCCTCATGCCTCATCGTCTCGACTCGTGTTCTGCGGCGGACCTCACGAGGCGACGGTGATGGCTCGTTACGCAACCGAGCAGTGCGGATTCACCGGTGATGTCGTCGTCGAGGAACGGTCGCGTACGACGTGGGAGAACGTCGAGAACGTCATTCCCCTCATCGGCGACGTCGACCGCATCAAGTTCGTTTCCCATCCGCTCCACGCGCAGAAGGCGCGACTCTATCTTCAGCGCCAGCGGCCGGACCTCGCATCCCGAATGGTTCGGTCAGCGGATTACCGGTTCGGGGAGTGGGCACCGCTCAAGCCACTGTTCGCTGCGTACGGCCTCGTGGACCTGGCGAAGACGAAGAAGAACCTCGCGGCGTCGGCATAACTGATGGCGAGCCCACCGCCAGGGCGTGGGCTGCGGAGTGGGTGAGATACCTGGAAAGCGGGCCGGACTGCACACGTCGGCGCCGATCTACGAACGACTTGGCTATCGAGGCGAGGCCGGGCCTCAGGACAGATCGATCCGCCAGTGGTGACAGTGCAGCGTGCGCCCCGCGAAATCGAGGTCGCACGCTCCGAGGTTCGCGAACCCGTTCTTCTCACACACCTTGTTGGACGCGGCATTCGTCACTGCAGGAAAGGCATGGATCCGCCCGAACTTCCGCTCTCGCCGCCTTCTCGAGCACGGAACGCACGGTCTGACTGGCAATTCCTCGATTCTGGAACTCGGAAAGGACCATCCACCCGATCTCGACGATCTCCTCACCCTCATGTGAGGACTCAAAGACCCCGACCCAGCCGACAGCCGAGGACGAACCGTCCAGCATCACTTTGAGCGGCCAGCACCGTCCCTCGGCGGCCATTGCGAGGGACTTCGTGTGCGCGCGCTCGATGGCCTCTGGCGGGCGTGGACCACCCAGCTCGGCCATCATCACCGGCTCGGTTTCGGTCACCAACCGTAGCTCGACGTCCTCGGCGGTCATCATCTCCAGCGGTGACAGTAACGCCCGCGACCGACATTCTTCCCCGGTTGCCGGCGCCTCGCTGCGCGCCTCTCTGTCGTGCATGGCCGCACGTCGTCCGGTCCTAAAGGGTGCCGTTGTGCAGTGCGGCGAGCTGGTCGTCGTACCAGGGGATCCACTCTGAGGATCTTGTTTCCTCCTCCAGGCCATCGAGCCCGGCGCTTGAGGAGGTGGAGCGTTGTCGCCGCGACCCTGTCGTGCTGTCGGATCGATGACGACCGGCGTCCCGGAAGCTTTCAAAGAAGTCCGGGATGGGGTGTCGGATCGGGGCGGTGGTGTTCGTAGCAGGGGTGAGGCCGCCCACAGGGGCGGCGCGCCAAGGCAAAGGAACCGCGATCATGAAGCTTACGACCATGACTCAGGTCGCCATCGACGGAGTGACGCAGGGACACGGCGCCGCGTCGGAGCCTTGAACGAGCCCCCCAAGTACGTTGCCTCGACCGCGCTCACCGCGCCGCGTTGGGAGGGCACGACCGTTCTCCGCGGTGACCTCGCGGCGGGCGTGACGATCCAGGTCTACCGACCGGCCGGGCGCCTGCGGTATGCAACGGCCTGAAGTCCCTGACCACCGAACCACGCTGTCTTGACACCACAGGAGATGATCTTCAGATGCAGTACCTGGTTTCCGTGATCGATGACAAGAGCAATCCCGACAGCACGGACAGGCAGCCTGCCATCAGCGCGTTCAACGAACGACTGATCGCCGAGGGCTACTGGGTTTTCGCAGGCGGACTCGCCGACACCGACGCGGCCACGGTCATCGACAACCGGGGCGAGCAGGCGGTGTTCAGCGACGGGCCTTTTGTGGAGTCGAAGGAGTACCTCGCCGGTATCTGGGTGTGGGAGGCCCCCGATCTGGATGTGGCGCTCGAGCTCGCCACCGAGGCGTCGAAGGTCTGCGATCGGAAGATCGAGGTGCGGCCGTTCCTGTGAACACCCCCGGTCGGTGCCGCGTCTGGCCTCGGGTTGGCGCTGGTTGTACAGACCAGCCCTCCTGGTCGTCAAGCCCTCTGATCCGGCCGGAGTCCCCACGGAGCGCTGGCTCAGCCCGGGCCGTTGGGATGGGTGAGGTCGTAGGCGCGGGAGAGCTTCTTGGGGACGACCATGCGCCAAGCGTCGACGACCAGCTCGCGGGCCTCGATCGGGTCCAGTGCCGCCAGCTCAGCGTGGACCCAGTTGAAGCGCATGTCCGACGCCGATGGCATCTGGAACTTGTGCGGCTCGCTCGCGACGAGGGCGGCCCGCTCCTCCTTGGGGTACGCGAAGCCCATCACGCTCTCGTCGAGGGAGAACGCCACGTAGACGATCTGCCCGACGCGGAACTTCAACTTGCCGCGTACGTACACCTGGTAAGAGCGCTCCAACCCGGCGCCCAGCGCCCGAACGTCTTCGATCACCGCCATGCTCGGAACCCCTCGATCATGGGGCGGGGCGGGCCCGCCGGTCCGCACGCCGTCCAGCAACCACAGCTACCTCAGCAAGACCAAGATGCCCGCCCAGAAGCGGACACCTTCAGATGAGCCAACGACTCACCGCACGCGGGCATCTTGACATGAGGCATCAGGCCTCGCGCGCGGACAGGAGGCTGGCAGAGTCGCTGGCCAGCTATCAGGAGCACCCTGACGAGAGCGTGCGAGACAACGAGGGTGCGGCGACGACGGTCCCGGCTCCCTCCCGTGGCGCCACCGTTATTCATCGGCGTCGTAGACGGTCAGCTCGCCATGTTCGGAGAAGCCATGCTCGGAGAAGAGGCCGGGAAGGTTCGTCGGTTGGTCGCGAAGCTCGGCGTCGAGGAAGCCGAGCGTCATCTCGGTGATGATGCGGTTGCCTTCGGTGCGTCCGAGGGAGCCGACCAGCGACGGCACCGGCGGCATCCACAGGGGCGCGTCGGTGAAGGTCGGGTGGGCGGTGCCGGGGATGGTGAGCATGTAGGCGGTCGTCGTGCTGCGCTCGAGTGCCCGCCCCAGATCGGGGAGGTAGGTGGGGTTGTCCTCCAGTCCGATCTGGCTGGTCAGCGCCAGAACTGGCTGGTCATATGGCCCGGGATCGCCGTCGTATGGACGGCCGTCGAGGGCGATCACCGCTGAGAAGCGCTCATCGGTGCGGGCCGCTTGGAAGGCGCCGCCTACGCCGGCCGACATGCCGACGACCGCGGCGCGGTCGGTGTTAAGCCGACCGGCGAGGATGCTCCGCACGTCGCCGCTGTCGAGGCGGCCGAGGTGGGTGAGGGCCGAACTGAGATCGCTGGCCCTCACCGCCGCCAACCTCTCGGCCAACCGGTAGGCGTCGAAGCCGGCGCGCTCCTGCCTGCGAACCTGCTCCGCCCTGCGAACCGTCCGGCCGTCGGCGAACCTGACCGCGGCCGTGTCGTAGGGGTGGTCGAGCGCGGCGACCACGTAGCCGTGGCTGGCCAACTCCTCGGCCCAGGCGGTGTTCGTGGTCCGCCCCATGCCACCACCCGGCGAGAACAGCACCACCGGGAACCGCTCCAGATCGTGGGCGACCGGCCCGTCGGGCACCGCGTTGGTGCGGGCCACCACCTGGCTGTCGAAGACGAACCGGGGGATTCCGAGGAAGTGTCCGACGCCCTCGGCGACGGCGTTCGCCTCGGCCTCCGAGCGGCCCAGGTAGAACGCCCGCTCCGCCTCGTCCGGGCTCGCTTCGGCCGGATACCAGATCTGGGCCTGCAGCGCACGCACATCGTCGGCATCGGTCGTCCACGTCTCGGGCCGATCGGGTTCGGTCCACTCGATGACGGTGGTGCCGACCGCGTAGGTGCCGGTCGGCGTGGGGAAGTCCGGGATGGGGAAGGCGACCGCCGCGCCCAGACCGGCGACGATCGCCAGGACGCCGGCCGCCGAACCTGGTCCGGCCAGCCACCAGCGGATCCGCCGACCGCCGGGCTTCCCCCACATGGTCCGGGCCGTGAACGGCAGCACTACCACGACCGCCACCAGCACCGGGATCATCTGCCAGCGAAGACCGACCACCGCGAGCACCGCCGCCGACGCCAACGACACCGCTGCGGCGCCGATCGCGACTCGGCGCCGGAATCGCGGCGGCAGCCAGCGGGCCAACACCAGCGCGAGTCCGCCCACGACCAGGACTGCTTCGATCGGCGTCATGCCGATTCCGCTGATCATCTCGTTGGCAGACGCGAGGGGAAGGGAGGCCGGGTCAGTACTCCTGCTCGATGCTGGCATGACGGCTCCAGAGCGGGCAGCCTCGAGTGCCGCCCGGGTAGGGTTTCGTGGTGGAAGCCCAGCGCCTGGGCGACCATGGGTATCGGGCTACAGGAAGTGCTGACACTGCGCGGCGGTCCGTCCGGCCAGGATGGGGATGCCGAGGTGGCCGATGAGGCGGTGCGGGTGTTCTATTCGGCGAGCGCCTGGACCGGTGTGACGCGGGTGGCGAGTCGGGTCGGTACGACGGCGGCGATGAGGGTGAGGACTGCGGTCGCCGCGATGACGGTGACGGTCGGCCAGAGTGGTAGGGCGGGGGCGACGAGGGTGCTGGTGAACGGCTGGTCTGGGTCGACCCGGATGAATCCGAGGAGCGATTGCGCTCCGGCCCATCCGTAGGCGATGCCGAGGAGGAGGCCCGTGGCGAGCGCGGCGATGGTGATGTGCGCGGCTTCGAGGAGCACGACGCGTCGTACCTGGCCGTTGGAGAGACCGAGTGCGCGCAGCAGGCCGAGCTCGCGCCGGCGTTGGATGACGCCGAGCGCGAGGAGGTTGACGAGTCCGACGCCGGCGATGACCGCCGACACGGCGACCAGGGCCATCATGATGGCCGCGAACGTGTCGAGCGGCGCCGCGAGCGCGGGTGGCAGCTCGCCGCCCGCGGCCGCCGCCAGCACACCTTTGGCCGAGTCGGTCGCGACGGCGAACATGGTCACGAGCGTGACGCCCATGACGACGCCGATCGCCATGCGGCTCGACCGTTCGGGGTAGCGCAGCGCGTTCTCGGCGGCCAGGCGTGCGGTTGCCGATCTGCCGAACGCACGGCCGACGAGCCGCAGCACGGGCGGCATGACGAGCGTCGCGCCGAGTGAGAGCCCGGTGAACGACAGGATGCCGCCGAAGAACGCCACCACGACGCCCAGGGGCGTGAAGAGTCCGGTGAGGATTCCCAGCGCGAGCAGCACGCCGCCGGTCACGAACACCGCGATCGCCGCCGCGTTGCGGCCCTTGCTGCGTACGAGATCACCGTGGGAGCTGTCGACCGACCCGCCGAGCGCCTCCAGCGGTGTCACGGTGAGCACGCGGCGCGAACCCGCCCAGGCCGCGGTCCACGTCGTGAGCGTCACGACTGCGGCAGGGAACAGGAGGGCGGGCTGGACGACCGCGTACTGGAGACCCTCCAGCCTCAGCAGCTCGGTTCCGAGGGCGACGCCTACCGCCGCGAACGCCGTGCCGCCGACGAGTCCGGCGAACGCACCGATCGCTCCGACAACGAGACCCTGGCGAGCGACCTCTGCGCGCTGCGCCCGCGCCGACGCCCCGATCAAACGGAGGAGCGCGATGCGCCGGGTGCGACCCGCAACGATCGTCGAGAACGTGTTGGCCGTCACGATCGCCGCGACGTACACGGCGACACCCAGCAGGATCAGCGTCAGAAAGCTCTGTACGAAGGCGAGCGTCCCGCTGTCGCCGATGTAGGGGTCCGCCTCCAGCATGGCGGCGATGAACCCTGTCGCCGAGATGAGCAGGACGCCGAACGCGCTCGAGATCGCCGCGACCAGGATCGACGCGCCCATGCCGCGCTCGCGCAGCCACGGGAGCGGCGCGGCGACCCGCGGCCGCGACGAGGTGTGGACGTTGCCCGTCGCGGCGCTCATGCCGATACCCCCTCGGTCGCGCCGGAGGCGGCGGGCGCGGCGACGGAGGCCGTGCCGAGCTCGGTCGCAAGCATGAACGCCGAGAGCTCCTCGGCGGTCTGGCGAGGCTTGTCGGCGACGATGCGGCCGTCGCCGAGGAACAGCACGCGGTCGGCGTGCGAGGCGGCCACCGCGTCGTGTGTCACCATCGCGATCGACTGGCCGTGCTCGCCGCACGCCTCCCGCAGCAGCGCGAGCACCTCGCGGCCCGAGCGCGAGTCGAGGTTGCCGGTCGGCTCGTCGGCGAAGACAAGGTCGGGCGCCGTTGCGAGGGCGCGGGCAATCGCGACGCGCTGCTGCTGACCTCCGGAGAGCTCGTGCGGACGATGGTGCAGCCGCTCGTGCAGGCCGAGCGTCTTGACGAGACCGTCGATGCGCGCCTCCTCGAGCGCCGACGGCCGGCGGCCGTCGAGGTCGAACGGCAACAGGATGTTGGCCCGCGCGTCGAGCGTCGGGACCAGATTGAACGCCTGGAACACGAACCCGACCCGGCGACGACGCAAGATCGTCAGGTCGAGGTCGGACAGGCCCGTGATCTCGGTGTCGCCGATCCACGCGCGGCCGCGGGTCGGGACGTCCAGTCCGGCCATGATGTGCATGAGGGTCGACTTGCCCGATCCGGACGGTCCCATGACGGCGGTGAACTCGCCGCGGCGGATGCCGACGCTGACGTCGTCGAGCGCGCGCACCTCGCTCTCGCCGGCGCCGTAGGTCTTCGTGAGGTGCCGCACCCGTGCCGCGAGGCCGAGGCCGGTCGATGTCCGTTCCATGCCTTCGACGCTATGGACCGTCCGGCACCCGGCGCGTCTGCCGGCAGAGGTATTCGCGTACATCGTCAGGATGATTCGAATGGGAGGGCCAGAAGCACGTAAGTACAGGCCAGCGCAGAGCAGTCGCTGACCGCGCTACGCGAGTCCGTGCTCGAACGCGAAGACGACGAGCTGCACGCGGTCGCGCAGGCCGAGCTTGGTGAGGATGCGGCTGATGTGCGTCTTGACGGTCGCCTCGGACAGGAACTCGCGCGCCGCGATCTCGGCGTTGGACAGGCCGCGGGCGGCGAGCGCGAAGATCTCGCGCTCCCGGTTCGTGAGCTCCCCGTACTCGCGCGGGACGGGCCGCGGTGCGGCATCCGCGAAGTGCGCGAACAGCTCACGGGTGGCCGATGCCGCGATGACGGCCGATCCGGCGTGCACCGTACGGATCGCTGCGAGCAGGAACTCGGGGTCGGCGTCTTTCAGCAGAAACCCGCTCGCACCTTGCCGAATCGCGCGAGCGGCGGCCTCGTCGAGGTCGAACGTCGTGAGCATGACGATGCGGGCCGGAACGGGTTCGCGCAGGAGCTCGGCTGTCGCGGCGACGCCGTCGAGCACAGGCATCCGGATGTCCATCAGAACGACGTCGGGCTTCGCGGCGTGCACGACATCGATCGCCTCACGTCCGTTGGACGCCTCGCCGACGACCTCGAGGTCGGACTGCGAGTCGACGAGCATCCGGATGCCGGCGCGGAACAGCGCCTGATCGTCGACGAGCACCACCCTGATCGCGCTGATCGCGTTCACGACCCGCCTCCGATCGGGAGGGTCGCCCGCACGACGAAGGCGCCGTCCTGTGTGCTGGCGTCCAGCCGCCCTCCGACGAGCTGCGCGCGCTCCCGCATGCCGATGACGCCGTGCCCGCGCGTCCGCTCACCGGCGCTGCGGTTCTCCAGCTCCTGCGGCTGAGTGGCCGTCGTACCGGGTCGCAGGGCGTTGCGGACCTCGAAGTCGACGTGATCGGCGTGCCAGGCGAGCCGCACATCGACCGGTCCTGCACCGCCGTGCTGCAGCGCGTTGGTGAGCGCCTCCTGCAGGATGCGGTACACCGCGAGCTGGATCGACGCCGGCGGTGTGCGCTGCGGCGAGGGGTCGACATCGAACCGGAGCTCGACGCCCGCCCCACGCAGCTGCGCGTACAGCTGCTCGAGGTCGGCAAGCGTCGGCTGCGGCCCCTCGGCCTGGCTGCGCCGCAGTTGGGTGAGGAGGAGCCGAACGTCGGCAAGCGCCGCGCGTGCGGTCGTCGAGATCGTGCCGAGGGCATTGCGCGCCACCGAGGCGTCGGATACTGCGGCATACCGCGCCCCATCAGCCTGGGCGACGACGACAGCGAGGGAATGCGCGACGACGTCGTGCATGTCGCGCGCGATGCGCACGCGCTCTTGCTCGGCGACGGCCTCCGCCTCGGCCCTCAGCTGCGCGACGCGGTTCTCCTGCGCACGCAGCGCGGTACGCACCAGCGCCCCGGCCGTCCATGCCAGCAGGAGTGCGAACATCGCGGCGAACAGCGACGCCACCGCGGTCGTGATGATCGACCGCCGCTCGCCAGTGAGGATCGGTTCGCCGAACAAGTACGCCGTGATGACGCCGGCGCCCGTGATCGCTGAGGCGAAGCCGAGCCAGAACACGACCCTGGACCCGTAGGCGGCAGTCGTGTAGAGGACGGCGAAGATCGCGACGTCGGTGGGGCTCGGCGGCCGGCCGAAGCCCATCTGCACGATCGCCCCGGCCCACGCGACCGCGAGCGCGATCCCCGGCGAAAGGCGACGAAGCGCGACCGCGGCGGCCATGAGCACGACGACCATCGCTGTGCCGACCCCGTTGTGCGACACAGTGCGCCCCACCACAAGCTCAGGCCACGCGACGACCACTGCGAACAGCGCCGCGACAACGAGGTCCACGACGAGCTGGTTCGTCTTCAACCGGCGGAGCACACACCTCACGCTACGTGACGACGGAGGTCGAAGCATCCGTCCAGCGATGTACGCGAACTCAACCTCTACGCCTCGGTCTTGCCTCGATGCAGGGGAGAGCATCGAGGCACTCGCCGAGTACCTCGGCCACGCCGATCCCGGGTGCAGTGCTGTGGACCTACATACATCTGATGCCACGTAGTCAGGCACGTACGCGAAGGGCCGTCGACGACGCTTTCCGGCAAGGCGGCTAGGTCAACCAGGATGGTGGACGGGCCGCAAGGTGATGGGGTGGCCGGTTGGAAGGGTCCTTGATCCAGGACCGAAGGCCGCGACCGGCAAGCGGCTCATCGCGGTATCGCGGCACGAGATGGCAATGTGCGTGCGGCACAGACTGGCCGCCGACAGTGGCGACGTTCCAGCCCACATTCCAGCCATCAGGAGCGTGGATGTCGACAATCAGCTCCCGCATCAGCTCCAGCAGACGTCGTGTCGATGCCCACTCTTGGTCGGTGAGGTCGAACACGGTAGGCCGATGGTCACGCGGTAGAACCATCGCTGAGCCCTCCGGGGACTCTTCGGTCCACATCGAGTAGCAATGATCATCAGAGAGCACGACCCGAGCCTTGACCTGGGGTAGGCAGAAGGGGCAGTCCTGCATCCACGCATGCTGCCACAGGAGGTGGGACCCACGACATGTCGCGTGCCCTCCGCGTGCCCCAAGCCAGGGCCAATCATGGTCCGCAGCGGTCAACGACGGTCAGGCCGAGCCGTCTCCAGCGCTGCGCCGATCTACGCTCAGCGCAGCGGGAGCCTGCGAGGTTCCTTTGCAAGGCAGGGGTCACGGCTTCGGTGGCTGGAGTTTAAGATACGCCTGAGGTGATGCTCCCGCTATGGGGTACCGGCCGATGTTGACGTAGACCTCGCCGTAGTCGGTATCCATCCGCCACGCCTCGAACTGATCGAGGTCGTACGAGCAGTAGCGATGCAGCAGCGTCAGCAGCTCGCGGTGCTCAGCCTCGGACAATGGACCATCGGAATCGGACATCTGCTCGTCCATAAGTCTCGCCTCCAGCGGATGCGGCATCATGCAGTCATCAAAGCAGCGCCAGCTTCGATGACTGTCCAAAACCCACCGCGCTGACCCCAGCATGACCCCAACGACCGGCACCGTCGGCCGACAGCGAGCACCTGGTCGACGGCCGCCGGAGCGCAAGCGGGCAGGTCGCGATCACGATGCCTGCGTCTACGGATCACAGGGTCGGCGTGCCACTTGCGTGCCAGATCGGGCGGCTGATCATGGGCTGTCACGGTCAACACTGGTCACTACGACACCGGGGCGGACGCCTCGCCAATCAACGCTCAGCAGAGCGTGCACACCGAATATGGCTTGCAAGGCAGGGGTGATCCCCGGCAGGGGAGTGGTACACATCCGGTACACATGAGAACGAAAAGCGGCGGCAGACCGTGGAAGACGCCACGAGACGTTTCCCCAGGTCAGCCGCCGTTTTCGTCGGGCTGAAGCAGGTCAGGGACCCGCGTGGATCAGATGTCGAAGTAGAGCTCGAACTCGTGCGGGTGGGGACGCAGGCGCACGGGGTCGATCTCGTTGGAGCGCTTCCAGTCGACCCAGGTCTCGATCAGGTCGGGTGTGAAGACTCCACCCTCGAGCAGGTACTCGTGGTCGGCCTCGAGGGCGTCGAGCACTTCCGGCAGGGAGCCGGGCACCTGCTGGACCTGCGCGTGCTCGTCCGGCGGCAGCTCGTAGAGGTCCTTGTCGATCGGCTCGGGCGGCTCGACCTTGTTGCGGATGCCGTCGACACCCGCCATCACCATCGCCGCGAACGCGAGGTACGGGTTGCACGACGGGTCCGGCACCCGGAACTCGATCCGCTTCGCCTTGGGGCTCGTACCCGTCACCGGGATCCGCACCGCGGCCGACCGGTTGCGCTGGCTGTAGACCAGGTTGACCGGCGCCTCGAAGCCCGGGACCAGGCGGTGGTAGGAGTTGACCGTCGGGTTGGTGAACGCGAGCAGGCTCGGCGCGTGCTTGAGCAGGCCACCGATGTACCACCGGCCTGTGTCGGACAGGCCGCCGTAGCCCAGCTCGTCGTAGAAGAGCGGCTGGCCGTCCTTCCACAGGCTCTGGTGGCAGTGCATGCCCGAACCGTTGTCACCGAAGAGCGGCTTCGGCATGAAGGTGGCCGTGTGGCCAGCCTTCCACGCGACGTTCTTGATGATGTACTTGAACAGCATCAGGGAGTCGGCCGCGTGGAGCAGGGAGTCGAACTTGTAGTTGATCTCCGCCTGACCCGCCGTGCCGACCTCGTGGTGGGCGCGCTCGACCTGGATACCCGACTCGAGAAGTTGGGCGACCATCTTGTCGCGCAGGTCGGCGAAGTGGTCGTTGGGAGAGACCGGGAAGTAACCGCCCTTGTAGCGCGGCTTGTATCCCTTGTTGCCGCCATCCTGCTCGGCGCCGGTGTTCCAGGCGCCCTCGATCGAGTTGATGAAGTAGTAGCCGGCGTTCTGCTTCGTCTCGAAGCGGACGTCATCGAAGACGTAGAACTCCGCCTCCGGCCCGAAGTACGCCGTGTCGGCGAGGTTGCTGCTCTTGAGGTAGGCCTCCGCCTTGCCCGCGACGTTGCGCGGGTCCCGGCTGTAGGCCTCGCTGGTGAACGGATCGACGATCGAGAAGTTCAACGCCAGCGTCTTGCGGTCCCGGAACGGATCGACGAACGCCGTCGCCGGGTCCGGGATCAGCTTCATGTCGGACTCGTGGATCGCCTGGAAGCCTCGGATCGACGATCCGTCGAACATCAGCCCCTCCGCGAACGCGTCCGCGTCGAACGACGACGCAGGCACGTTGAAGTGCTGCATGATGCCCGGTAGGTCACAGAACCGTACGTCGATGAACTCCACGCCCTGATCACGGACGAAGGCCAGCAGGTCGTCGGCGTTTTGGAACATCCACCCTCCTCGAAGTCTTGCCACGGACGGTAGAAGTCAGCCGTTTCTCCGCCATGACGCCTATGTTGCGCCTGTGTTACGGGACCAGTGTGGCCCACCCGCATGGTCACCGCGAGGGCAGCCTGCGAGGCCACGCCCGCCGGATAATCTTCACGGATGGCTGAGCAGTCAACCGGGCGCGGCTACGCAGGTCAACGTCTGGGCCTTCCCGAGGCTGGCCGCGGGTCGCTCGCCGGCTGGGGTACCCGGATCACCGCCCTGATCCTCGACTGGTTCCTGGCGAATCTGGCCGCCTTCGCGCTCGTACGCGACGCCGGGATCTGGCAGGCGCCCGCCACCGGGCGGGATTTGGTGCCGCTCGCCGTGTTTGCCCTGGAGGTCTGGCTGATGACGGCATTTGTCGGGGCCAGCGTCGGTCAGCGGCTCCGTCACCTGGTCGTCGTCCGGCTGGACGGTGCACCTGTCGGGGTGGTGCGGGCGTTCGTGCGTACGGCGTTGATCCTGCTCGTCCTGCCGCCGCTGATCGTCGACCGTGACGGCCGAGGGCTACACGACCGGCTGGCCGGCACGGCGCTGGTCCGGGCCCGCTGAACGATCTCGCCGCGGCCGCGCCGCGAGCGTTCCGCCCGGGCTTTCGTACGACCTGGTGCCGCGGGTCAGCGAGGGCGGGGCGCGCCTGGTGGGAGCTTGACGTTCTTCGGCAGCGGACCCTTGGGGATGGGCAGCTGCTGCCGGTTGGCCGACAACGCCTTGAGCCGGTGAAGCAACTCGGTGACATCCGCCGGACGGAGGTTCCGGGGCAGCTTCATGACGTGCTTGGAGAGCCGGCGGAGCGGCACCTGATCCTTGCCGTCGCCGACCACGATGTCGTAGATCGGCGTGTCGGGCGCTACCCGGGCGTGCTTGCGCTTCTCGTTCGCGAGCAGGTTGCCCACCCGGTTGTGAGCGCCTTCGCCGACCAGCACGATCCCGGGTCGACCGACGACGCGGTGCACGACGTCCTGGTTGCGGGTGACGGCCACGGCCGGGTCGACGGTCCAGCCCTTGCGCAACGTCGACAGGGCGTTGGCGCCGGCGCCGAGCTGGCCCTCGAGCCGGGAGTACGCGGCCTTCTCCACGCGGCGGCCGAAGATGATCATCGTGACGAGGAAGCCGAACGGGAGACCGGTGAGCCCCCACAGGATCGGGTTGCCGAGCAGGAATCCGAGCCCGGCGAAGACGGCGACCACACCGAGGAAGATCCCCGCGAGCAGCAGCCCGATCCGAGGTTGCGCCTCCTTGGTGATGCGGTAGGCGGCACGGACCTGGGCGATCCGGCCTGGCTTGCTGTCGTCGGTGACCTCACGCTTAGCCATGGGTGGCGCCTGTGTTCCTTCCTCGGGTCATGCAGTGGTGGTGGACTGGCTCAGGGTGTCGCGGCGGGTTCCTCGCGCGACTCGAGCGCCTGGCGGTAGAGGCGGCCGGCACGGTACGACGACCTGACGAGCGGCCCGGACATCACGCCCACGAAGCCCATCGCGAGCGCCTCGTCGCGCAGCTCGACGAACTCCTCCGGGCGCACCCAGCGCTCCACCGGGTGGTGGCGTACGGACGGACGGAGGTACTGCGTGATCGTCAACAGCTCGCACCCCGCCTCGAGCAGGTCACGCATCGCGCCGCTGATCTCGGCACGTTCCTCACCCATACCCAGGATGAGGTTGGACTTCGTGACCAGGCCGTACGCACGGGCCTGGCGCAACACGTCGAGGGACCGGGAGTAGCGGAAGCCCGGCCGGATGCTGCGGAAGATCCGCGGCACGGTCTCGATGTTGTGGGCGAACACCTCGGGCGCGGACTCGAACACCTGCGCCAGCAGCTCCGGGCGTCCGGAAAAGTCGGGCGCGAGCAGCTCGACGCCGCAGCCGGGGTTCATGGCGTGGATCTGGCGTACGGTCTCGGCGTAGATCCACACGCCCTCGTCGTCGAGATCGTCACGGCAGACGCCGGTGACCGTGGCGTAGCGCAGTCCCATCGTCTGGACGCTCTCGGCGACCCGCCGCGGCTCGTCGCGGTCGAGAGCGACCGGCTTGCCGGTGTCGATCTGGCAGAAGTCGCACCGCCGGGTGCACTGGTCGCCGCCGATGAGGAACGTCGCCTCGCGGTCCTCCCAACACTCGAAGATGTTGGGACAGCCCGCTTCCTGACAGACGGTGTGGAGGCCCTCACGCTGGACCAGCGCGCGCAACTCGGTGTACTCCGGACCCATTTTGGCCCGGGTCTTGATCCACGACGGCTTCTTCTCGATCGGCGTCTGGCTGTTGCGCACCTCGAGGCGCAGCAGCTTGCGTCCTTCCGGAACCACGGCAGTCACGGCTCACAGCCTACGGCGCCGCGGCGGGGTCGGGCAGCGCCCGGTCCGGTGAGGAGGCGCCGGGTTGGGCCCCGTCAGGGCCGCCGGGTTAGGTTGTCGGCTGTGTCCTTACGAATTGCCATTGCCTCGATGAACCCGGTCAAACGGCGCGCAACGCTCGAAGCCGTACGTGTCGCCCTGGGCATCGACGACGTGCAGTGCCAGGCCGTCGAGGTGGACTCCGGCGTACCCGCCCAGCCGGTCGGTGACGAGCAGACCCTTGCCGGCGCCCGCAACCGTGCCGAGGCGGCCCGGTTGATCGCGCCCGAGGCGGACCTGTGCGTCGGCCTCGAGGGTGGTGTCATCGAGCGGGACGGCACCCTCGAGTGCCTGGCGTGGGTCGTCGTGCTCGGCACCGCCCCGACGGGCGAGCCGATCAGGGGCGAGAGCCGGACGGCGACGTTCGTCCTGCCCACGGAGATCGCCAGCCTGGTCCGCGCGGGCGTGGAGCTCGGTGCCGCCACCGACGAGGTGTTCGGCGGGACGGACACCAAGAAGAGCACCGGCACGGTCGGCCCGCTGACCGGCGGGGTGATCGACCGAGTGGCCTACTACGCCCACGCGACCGTGCTGGCCCTTGTCCCGTTCCGCAATGCCGGCCTGAGCTTCCCGGCATATCCCGGCCACCAGCCGACGTTGGAGTCCGTGGGGTAGCCAGCAGGCCGCCCCGACCTGACATCAGCGTGGGAGGGGATGCCGGCAATGTCTGCACCGGAACAGAGCATCGACGACTGGAACCGGCAGGTCATCGAGGAGTTCAGGGCGAACGACGGCAAGGTCGGCGGCTACTTCGCCGGGTCGACGCTGCTGTTGTTGACCACGACGGGTGCGAAGTCCGGCAGGCGGCGTACGTCACCGCTCGCCGCGTTGCGCGACGGTGACCGGCTGCTGGTCTTCGGCTCCAACGCGGGAGGCCCTCGCCACCCCGCCTGGTACCACAACGTGCTGGCCAACCCGGAGGTCACCGTCGAGTTCGGCACCGAGACCTACGCCGCGACCGCCGTCGACATCCAGGGTGAGGAACACGACGAGCTCTACGCCCGGCAGGTGAAGGTCGCTCCGGTCTTCGGTGAGTACCAGGAGAAGACGACGCGGGTCATCCCGGTTGTCGCGTTGTACCGACGGGACTCGTGACCGGGTCCCTCGATGCCTCGAGCATCGCCGCGAGGGCCTGCTCGGTGGGTTCGAGGATGTCGTCGACGCTGACCCGGCGGCCGAGTTCGGCAGAGAGCGAGGTCACGCCCGCGTCGGGGAGGCCGCACGGCACGATCCGCCCGAAGGCGCCGAGGTCACAGTCGCAGTTGAGGGCGAACCCGTGCATCGTCACGCCCTGGGCGACCCGGAGTCCGATCGCCGCGACCTTGCGGTCGGGGCCACGACCATCGGCCGGCACCCACACCCCGCTGCGGCCATCGATCCGGGCGGTGGCGAGTCCGGCGCCGGCACACACCTCGATGAGGACGTCTTCCAGCCGGCGTACGAACGCCACGACGTCGATCGGCTCGGGCAACTTGACGATCGGATAGCCGACCAGCTGTCCCGGCCCGTGCCAGGTGATCTTGCCGCCCCGGTCGACGTCGATGACGGGGGTGCCGTCGACTGGTCGTTCGGTGGGGTCGGTACGTTTTCCCGCGGTATAGACGGGCTGGTGTTCGAGCAGGAGTACCGAGTCCGGGATCTGGTCGGCGACGCGTTCGGCATGAAGCTCGCGCTGCCGGGACCACCCGGCCGCGTAGTCGACGGCATCCGCGCCGAACCCGGCCCGGATGAACCGAGGTGAGGCCATATCCTCACACCCTAGAGTGTGCGGCGACAGGGCACCGCGGGGGCCGCGCCGTGGTGTGAGGTCGCACAGTCTGGGGAGGCCCAAAGGGCCGCTGTCGGGGCATCGCTAGCATGATCCATTCGTTGCTGTCGCCGTGTGGGATGGGCGACCATGAGAAGTGACGCCCGCAGTCAGCCGTACCGTCGATCGTAGGTCTGGAAGGCTTGGAAACCGTGCGGAGCCACTTCGATGTGGATGGGTACGAGATCGAGGGTTTGCTGGGTGCCGGACCCACCGGCGAGACCTGGCTCGCCCGCGAAAGCGCCTCAGGGGCAGAGGTCGCGCTGCATCGGGTCCAGCCCCGTGACGCTGACGCGCTCGACCATGCCCGCCGCCTGGTCGAGAGACTGAACGCCCTCAACCATCCACGCGTACGCCGGATCCGCGAGCTGCTGCCGTTCGACGACGAACTCGTCTTCGTCCTCGACCACATCGAGGGCGGCAGTCTCGAACAACTGCTGCTCGTGCGCGGCACTCTGGATCCGGGCGAGCTCGTCACCATGGCGGCAACAGTTTCCAGCGCCCTCACGGCCGCGCATGAGCGTGGCCTGGTCCACGGTGACCTGCGGCCGGAGGACATTCTCTTCACGACCGACGGCACGCCACTCGTCACCGACATCGGGTTCGGGCGGATCGCCGCGCCGCCGGTCGACGAGCTGGCACGGCCCTACGCCGACCCGGCCGAACCCGAGGATGCCGACCCCACACCCGCCGGTGATGTCTACAGCCTGGCCGCGATCTGCTACGCCGCCCTGACCGGCCTGGTGCCGCGCCCCGGCGAGCCGCAGCGTCCCGTGCACCAGGTCGCCCCGGGCGTCCCACCGGGTATCGCGCACGCGATCCAGGCCGGCCTGCAGCCGGCGTGGGACATGCGGCCGCACATGGGTCAGTTCGGCGCGCTCCTGGACGCTGCCGCCCGGCGCGCGCCGGTCCGGCTGCCGGACTCCATGTCGCGTGCCGAGCCCGCGGCGCCGGACTTCGGCCTTCCCACGCCCGACTTCGAAGGGCCGCCGGCCGATGCCGGTCCGGTCGACGCGCCCACGCAGACGCTGGCGTCGTTCGAGTCCTCCGGCGGCTACCGCCCGCCGACCGGACCGACCGCCCGCGCCGGCGGGTCCCCGCCTCCGGCGGTGCCAATCGAGCAGGGACACCGAACCGACCGCGCGGCGCCACCTTTCGCCCCACCGCCGAAGTCGGCGGGGGAGAGGCCGCCCGAGGCGTCACGATCCACGACGGGACAGCAGCCCCCGTTCGCCGGTCAGCACCCGTTCAGTGGTCAGCTCCCGTTCACCGGCCAGCCGCCGTCGAGCGGGCAGCAGCAGTACGCCGGACAGCAGCAGCACTTCAGCGGCCAGCCGCCGTTCAGTGCTCAGCACGGCACAGGAGGAACGGCGGCGCAGGTGCGGCCGCCGGCGCCGCTCGTGCGGGACGGTGCCGACGACGACGGTCCCGACCAGGAGTCTTCCCACACGCGGCAGCTTGTCGTGATCGGCGCCGTCCTGATCGCCGTCATCGGAGTTATCACCACGGTCGTTCTGTGGCGGATGTCGACGGACACGACGCCGATCGCCGAGCAGACCCACACGGCGAAACCGAAACCGAAAACGCCCACACCGACACCGCCGACGGATCCGTTCTCCCTCCAGTGGTTCAAGAACTTCGAACTCTTCGACGATCGGCGTGCCAACGCCTACGCCAACCGCGATCCGGAGCTGCTGAACCAGCTGTACGCACCGGACTCGCAGGCGTACAAGGAGAATCGAAAGCTCATGGCCGACCTGGCCCAGAACGACGCCGCGAAGGTTCTGGACCTCAATCGATCGATGATCACCCTCACCACGGAGTCCCGCCAGCCGCGTGCCATCGTCTTCGAGGTCGTACGCATGCAGCAGGCCTACACCGTCGTCATGAACAACGGTCAGCGGCACAAGTGCCCCGCCGGCCCGCTGAAGAAGGTGCGGATCGAGATCGTTCCGCTCCAGGGCAGCACCGCGTGGCGGATCAGCCGCGAGTGGCAGGTCGGCGGACCCGATACTCCGGACCTGGAGATCTGCGACGGGAGCAAGCCCGCCGGGTGACCAGGGGGCCGCGGGGTGCGGCCGGCGACCCGCGTACCACTCGCTACTGTGCAGCTTTCAGACATCCGACGGCGCGTCGGTGGGAAGGCTTGGGTGGATGCAGGGCGACTTCCGGGTCGAGGGGTACGACATCGAGGGCCTGCTGGGCGCGGGCCCTGCTGGTGAGGTGTGGCTCGCTCGGGACGTTGCCGCAGGTTCCCAGGTTGCTCTCAAACGCGTGCATCCACGCAACAACGCTGCCCACGACGAGGCGCGGCGGATCGTGTCGGTGCTCGGTTCCGTGGCGCACCCGCACGTGCTGCGGATCAGCGAGATGTTGCCGGTCGGCGACGCGCTCGTCTTTGTCTGCGACTACGCCGAAGGTGGGAGTCTCGGCCAGCTTCTGCTCGCCCGGACGACCCTCGACCCGGGCGAAGTGGTCACGATGGCGACCGCGATCGCGGGGGCGCTGACTGCCCTGCATGAGCGCGGGCTGGTCCACGCCGACGTCACCCCCGAGAACGTTCTTTTCTCCGCCGATGCGCGGCCACTGTTGGCCGATGCCGGCCTTCTCGGCCTGGTCGAGGGGGGCCCGGAGCTGGGCACCCTCGGGTACGCCGACCCTGGCCAGCGCCCTGGCGCCGAGCCCGTACCGGCTGCCGACATCTACGGGTTGGCCGCGGTCTGCTACACCGCACTCGCCGGTACGCCACCCGAACCGGGACAGGGCCGGCGTCCACTGCATCAGGTGGCGCCCGGGGTCCCACCCGCCCTCGCCCACGTCGTGGAGGCCGGCCTCGCGGGCCAGCCCGACCAACGCCCTAACGCCGCACAGTTCGGGGCGCAGCTCGCCAGCGCCTGCCCCGCCGTTCCGGTGAGGTTCCCGGATGGTCTTGCCTCGTCCTCGGGGGCACCCTCCTTCGAGGGGTCGAGCCCGGCATCGTTCGGGCCGACGTCGGGTACTGGCGATCCTCGGGGGAGCGGTCGTTCGGCCGACCCGTGGCGGGGGAGTAGTGGGACCCAGGCTCCGGGCGCCGGGCCGGGCACATCGGCGGTGGGGGATCCGCTGCGGGGCGCTGCTCCCGGGCCTGGACCGGTCGCGTCGGATCAGCCAGACGCGTTCGCCGGCCTGGCCCCGCCTCGTCCCAGGGACGCGGTCGTTGGCGACGCGGAGGACGAGGACGACGGACGTTCCCGGAAGGGGCGAGGCGTGCTGATCGCCGCACTCGTCGGCGTACCGGTCGCGCTGGCGGGCGTCGCCGCTCTCGGCGTCCTCGGCTGGCAGGCACTCGCCGGGCCCGAGCCATCTCCCACCGAGACTCCACCCACGGCCTCGTCATCGCCGTCCACGGGGTCGGCGGCGCCGTCGAGTTCGCCGCGTACGGAAGCTGAGGCGCGGTGGACGCAGGTCCTCACCGCGCTCGACGAGCGCCGAGCCGAGGCATGGCGAAAGTTGGACCAGGACGGGCTCTCCCAGGTCTACAAACCCGGCTCCAGGGCGCTGCAGGAGGAGCTGGACACCATGCGCGTGCACGCCAGCAAGGGCGTCACGAGTGTGGAGGGCCTGAGTACGCCGATCCAGTCACTCGAGGTCGTCTCCGAGGGTCCGGACCGGGTGGTCGTCGATGCGGTGAGCCAGCTCCAGCCGTACAGCCTGGAGGTCGACGGTCAGCTCTATCCCCATGATGGCGGCGAGCCGAGGCGGTTCCGGATGACTCTCGAGCCCGACGGCTCGGGCGGCTGGCTCATCGCCGGGAGCAAGGAGATCGGCCCCGCATAGCGGCCCGGACGGATGCTCGCCGCGACAGGCACGCGCCCGGGCGGGGTTGTGGACAACGTTCGTCACGCCGACCGCAGGTTCTGCCAGGCTTGGCGACCATGCGCGGTGAGTTCCGGGTACGCGGCTATGACCTCGAGACGTTGTTGGGCGCCAGCGCGAGTGGCGAGATGTGGCTCGCCCGTGCGCAGGGCTCGGGTGACCACGTGGCCCTCAAGCGGCTACGCCTGCGCGATGCCGCCGCCCGCGAAGGCGTGGGTCAGGTCGTCTCGTTGCTCGGCCTGATCGACCACCCGCACGTCGTACGCATTCGCGAGGTGCTGCCTGACGGCGACGAGGTCGTCCTGGTTCTCGACCATGCCGACGGTGGCAGCCTCGACCATCTCCTGAGCGGTCGGGGCGGCCTCGATCCGGGTGAGGTCGTGACGACGGTCGCGCCGATTGCGGAGGCCCTCGCCGGTGCGCACCAGCACGGTCTGGTCCACGGGGACGTGACACCAGAGGCGATCCTGTTCACCTCTGACGGCCGCCCGTTGCTCGCCGACCTCGGGGTCCTGAAGCTGGTCGAGGGTGGTGAGGCCCTCGGGACGCACGGCTACTCCGACCCGATGGGCACCGGAGAGGGCGGCCCCACGTCGGCCGGCGACGTCTACGGCCTGGCGGCGGTCTGCTACACCGCGCTGACGGGCGTGGCGCCTCGGCCCGGCCAGTCACGGCCCGAGCTGTCCGAGGCGGTTCCCGGCCTTCCCACCGAGCTCGTCCACGCCGTCAGTGCGGGTCTGCAGCCGCTACCGGCGCGGCGTCCTGACGCGGCTCAGTTCGCCGACCTTGTCTATGCCGCCTGCCCGGCCGCACCGGTGCGGTTCCCGATCGGACTGGTGCTGAGCGACTCGGACATCGCCGCCGCGTTGGGGGAGTCGTCCCCAGGAGCAGGTTCCGGGACCGGCACGCCCTCCAGCCAGCCGCGGCATCCGGCCGCGCCGATGCCCGGCTCTTCCTCGACGTCCGGCTCCTTCCCGACGTCGGGCGCCGTCCAGACGCCGGGCGCCGTCCAGACGCCGGGCGCCGTCCAGACGCCGGGAGCGGCGCCAGACATGGGCCCCGCGCCGGACGGTCCGCCGGCTCGTGACCCCTTCGCCGCTGCCGGGTTTCCCGCACCCGGACCAGCGATGGCGCCAGAGGCGGCGGCCGCGGACGATGACGAGAAGGACGGTCGCCGGATAGGTCTGATCGTCGCGAGCGGGCTTTCGTTCCTTCTGCTTGCCGGTGCCGTGGTGGGCGGGATCGCCTGGGCGCAGCGCGCTCGCCCAGCCGATCCGGCTGCGGCCCGTGACGCCGACATCGCGCGAGATGGCAACGGAGCGGCGGCAGCCGCACCGGGTCGCGGCAAGGACACCCCGGACGGTGCCACCGGTCGTGGCCGTACGGAGGACGGAGCCTCGGTCCCACCCCGAGCGGAGAACTCACCCAAGGCCTCCCACGCACCCGAGCCGCCGGCCGCACCAGGCGGGTCGGGCAGCGACGGCGAGGCCACCTGGCAGTCGATTCTGGCCGCGCTCGATCGCCAGCGCGCCGAGGCGTTCGCCGAGTCCGATCCCGCCCTGCTGGGCGACGTCTACGCGACCGACTCCGACCTGCTCGCCAAGGACCGCGCCGAGATCGACAAATGCGCCACGGCGGGTTGCCACATCGAAGGGCTGAGGTTCGACATCAAGCGACTGCGGGTCGTGTCGTCCGGCGACGGTCAGGTGGTGCTCGAGGTGATGGACCAGCTTCAGGCCTACACCGTGGTGGCCGACTCGGGTGAGCGGACCGACCGGCCGGCCGGCGAGGTGACGACCCGACGGATCACGCTCGACAGATCCAACGTCGGCGACTGGCGGATCGCCCGCATCGTCGCTCGCTGAAGATCGTCCTGCTGGCCGCGGGTCACTGCGGTTCAGGACCGATGTAGCGCGGCAGCGACCGCTGAGGCGACATCAGGCGCGGTGAAGGTGAAGCCAGCTTCGAGCAACCGACTGGGCAGGATCCGCAGGCCGTCCAGGAGCTCGATGGAGAACCCGCCGAGGACCGTACGCAGGACGAACGCAGGTACCGGCGCAGGGGTTGGCCGCTTCAGCGCCGCCCCGAGCGCCTGGGTGAACTCGGCGTTTGTGGGAGGTTCGGGCAACGTCAGGTTGTAGGCACCCTGACAGCCGGGGCGTTCGACGACGAAACGTACCGCGGCCAGCCAGTCGGTGAGGGAGATCATGCCCATGTACTGCTGGCCGGACCCCAGCCGTCCACCGAGACCGAGCCGGAAGGGCGCGGCGATGAGCGGGAACGCCCCGCCGGAGCGGTCGACGACGACGCCGGTACGAAGGCGGACCACCCTGACGCCGGCGCGTTCCGCCGGGCTTGTCGCCTCCTCCCACTCGCGTACGACTCCCGCGAGGAACCCGCGTCCCGGCAGGGAGTCCTCGGTGAGCTCCTCGTCGCCCCGGCCCTCGCCGTAGTAGCGGATGGCGCTCTGCGCGACGAACACCGGCGGCTCGGGGAGGCCGGCCAGCACGTTGGCCAGGGTGCTGGTGGTGGTGATCCGGCTCGTGCGGATGGTCTGGCGGTAGGCGGCCGTCCAGGGGATCCGGCCGATGTTGGCGCCGGCGAGGTTGACCACCGCATCGGCGTCGGCGAGCACCCCCGGATCGACCTGGTCGTGCGCGGGATCCCACTGGGACTCGTGCGGCGACTGGGGAGTGCGGCGCACGAGCCGGATCACGTCATGGCCGGCGCGGGCGAGGTCGGCGTGGAGCGCGCGCCCAAGAAACCCCGACGCGCCGGCGAGTACGTACCGCATGACGAACCAGTCCCCCCGTTGCCGAGCCGTGAGTGTCCGAACCGAGTCAGCCCTCGAGCGGACTCAGCTCCCGAACTCGGCGGCGACGCTGCCATCCTCCAGGCGCCGCTTGACCGCGCCCAGGAAGCGCGCCGCGTCGGCGCCGTCGATCAGCCGGTGGTCGTAGCTCAGGGCGAGGTAGACCATGTGCCGGATGGCGATCGTGTCGCCGAGCGGCGTGGTGACCACGACGGGGCGTTTGACCACTGTTCCCGTCCCGAGGATGGCGACCTGGGGCTGGAAGAAGATCGGCGTGTCGAACAGTGCACCGCGGCTGCCGGTGTTGGTGAGGGTGAACGTTCCGCCGGAGATCTCGTCGGGCGTGATCTTGTTGATGCGGGTGCGTTCGGCGAGGTCGGTGATCCGCCTGGCCAGCCCGGTGACGTTGAGGTCACCGGCGTCGTGGATGACCGGGACCATGAGGCCGCGGTCGGTGTCGACGGCGATGACAAGGTTCTCGGTGCCGTGATAGGTGACCTCGCCCTTGTCGACGTCGATGGTGGCGTTGAGCTTCGGATGTTCCTTGAGCGCTTCCAGAGTCGCCTTGGCGAAGAACGGCAGGAACGACAGCTTCACGCCCTCGCGTTGGGCGAAGGTCCCCTTCACCCGGTCGCGCACCTTGGCGATCGCCGTGACGTCGACCTCGACGACGGTGGTGAGCTGGGCGGTGCTCTGGAGGGACTCGTGGACCCGCTGGGCAATGACCCGGCGGGCGCGGCTCAGCTTCTCCGTGGTCCCGCGGAGGGGGCTGGGTTGTGCGGGGACGGATGGAGCCGAGGGGGCAGCGCCAGGCAGCCCGGACGCGGCCTCGGCCTGCTGACGGGTGCGGATCGCCGCCTCCTCGCGGGCCTTCGCCGCGGCGAGGACGTCCTGCTTGCGAATCCGGCCACCGACGCCGGTGCCCTGGACGTTGGCCAGGTCGATCTGGTTCTCAGCGGCGAGCTTGCGGACGAGCGGCGTGACGTACTGGGTCGCCGCTCCGTCAGTGCCACCGACCGCGGCTCCGCCTCCCGCGGGAGAAGGGGGCACCTGGGTCGGCGTGGCTCCGGCGGGCTCAGGCGCGGCTGAGGGCGGGGTCTGCGCCGCGGGTACCGGAGCTGGCGTGGGCTCGGGCTCAGGACTGGGAGGCGCTTCTGCGGGCGCCGGTGTTGGTGCGGCGTGGCGGGGGCGTGGTGCCGCCTGCTCGCCGGCGATGATGCCGAGCTCGGCGCCGATGGAGACGGTCTCGTCCTCGCCGACGGTGATCTGGGTCAGCGTGCCGGAGGCAGGTGCGGGGATCTCGGTGTCTACCTTGTCGGTGGAGACCTCGAGCAGTGGCTCGTCGGCCTGCACGGTGTCGCCTACCTGCTTGAGCCACCGCGTCACGGTTCCCTCGGTGACGCTCTCGCCGAGGGCGGGGAGAGTGACGGAGGTCCCCTGCCCGTTGCCGGACTCGGCGGCCACCGGAGCGGGTTCCGCGGGCACTTCGGCTGCCTGAGGTTCGGGCTGGGCCGGTTGCTGGGCCTCCTCCCGCGGCGGCGCCGGTGGGGCGGCCGCCTCCTGGGCGGGTTGCTCTTCCGGCCCGGCGGGTGCCGGCTCCTCGCCACCGGCGGCCTCGACCTCAGAACCGATGACGCCGAGCTCGGCGCCGATAGAGACGGTCTCGTCCTCGCCGACGGTGATCTGGGTCAGCGTGCCGGAGGCAGGTGCGGGGATCTCGGTGTCTACCTTGTCGGTGGAGACCTCGAGCAGGGGCTCGTCGGCCTGCACGGTGTCGCCTACCTGCTTGAGCCACCGCGTCACGGTTCCCTCGGTGACGCTCTCGCCGAGGGCGGGGAGAGTGACGGAGACCGGCATCGTTGCTCCTTGTCCTGAATGTTCGAAGTCTGGGATGTCCGAAGTCTGGGATGTCCGAAGTCTGGCGTGTGCTGAGTCTGACGTGTCCTACACCCGGGGCGGCCGCGAATCCTGAGGGGCGAACGATGGGCCCGGCCGTCAGCTGTGGCTGTGCAGCGGTTTGCCGGCGAGGGCCATGTGAGCCTCTCCGATCGCTTCACTCTGCGTGGGGTGCATGTGCACGAGCTGGGCGACCTCCTCGGGGAACGCCTCCCAGTTGTAGATGAGCTGCGCCTCGGAGACGAGCTCGCCGACCCGTGCACCCACCATGTGGATGCCGACGACCGGACCGTCCTTGGCCCGGATCACCTTGACGAACCCGCGCGTACGCAGGATCTGGCTCTTGGGGTTGCCCGCCAGGTCGTAGGTGAAGGTCGTGATGCCGTCGGCGCCGTACTTCTCCGCGGCCGCCGCTTCGTTGAGCCCCATCGAGGCGACCTCGGGATCGCAGTAGGTGACCCGGGGGATGCCTGTCTCGTCGATGACGGCGGGCTCGAGGCCGGCGATGTCCTCGGCGATGAAGATTCCCTGCTGGAAGCCGCGGTGGGCGAGTTGGTAGCCGGGCACGATGTCGCCGGCCGCGCGGACGCCGGGAACGTTCGTACGAAGACGTTCGTCGGTGAGGACGAAGCCGCGGTCCATGGCGATGCCGACGTCCTCGTAGCCGATGCCCGCGGTGGTCGGGCCGCGCCCGACGGACACAAGGAGGAGGTCGGCTTCGTAGGACTCACCGGACTCGACGGTCAGGCGTACGCCGGAGTCCGTGCGTTCGACGGCCTTGTACGAGGTGGTGGTCTTGGTCGTGATCCCGCGCCGCCGGAAGGCCCGCTCGACCATCTGGGAGGAGGCTTCGTCCTCGAGCGCGATCAGCCGTGGCAGTGCCTCGATGATCGTGACCTCTGCACCGAAGGACCGCCACACACTGGCGAACTCGACCCCGATCACGCCACCGCCGAGGACGATGACCGATTTCGGCACGTCGTCGAGGAGGAGGGCGTGCTCACTGGTGATGACACGTTCGCCGTCGATGTCGAGGCCGGGCAGTGTCTTGGAGTACGAACCGGTGGACAGCAGGATGTTCGGCGCGGTGTAGCGGGTGCCGTTGACCTCGACCGCGTCTCGCGCGACGAGCCGGCCCTCGCCTTCGATGACGGTGACGCCGGCCGACTTGAGCAGGCCGGTGACGCCCCGGAAGGCGCGGTTGACTACGCCGTCCTTGTACTTGTTGACACCGGCCATGTCGACGCCTTCGAACGTCGACAGGATGCCGAAGTCGCCGCCGTCGCGCGCGTTGTCCGCGACTTCGGCGGCGTGCAGAAGTGCCTTGGTCGGGATGCAGCCGCGGTGCAGGCAGGTGCCACCCAGTTTGTCCCGCTCGATGAGGGCGACGTTCAGGTCGAGCTCGGCTGCGCGTAGCGCGCATGCGTACCCACCGCTGCCTCCACCGAGGATCACAAGGTCGAAAGCGGTGCCGGCGTTGTCCGCCACGGGGTCCTCCGCGTGCGTTGATCGAGAACGTGGTGTCGACGATCTCGTGACCTTCCACCTCGCCGGGGCCAATCCACCTCGTCGAGCAGGGGGCACGCGACCGTCACGTCACAGTCATCCTTGCACTCCCGCCGCGATACCTGCCAAACGGTCCGCCTCGGCGGGGCCGGGATGGGCCGAGAGGGACAAGGTCGTTATGCGTCCACCCGGAACCTACGCGACACTTGAGCCGTTCGGCGGACGAACGAATGTCGTGATTTCTCGTGGCCGTGGACGTAGGAGGTCGGCAGATGCTGCGGTGGTTCCGGCGGCGCCCCCGCAAGGGTCGCTCGGGCGGCGGATCGGGCGCCGGCCGGCGCGGTTGGTCGGCGCAGGACAAGACCCACCTGGAGAGCTTCGCGCGCACGCGGCGAGGGGTCGAGGGCTTCGTCGAGCCGCGCACGGCCGTGACCGACATGACCCTGCTGCTGGTCGCGTCGGACGGCGAGTGGACCCGGAGGCGGGTCCCGGACGCGGCATTCGCCCACGAGTTCGCCAACAAGCTCGGCGTCCCCAGCTACGACGCGCAGGTGGTCGGCTACCCGCAGCGCATGCGGGACTGGACCAGCCGCCAGGCGGCCGCACAGAAGGACATTCTGGGCAAGGCCGGCGAAGCCAGCACGTGAGGAAAATCATTCCCACGGCCCCTCGGCGGGAACAACGCGGTCCGGAGTACGGCAACCGCGACGCACTGATGCGCCGGCACGGGCTCTATGCCGAGCTGGACGACCTGCAGGCCTGTGCCTACCGGTGAGGCGGACGTGCCCTACAGCTCGCCCTCGGCAGCCGCTTCGGCGATCCCGATCAGTGTGCGTACGGCCGATCCGGTCCCGCCGCTCGGTGTGTAGCCGAACGGACCGCCCTCGTTGAACGATGGACCGGCGATGTCGAGGTGCGCCCACGAGACACCGTCGGCGACGAACTCCTGCAGAAAGGCCCCCGCCACGAGAGCGCCGCCGAGCCGCTGGGTGGCGATGTTGGCGAGGTCGGCCACCTTGGACTCGAGGCGTTCGCGGGTCCCTTCGGGGATCGGCAACGGCCAGCCGTCCTCGCCGACACGCTCGGCGATGGCTCGGACGTTCGTCGCGAGGTCGTCGTCGTTGGCCAGGATCCCGAACGTCCGGGCGCCCAGCGCGACCATGCAGGCACCGGTGAGGGTGGCGACGTCGACGATGAGGTCGGGCTTGTCCTCGCCGGCCCGGACGATCGCGTCGGCCAGCACCAGCCGGCCCTCCGCGTCGGTGTTGAGCACCTCGACGGTCTTGCCGCCGTACATCGTCAGGACGTCGGACGGACGCTGCGCCGAACCCGACGGCATGTTCTCGGCCATCGGTGCGTACGCCGTCACCGCCACCGGCAGTCCCAGCTCGGCGATCGCGGTGGCCGCGGCGAGGACCGCGGCGGCACCGCCCATGTCGCACTTCATCGTGACCATGCTGTCGGCGGGCTTGAGTGAGATGCCGCCGGTGTCGAACGTGATTCCCTTGCCCACGAGGGCCAGGTGCTTCTTGGCGCGCGCAGGACGGTAGGTCAGCCGCACCAGCCGTGGCGGCCGCTCCGAGCCCTGGCCGACGCCGATGATCCCGCCGTAGCCACCGGTCGCGAGGGCCTTCTTGTCGAGCACCTCGACGGCGAGCTTCGCCTTCTTGGCCTCGGCCTTCGCCTGGTCGGCGAACGCCGCGGGGTAGAGGTCCGACGGTGCGGCGTTGACCCAGTCGCGGGTGAGGTTGACCGCGCGCGCGACGGCCTGGGCGCGTGTCAAGGCGTTCTTGACGGCCTTGTCGCGGGACTTCTCGGTGAGGACGGTCAGGTTGGAGATCGGCTTGGGGCGGTCGCCGTTGTGTTCCGAGCGGTAGCGCTCATAGGAGTACGCACCCAGCAGGGCGCCCTCGGCGACGGCACCGATGTCGGCCGCGTCGTCGGCCGTAAGAGCGAAGGCGACCGCGCCGGCCTTGCCGGTCAGCCGGCGGACGGCGGCACCCGCTGCCCTCCGGAGCGCCTCGAGAGTGGCCGCCTCCTTGCCGTTCTTGACTTTGCCGAGGCCGACCGCGGCGATCACTGGTGCGGCGACGGCGCCACCGGAGGGCACGAGGGTGACCTCATCGGCCTTGCCCTTGGCGCCGAGGGTCTCGAGCGTCCGGACGAGGGTCCCGCCCAGGGCTCCGTCGATCTCGCCCGCCCCAGGCGCGAGGGTGAGGCCGCTCCCGTCGGCTGGTACGACACCGATGACCACAGCGTCTGCCTTGACCGTCGCAGCTGAAGCTTTGCGAACGGAGATGGTCGGGTTCGAGGCTCTCACGCTTGATCGTCTCCTCGTCGGTCGGAGCGGCGGGTGTGCTGGGATACGGCAGGATTTCGGGCTCGCGCGGATGCTACGCCGTCGGGGCACGGGGCTGCGCGGATGGTACGCCTCGGCGGCGTACGGCCAGCAGATAGGTTCGCGGACATGATGCGTTCGCCACTTCACGACCGGCACCTCGCGCTGGGTGCGAAGCTCGCTCCGTTCGGTGGTTGGGAGATGCCGCTCGAGTATCCCGGTGGTGGCGTTCTCGCCGAACACCGGGCGGTCCGCACCAGTGTTGGTGTCTTCGACGTGAGCCACCTGGGCAAGGCGCGCCTGCGCGGCCCCGGCGCGGCGGCCTACGTCGACGCGACCCTGACCAACGCACTTGGCAAGATCGCTCCCGGGCAGGCGCAGTACACGCTCTGTTGCGACGACGCGACCGGCGGCATCGTGGACGACCTGATCGCCTACTTCGTCGGGCCGCAGGAGTTGTTCCTCGTCCCCAACGCCGCCAACACCGCGGAGGTCGTACGCCGGCTCGCGGCCGAGGCGCCGTCTCGGGTCGAGGTGACCGACCTGCACGAGGCGTACGCCGTCCTCGCCGTCCAGGGACCGCGCAGCGACGACCTGCTGGCAGCGGCGGGGCTGCCGGCCGGACATGCGTACATGTCCTTCGTCGAGGCGCCCTGGCGCGGCACCACGCTGACCGTGGCGCGCACGGGCTACACCGGGGAGCGCGGCTACGAGTTGGTGATCCCCGCCGACGCGGCGGGGACGGCGTGGGACGCGTTGTTCGAGGCTGGTCGGGCCCTCGACGTGATGCCGTGCGGGCTCGGTGCCCGCGACACGCTGCGGACCGAGATGGGCTACCCGCTGCACGGTCAGGACATCTCGCTCGACGTCACGCCGGTACAGGCGCGCCTCGGTTGGGCGGTGGGCTGGAAGAAGCCGGCGTTCTGGGGGAGGACCGTGCTGTCGGAGGAGCGAGCGGCCGGTCCGGCGCGGCGGCTGCGCGGTCTCGAAGCACAGGGCAGGGGCATCCCGAGGCCCGGCATGTCGGTGGTCGACGAGGCCGGCGAGCCGCTTGGTGCCGTGACGAGTGGGACGTTCTCCCCGACCCGGCGGGTCGGCGTCGGCCTGGCGCTGCTGGCTTCCGGCGTGGCGGATGGCGCCGAGGTCGCGGTGGACGTCAGGGGCCGCCGCGAGCCTTTCGTCGTCCGCCGCCCACCCTTCGTGGACACTTCTCTTCGTTGACACCGCCCCCACGGCGTAACCACCTCCCGGTCATCTCATTTTCGAGATAGCGTCGCAGGTATGGGAGCGGAGGACCAGGACAACCTGCCGGTGATGCCGGGCTTTCGGGAGATGGCCGTCAGGCGTCGCCGGCTCGCCACGGAACTGGTCGAACTCCGCAAACGGTCCGGGCTCTCCCAGACCCAGGTGGCCGCGCGGATGGGCACGTCGCAGTCCGCCGTCGCCCGGATCGAGGCCGGCGCCGTGGACGTCCGGCTGTCGACCTTGGAGCGGTACGCATCCGCGGTGGGCCGCCAGGTCGAAGTCCGGCTCGCCGCCAGCGTACGCCCACCACGGAAGTAGGAGGGGGCATCCGGACGTGGCACCCGAGGATGCGGCAAGCGACAGGGAGAGACGCATGGCAGACGACCGCGTGATGACGTTCGACACCTACATCCAGGAGCAGCTCTTCGAACGCCGGGTCGTTCTCGCGCAGGGCTTCCTCGACGACCAGCTCGCCACCCGGACCGCCGCCCAGCTGCTCACTCTGGAGGCCCTTGCCGACCAGCCGATCCGGCTCCACCTCGGCTGTCGCGGCGGCGAGTTGGGGGCGGTGCTCAGCCTGGTCGACACGATCCACATGCTGGGCGTCGATCTCACGGCTGTCGCGGTCGGTGAGGTGAGCGGCGTCGCTGTCGCCGCCTTCGCCGCCGCGCCCACGCGGCTCGCCTACCCGCACGCACGCTTCGCCCTCGACGAGCCGAAGTCGCCCGAGATCAGCGGTACCGCGTCCGAGGTCGACACCTACGCCCGCGAGCACCTCCGCATGCGCGACGCAGTGATCGAGCTTCTCGCCGCCGCGACCGGACGCCAGGCCGACGAGATCGCTACGGACCTACGGAAGGGCCGGTTCCTCACCGCGGAGGAGGCCGTCGGTTACGGACTCGTCAACCGGCTGGTGGGTCCGGGCGAGCGGGAGGCGTCCGCGCCCTGAACAGGCCCACCCGGGTCGGGCGAGGGTGGCCGGTCCCAGGCCGCCCGGCGGGCGGCACGGCGCAGAGTCGCGAGTACCGGACGTCCCGCGAGGAGCACCAACGCCGCGTTGACGAGGGCGCGTACGCCGTCCCAGCCGAACGACGTCGTGACGTAGAACGCCGCATAGTGTCCGACGTTCGCGAGGGCGGATTCGCCTGGTGCGTACGCCATCCCGGCCGGCAGCGAGCGGGAGAACGGCCAGAACGACAGGTTCAGCAGCGCGCCATACGCGACGCCCGCCAGCCCCGCGTAGCCCGCGAGCAGCCAGCGCTCGACCCGGCCGGACGCCCGTGGCAGAAGGCCGGCCAACAGCCCCACCCACGCGAGCCCGACCATCTGGAACGGCATCCACGGCCCGACACCTCCGGTCGCGAGCGCGCTGGCAAGGAGCATCACCGAGCCAAGCGCGAAGCCGAAGCCGGCGCCGAAGACCCGGCCCGCGACGACCAGCAGGAACAGCGTCGGCTCGAACCCGCCCGTACCCGGGCTGAGCGCCCGCAGCGCGACGCCGGCAGCCGCCAGCACCCCGAGCATCGCGATCGCCTTGGCGTCCATGCCGCCGTCGGCGAGTTCGGCGAGGACGACAGCCACGACGAGGGGGAGGAGCAGGACGAAGAGGTACGTCGCGGCGACGGAGTCCCCGCTCGCCGTACTCCCGACGTCGGCCAGGAACGGCCAGCCGAACCCGGCCGCGCCGACGAGCGTCGCCAGGACCAGCGCGACGAGCGACCGCGCCCGAAGTGTGCGCGTCACGACGCCGGCTCGAGCGAGGCGGCCACCTGCCCGACGGTGAGCCACGGCAACGGACGCAGGATCTTCGCCACCTGCGGCGCGAAGGTCGGCGACGCCGCCACCACGTGTGCGACGGGGCCGTCCGCGACGATCTCCCCGTCGGCGAGGACCACCACCCTTGTGGCGATCTCGGCGACCAGCTCGACGTCGTGGGTCGCGACGACGATCCCGTGGGCGATCCCACGGCCGTCGCCGCCGACCGCGAGCTCGCGCAGGATCCCGGCCAGGCGTCCCTTCGCGAGGTAGTCCAGGCCACGGGTGGGTTCGTCGAGCAGCAGCAGCGGCGGTTCGGCGGTGAGGACGACGGCCAGCGCCAGACAGAGCCGCTGCCCTTCGGACAGGTCCCGGGGATGCCGATCGAAGGGTACGCCTGGAGCCAACCGGCCGAGGATGGCCGCGCACCGACCTGCCGGGGCCCCGAAGTCGGCGTCGGCCTGTCGGCACTCCTGCGCCACCGTCTCGGCGTACAGCAGCGCACCAGGCTCCTGCGGCACGAGACCCGCGGCCTTCGCGATGACCGCGGGCCTGGCGCCGGCCGGGTCGAGGTCGCCTAGCCGGACCGTGCCGCCGGCCGGCTTCGTGAGTCCCACCAGGGCATTGAGCAGGGACGACTTGCCCGCGCCGTTCCGCCCCATCAGGGCGATGACCTCACCCGGTGCCACGTCAAGGTCGATGTCGTGCAGCGCCGGCCGGGTCGCAGCCCGCCGTGGTCCGTAGCGCACGAGCAGGTGGCGTACGGACGCGACCGGGCGTGCGCCGGAGCCGGACGTACTGTCAACGCTGCCTTGCGCACCCGCTGGCGCCGGAGTTGCCGGCGTCGATCGCGGGGTCGATGGCGGGGTCGATCGCGGGGTTGGCGGTGCGACGGTGGCGAGCCGCTCCCGCAACGGCCCGGCCAACGCGCGCGCGTCGCGCACCGTCAACGGCAGCGGGTCCCAGCCGGCGAGCCGGCCGAGTTCCACGACCGGTGGCGCCACCGTCGAGTCGGCCATGACGGCTGCCGGCGGTCCCACCGCGAGTGCCTGGCCGTCACCGGGGACGAGGACGATCCGGTCGGCGTACTGCACGACGCGTTCCAGCCGATGTTCGGCGAGGACCACCGTGACGCCGAGGTCGTGGACGAGCCGGTGCAATGCGGCGAGTACGTCCTCGGCGGCCGCCGGGTCGAGAGCGGAGGTGGGCTCGTCCAGCACGAGCACCCGCGGATGGCTGGTGAGGACGGAGCCGATCGCGACACGCTGCTGTTGACCGCCGGAGAGCGTGGCGATGGGCCGGGACCGTACGCCGGTGAGTCCGAGCAGGTCCAGCGTCTCCTCCACCCGGGTACGCATGACGTCGGGTGCCAGGGCCAGCGACTCCATGCCGTAGGCCAGCTCGTCCTCGACGGTGTCGGTGACGAACCCGGCCAGCGGATCCTGACCGACCACGCCCACGACGTCGGCGAGGTCTCGCGGATGGTGCGTACGGGTCTCGCGCCCGTCGACGACCACGCGGCCGCTCAGCGTGCCGCCGGTGAAGTGGGGGACCAGGCCGTTGATGGCGCGCAGCAGGGTGGTCTTGCCACTGCCGGTCTGGCCGACGACAAGGCACAGTTCGCCTTCGGCGATCTCGAACGTCACGTCGCGCAGGACCGGGCTCGCGCTCCCCGGGTAGCGCATGGACACCGACTCGAACCGGATCATGACGCCTGCACCTTCCCCCGTTGGTCGCCCGCCCGCTGGTGCTTTGCCTGTTCGTCGCCCGCCCGCTGGTCGTCTGCCTCTTCGCCGTCCGCCTGCTGGCCGGCCGGCGCCTCGTCACTCACCGGTCGGGGCGGAGGTGGAGCCAACCACGCGGGCAGGAGGCCGAGGAGCGCGGCCACGGTGGGGATCACCGGCAGCTCGGGCACCGTGAGCGGCACGGTACTGGCAACGAGGTCGCCGCCCCCCGCGATGGATACCCACAAGAAGCCAGCGGCGACGGCAACGCCGCTGGCGGTGACCAGCCATTCCGGCAGGGCCCAAGGATCTGGCCGGTACCTCGTCCGGACCGTGCGCCGGCCACCGAGCATCAACCCGGCACACGCCGTGACGAGCCCCGCGCCGAGAGCGGGCAGGGCGAGAGTTCGGGTGGCACCGGCGTCGAGGAGCGCGTAGACGCCGACGCAGATACCCATCAGGCCCCCGAGGACGAGGCCGGAGGTGAGCAGGCGGGCCCGCCGGGTCACGTTGCCGAGCCGACCGTATCCCCGTGAGTCCATCGCCGCCGCCAGCGCGAGGGAGCGTTCCAAAGCTCCCTCGAGGACTGGTACGGCGGTGGCACGGACCGAGCGCAGGCCACGGTCCGGCTGGCCGCGCAGCCGGCGGGCCGCCCGCGCCCGTGCCGCGTCGGCGACGAGCTGGGGTGCGAACGTCATGGCGACCACGACCGCGACACCCAGCTCATAGAGCGCTCCAGGCACGTGCGTGAGCAGGCGCTTGGGGTTGGCGAGCGCGTTCGCCGCCCCGACGCAGCCGAGTATCGCGGCGAGCCGCAGTCCGTCGTACACCGCCGATGCCAGCGCCTCGGCGGTGACCTGGCCGCCGATCCGGATGCCGTCGACCCACCCCGGCAGGGGCAGCTCGGGCAGGGTGAAGAGGACCGTCCGGCCGGCGACGGCGGCGCCGAACACCGCCTGGAACACGACGCGGATCACGATGACCGCCAACCCGAGCTTGAGAAACGCCGCATAGGAGTTCGCCCACGGCGCGGTCGATCGCCTGGCCGCCACGACGTAACCCGCAACCGCCAGGAGCAAGGCGAGCAGCAGCGGGTTCGTCGTCCGGCTGGCGGCGGTGGCGAGCCCGAGCGCCCACAGCCACCACGCGCCCGGGTGCAGGTTCCGGGCGAAGGAGGGGCGATGGGCTGCACGCACGGGTCGGCCCGTCAGCCCGTCGAGCCGGCGTCGGCGTTGCGCTGACGCCGGATCATGAACCCACCGACAATCAGCACGACCACGACCGCGACGGCTGCCACCGGCAGGACTGGGAACCCACCCGACTCGGCGTCCGCGCTCGCGGCGGTTTCTGAAGACTCAGCTGGGCTGGAGTCCCCGGCGGGAGTGGCTGCCGCGGGCAGCGCGAGGGAGACGCTCGGCTCGGGCGTGGGGAACTCCGGCACCGAGTCGACGGTGTCGCCGCACCCGGTTGCTGGGAAGTCGTCGATGGCGCAGATCAGCCCTTTCTGCTCGCGTACCTCACCGATGGCGGCGAGCACCTGCGCGGAACTGGCTTTCGCGTCGACCACCGCGCATGCACCGCGGGCGTCCGGTGGCTCCGGCTCGCCCTCGGCCTCGCCCGCGAGGCCGTAGTCGACGACGACCGCGACCCGCTTCTTGCCTGTCTCGGCCGGTGTCGTCCCGCAGATCTGATCGAAGTCTCCGGCGGCCCGCGGCGGGCGGGGCGGTGTCTTCTCGCCCGAGACGGCGAGCCGCCATCCCTCCACGGCACCGTCCTTCGGGGTGACGCCGGAAGGGCCGGACTTTGCCAGTGCCCAGGCGTCGTCCTGCCACTGGTAGAAGCCCCAGAAGCGGTACGCATCCGCGTGGGCGGTGCCGGTGCCAGCGGCGAGTGCGGCCGCGAGTACAGCGGCACAGAGTACGACGAAGAACGGAACGGCCAGCGTGGCGTACAGCAGGCCGGCGCGATGACGGGGGCGGATCTCGGACCGCATCGATGTCCTCTCACGGTGTTCGGTCACGGTCGATGCGGGAACCGGACCACACACGAGAGATGCCCCCGGCAACGCAGGCGGCGTACGCCTGGAGCCGAGGGCGGGCTCGGGTGTCTGACCCGGGCTCCGCCCGCAGACCTCGACGGGTGGTGTGGAGCCGGCCGCCATGGTCAGGTGCTCCGGCTTGCCGCGGGCACCTGGTGTCGAACCCCTGGATGGAGCCAGTGGATCGAGCGACCTGGCACGCGGCCTACGGTTGCGGGTCAGCGCCGGACTCGGACCGGCTTCCCCTGCTGGTGGTGGCCTTTTCGACCACAACCCCATGGCGGTAGTGCTGGACGGACGGTCTCACGCCCGCACCCGGAAGTCAAAGGAGGGTGGGGGCCTCCACTAGGCTCACCTGCCATGACGTGGACGTGGCGGCTCGAGGACGCCGAGGGCAACCCTGTGGACGCTGGCGAGTTGGCGCGCAGCGAATTCCCTTCGCAGAGCGACGCGGAGAGCTGGGTCGGTGAGTGCTGGCGTGATCTCGTCGCCGTGGGCGTCGACCAGGTCGTGCTGCTCGAGTCGGGGCGCGAGGTCTACGGGCCGATGAGCCTGCACCCCGCCGACTAGCTCGCACCACCTCGCCGGACGCGTCGGTCGCGGCGTCGTTCAGATCGTCTCGCCGGGCTTCACGAGCGGCTTGGGCATGCGGAGCCGGCGGATCTGGGTGGCCCGCATGACGCCGTAGGCGACGGCACCCCGGTGACTCTCGTCCGGGAAGCGTTCGCGCAACTGCCGCTTCAGCCGGCGCCCCATGAAGATCAGGTCGATCGGTACGACGATGATCGCGACCAGCCACAGGTAGGTGGCGACGATCTGTACCTGCGGCATGGGGATCGTCATGACGATGAAGATCACCAGGAAGTAGGGCAGGAGATACTCCGCGGGAGTACGCCTGGAGTCGACGAAGTCGCGGCAGAACCTCTTCACCGGGCCCTTGTCGCGTGCCGGGAGGTAGCGGTCGTCGCCGGTCACCATCGCCTGCTGGACCTTCGCCCGCTCGGCGCGGGCCTTCTCCCGCTGCTGGCGGATGGCTTCCTTGCGGTCACGCGGTGCCGACACGCGTGCCTTGCGTGCCTGTTCGGCATCGCGGCGCTTGGGGGTGGGCCGACCCTTGCTGCCCGGTCGAGCAGGAGCGGTCTCGGCGGCAGGCTCGGACGGCGGCGGCGCCTCTTCGGTCGTACGGCGTCGGAACACGATCCACAGGGTATCGGCTCGACCACGCCCACCGGCCGCGGAGGCCGCTGAGCGCCACGCGCTTCCTGTCGCGGAACCGCGCGCACCGCGCCGGCGGATTCCGGTCCGTTTCGGGCGGAGACCGGACGAATTCGGCTTCCAGGGCTTCGCCCATCGCCAGCGTGGCGCCGGTGAAGACGGGGCAGGGAGCTACGAAGGTGCGTTCTCGCCGCCCGACCTGGGCACGCGTGGTAACTGCGGGGCGGGCGGGGTCGCTCTTGTTCGCTTCGCGGGCATAGGGTGATCGCAGGCAAACTGCTGTCCGGTGCCGCCGTGGCGCCCGACTTATGACGACCGGCCTGGAGACGAAGGGGGCGGCCGACCTCGATGGGTATCCTCAACCGCTTCGCGATGATCTTCCGCGCGAAGGCCAACAAGGCGTTGGACCGCGCTGAAGATCCGCGCGAGACCCTTGACTACTCGTACCAGAAACAGCTGGAGATGCTCCAGAAGGTCCGGCGCGGAGTCGCCGACGTCGCCACCAGCCGGAAGCGTCTCGAGCTGCAGATGAACCAGCTGCAGCAGCAGTCCGGCAAGCTCAAGGACCAGGCGCAGAAGGCGCTCGGCATGGGCCGGGAGGACCTCGCCCGCGAGGCGCTGACCCGACGGTCCGGTATCGAGCAGCAGCTCACGGATCTCAGCACCCAGCACGCGACCCTGCAGGGCGAGGAGGAGAAGCTCACGCTCGCCGCCCAGCGCCTGCAGGCCAAGGTGGAGGCCTTCCGCACCAAGAAGGAGACCATCAAGGCGACCTACACCGCCGCCGAGGCGCAGACCAGGGTCGGCGAGGCGTTCACCGGCATCTCCGAGGAGATGGGCGACGTCGGCATGGCCGTGCAGCGTGCCGAGGACAAGACGGCCGAGCTCCAGGCACGTTCCGGCGCCATCGACGAGTTGCTCGCCTCGGGTGCGCTCGACGACGTGACCGGCACGGGCAAGGACGACATTTCGCTCGAGCTCGAACGCATGGCGTCCGGCAACGACGTCGAGAGCGAGTTGGCGGCGATGAAGGCACAGATCGGTGGCGGCAGCGCCGAGGCCCCCAAGCAGATCGAGGGCCAGGCCGCCGAGGGCGACCAGGCCGCGTCTCCGGCCAGCCCGAAGTCCCAGGCGGCGCCGGAACAGCCACAGAGGCAAGGTGAGTGAATCGTGATCGTCCGCATTCTCGGAGAGGGGCAGGTCAAGGTCGCCGACAAGCACCTTCAAGCCCTCAACGAGCTCGACAGCAGGCTCGAGTCTGCGGTCAACGCTGGCGACGAGGCAGCCTTCCGGGCGGCGCTGCAGGCGCTGCTGGAAAAGGTTCGCGCGGTCGGGACCAAGCTCCCTGACGACTCCCTGGAAGATTCCGACCTCTTCCTCCCGCCGGAGGACGCCACGGTCGATGAGGTCAAGGAACTCCTCGGCGAGGAAGGTCTCATCCCCGGATAGTGGAACTCGAGAAGACCGCCATGACGGTGGTCGAACTCATCCGCCTCATCCGCCGCGCCCGTGACGGGTGCGGCGGATGCTGCCGAGCGAAGCTCTCTCGGGGCTGGAACGAGACCACGCCGGGAACATTTGGGCGCTCCCGCGTCGTCCTATGAAGTGACTCTCGAGGAGCGATGAAAAAGATGGCTCGCACACGATTTCTGCCCGACCGGGGCCTTACGTCGCGAATGGTTCTGGTCATGTTCCTGCTCGGCCTGCTCTACGTCGCGGCGATGGCCGGGCTGATCGCCGCGGGTTTCGACGTTGCCCTGGTGCTGATCATCGCTGCCGGTTTCCTGGTCGCGCAGTGGTTCTTCTCCGACAAGATCGCGCTCGCCGCGATGGGTGCCCACGAGGTGTCACCAGAAGACGGCCGGATGGCGGCCGAGCTCCACGGCGTGATCGACCGCCTGTGCGCACTGGCGGACATGCCGAAGCCGCGGGTCGCGATCGCCGACACCGACCTGCCGAACGCGTTCGCGACCGGCCGCAATCCGAAGAAGGCGGTCGTCTGCGTGACCACCGGTCTGATGAGGAAACTCGACACCGACGAGCTGAGAGGCGTGCTGGCGCACGAACTGTCCCACGTCGCCCACCGCGACGTCGCCGTCATGACGATCGCGTCGTTCCTCGGCGTGCTCGCCGGCCTGGTGGCACGGTTCGGGATGTACTCCGGCCTCGGCCGCAGCCGCGACAACACCGCGGTCATCTTCGCCGTCGTGTGGCTCGGCAGCATCGCGGTCTACGTGATCAGCTTCATGCTCACCCGTGCGCTGTCCCGCTACCGCGAGTTCGCGGCCGACCGGGCCGGCGCCTACCTCACCGGTCAGCCGTCGGCGCTGGCGTCGGCCCTGACCAAGATCTCTGGCGACATGGCGCAGATCCCGACCCGTGATCTCCGCAAGGCCCAGCCGGCGCAGGCGTTCTTCTTCGCGCCCGCGGCCGTGGGCAAGACGCTCGGTGGCCTGCTCTCCACCCACCCGCCGACCGAGAAGCGGCTCGAACGCCTCGCCCAGGTGAGCGCCGAGCTCGGCAAGCCGATGGCCTAGACCCAGCGCCCCTGACGACATGCCCACGCCACCACCCGCGCCCCGACAACCTCGTGATCATGATCGTGATCATGAGGGATTTCGGGGTCTATGGCCTGGCTTTTCCTTCATGATCATGGGCGCAGCGCCCGCCCGGGCATGCACGTCGACCAGGTTCTCCCTGGGCGAGCACATCGAGTGCGCACGACGACCAACCACCTCGCGATGATCGAGACGATCTGAGAGGCTGCCGGGATGAAGTTCCTCGACGCGTTGCTCGGGCGTAGCCAGCCCAAGAAGCCCGACCTCGACCAGCTGTTCGGGCTGCCCCAGGCGGCGCTGACCCTGGAGGCGGCGACGGACTTTCGGCCGACCGGCGTGGGTTCGGTGTGCTACCGGGCCGCCGAGGGCGGTGCCTTCGCCGCCACCCAGGCCGATGTGCAGCAGCTGCTGGACGCCGACGAGGGCCCCAAGGTCGAGCGCACCCAGGACAGCTACGGCTTCACCTGGTTGGTGTGCAAGCACGACCCGTCCGATGCCTCTGGACTCGTGACCGACCTGCATGCGGTCAACAGTGCGCTGGAGGCGTCCGGGTTCGGGCCGTTCCTGCTCTGCTCACTGCTGACGTTCCGCGACACCGGCGGCCGCAAGCTGGCGCTGGTCTATCTGTACAAGCGCGGGAGCTTCTATCCGTTCGCTCCGCAGACCGGCGAACGCCGCGACAACGCGCTCGAGCTGCAGATCCGGGGGCTCGTCACCAATGACCTGCGGGTCGAGGACGACCTGTCCCGCTGGTTCCCCGTGTGGGGTGCGCCGGGCCTGTGAGGCGGCGCCGGTCCGGTGCGCGCGGAACGCCGGGCCGATTGCCGGCGGTCGTACGTTCGGTGAGGTCCGGCTCTTGTTCGGCGGCGTCCTTGCCGTACGGGATGCCACTCAGAGAAACGCGCCGGAGGGAAGGTAGGGGGCGGGCGGACGCATGTGGCGCAGGCACAGATAGCCCTCCGTACGCAGGGACAGACCGGCCGCCAGTGCGACGTCCACGGCCCACTCCTGCGCGGCGGTGAGGAAGTCGATCCGGGTCAGCGCTCCCTCGGGCGCGCGGGCCAGGGCCGACCAGAGCAGCCGCTGCGCGATCTTGCGGGTCGTGGCGGCCAGCAGAACCGGTGTACCCGAGGCGTCGACGAAGCAGTAGCCGCTCCCCGTCAGTGTGTCGCACACCAGCAGTCCGAACTCGGCACACAGGAACTCGTGGTCCACCCCGTGCGCCGCTCCGCGGATCTGGCGGTCGACCGAGTCGCACAGGTCCCGGTCTCCCGGGCCACCCTCGCGGATCCCGTCGACCACCGGCAGGGCTGCCCGGTTGACCGTGCCGGTGATCCGGATGGTCGGGTGCAGCGTGAAACCGGCGAGCCGGTAGCGACGCGCCGCGCGCGGGTCGGACGTCGAGATGATGATCCCGCGCAGGCACCCCTGGCTGTAGCCGAGCACCGCGTCGAGCAAAGCCGAGCCGATCCCGGCGCTCTGGTGGTTCGGATGGACGAAGTACGCCGACAACCCCCAGAGCTTCTCCCTCCGCAACGCCATCGTGACGCCCACCACGTCGCCATCGGCGTCGGCGACCCAGCAACCCTCGGGGTCATGGCGCAGGAAGTGCTTGGCCCGGCGCGCCCACAGCGAACTCCACTCCGGCGACGCCGGCCCCGGCGGCGGCGAAGTGCCGGTGGGGCGCGTCGCCCGGACCAGCTCCAACGCCGCGTGGGTGAGTGCTCTGGCGGCCACGATGTCGTCATCGCGCATGGGGCGGATCAGCACGAAGTGACCCTATGCCGGGACCCCGCACGTGCGCACCCGCCCGTCACGCGCCAGGATGTCGGGCGTGCGCGTGCTGATTGCTCCTGACAAGTTCGCCGGGACTCTGACCGCGGTCGAGGCGGCCGAAGCGATGGCCGAGGGCTGGCGCCGGCAGGCTCCAGCCGACGACGTGGTCACGGTGCCGATGTCCGACGGTGGGCCCGGATTCGTCGACGTCCTGCGCGCGGCCTCGGGCGGCGAGTTGGATGCCGTGACGGTCACGGGTCCGCTCGGTGAACCGACGCCCGCCACCCTCCTTCGTACCGGCGACACGGCCTATCTCGAGTCGTCGCAGGCGTGCGGGCTGGCGCTGGTGCCGGAGCAAAGGCGCGATCCACACCGGGCCACCACCTTCGGTGTGGGCGAGATGGTGGCGGCCGCGATCGACGCGGGCGCGCGCCGGCTGGTCGTGGGCCTCGGAGGGAGCGGGACCAACGACGGGGGAGCGGGCCTCTTGGCCGCACTCGGCGCCACCGCGGAGCCGTCCGGGGCGCTCACGTCCGGTGGCGCGACCCTTGCCGACCTCACCCACCTCGACCTGGCCGCGGCACGGGAACGCGTGGCCGGCGTCGAGATCCTGGCGGCGAGCGATGTCGACAACCCCCTGCTCGGCCTGCGGGGGGCGACCAACATCTTCGGCCCGCAGAAGGGTGTCGGAAAGGACGAGCTGGTCGCCCTGGACGCCGCCCTCGAGCGCTTCGCCGATCTGGCCGATCGTCCGCTCGCGGACGCCAAGGGTGCGGGTGCCGCCGGTGGCCTCGGCTACGCGCTGCTGCTGCTCGGCGGCCGGCGGGTGCCCGGTATCGAGACGATCATCGACGCCGTACGCCTGACCGAGCGGGCCCGCAAGGCCGACGTCATCGTGACCGGCGAGGGTGCCTTCGACTTCCAGTCCAAAAGCGGCAAAGTGGTATCCGGTGTCGCGGCAGTCGCGGCGGAGGTCCTGCGGCCCTGCGTGGTCCTCGCGGGCGACGTGCTGGTCGGTTCCCGGGAGATGCGCACGATGGGCGTCGAGTCGGCGTACTCCCTGGTCGACCTGGTGGGCCGGGACCGTGCGCTCGGCCAGGCCAGAGACAGCCTCGTCGCCCTCGCCGAACGCGTGGCCAGGACTTGGTCCCGCTGAGCGCACCCGCCGGTGAGCTGTGCAAGCATGGTGGCGGTGCTCCCGGGGATGTCCGTACATCGGGATCGCTGAGCACCGGAATGGCTGAGCTGCCGCGGACGTTGCAGCCAGCAGACATGACCGCGACCAGATGATCACGGGAGTCCGATCTATGACCATTCAGGGCGACCTGACCCAGGAGCAGCAGGCCGACGGCGTCGTGCTCACCGACGCGGCAGCGAGCAAGGTCAAGAACCTCCTCGATCAGGAGGGCCGTGACGACCTCCGGCTTCGACTCGCGGTCCAGCCGGGTGGCTGCTCCGGCCTGCGCTACCAGCTGTTCTTCGACGAGCGCGAGCTCGACGGCGACGTCGTCAAGGAGTTCGGCAACGTCGGCGTGATCGTCGACCGGATGAGCGCGCCATACCTTCAGGGTGCGGTGATCGACTTCGTGGACACGATCGAGAAGCAGGGCTTCACGATCGACAACCCGAGCGCCACCAGCTCCTGCGCCTGCGGCGACTCGTTCCACTGAGCGTTCCCTGAGCCCTGGACTCCTTCGCGCCCGGCGCTGTCAGGCTCCGGTGTCGAGGAAGATCGGGTTCGTCAGCGCCACCATCGGCTCGAAGTGCGTCATCGCCGCGTGCGGTCGGCGCACTTCGACCCTGACGTAGTGCGAGGCCGCGGCGGTCGTGGTCCAGGTCGCGGTTCTCTCCCCACCGGTCTCCAGCTGGGCGACGGCTCCCTTGTCCGTGACGAACCGGACGAATCCTTCCGGCGCGCCCCTGATGGCCACGTCGAGTGTCACCGGGGCGTCCCAAGGGAGGCAGAGTCGGCCACCGATCCCCGCGACGTGCCCCGCACCACGCGCTGAGACCTCCAGCTCGACTTCTGCTGACCCGGTGAGGTAGCTGTGCCCCGCGCGTACTCCGGCCAGTACCGCTTCCCGGGTCAGCGCCTCCGCGCGGACGACTGTCTGGCCGAGGCCCACCCTGTCCTCGCCACCGTGGAAGTCGCTGCTGCCGACCGCGGGCAGCCACCGGCCCGCGCGGCCGGCGGCCACCAGAGCGGCGTCCCAGGCGCGGAGCGACACCTCGTCGTCGGGTGTCCAGTCGCCGTTCCACACCTCGATCGCGTCGACGTCGTCGAAGCCGTACTTCCACGCGCAGCCCAGACACGGCGCGAACGGATGTGCGGCGATCGCGATGCCTCCCTGGCGGTGGATCTCGCCGACCGTGGCGGGGAGCAGGCCGTCGGCCGCGCGGAAGCGCCAGTCGATCCACGAACCCTCCGTGAGACCCGCGGCGACGAGGTGCCCGTTGCGGGTCGTCACCTCCTCACCCACGATGATCAGCAGGTCGTCGCTGGCGTGGTGGCCCCAGATCCCGGCCGCGCTGCAGGTGTTGTGCTCCGTGGAGACGATGAAGTCCAGGCCGGCGTCTCGTGCGGCGGCCGCGAGTTCGGCGGGCTCCAGCTGCCCGTCCGAGTGGACCGTGTGCATGTGCAGGTCGCCGCGGTACCACGAGGGACCCCGACCGTGCGCCCGCGCGGGCGCTGGACAGGGTACGAAGTCTGCGTCCGTACGACCCGACTCCGTACGACCCGACTGCGTACGACCCGACTGCGTACGACCCGACTGCGTACGACCCGACTGCGGCGTATCCCGTCGCAGCGTGACCTCGACGCGATAGGTCATGCCCTGCGGCGCCACGGTGTACGGGCCCAGCAGGATGTGCCAGGTGCCGGCGTTGACCGGGCCGGGGACGTAGCCGGGGGTGGCCTGCGTACGTCCGAGCACGAAGGCGTCGCGCGCGCCCCCGGACCATCCGCGGAAGCCGGGGCCTTCAGGCACGTCATGGCCGCGTTCGTCGAAGATGCCGATGTCGAGCGCGTTACCTGGCAGTCCGGCGGGCGGCTCCGGCCGGTCGTAGCCGTAGGCGACGGCGATTTCACGGACGCCTTCGGGTACGTCGACCGGCAGGTAGACCCAGTCGGGCGCGCCGATCTCGAACCGGCCCTCCAGGACCACGGTCTCGTCGCCGTCACCCACCGCATCGGTATTGGCGGAGAAGCTCACCCGGTCGAGTATGGGCCCTCCTTCGTCACGGGCCCCACCAGCGTCGAAATCGGCGGACCAGACGAACGACCATAGCGTCGCCTTGTGACTGGCGACCAACCTCGCGCCCGGCGGGCTCACTGCCTGCCAGGTCCGGGTCGTACGGACTGTGCGACCGACCGGCCCGGCTCCGCGCCAGCCGTAGGTAGCCGTCGGCGATGGGTGACACCGGCTGGCCGGCACGTAGCCGCCTGCTCAGCTCCAGCCAGACATGTGCGTGTTGGATCGCCGCGACCTCGGTGACGGTACGCCGGTCCTCGCCGAGAAGGAGGCCCGCGAGCTCGGGTGCGACGAGAACGGCCGATCCCAGGTGCTGGAGGCACCGACCCTCGCCCTGGTGGTCGGCGAGCTTGCGGAACTCCGTCAGGGCGTGTTGCCACAGGGCGGCCGCGACCGTCGCTCGGCCCTGCATCCAGGCGGCGACGCCCCGAAGCTCCGCGGCGTGTGCCTGCCCCGCGGAGTCGCCACACTCGCCGGACCGGCTCTCCGCGAGGTCGAGGCGGTCGAGCGCACGGTCGGGCCGACCCTGGTGGAGGTAGACGACGCCCATCGTCAACAAGGTGGTGACCTCACCCTTCACGTTCTTTCGCGGAAGGCGCTGCCAGACGCGCTGGAGCTCGAGTTCGGCGCCGGCCAGCTCGACGGCGGCCATCATGGGGTCGGTCGCGCTCTCGGCGCGGGCGAGGTGGAGTAGGGCCCGCTCGTGATGGTGCCACGCACCCAGATCCCAGGCGGTGGGCCGTCGCCACGGCAGCCAGGACCACCTGTCGGCCGGCACAGGTACGCCGGCCTGGCTCAACATGGCGGCGGCGTCGTCGAACATGCCCGCGGATCGGTAGACCGCCGCCATCCGGACCGCTGCGAGGCGGTCCAGGTCGTGCCGGCCGGCAGTGTAGGCGAGCTTGACGAGGTTCTCGTGGACGAGGCGAGCACCGAACACCTGCTGCTGGCGGACGTACCAGACGTCGACCGCGTCCGCGAGCCGGGCGAGGTCATCGAGAGTCAGCGCGAGCAACTCGCCCTCGGGATAGTCCTCGGTGGGCGTGTCCACGTAGCTGGCGGTGAGCAACGCCCGGAGCAACGGCTCCTCGGCTTGGAACCACAGGGCGGCCGACCTGGCGTAGTCCACGCTGTCCAGCAGGATGCTCCACCGTACGGCGAGATCGGCGTAACGATGGACGAGCGAGGACAGAGCGGCGCGGACAGCGGTCATGCGTTCGCTGTCAGGTTCGGTCGCCCTGACCGCCTGGCGTACCTCGAGCGGCATGCGATACCTGCCGACCGGCGAGCGGCGGACGAGATACCGGTTGCAGAGCTCCTGGATGGGGTCGACGAGGTCGATGTCGTCGAGTTGTGGAGGGGTGGGGCGACCGAGCTCGTGCGACGTCGCAGGTCCACCGGACTCCATCGCGTCCAGGGCATCGATGCCGCGGCGCGCCGCCTCCATCGCCTCGACCGTGAGCTCTGCGACGGGAAGGTCGGCGAGGGCGCGCGCCAGGTGGCGGGCCTTGCGAGACATGCTGACGCCGGTGCGTTCCAGAATCGCCAGCCAGACGCGCTCGCGCGGATCCTGGTCGGACGTCATGTGGCGCCACAGGCGCGTGGTCAGCTCGGCCGGGCTCCAGTGGCTCTCGGGGCGGCCCATCTCCCGCGCCAGGTCGCGGACCGCCCCGGGCCGCCCGCCGCACACGGCGAGTACGTCGTCCAGCCAGTCGGCGTCCTGCGGCTCCCCGCCGTCCCGTGGTTGTTCTGCGGACCAGACCGTGCGCATGCTCGAGGCGTCCAGCTCTCCGAGCGCTACCACGCAGTCGTCGGGGAACGCGGCGCCGATGGTGGGCCGCCCGGCCACGACGAGGTACGGATGGCTGCCGTCGGTGGTCCACTGATCGACGAGCCAGGTGACCTGGCCGGCGTCGATGACGTTGTCCAGGAAGAGGACCGCGGGCCGTCGTGACAGCTCGTCACGGAGCCGCAGGGCCGCGTCGGCGAGGATCTGGGGCTCCGCGCTTGCCGGCTCGGCCGCACCGAACATCGACAGGAGCCGCCCGGCGATCGTCGGTGCGTCGTCGGGAGATCGGGTGGACCAGCCACGCAGGTCGAACGGCGCGGTGTCGGCGGCATCGACGTAGCCACGCTCGACGAGTTCCGCGACGACCGCCTCGGCGACGGCTGAGCTCCCGATGCCCGGGAGCCCTGTCACGGCGAGCAGACCGCGGCGGCAGACGATGTCGAGTCCCCGATAGACGTCGCTGTCACGGCCTGCGAGCGGTGCGGGGGTACGAAACCACGCAGGTCGCAGGGGCGGTCCGGGCGCCACCAGGTCGCTGTCGAGGTCGCGGTAGCGGTTCCGGTTGCGCTCCAACACCCGCCGGGTCAGCCAGAGGATGGTGAAGAGTCCACCGACGCCCAGGACGTAGCGCAGATCGCTGAGGATGTTGCCGAGTGCGTCGGAGAGAACGCTCAGAAGGAAGAGGCCGACCGTCGTCGTGGCCAGGACGGCGGCGTTGCGGACCGGACCCCACCGGGGTTCGACGTCGATCTTGGCGGCGGGCGGCGCGGCAGGTGGCGGTGCCGGCGTGATCGGTGCCTGCCCGACGAGTGCCGGCGTGATCGGTGCCTGCCCGACGGGCGCGGGAACGCCCGCGGCCGGTTCCCTGGGCGATTCGGCGTCGGGGAAGCCCAGGCGTGACGCCGCCGATCCGGAGGGGGGCGCTCCCGCGCCACCGCCAGCCGGCGCCGCGTAGCCGGGATCGGGGTCAGGCGGCCGGCCAGGACCGGCCGGACCGCCAGGTGCGGTGTCGTCTGGTCCGCTCATCGAAGGACACCTCCGGTGAGGCCCGGCACCACCCACCGGCGCCAGGTGGCGAGCAGGACGACCACCGGGACCACGGCCGACACCGCAGCGCTGGCGGCGACCGTCCCGGCAGAGGTGCCGAACTGCCGCGCCTCACCCCAGAGCACGAGCGTGAGCGGGCTGGAGCCCGGTCCGCTCACCAGCAGGGCGATGATGAAGTCGTTCCAGACCTGGACGAACTCGATCACCGCCACGGCGACCACAGCGCGTCCGGCGTTGGCCCAGAGCCGGGTTGCGGCGGTGACCGCTCGTGTCTGACCGCGCAGGGCGTCCACCTCCGGGCTGTCCGGCGCGGCGATCAGCGCGGCACGAAGGATGAGGATCGCCAGCGGCAGGGCGGCTGCGGCGTGGACGAAGATCAACGAGAAGTCGGAGCCGGCGAGGCGCAACGCCGTGAAGGCCTCGCGAAGCGGTACGGCGTACATCTGCACCGGCGCGACGGCGAGCAGAGTGAGCGCGGCGACGACGACCCGGGCCAGCCGGGGCCGGGTGCTCAAAGCCAAGGCACGGGCGGCGAAGAGTCCCGTGCCGACCACCAGGACGGTGGCGCCGAGGGCGACCGTCAGCGTGGTCGACAGCGAGTCGACGAGCCCGGGCGCGGAGATCTCGAGCGACCGCAGCGACAGGCCCTCCGTGCCCCGTCGCCACCAGCCCGTCGACCCGGCGTCAATCGGGTCTCGAAGGGCCGTGGCGACCAGGGAGATGACCGGAAGCGCCCAGAGGACGCAGATGCCGCTGCCGACCACGATGCTCCAGCCGCGGGTGCGTACGTCGGACTCGCGACCGCGTTCGCGCCACCAGTGCGGCGGGCTTGTCGAGACGTTGCGTGGCCGGCCCATGGCGTGGCTGAGCACGAGCGCCACGACGCCGAGCATGGCGAACAGGATCACCGCGAGAGCGGCGGGTTGCCCCTGGTCCTCCAACGGCTTCGCCGTGAGGCGCCACCAGTGGACGGCCACCGTGTCGACGTCGTCCTGCATGGGTCCGGGCGTGGCGACGAGTACGAGGTCGAACAGCCGGACCGCCGCCGCCACCAACGTCAGCGTGATCGTGGCCCCGACTGGCCAGAGCATCTGCACCCGGATGCTCAGCTGCCGGAGGCGGCCCGCCCCCTCGACACGCGCCCGGCGGATGACCCCTTCGGGACTTGCCCGGAGCCCCGCCCGGAACAGTGACACCGCGAAGCCCAGCCACGTCCAACAGAACGACGAGACGAGTACGAACCAGATCAGACCCGGGCCGAGCCAGACCGGTGTCCGGTCGAAGAGCTCGAACACCAGCGCGCTTGCCAGCCCGCGCTCGGGGACGGGATCGAACATCAGCCGGAAGGCAGCGCCGGAGGCGACGGCCGAGGCGCCGAACGGCAGGACGATGACGCCCATGAACGCCAGCCACCAGCGGTCGACCGCCCTGCTGAGCATGGCGATGCCGAAGCTCACCACCACCAACGCCAGGGCGGTGACGATCCAGAGGGCCGTGTGCCACAGGGCGCGGAGCGCGTCGGTGTCACCGAGGACGGCGGCGAAGTTTCCGAACCCGAACCGGTCGGCGTCGAACGCCTGGACGACGGTCACGAGCATGGGCACGATGAGCAGGACGAGGACCATGGCCGCGGGGATGGCGAGGACGTAGTCGAGGACCTTCACCGGCGGCCGGCCGGGCACCAGCGGCCCGCTCATGGGGCGGCTGGTGACCTCCAGCCGGAGGTCGCGATGCGACACGATCGCCATCAGAACCCCTGGAGGTCCACGCACTCGTCGATGGCCGCAGCCGCTGCGCGGCGCCTGAGGTGCAGCGACGTCTGGTCGACGTCGGGTCCTCCGGCTTCGTCCTCGAGGGCGATCAGCCGTTCGATCGCCCGGTCGGCGGCCGCTGGCGCCAGGTCGGCGTGGCCGTTGCCTACCTCGGCGAGCAAGTCCTGCAGGACTCTCCACAGTCCTTCGCGGCCACCGATGGCGCCGATCTGGTCCGAGAGGTCGAACTGGTAGGGCCGTTCGTGCAGCTGCCGCGCGAACGACCCGACCTTGGGCGTGTAGCTGCCCTGCGGTGTGTTGCGGTTGGCCGGGATGAAACCGCCGTGGCCCGCGATCCAGTTCACCGGCGCGGACGGGTGAGCCAGGCGTCTGATCAGGTCGGCCGCGTCGTCCACCGCCGCCCGGGTCAGCACTGCCGCGTCGCCGCCCGCGATCAGCGGTGCATCCTGCGCGTCCACCCGAGGGAAGGCGAAGATTCCCCAGTGGTCGGTACATCCGTCGCCCTCCGGGCGACCGAAGTCACGGACGAACGGCTCGGCGAAGTCGGGGACGAGCACCATCGCCGCCCGGTGGTACCGGAACACCTCGAGCACGGCGTCCGGGAACTGCTGCACCAGGGACTTCTTCACACCGCCGGACAGAGCTCCGGGCGCGCCCCACATCTGACCCAGCAACACGAGAGTGTCGCGCACCTTGGGGTGGTCCCACGGTCGTGGTGACCCGCCCCTGAGTCCTCGGTACGCACAGGGCGAGTGCCCCAGCAGGACGTTCTCGAAGAACAGCGTCAGCATCCACCCGTCGGCTGCGGCGACGGCGAGGGGAGCGACGCCTCGGCGTACGAGCTCGGCGTTGACGTCGGTCCATTCCTCCCAGGTGCGCGGCGGCTCGAGGCCGTACTTCGCGAACACGCACGTGCGGTACCACACCAGCGACTCGTGGGCGAGCTTGAAGGGCAGACCGTACGCCGCCGGGTCGCTGCCCTCCTCGGGATCGAACAGCAGGTCCCGCCACACGAGGTCGTAGTTCTCGCCGACGGTGCCGTAGGACAGGAGGTCCCTCGGCAGCGGCTCGAGGACGTCACGGTTCTCCCACACAAGGCCCGGCATGGGCAGCATGACCACGTCGACCCGGCCGGCTCCCCGCGCGGCCAGTGCGGTCGAGATGTCGTCGCCGAGGGGTACCGGTTCGACGGCGTACGTCTTGGGCCGCATTCCGGGCAGGTCGTCCAGGTGGTCGATCAGCCGCCGGAACGCCACGAGCTCGGCGGCGCTCCATGCGACCGCGACGCGGACCGCCGAGTCCGGTCGTACGAGGTCATAGCCCGCCGAACAGCCGGCGCCACCGCCGGCGAGCGGCAGGAGGCCGGCCGTGCGCAACAGGCCTCGCCGGCTGAGGCGAGCCGGGGGCCCTGCCGACCTGGCATCGTCCCGGTCGCCGGCATGCGTACGCGGGTTCATCGGACACCACCGGGCTCCACGCCCACGGGGTCGTCGTCGAGTTGCCGCACCCGCGCGGCGTCGGTCGTGATGATCAGCATGGCCACGAAGGGGTGGGGGACAGGTCGATCAGGCACGCCCACGTGCTCGGTTCGCCGCACCCGGCGACGCTGGTCCCCGAAGACAGCGTCCCAGGTGGGCTGTCCGGGTGCGTCCTCGAGTACGACGGCGGAGGGCTTCCAGCACATGGCCCTGGCCAGCCCGAGGAGTTGGCGTTCGGTCGGGGTGAGGTGCTCCGGTCGGCGTTCGGCGATGGGTTCGAGACCGAACGCGGAGACGGTTTCCTGGACGGTCTTCGTGGCGTCCTCAGTCGCGGGCGCCGTCGGGCACTGCGCCTGCAGGATGTGGTCGAAGACCGTGCGCTGCGGCTCGAGCCAGCCGTCGGCCGGCACCAGCCTGATCCCGCACTGCCTGCTCTGCTGGTGGTTGAGCCGGTGTTTGCGATGCCGGCGGTGGTCGGTGTGCTGCTGGCTGACCACGGTGTCGTCGACGAACACCCGCCCGTTGGACGGCTTGTGGAGTCCCACGATCACGTCGGCGAGGACGTCCACCGAGGGTTGGTCTCGTACGACCGCCGCCCGCACACTGCCGGCGCGTACCTGAAGGTTCAGCTTCGTGCACACACCTACGACCGTGAGGCGTTCCAGTCGTAGTCCGACCATGCCACTCCCCCTGGGGACAAGGCTGCGCTGCCCGTCCGCCACTCGGATCTCGGATCCGCCGGTCCCGGCGCGCTGCGCGAGCGCGTCCATCTGGTCACAGTGCCGAAAGAGATGATCTACCTTAGGTGACGAGGGTGATCTTGTGCAGCATCCGATCGGCTGGCCGGCGCCGGTCCGCCCCGCCGCGCGGGTCCGGGATCATCAGTCGAACACGACCGGCGTGAGGTCGGGCTCCGCGAGGTCGGCGTCCAAGGGATGCACGGGGCGTAGGACGTGCTGGTAGTCCAGCCCGTTCAGGTCCTGGTTGACACCGCCCGGCGTCAGCGCCAGCACCCACCCCCGGGCCGCCCGGTACAGGTCCGGCTGGAGATAGCCGATCTTGACCGCGGTCAGGTCGTGGGTGGCCGGGTCGAGGCCGAGGCCGGTGAAGTCGGCGACATGGTGGAACGGCTTGCGGCGGCTCGTGAGGATGGCCGAGATGCCGCCGGTCCGCACGACCGCGATGTCGCCTCCGGTCCGGTCGTCCCGCTGCACATGCGCGACGCGGCCGGCGAGCGGCACCGACTCACCGCCACCGAACTCGCCGCCAACCCGGACGTCCACCTCGGCACCGACGCCGGCATCCACGCAGGTACGCACCGCCGCGGGGGCGACACAGCTCGCCCAGATCGCCGACCGCTCGCCGGAAACCAGGGCAGGCGTGGCGAGCAGCTGGCCGAGGAACCACGCGACGTCGTTCGACCCTCCTGCGGTGGGGTTGTCACCGGAGTCGCTCACGAAGAACGGCCGCCGGTCGGAGCCGAACGCCTGGGCGATGCACCAGTCCGCAGGCCCCGCGGGTGCACAGAACTCGAAGCCGTCCCGGGCGTCCCACCAGGCCTGTGCGAGCCGGGTGGCCTCGCCGGTGACAGCGCTGCGGTCAGTGCCCGACACGAGGACGGTGGCGGCAGAGCGTGGCTCGTCGGCCCATGCGTACCCGACCCAGAGGGAGGCGTCGAGCACGCCGTCCCGGCGTTCGGCGTCGGCGAGCGAGGCGTAGATCGACTGTGCGGGTTCGACCCGGGTACTCGTCTTCTCACCCGGGAGTAGGACCGGGATCCGGACCCAGGCGCGTACCGGTCGGACGTCCTGGACCAGACAGTGCACGAGGGTGCGGACCGCGCGCTCGCGGGTCTCGACGTAGTCGATGTGGGGCGCCGTGCGGTACGCCGTGAGCAGTTCGACGGTGCCGGCAAGCTCGCGGGACACCTGTCCGTGGAGGTCCATCGACGCCGACATCAGGCACGCAGGGCCCACGAGGTCACGGATCTTCGCCGCCAGCCCGGCCTCGGAGTCGCGGCGTCCCTCCACCGCCATCGCCCCGTGGATGTCGAAGTAGAACCCGTGCATCGGGCCCGCGTCGAGTGCGGCTCGGAGCCGGTCGAGCAGCTCGGCCTCGAGCGAGTCGTACGCCTCGGGGAGCACCTGACCGCCCGGCAGCGCGGACGCCTGGAGCAGCGGGACGAACTCGACCTCCGGTCCGTCCGGGAGCCGCCAGTCGGTCAGGAACGGATAGCGGTCGGCCAGTTCGTCGCCACGGCCGACGCGGAAGTCGGCCAGTGTCGTGCGGTGGGGCGCGAACGTGCTCGACTCGGTGGACATCCCGGCGATGCCGATGCGGTAGGTCCCGGTGCTCTCGCTCATGGGCGGCAAGTCAACACCACAAGTGTTTCGGCGGTGCGGTCGTCCTCAGGTGAGCGCATAGAACCGTCGCGCGGTGCCGCCGAAGACGGCCACGCGCTCGTCGGCGGTGAGGTCGGCAGTGAGCTCCTCCGCGGCGGCCACCCAGTCGGAGTACGACGTGGCGAGCAGGCACACCGGCCAGTCGGATCCGAACATCACCCGCTCAGGGCCGAACGCGTCCAGCACCTCCTCGACGTACGGCTTCAGCGTCGCGACGTCCCAGCGCGCCCAGTCGGCTTCGGTGACGAGGCCCGACAGTTTGCAGGTGACGTGGGGATGGGCCGCGAGCTGGCGGATCTGCGTGGTCCATGGCTCCCGCTGCCCGGCGGCGATCCCGGGCTTCGAGCAGTGGTCGAGAACGAACGCCACCTCGGGCAGCTCGGCGACCGTCGCGACGGCAGCCGGGAGCTGGACTGGAATGGTCAGCAGTTCGTACCGCAGTCCCGCGGCACCGACGGCGGCGAGGCCGCGGCGGACGTCCGGTCGGCACAGCCATGCCGGGTCCTCCTCGGACTGGACGCCGTGCCGGATCGCCCGCAGGTAACCACCGCCAGGGGCGTCCCGCAGCGCAGCCAGATCGTCCGCGACCGAGGCCGCGGTGAGATCGACCCACCCTGTGACGGCACCGACCAGCTCACTGGTCTGGGCGAGTGCGAGGAAGTCCCGCGTCTCCGCGGTGTCGGAGAGCGTCTGCACGAGGACGGTCCGCGTGATGCCGTTGGCCTGCGCATGCGGTGCGAGGTCGTCGAGGCCGAAGCTGCGCCGGATCGGTGCCATGGCCTCGCCGACGATCCAGGGTTCGTCGCGGACGGCGAGGTCCCAGACGTGGTGGTGCGCATCGACGCGGAGTGTCTCAGCCGCCATTGCCGTCACCGGCCGTAGCGAACCGCGCCGACGGCGGCGAGGTCGTCCCACAACGCCTCAGGGACGTCGTACTCGATCATCGCGAGGTTCTCCTCCAGCTCGGCGACTGTCCGGGCGCCGGTGAGGATGGACGCCACAGCCGGGTGCGCGAGCGGGTACTGGATCGCCGCCGCCTTGAGGGGTACGTCGTGGCGTGCGCAGACCGCGCCGAGTTCCTGCGCCCGGGCCACCAGATCCGGCGGTGCCGTCGTGTAGTTGAACGTGGCACCCGGACGGGGGTCGGCCAGCAGCCCGGAGTTGTAGACCCCGCCGATGACGATCGAGACACCGCGTTCGAGGCAGGCGGGCAGCACGTCGGCCGCCCCGGTCTGGTCGAGCAGCGTGTAGCGACCGGCCAGCAGGACCGCGTCGATCTCGGTCTCCAGGACGAACCGGGTCGGGATCCTGGACTGGTTCATGCCGACGCCGATCGCCTTGACGACTCCCTGCGACCGCAGCTCGTGCAGGACGGGATAGGCGACCGTCAGCGCCTGCTCCTCGTGGTCGTCGGGATCGTGGATGTAGACGACGTCTACCGAGTCCAGCCCCAGCCGGTCGAAGCTCTCGTCGAGCGAGCGTCTGATGGCGTCGGGGGAGTAGTCGTAGATCGCCTCCGACGGAGGAGCGTCGACGAACCCGTCGGAGTCACCGTCGGGGTTGTCCACAATCAGCCGGCCGACTTTGGTCGAGAGGACGAAGCTCGTGCGGCCGGCATCGGCCACGGGTGCGGCCGCCAGTGCCGCGCCGATCCGCCGCTCCGCGATGCCGTGGCCGTACAGCGGAGCCGTGTCGACATAGGTCAGGCCCGCGGCGAGCGCCGCGTGCACGACCGCGGCCGCGGTGGCATCCTCGACATGGCTGAACATCCCTCCCAGCGGCGCCGTTCCCAGTCCCAGCGCTGTGACCTCGACCCCGCTCCGGCCCAGGGTGCGCCGCTCGGTTGCCCGCTTCGTCATGCCTACCTCGCATCGCTTTCCCGGCGCGCGGACGGTGACCACGCGCACCTGTGAACTGGTGAGCCAGGTACGGCTCGGCGTAGGAGCCAGCCCGACCTCATGGCAAGCTGACGCTCGGATCCTAATAGTCATCAGACGGATTCGGTCATGTGCGGAACCGCCGAGGGCCGCCGAGGAAGGGAGCCAGCGGGTGACGAAACTCGTTGCCGTGGACGTCCATGATGTGAGGTTCCCCACCTCCGCGGGCTGGCACGGCTCCGACGCCATGAACCCCGATCCCGACTACTCCGCCGCCTACGTCGTCCTCCGTACGGACGAAGGACCACATGGTCACGGCTTCGTCTTCACGATCGGGCGCGGCAACGAGGTCCAGTGCGCGGCGATCCAGGCGCTCGCGCCGGTTCTCATCGGCCGCGACGTCGAGGAGATCTGCGGCGATCTCGGCGTGGTGTATCGGGAGCTCGTGGGCGACTCGCAGTTCCGCTGGCTCGGCCCCGAGAAGGGGATCATGCACATGGCGATCGGCGCGATCGTCAACGCGGTCTGGGATCTTGCCGCCAAGCGGGCCGGCAAGCCGGTCTGGAAGCTCCTCGCCGACCTCACGCCGGAGGAGCTCGTCGCCCTCGTCGACTGGCGCTACCTCAGCGACGCCCTCACCCCGGCCGAAGCGCTCGACCTGTTGAAGAAGGCCGAACCCGGACGAGCCGAACGCGAACGCCGGCTGCGGTCGGACGGTATCCCGGCCTACACGACGACGCCGGGCTGGCTCGGCTATGACGACGCCACCGCCGAACACCTGGCCCGCCAGGCGGTCGCCGACGGGTTCCGCCAGATCAAGCTCAAGGTGGGGCGCGACCTCGACGACGACCGACGGCGCCTCGCGATCGCCCGCCGTGCGGTCGGCGACGACATCAGGATCGCCGTCGACGCCAACCAGTGCTGGGATGTCGCCGAGGCGGTGTCGTGGGTCGACGCGCTACGGGAGTTCGATCTCTGGTGGGTGGAGGAGCCCACCTCACCCGATGACATCCTCGGCCACAAGTCCATCCGGGAGGGGATCGCGCCGACCAAGGTCGCGACGGGGGAGCACGTCCAGAACCGGGTGATCGTCAAGCAGCTGCTCCAGGCCGGGGCCGTCGACATTCTCCAGCTCGACGCGACCCGGGTGGGCGGTGTCAACGAGAACCTCGCGATCCTGCTGCTGGCCGCGAAGTTCGGCGTACCGGTGTGCCCGCACGCTGGTGGCGTCGGTCTCTGCGAGCTCGTCCAGCACCTGGCGGCCTTCGACGCGGTGGCGGTGGGTGGTGACCGTGCGGACCGTGTGGTGGAGTTCGCCGACCATCTGCACGAGCACTTCCTGACACCCGCGGTCGTCCGCCGCGGTGCCTACGTCGTGCCGACCGCGCCGGGGTTCTCGGCCGAGATGCGTCCGGAGGCGCTGGCCCGCTACGGCTTCCCCGACGGCCCGGAGTGGTCGGGCGCCGGTGGCTGAACGTTTGGCCAGCGCCCCGGCCGGGTCAACTGGTGACCTTGACCGTCTTGCCCGATGAGCCGTCGACCACCGGCCGATCCCCGAGGGGTTCGTCGAGGTGGACGGCGACGGACTTCTCCTGGATGACCTGCGTACACACGAGCTTGTCGTCGGACGGTTGCGGTTTGCGACGGTGCAGCTTGACCGTCACCGCGTCGTCGCGCTGGCTGACCTCGGCCTCACGGAGATCAGGCGTACAGGGAGTAGGCAGGGTATAGCCGATCGTGAGTGTGCCGCCCGAGGCGTCCTGCTCCACCTTGTCGATCCTGATCAACGGTGTCCACGTGGAGTCGTCCGGCGGCTTCGCCGGCGGCATCTCCTGGCTCTTCCTGGACGGCTTGGGTGACGGATTCGACGTGGCGGTGGGCTCGTCGGCCTCGGGCTCGGTCTCGACCGTCGACGTCCCACCGCAACCGGTGAGCAGGACGCCCGCGGCCACGAGTGCGGCGGCCCGGGCCATAGCCATGGTGCGAGTCCCCATCAGTGCCTCCCGGATCACGGGGCGGTGCCTCGCCGGAACCTGCTGTGACGGGACACCTCCCGGGTCCGACGTCCGGCTCTGGACAGCGGTTCCAACCCGTCGACGCGACCGGTATGGGTGGAGTCGGTCACACCTGCAGAGGTGTCCGCCTGGGTAGGGTGGCGTATCTCGGCTCGCCCCCCGTGGTGGCGGGCGAGGTCGAGAGGTGCCTCGTACAGGCGTCGACTACTGCCCGCCAGACCGAAGGGGACTTCTCCGTGCGTATCGCGGTGACCGGATCGATCGCGACCGACCACCTCATGACCTTCGACGGCAAGTTCCGCGACTCCCTCGTGGCCGACCAGCTGGACAAGATCTCGGTGTCCTTCCTGGCGGACGAACTCGAGGTGCGGCGCGGCGGCGTGGGACCCAACATCGCGTTCGGGATGTCCCGCCTCGGCCTCCGCCCGGTGCTCGTGGGTGCGGTCGGTCAGGACTTCGGCGACTACCGTTCGTGGTTGGAGCGCCACGGTGTCGACTGCCACTCCGTCCACGTGTCCGAGCTCAGGCACACGGCCCGCTTCGTGTGTACGACCGACACCACCCAGGCACAGATCGCGACCTTCTACGCCGGTGCCATGGCGGAGGCCCGCGAGATCGAACTCGCGCCGGTGGCCGAGCGGGTCGGTGGCCTCGACCTGGTGCTCATCGGGGCCAACGACCCCGCGGCCATGGTGCGCCACACCGAAGAGTGCCGCGACCGGGGGTACGCCTTCGCGGCGGATCCCTCCCAGCAGCTGGCGTGGTCCGACGGCGAGCTGATCCGATCGCTCGTCGACGGAGCGACCTACCTGTTCACCAACGAGTACGAAGCCGCGCTCGCCGAGCAGAAGAGCGGCTGGAGCCCGGCGGAGATCCTCACCCGGGTGCAGGTGCGCATCACCACCCTGGGAGAGAAGGGCGTACGCATCGACCGGGCCGGTGAGCCGACGCTGCATGTGCCCTGCGTACCCGCGCGGGCCGAGGTCGACCCGACCGGCGTGGGCGACGGGTTCCGGGCAGGCTTCCTGGCCAGCCTCGCGTGGGGACTGTCGATGGAGCGCGCCGCCCAGGTCGGCTGCCTGCTCGCCACCCACGTGATCGAGACCACGGGGCCCCAGGAGTACCAGCTCGCCGCCGACACCTTTCTCACCCGCCTGGCGCAGGCGTACGGCGACGAGGCGGCCGCGGAGGTCGAGCCCCTCCTGCGATCCGCGGCGATTGTCACGCCCGAGCCGGTGTGACGGCCGGGTCCTCGGGGCGCGGGGGGCTTCACCGGGCCGCAGGAGGCGCCGAGTAGGGTTCTGTCGCTGCTATGTCGAGGTTGTACCGGCCGAGTTGGGCGTGTTCAGCAGGGCCGGTGGCGTCGCTCGCGTCCAGAGCGAGCTCGGGTCAGAGGGAGAAGGGCATCCGGTGAGGTCGAACGCTGGTGATCGTGGACCGCGCCGTGTCCTGGGCAGGATCGGCGCGGCGTTGCTCCTGGGGCTCGTGGCGGTCGCCGCAAGCGGGTGCTCTGCCACGGACATCGACACCTGGAAGAGGGGTGGCCTCCCGGCGCCGGCAAGCGACCGGGCCACCCACGTGCTGAGCCTGTGGCAGGGCGCGTGGATCGCCGCCCTCGCGGTCGGTGTCATCGTCTGGGGTCTCATCATCTGGGCGGTGATCGCCTACCGCCGCCGCGACGACTCGGTCCCGCCCCAGACCCGCTACCACCTGCCGATCGAGATCCTCTACTCAGCGGTGCCGTTCGTCATCATCGCCGTGCTCTTCATCTTCACGGTGCGCGACCAGAACGCCATCCTCGAGGTCGACCCGGACAAGCCGCCGACGAACACGGTCAACGTCATCGGCCAACAGTGGGGCTGGACCTTCAACTACCTCGACAATCCCGAGATCGGTGAGACGGTCTGGGAGGCCGGTACGCCGGACCGCAACGCGCACCTGTACCTCCCGGTCGGTGAGACCGTCGGCTTCAGGCTCAACTCGCCGGACGTCATCCACTCGTTCTTCGTCCCGGCGTTCCTGTTCAAGCTCGACGTCATTCCCGGCAAGGAGAACTACTTCGAGCTCACCCCGACCAAGGAGGGGACGTTCGCCGGCAAGTGTGCCGAGCTGTGTGGCACCTACCACGCCCGGATGCTCTTCACGGTGCACGTGGTGAGCAAGGAGGAGTACATCGCGCACCTCGAGGGACTCGAGGCCAGGGGCCAGACCGGTGAGAACACCGGAGGTGCGCACACATCGACCCAGGTGGGCGTCGAGACCGGACAGCCTGAGGGAGCGAGCAAGTGACGATTCTCGGTGACCGCCCGCAGGCGGACCAGCGTGTGACGCCCCCGGAACGCGAGCGTCGGGTCGGCAGCATGGTCGTGTCGTGGCTGACGACCACCGACCACAAGGTCATCGGCCACCTCTACCTCATCACGTCGTTCGCCTTCTTCCTGGTGGGCGGACTGATGGCGCTCATCATGCGATCGGAGCTGGCCCGGCCAGGCGTCCAGATCCTCGGTGAAGAGAAGGGTGAGGAGATCTTCAACCAGCTCTTCACCATGCACGGCACGATCATGCTGCTGCTGTTCGCCACTCCACTCTTCGTCGGCTTCGCCAACGTCGTCATGCCGCTACAGATCGGATCACCCGACGTCGCGTTCCCGCGGCTGAACATGTTCAGCTACTGGCTCTTCCTGTTCGGCGGGCTGATCACACTCTCGGGATTCCTCGCACCCGGTGGAGCCGCCAACTTCGGCTGGACCGGATACGCGCCACTGTCGGACGCCGTGCGCTCGCCGGGCGTCGGGGGCGACCTGTGGGTGATGGGCCTCTACATCGCCGGTCTGGGCACGATTCTCGGCGCCGTCAACTTCGTCACCACGATCTTCTGTATGCGGGCGCCAGGGATGACGATGTTCCGGATGCCGATCTTCACCTGGAACATCCTGGTCACGAGCATCCTGGTGCTGATCGCGTTCCCGATTCTGGCCGGTGCTCTGCTGATGCTCGAGGCCGACCGGCAGTTCGGCGCGCACGTCTTCGATCCCGCCAGCGGCGGGCCGATGTTGTGGCAACACCTGTTCTGGTTCTTCGGCCATCCTGAGGTCTACATCATCGCGTTGCCGTTCTTCGGGATCATCACCGAGATCCTTCCCGTGTTCAGCCGCAAGCCGTTGTTCGGCTACGTCGGGATGATCATCGCCACGCTCAGCATCGCGGCGCTCTCAGTCGCCGTGTGGGCCCACCACATGTTCGTGACAGGGAACGTCAACCTGCCGTTCTTCTCGTTCATGACGTTCCTCATCGCCGTGCCGACCGGGATCAAGTTCTTCAACTGGATCGGCACCATGTGGCGCGGGTCCCTGAGTTTCGAGACGCCGATGTTGTGGTCGATCGGATTCCTGGTGACCTTCCTCTTCGGCGGACTCACCGGTGTGATCCTGGCCGCACCGCCGCTGGACTTCCATGTCAGCGATACCTATTTCGTGGTCGCACACTTCCATTACGTCGTATTCGGCACAGTCGTTTTCGCTATGTTCGCCGGGTTCTATTTCTGGTGGCCGAAAATGACCGGACGAATGCTTGACGAATACCTTGGAAAGATTCATTTCTGGACATTGTTCGTCGGCTTCCACTTGACATTCATGATTCAGCACTGGCTCGGTATCGAAGGAATGCCACGTAGATACGCCGACTACATGGTCACAGACGGTTGGACGACCCTCAACATGGTGTCGACGGTCGGTGCGTTCCTGCTCGGCATGTCGACGCTGCCCTTCCTGCTCAACGTCATCCAGTCGCGCAAGAACCCCCGCGTCGACGTCGACGACCCGTGGGGCTGGGGGCGCAGCCTGGAGTGGGCCACGTCCTGCCCGCCGCCTCGGCACAACTTCACGTCGATGCCGAGGATCCGCTCGGACAGCCCGGCGTTCGACCTGCATCACCCCGAGATCGCGATGCTCGACATGGCGACGCTCGAAGGCGGGGACCATGTGGTCGACGCACCGGACGACACCGGACGGCGCGAGCACATCGAGGAAGTCAGCGGACAGAAGCCGGAGGATCGGTCGTGAAGGTCGAAGGCATCATCTTTGCGATCCTCGGGATATTTTTCGTCATCGTCACCCCGATCTACTGGTTCCTGTCCTACGACCCGACCGGCACGAGTGCGCTTGTCCTGACGACCCTGCTCGCCCTCCTGGTGGCCTTCTACGCCCTGCTGACGGCCCGCCGGATCGGTCCGCGACCCGAGGACCGCAAGGACGCCGAAATCGCCGAGGGCGCCGGTGAGCTCGGGTTCTTCAGCCCACACAGTTGGTGGCCCCTCTTCTGCGGGTTGTCGCTTTCCATTTGCGTGCTGGGGATCGTGTTCGGATGGTGGCTTTTTCTCATCGGTGCCGGTTTTGGCACCGTCTCCGTCCTGGGCCTGGTCTTCGAGTATTACCGTGGTGAACACGCTCACTAAGCGTCGCTGGCCCTTCCGTTTGGGTAATCTTTTGTGTTGCACTGATCGACGGGCAACTTCTCAGGGCCGGTGGGCGTCCTTATACCCGAAGGGTGCCTTCATGAGGGGATTGCCGGGGCTTGGCGAAGTCATCGGCACAGGGGAGTCGAGATGGCAGTACGGGGGCGCTCGGCGCCAGCGCGAATCATCGGTTTTCTTACGGTCATGATGTCCACAGCCCTGCTGTTCGCCTGCCAGTCGGGCGGCGGCTCGGCCGAGACGCGAGAGGACTCTGCTGAGGGCGGCATCGTTGCCGCACAGGTGGGTGATCCGACACCACCGGCCAAGGTCACGATCGCACCGGCCGACAACCGGGTGAACGTCCCGCTCGACGCTGCGGTCAAGGCCACGGTCAGCGGTGGCACGCTCAGCAAGATCGCTGTTACCGCCGCGAACGGCGCGAAGGTCAAGGGCACGCTGAGTGATCGCAAGACGGCGTGGTCCTCCAACGTCGCCCTCGCGGCAGATTCCGTCTACCAGGTCGAGGTAACCGCCCTCAATGCCGAGGGTGAGCCGACGGAGGTCATCCAGACCTTCAGCACGCTCAAGCCGGCGAAGGAACTCGGCACCGACATCATGCCGCTGGAGGGCAGCAGCGTCGGCGTCGCAATGCCCATCACGCTGAAGTTCGACGAGCCGGTAGCCAACCGGGCGGCGGTCGAGAAGCGGCTCGAAGTCCAGACGTCGAAGCCGGTCGAAGGCTCATGGCACTGGTTCAGCGACGAGGAAGTCCGCTACCGACCCAAGTCGTACTGGCCGGCGCACACCAAGGTCACCGTGAAGGCCCACATGCGAGGCGTACGCGCCGACAACGGCGCCTGGGGCGTGACGGACAAGGTGCGGCGGTTCAGCATCACCAACTCCGTCATCACCAAGGTGAACCTCGCCGACCACCACGCCCGCGTCTACATCGACGGCAAGCTTCGTCGCACGATTCCCGTGACCGGGGGCAAGCCCGGGTGGCGGACGCGGGACGGCATCAAGGTGATCCTGGAGAAGCGCGAGAACATCCTGTTCAGGAACGAAGCGATCGGCGCGGCGGAACACTACCGGCTCCTGTCGCGCTGGGGCCTCCGAGTCACCTGGAGCGGCGAGTTCCTCCACACCGCGTCCTGGTCCACCGGATCGCAGGGGAGCGCCAACGTCAGCCACGGATGTGTCGGCATGAACAGCGCCGACTCCGGCTGGCTCTGGGGGGTCTCGCACGTCGGTGACCCGGTGGAGGTGCACAGTCCGGAAGGAGACGCCATGGAGCCGAGCAACGGCTTCGGCGACTGGAACTTCTCCTGGAAGGACTACAAGGCCGGCAGCGCCCTGGCGCCGCAACCGGTGAAGGCGGCCACGGGCTCCAAGCAGGAGAAGGCTGGACGCTAGGCCCCGCGCCGAGTACTCACCGGCCTGGCACGCGTCGGGCAAACCACGACCAGAACGCTGGAACCCGTGTCGTGGTGTGCGGGCGTGGACAGTCACGGGGTAGATCGGACCAAACACCTACCGAGCAGGAGATATCGGACCACAGCTACCGAGCAAGAGAGCCCGAGTCGGAACAGCCAGATCGATGGGCCGGTGTAGCCCTCCCAGTTCCGGGAGTGGATACACCGGCCCATCGATGTGCGGTCGATCCCTACCACCAGACGGGAGACGGCGTACCCCGCCACCATCTCGGCGGGACACCCGCTCAGGCCGCGTCTTGTGCGCCTTGGGACGGCCTACCTACCGCTTCTGGTCTGAGGTGCTGCTCTCGTGACTGCTGACCTCGCGGTGGCCGTTGTGTGCGTGCTCATGGTCATGCCCGGCCTCGAGCTCTGGCTTTGTCGGCTTCTGTACGACATCGCCGAAGTAGAAGCGGGACGCCCGGGCCCGGAGCCGCCGCAACCGATGGCTCGGCGCCTGGACGCCGTTGGCGTCCACGCCGTCGCCGACCTCGATCGGCTCCTGCCGTTCGTGGGACGCGAGGACGAACGCGTCATCCTGGCTGACCGGCTTGTGCACCTCGATGAACTCGCCCGTCGGGAGCCGCATGATGATGCCAGCCTCCATGCCGTGCAGGAGTGTCTCCCGGTCGCGACGCTGTAGTCCGATGCAGATCCGCTTCGTCACGAGGAACGCGATCACCGGGCCGATGAAGATGGCGAACCGCAGGAACCAGGTGATGTCATTGATCGCGATGTGGAAGGTGGTGGCGATGATGTCGTTTCCGCCACCGATCCAGAGCAGGCCGTAGAACGTGATCCCCGCGGCCCCGAAGGCGGTCCGGGTCGGCTGGTTCCGGGGCCGGTCCAGCACATGGTGCTCGCGGGCGTCGCCGGTCACCCAGCGTTCGATGAACGGATAGATCGCGAGGACGATCGCAAGCAGCCCCAACAGGCCGAAGCCCGGGATGAAAATGTTCCAGCTGATGGTGAACCCGGCGATGTGGGTCTCCCAGTTGGGCATGATCCGCAGGCCACCCTCGACCCACCCCATGTACCAGTCGGGTTGGGTGCCCGCCCCGACCTGGGACGGGTTGTAGGGCCCGTAGTTCCACACCGGGTTGAGCTGGAGCAGCGCGCCCATGAGGGCCGTGACGCCGAACACGATGAAGAAGAAGCCACCGGCCTTCGCCGTGTAGACCGGCATCAGGGGGTAGCCGACAACGTTCCTGTTGGTCCGGCCCGGCCCGGGGTACTGCGTGTGCTTGTGGTAGACCACCAGCGCGATGTGCAGGGCGATGAGCGCGAGGATCAGCCCGGGGAGCAGCAGGATGTGGATGCCGTACAACCTCGGGATGATCGTGTCGCCGGGGAACTCACCACCGAACGTGAAGAACGACACGTACGTGCCGACCACCGGGATCGACCGGATCAGGCCCTCCACGAAGCGCAGCCCCGTGCCGGACAGCAGGTCGTCGGGGAGGGAGTAGCCGGTGAAGCCCTCGATCAGGCCGAGCTGCAGCAGGATGGTGCCGATCAGCCAGTTGATCTCCCGTGGTTTGCGGAAGGCACCGGTGAAGAACACCCGCAGCATGTGGACCGTCATCGCGGCGATGAACAGCATCGCCGCCCAGTGGTGGATCTGCCGCATCAGCAGGCCGCCGCGGACGTCGAACGAGATGTGGACGGTCGACGCGAACGCCTCGGACATGTGCACGCCCTGGAGCGGCCCGTAGGCGCCGTTGTAGACGACTTCCTGCATGCTCGGCTTGAACCACAGGGTGAGGAACGTGCCGGACAGCAGCAGGATGATGAAGCTGTAGAGGGCGATCTCGCCCAACAGGAACGACCAGTGGTCCGGGAAGACCTTGCGGAGCTCCTTCTTGACCAGCTTCGCAAGCCCCACCCGCTCGTCGAGGAACTCCAGCGGTTTGCTGACGGCCTTGGGCGTCGTGCCGGTACTCATCCGCGCTCCCAGTAGCTCGGGCCGACGGGTTCGGTGAAGTCGCTCTGCGCCACGAGGTAGCCCTCGGAGTCGACCATGATCGGCAGCTGTGGCAGGGACCGGGCAGCTGGACCGAAGACGACCTTTCCGCTGTCGGCAAGGTCGAACGTCGACTGGTGGCAAGGACACAGGACCTGGCGCGCCACCTGCTCGTAGAGGTTGATCGGGCAGCCGACGTGGGTGCAGACCTTGGAGTAGCAGAGGATGCCGTCGACGCTCCAGTCCCGTCGCCCAGGGAGCGTACGGAAGTCGCCCTCCTCCATCCGGACCAGGATCACCGCGGCCTTCGCCCGTGCGTTGTTGCGTTCGGAGCCCTCGGGCAGGTCTTCGAGGTTGGCCGGTACGGCGTTGACGAGTTGGCCGAGCTCGAGGTCCTCAGGGCGCAGCACCTTGTACGTCACGTCGTTGGCGATGCGGGTGCCTCGCCGCCAGATCGTGTGGGCGGACCGGCTTCCCGGCAGCGGCCCGAGGTCGCCGAGCAGGATGACCACGGGCAGGCCGAGGGCGGCCATCGCGCCGATCAGCGTACGCCGGATCATGGTGCGCCGGCCGATGCCGCTCTCCGCACCGCCCAGACGGACAGTCGCGATCGCTTCGGCGCGGTCCTCGTCGGAGGAGCGCGCCGGGTGCCGTTCCTCGACGATCTCGTGGCTGTCCATGAGCCGGCGGGCCCACTGGATCGCGCCGAGCCCGATCAGAAGCAGCGCGAGACCGAGCGTCATGCCGAGCGCGAGGTTGGACGCGCCGAACCCGAGGAACGCCGCGTGCTTGGGGACGAGCAGGTACGCGACGACGAACGCGAGGACAAGCACGGCCGCCAGGCCGAACATCGTCGCGATCTGTCGCTCGGCCCGGGTGGCGGCTGCTTCGTCGACGTCGGTGATGCGCGGCTCGTGCGGCGGAACCCCGGGGTTGGGGATCGGGTCGCCCTCGGCCCCAGCGCCGTCGGGCACCACGACCTCGCCGCGGGACTCGAGATCGCTGCTCATGTCGCCTGAGTTCCCCTTCACTTGGCCCTGCCGTTGCTGCCGCTGGTGGCGCTCTTCGCGGCGATCCACACGGCGATGATGACGAGCGAACCGATGCCGACGATCCAGGCCGCCAGACCCTCGGAAACGGGTCCGAGACCGCCGAGGCTGAAGCCGCCCCGGCTGGGTTCGTTCTTGACCGCCTCGAGGTAGCCGATGATCTTCTTCTTGTCCTCCGGACCGTGATCACCGCGTCGGAGAACACCGGCATCTGGGCCGGCCCCGTGAGCATGGCTTCGTAGATGTGCCGCGAGGTCGATCCGTCGAGGCTGGGCGCGGTCTTGCCCCAGGTGAGGGCGCCACCCTTGCCGATGACGTTGTGGCAGGACGCGCAGTTGGTACGGAAGAGCTCGCCGCCCTCGGCCATCTCGGCATCGGAGAGGTCTTCGGTGGCGTACTCGTCAGCGGCCGGAATGCCGGGACCCGGGCCGAGCGAGGCGACGTAGGCCGACAGCGCGGCGATCTCCTCGTCGTTGAAGACAGGCTTCTTCGCCGGCAGCTGCGGCCCAGGCTGCTGCGCCGGCATCCGACCGGTGCCGACCTGGAAGTCGACGGCGGCGGCACCCACACCTATGAGGGTAGGCGCCAGGTCGGTGCCCTCCGCATTGAGCCCGTGGCAGGACGAGCAGCTGACCGCGAAGAGCTTCCGCCCCTGCTCGATCTGCGTGGACTGGGCGGACTCCTCGGCGGCCTTCGACGACGGCGAGGCCACGGCGTAGAGGCCGCCGAAAAGCCCCAGCGCGAACAACACCACGACAATTCCGGCGAAGCGGTGCCGCCGCCTCGCTGACAGGGCGCTGCTGATCCGGGAGAACCCCGGCAGCCCGGCCTTCTCTGCCCGGGGACGACCCCGGAACCCAGCAGTACGTGCCCGGGAGCGACCCCGGAACCCCGCTCTATCTACCCGGGGACGACCCCGGACCCCAAAAGGCACCTCGGCCCGCTCCCTACTTGATGAGATAGATGGTGGCGAAGAGTCCGATCCACACGACGTCGACGAAGTGCCAGTAGTACGACACGACGATCGCGGTGACCGCCTGCTCGTGGGTGAACCGTCGGGCGAGGAACGTCCGGCCGAGTACCAGCAGGAACGCCAGCAGCCCGCCCGTGACGTGGAGCCCGTGGAAGCCCGTCGTGAGGTAGAAGACCGAGCCGTAGCCCGACGACGCCAGGGTCACGCCCTCGGCGATGAGCTCGGAGTATTCGTACACCTGACCACCGATGAAGAACGCGCCCATCAGGTAGGTGAGGACGAACCACTCCCGCAGGCCCCACTTGGCGGCGTTGAGAACACCGCCTTCGCGGCCCACCTGGCCGCGCTCGGCGGCGAAGACGCCCATCTGGCAGGTCACCGACGACAGCACCAGCACCGTCGTGTTGACGAACGCGAACGGGACGTTGAGTTTGGCCGTCTCCTGCGCCCACAGGTCGGGTGAAACCGCCCGGATCGTGAAGTATGAGGCGAAGAGAGCGGCGAAGAACATCAACTCGCTCGCGAGCCAGACGATCGTCCCCACGCTGACCATCGAGGGCCGGTTGGGGAGGCCGTGAAAACGGCTCGCCGGCTCCAGGGTTGCTGTCGACACGTCGGCCATTATGTCGGTCTACGGGTGGCCGGGCGGGGCCACCCCCGAGCGCTCGCCCGTACGCCTGCACATGGGCTGCCTCGCGCCCGGGTAGGTCACCGTCCATGGTGCGGTCCCCTCCTGCCTCGTGCGGGAGCGCCGATCGCCTCTGCCCTGATGACCTGATGACGAGACAGGCGGCTGGTCCGTGACATGGGTCCAGGCGGAGATATGGGTCCGAGGTGGGATCAGGGCGTCGCGGGACACCCCAGGCCGACGGCCAGCGTGGATATCCGGCGCCGGGCGGCCGCGTCGTGGGCGGTACGATCGCCGACAGCACGTACCTCGTCGCACATCCACGAGAGCATCCTTTGCGAGGACATCCCGATGAGCGCTGAAGCCACCTCGTCCCACGCCGGGTCGAGCGCACGGTCTGACCGGCGCTCGGTGCGCGTCCTGGTCTATTCCGACGACCGCAACACGCGCGACAAGGTGAGGTTCGGCATCGGCAAGCGGCCGGACCGCGATCTCCCGCCGGTCGAGTTCGTCGAGTGCGCCACCTACCAGGCGGTGCTCAAGACGCTGGACGCAGGGGGAGTCGACGTCGTGATCCTCGACGGCGAGGCCGTTCCCACGGGCGGGATGGGGTTGTCCCGGCAGCTGAAGGACGAGATCTTCCGCTGCCCGCCGATCCTGCTCCTGACCGGGCGTACGCAGGACGCATGGTTGGCCACCTGGTCGCGGGCCGACGCGGCAGTGCCGTACCCCCTCGACCCGCTGGCACTCTGCCGGGCCACCGTCGAGCTGGCCCGCAGGCGGCTCGCCACCCAGCCGGCGCACTGAGCCCCGGCGCTCCCACGGACTCCACGGAGGCTGCGATGGCGGATCAGCCGGACCTCACCTGGTCGCATTTGCTGAGCGCGCTCCTGCGCGGCGAGGACATCGGCGCCGAGGCGGCCTCGTGGGCGATGGGCGAGATTCTCTCCGGCGAGGTCACGCCCGTCCAGATCGCCGGGTTCATCGTCGCGATCCGGGTCAAGGGCGAGACGGTGGAGGAGCTCGACGGCCTGGTCCAGGCGATGTACTCCCATGCCACCAAGATCGACGTGCCGGGCCGCACCCTCGACGTCGTCGGCACCGGTGGCGACGGCGCGCACACCGTCAACATCTCCACGATGGCGGCCATCGTCGCGGCGGGCGCCGGTGCCCGGATCGTGAAGCACGGCAACCGCAGCGCGTCGTCGCTGTGTGGGGCAGCCGACCTCGTGGAGGCGCTCGGCATTCCGCTCGATCTCGAGCCCAGCCGGGTCGCGGCGCTGGCCGAAGAGGCCGGCATCACGTTCTGCTTCGCCCCGCGCTTCCACCCCACGATGCGCCATGCCGCCCTGACAAGGCGGGAGCTCGCCGTCCCCACGACCTTCAACGTCCTCGGGCCGATGTCCAATCCGGCCCGCCCGCGGGCTCAGGCGGTCGGTGTCGCCGACGCGCGGATGGCCGGGCTGATGGCCGGTGTGTTCGCGGCCAGGGGTGACGACGCGTTCGTGTTCAGAGGCGACGACGGCCTCGACGAGCTGACCACGACGACGACCTCGCGGGTGTGGGTCGTACAGAACGGCACGGTCGTCGAGGAGCGCTTCGACCCCGCCGATCTCGGACTCCCCCCGGCCCCCGCGGGCGCACTGCGCGGTGGTGACGTCGCTCACAACGCCCACGTGTGCCGGCAGCTGCTGGCGGGCGAGCGGGGTCCGGTGCGTGACGCGGTGCTTCTCAACGCCGGCGCTGCCCTCGCCGTCCACGACCCCTCCGACGCTGCCCTGGTCGACAGGATCAGGACGGGCTACGCACGGGCGGAGGACTCGGTGGACTCCGGCAAGGCGGCGGCCGCCCTCGACCGCTGGGTCGACGCCGCGGCGACGTAATGCCCAGTACGGCTTTCTCATCCGTGTCAGCCGGACCGGTCGGTGATTCTGAGGGCCCCCGTCGGTGATCTCGAGTGCTCAGTCGGTGATCTCGAGCGTGGCCATCGCCTTGCCCACATCGGTGCGTAGCTCCTGGTGGGTGTCGGGGATCGAGGCGAGGAAGATCCCTCCCGACCCACGGCCCAGATCGACCACCACGAGGGTGACCGCCTCGCCGCGGGACTCGAGCCCGTCGATCCGATAGGTGAAGTGCTGTTCGAGCAGGTACGCCGGACGACCGTCGATCCTCAGCGCCCTGTTGGATCGGGTCCGCTGGGCGACCTCCGCGCCGGTGAAGCCTTCGTCGGCGAACCAGTCCGAGGCGCTCTTGGCGCTGCCTTCGAGGTCGTCGCGGTCGTACCACTCGCGGCTCGCGGCACCTGTCGCGAGCAGGGCGACCCAGTTGTCCCTGTCGTTGTACTCGCGCTCGGTCACCTGCGTCTGTGCCTGTCCGGCGGTGAGGATGTTCGCCGCGGCCGGGTCGGCGGTCCATGGTCGCGGCAGTGCTGTGAACTCCAACCGGGGCCTGTCGGGAACCTCGGTCGGATCCGGCACGACATCGTCGTCCGGTGTCGTCTCGTCGTCCGGTGCCACATCGCCGGGGGCGGGAGCCGGCTCTGGCGTGACTTGATCGGAGGGACGCTCCTGCGTGGCGGCCGGCGTGGCCTGCTCTGTCTCGCCGCCGCGGAAGAACGCAAGATACGTGACGCCCGCGGCCGCGGCGACGAGGGCGAGGACGGCGAGGACGGTGGTGAGGCGCTTGCCTCGGTCGGTCGATTCGGTGTCGGCGCTGAGGATCTCGGTGTACGGGTCGGCACCGTCGCGGGGTCGGGCCGCGGCTCCGTCGTACGGCAGATATCCCGGGCCGGGAGCTCCTGGCGGTGGTGGCACTGCGCCCGGTGGTGCGAACCCAGGTGGGGGTATCCCGCCTGGTGGCGGGGATCCCGCGTCAGAGGTCAGGACGTCGGTCCAGCGCGTGCCGTCCCACCAACGGAACCCACCCGGCGTACCCGCGGGGTCGGCGTACCACCCTGGGCCCCTGGCCGTCATGGCTCCAAAGCTAGCCAGGGTCGGCAAGTCGACGCGTGATCAGTCTTCGGGGAGGCCCAGACTGAACGCGGCCTCGAGGTCGTGCTGGGAGTACGCACGGAACGCGATGTGGGTCTGCGTGGACAGGACGCCGGGAACCTTGTTGAGCCGGTCGGCCACCACGTCGGCGATCTCGTCGTGCTGGCGGACGCGTACCAACGCGATGAGGTCGAGGTCGCCGGTCACGGAGTAGACCTCGCTCACTCCGTCGAGCGCGGCGATCTCTTCGGCCACCTCCGGGATCCGGTCGACATCTGCCTGGACGAACACGATCGCCGTGATCACGGTGTCTCCTTCGAAAGTGCGTCGTACCGGCCCGCATGAAGGGACCACTGATCCGAACCTATGGGATGCCGGGTCCCCATGCGCGAGGGGGAGGGCCGCCTATCGGGCGGGTTGGTGGGTGGTGCGTAGGTGCCTGGTGTCGTCGGACGGGACGCCGGTGTGCCCCGCGTACGCGGTGTCCAGCCACGCCGTGTGCCGCTGCGCCCCGTCGAGCGGGCAGCTCCACTCGCCGTCGAGCTCGACCAGCCGGATACCCGGCTGCTCCAGCCAGCGAAGGATGCGTTCGGTCTCCTCGACGGTGGCCGCGGGCGTGGGGGGCGGTGGCGGCTCGACGGTCTCGGCGGCGGAGGCGATGACGTCGATCGCCGCGCGCGCCGGCGTGCCCGGCGGGACGACGCCGGCGCTGGCGAGCCGTCCGTGGCGTACGACGTGGGCCTCCCAACCACCGTCGGCGGTGCGGAGAGCGGCGACGAGCTCGGGGCACCGGGCAAGCGCGCTCATGCGCTGGGTGCGGGCCGCAGCGCGCACGAATGCCGCCATCCGGTCGCGGTGCACGCTCGCCTCCTCGTACCTCGTCTGCGCGGCGAGGCGCTGGATCCGGCCGCTGACGGCCTCGATGACGTCGCGCGGGTCGGTGGCGATGGCAGCCTTGACCGCCTCGACGTGAGCCGCGTAGCCGGCGACGTCGACTTCACCCACGCAGGGCGCGACGCAGCGGCCCATGTCGGCGAGTACGCAGGCCGAGCCGCCCCGGGGTGACCTGGACAGCTTCTGCGTGCACTGTCGGATCGGGAACGCCTCGTGCAGGGCCGCGACCGCCTGCTCGGCGACCTTGCGGGACCCGAACGGGCCGAGGTAGGTGGCCGAGTCGGCCTTGACGTCGCGGACGAGCGAAAGCCGAGGAAAGGGTTCGATGGTGACCTTGAGCCAGCTGGCCCGCTCGGGGAACCGCGACCGGCGGTTGTAACGCGGCTTGTGCGCGGCGATGAGCCGGAGTTCGCGGACCGCGGCCTCCAGCGACGTCGCGCACTCGATCGCGGTGACGTCGGCGGCGAGGCCGATCATCTCGCCGATCCGTGAACGCGTCTCGGAAGCGGTGAAGTAGCTGCGGACCCGGGTACGCAGGTCCTTCGACGTGCCGACGTAGAGCACCCGGCCATGGTCGTCGGTGAAGAGGTAGACGCCCGGAGCGTGGGGGAGCCGGTCGGCGAGGTGCCGCTTGCGACGCTGAGCTGGAGAGACCCGGGAGCTGAAGGTCGACAGCTCCTCGAGGGTCTGCACGCCGAGCGGCCCCAGGCGTTCGAAAAGTCCGTGCAGCACGTCGACGGTCGCCCGCGCGTCGGCGAGGGCCCGGTGGTTGGGCGTGGTCGCCGAACGGAAGTAGCGAGCGAGCGTGCCGAGCTTGCAGTTGGGCGCGTCGTCGCGGGTGAGGACCCGGCGGGCGAGTCGAGCGGTGTCCACGACGTCGAACGACGGCCACCAGAACCCGTGCCGGGTCGCGGCTGCGCGTAGGAACCCGACGTCGAACGGCGCGTTGTGGGCCACGAGGACGCAGCCCTGCGCGAACTCGAGGAACGCCGGCAGCGCCTGGTCGACCGCGGGAGCGTCAGCGACCATCGCGTCGGTGATCCCGGTGAGGACGGCGATGAACGGCGGGATCGACCCGCCGGGGTTGACGAGGGTCTGGAACTCGCCGAGCACCTCGCCGGTCCTGACCTTGACCGCACCGATCTCGGTGATCTCGGAGCTGTCGGGTGCCCCGCCGGTCGTCTCGAGGTCGACCACGCAGAACGTCAGGTCGCGTAGCGGCGTGCCCAGCTCGTCGAAGCTCGCCTGCACCCCGACGGGTACCCGCGACTGGGTGCCCTGACCGGGCACCGCTCGGGTCGTCGAGGCGCCGCTGGTCGTTGGCTCGCTCGTCGGCTGGGCGGTCATGGCGGCGACGCTACGGGCGCACACCGACAGGATGGCCGTACGACGCGCCGGGTATGGGCATTCTGTCCGCACCCGACCACCCGTCGGCCGAGCTCGGCCGGCATACCCACCGCGGCCCTGCTCCGGCCCTTAGCCGCGCTCCTACGATCAGCGGGATGGACACCGCCGCCGCCGCCGACGCCGCGCAGCCCGACGACGACCACGGCGACCACGGCGACCGGGACGACCGGGACCGGTCCGCGGCGGATGTGGCGGTGTTCGCGCAGCAGCGCTCACGAGTGTTCGGTCTGGCGTACCGCCTCCTCGGATCCGCGGCGGACGCGGAGGACATGGTCCAGGAGACCTTCCTGCGTTGGCTCGCAGCCGATCCGGGCACCGTCTCGGTACCCGAGGCCTGGCTGACCCGCGTCGTCACCAACCTCTGCCTGAACCGGCTCACCTCGGCCCGGGTCCAGCGCGAGCGCTATGTCGGGCCGTGGCTACCCGAACCGGTCCTCACCGAAGGCGGTGCCCTCGGTCCGATGGACACCGTGGAGCAACGGGAGTCGGTGTCGTTCGGCGTCCTGCTGCTCCTGGAGCGGTTGACGCCGCCCGAGCGTGCGGTCTTCGTCCTCAGGGCGGCGTTCGGGTACAGCCACCAGGAGATCGCCGCCGTCCTCGACATCGGCGAGGCGCACGCGCGCCAGTTGTACCACCGCGCGCGGGGACACGTCGGCGACCACCGGCGGCGCTTCGCGGCGGATGCCGACGAACAGCGCCGGCTGGTCGAGCGCTTCTTCGCGGCCGCCGTCGATGGTGACATCGCCGGTCTCGAGCGCCTGCTCGCCGAGGACGTCGTCTCGTGGGCCGACGGTGGCGGCCAGGTCACGGCCGCCCGCCGGCCGGTCAGTGGGAGGGATCGGGTCGTGCGCTACCTACTCGGCGTCGGCAGGCGACCCGAGGCGGCCGGAGCGAGGGTGGAGTTCCGCGAGGTCAACGCGACGGCCAGCGTCGTGATCCGACTCGACGGGTCCCCGGCCGCGGTGCTGGTGCCCGAGATCCGTGACGGGCGTGTCGCCGCCGTCCGCATCGTCGTCAGTCCCGCCAAGCTGGCCTTCGTCTCCGCGCAGCTGGCGTGAGGCCTGAGGATGTGAACATCCTCACGCCCTCCCGCTGTCACGGACTGGCCGGCTCGCCGGTTCAAGAGGCGCCCACCTCGAGGAGACGCATGACGCATCACATAGTGGTCCTGGGCGCCGGCTACGCAGGTCTCGGCGCCGCCACGGGCCTCGCCCGCCTGGTCCGCGGCACCGGTACGGAAGACGACGTCAAGGTGACGCTGGTCAACGCGACCGACCGGTTCGTCGAGCGGGTACGCCTGCACCAGGTCGCCACGGGCCAGCAACTGCCGGACCTGCCGCTGCCGGGCCTGCTCGCCGGCACCGGCGTCGATCTGGTCGTCGCACGGGTGAGCGCGGTCGACGTCGAACGTCGGCGGGTACGCCTGGACGCGGCACCGGGCTCCCTCTCCTATGACACGCTCGTCTGCGCGTGGGGCAGTGGGGCGGACGTCGACAGCGTGCCGGGCGTCCGCGTGCATGCGTACACCCTCGCCGAGGCGGGTCAGGCCGAGCGCCTGCACGCTTGTGTGCGGGCGGTCCCGTCAGGAGGAGTCGTCGCGGTCGTCGGCGGCGGGCTCACCGGCATCGAGGCGGCCACCGAACTCGCCGAGGCGCATCCGCGACTCCGAGTCGAGCTGGTGACGGGGGAGCGGGTGGGCGGCTGGCTCTCCGAACGTGCCCGGCGTCACCTCCGCCGGGCGTTCGTCCGGATGGGGATCGGTGTCCACGAGGGTGCGCGCGTCGCCGAGGTCGACGCCGGCGGGCTGCGGCTCGGTGACGGGGCGTTCCGCGGCGCCGCCGCGTGTGTCTGGGCCGCCGGGTTCCGCGTGCCCACCCTTGCCCGCGCCGCAGGGCTCGCAGTCGACCGGCGCGGCCGGATGCTCGTCGACGACACCCTGCGGTCGGTGTCGCATCCGGACGTGTACGGCATCGGTGACGTGGCGGCGGCTCCCACGCCAGGCGGTTCGGAGAGCCGCATGTCGTGCCAGACCAGCCTGCCGATGGGGAGGTACGTCGCCGGTTCGATCGCGGCCACGCTCGAGGGACGCGCGCCGAAACCGATCCGGATCCGCTACGTGTGGCAGAACATCAGCCTCGGCCGGCGTGACGGGGTGACGCAGTTCACGGGGCCGGACGACAGTCCGACCGGTGCGGTACTCACCGGGCGGGTGTCCGCCGCGTTCAAGGAGGCCGTCACGCGTGGCACGGTCGTCGCACTCCGGCATCCCCGCCGGGACATCGGCCGGCGCGGTCACTGGCGGCGCCGGTCCTCATCCGACGGGACGTGGCCGCCGTCGCCGGACTCCGACGTCAGGCGTGGGTGATGCGGATCTTGGACTGCCCGTGCCGGCGTTTCTCCCAGTCGGCCATGAAGCGCGCCTTGAGACCGTGGCGTTCGGCAAGCGCCACGAGCGTCTCGGTGCGGTAGTAGAAGTCCTCGCGGAGGACGTGGTGTTCCTCACCCTCGGTCCGGTCAAAGGTGAAGTCGAAGAAGCCGTTCGGTGCAAGGACCCGGCCGACGTGCGCGAAGCACTCCTCGATGACGTGGAGCGGGGAGTGCGAGAACACGCTGTGGGCGTGGACGACATCGAAGTACGCATCCGGCAGAAAGGCGAAACGCAGGTCCCGCACCGGCGTCAGATGGGGAAGCTTGTCCCGCAGGCCGTAGCTCACCAACGTCTCCTGCGCGGCGACGAGGATGTCGGGGGAGATGTCGATGCCGTAGTAGTTGCCCGCGTCGAGGTAGTCGATGAAGAGCCGGCCCGCCCGCAGGTTGCCGCAGCCGATCTCGAGCATCCGGTGGTCGGGCTTGAACCCGTGCTCCACGAGGTAGTCGAACTGCATCTTTCCGAGTGCGAGCCAGCGGGCGTGTGACTTGCTGCCGACCGCGGCCTCGGCGCTGCGGGTGGCGTCGGACCGCATCACCCCGCGGTAGTAGGTCACGTGGTCGCGACTACGCAGCCGCAGGATCAGGTCACGGGCCAGCCGGCGGGCGTACCCCGGCACCTTTGTCGGGTTTTGTACGGCATAGCGCACCTGGTAGAGCACGCTCGCGCGGTTCTTGGTCGTCACGCAGCCGAAGTTAACCACGCGGCGCGGACCGCCGCGTCGTCACATGGGCCATGTCGACGTTTCCGCGAGACGGCGCTTCCAGAGCGTGACGCCCGCGCCATCGGGATCCCAGCGACGGCAGAAGTCGAGCAGTTCGCGACAGCGGGCGATCATGGCCGCCTGTCGGGTGGCCCAGCCAGGCACGTCGCCGCCGTACGCCGAGAAGAACGCGTCGAGCAGGGGTACCCGGTCGGGATGATGCGTACGCACGATCCACTCGCACCAGGCGAGGTCCTCGATCGGGTCGCCGGGGTGGGAGAACTCCCAGTCCAGGATCGCCGTCACCACAAGCGTCTCCGGGTCGAACAGCAGGTTGTTGGGACCGTAGTCGCCGTGGACCAGAGGTCCCGGGACGACTCCGTGGAGGCGGCGGAGTGTGTCGCCGCAGGCGGCGAGGACGGCCGTCGCCGTGGCGCTGTCGACGTCGGGAGCCAGCAGCTCCTGCCCATGGACGCCCGGGAGATGGCCCACTCGGACGGAGGTCGCGTCGCCGTCGATCAGGGGTGGTACGGGCAACAGATCCGCGAGCCTTGTCAGCGCCGTGCGTTCCCGGTCTCGGCGCAGGTCGGCGTCGGGACCTGCGTACGTCTTCACCACGACCGTGCCCTCGACACGGGTGAAGTTCGTGTAGCCGTGCGGTAGGCGCACGGGGTTCTGCTCGCCTGATCCCACCCCGGGCATTCTGCCTGGCCGATCTCGCCCATGTGGAGGAGGCCGAAACCGCAGTGCGCTGGTCGGTGCCCTGTGGAACGCCAATTACGCTCGCAGCCGTGAGTACGGGACCAGCCGAGCCGGCAGGGTCGGGCGAAGGTGACCTGTCCCGGCCTTTGCCGGAACAGGTGCGCCAGCGCGTCGTCCTTCTCGCCTCCGACGCGCTCGGTGTGCTCCCCGCCGCTGCCGTACCCGCCTCGCTGCGGCCGTTCGCCCGCTTCAAGCCCGAACGCCGGGTCCGCCTGGCGGCGACACCGATCGCGGCCGCAGTCGATGCCGATCCGGAGTTCCGGGAACGTGTCGCCGCCCGCATCACCGAGGCTGTCCCGGACCTGGCGTCGGCGTTGCGCGAGGGACGCCGGCCCGGCGCCGTCGATCCGCTGGAGGCGGCCGCCGCGGCCTACCTGCTGCGCCCGGCCGGCTGGACGGCGATCGTCGAGGAGGTCATCGACCATCTCGAACAGGAGAGCGCGACCCAGGCCGGGGAGCGGGAGGCCGGTCTTGCCGCCCGACTGCGCGACCAGCTCGCCGCGACACAGGCGAGTGCCCGCCAGGGCCGGGAGCGCCTGCGGGCCGAGCTGGCGGCGCTGAAGGAGGAGAACACGACTCTGCGTCGTACGCTCCGGCACACCCGTGACCGGGTGAAGGAGGCCGAGGCGGAGGCGACGCGCAGCGCCGAACTCGCCGCGAAGGCGCGTGAACGGGCGACCGCGGACGTGGCGCGGATGGATGCGGAGGTCCGGCGGCTCCGGTCCCGGCTGGCGGAGGCGGAGTCGGCGGTCGAGTCGGCGCGGCGTACGAGCAGAGAGGATCGCGACCTGGCCGATGCTCGGCTCCGGCTGCTCCTCGACACCCTGGTCGACGCGGCGCAGGGGCTTCGCCGTGAGCTCGCCCTCCCGCCACTGCGTTCCCGACCCGCCGACGCGGTGGCGGCCGCGTCACCGGCGGCTGGCGGGCAGCTCGCGGGACCGGAGGACGTCGTACCACTCGAGTCGCTGCTGGCACTGCCTCAGGTGCACGTCATCGTCGACGGCTACAACGTGACCAAGACGGCCTGGCCGGCGCTGCCGCTCCAGACCCAGCGGACGAGGCTTCTCACGGCGCTCGGCGGCATCGTCGCCCAGACGGGTGCCGAGGTCACGTGCGTCTTCGACGGCGCGACGCTCGACACCCCACCTCAGCTGGCGGTGCCGCGCGGTGTGCGGGTGATGTTCAGCCCGGCCGGGGTCACTGCCGATGACGTCATCCGTCAGCTCGCCGCCGCCGAGCCGGAAGGACGTCCCGTCGTCGTGGTGTCGAGTGACCGCGAGATCGCGGACGGCGTGCGGCGGAGCGGAGCCCGACCGGTGCGCGCCGACGCGTTGGTTCGTCTGCTCCAGCGGTGAGCCGGCGGTGAGTCGGCGGTGAGTCGGCGGTGAGTCTGCGGTGAGTCTGCGGGACTGTCGGCGGGCGTGTCTAGCGTCGGTGCCATCGCGTGCGTGCCATGTCAGCGTGGCCGCTCACCAGGCATGACGGAGGACCGATGGACATCGACTGTGACCGTTGCACGATGCGAGGTCGAGGCTGCCACGACTGTGTGGTCACCGTGCTCCTCGGCGGCCCGCCGACCGAGACCGAGGGACCTCGCACGGGTGCCGGCCTGCCTCACGGTGCGCTGTCGGTTGCCGGCCTGGCCGGTCTCGACGTGGGCCTGGCAGACGTCGAGCTCGACGAAGCTGACCGGACGGCGTTGCGGGTGCTGGCCGATTCCGGCTTGGTGCCACGACTGCCGCGGAGCGCCACCATGGCCGTCACCGGTGATCGAGGCCGTCGTCGCGCCTGACGGTGAGTGAATGACGACATTGTGCTGATCTTGTTACTCAATGTGATTGTCCTTACGCAGCGTGTTTCCGCGCGTCTTTTCTCATCCTGACAGCGACACGCCGCCACGATTTGAAAGATCACGGACCGATCACTAAAGTCGCGCGCCAAGTGTCTGTCCGCTTTGAGCTGACCAGCCCGGTCGGCGCAGATGCTTCGCTTAGTCCCTGTTGGGCATGTATCTGACAGGGAACCGGGGACCCACCATGTACCCGGGGTGAATCGGAGTGCTCGGCCGCACACCAAGCAGCTGAGACTTTCGTAGGGCGACTTCCCGGCCCGAACCCGTCAGCTCACCCGGTAGGCGTCTGAGGAAGGAAGGGGCATCGCTTCTCGTGTCGAATCGCCGCAAGCGTCCCTCAGGGCGTGCGCTGCTCGCTCTCGGCACCGCCACCGCGGCCGTCATCGCGACGGTCCCCGGCTCCAGCTATGCCGAGCCTGCGCCCAGCATCAGCGAGGTCCGTAAGCAGGTCGCACAGCTGTACGAGGAAGCGGAGAAGGTCACCGAGGAGGCCAACGCGCTCGGCGACCAGATGAAGGTCATCGACCGTCGGGTCCGCGCGCTCAACGCCGATGTCTCCCGCCAGCAGAAGCGACTCAACGGACTTCGCGGCGACATCGGCCAGTTCGCCGCCGCCGAATACCGCACGGGTGGTCTCGACACCACCGTGCAACTTCTCGTGGCTGACGACCCCGACGAGTTCCTCGCCCAGATGAGCACCGCGAAGGCCTTCGCCGGCCAGCAGGGCGATCGGCTCCGCCAGCTCCAATCCGAGCAGAAGCGACTCGCCGAGCGGCAGGCGGCCCGGCAGGCCGAGCTCACCCGCTTCCGCGAAGCCAAGGAAGCCGCCAACTCCCGCCGCAAGATCGCCTCCAGCAAGGCAGCCAAGGCACAGTCCCTCCTCGACCGGCTCACCGCCGAGGAGCGCGAACGCCTCGCGGCCGCGGAGGAGCGCGAACGACTCGCCGACCGGTCCTCCCGAGGTGGCGACCGGATTCCCCCTCCGCCACCCGGTGGCACCCGCGGCGCCACCGCCCTCGCCTACGCCCGTCAGCAGGTCGGGGAAACCTACGTCTTCGGTGGCGACGGCCCCGACACCTGGGACTGCTCCGGGCTGACGATGGTCGCGTGGGAACAGGCCGGTGTCTCCCTCCCCCACTCGTCCCGGGAGCAATACGCCGTCTCGGCCAAGATTTCCCGTTCGGAGTTGCAGCCCGGCGATCTCGTCATCTACTACAGCGATATGCACCATGTCGCGATCTATGCCGGCGACGGCATGATTCTGCACGCGTCGAACCCCAGTGATGGCGTGAAGTACAGCGACATGGACGAAATGCCGTACGCCGGCGCGGTCCGGCCAGGTTAGTGACGGTCCGCACCACGTCGAACTCCGTCGACACGGCCTTGTGCCTGCCCATTCCCACGGAAGGGGTGGGGCCCAATTCCGTACGATGCGAGGGTGGCTGATGATCCTTCGCGGCACGCACGCAGGGTGGCCTCGACCCCTGGACGGGCCTTCGTCCAGTACTTCGTCGCTTTGGTTTGCGGCGGTCTGCTCGTGCTGGCTGTCTTTGTCACGGGCAGGTTTCTCCTCACCGGCGTCGCGATCCCGTCGGCAGCGACCGTTCGTTCGATCGAGGCGACACCCCGCGCGGAGGCCACCGACTCCGGTGTACCCACCGTTTCCAGTCGGGCCGGCAACCTCGCGGCCGCGAGGTACGACGTCGCCAGGGACCTGCTCCGCCGGCAGTCCGCCGCCTTGCGCAGCAGGGACAGGTCCGCCTATCTCGCCACGATCGACCCCCGCTCGCCCGACTACGCGAAGGTCGCGGCACGTACCTTCGACAATCTCGTCCGCATGGGTGCGAAGAACTTCCGGTTCGGCAGTCCCGCGGAGGATCCCGGTGCACTCACCCCCGAACGCCGGCGGGCGCTCGGGACGACGGCGTGGGTCTCGGAGGTCGACACGACGTTCACCCTCACCGGTGCCGACCGCGAGCCGTGGACGTCGACGCTTCGCATGGTGTTCGTCGAACGGCAGGGGCGGACCTACGTCGCGGGTGACCGCGAGGGCGAGTCGTCGTCGGGTCCCACGCCGCTGTGGTTGACCGACAAGGTGACGGTCGTCCGTGGCGAGCACAGCCTGCTCATCGGCGTCGAGTCCAGGACCCGCCTCGAGCGCTACGCACGCACCGCTGACGAGGCCGTACCGCGAGTGACCAGGGTGTGGGGCGAGGACTGGGCACAGTACGTCGTCGTGATCGCTCCCTCCACCCAGGTCCAGATGGAACGCGTCGTGGGCGTCGACGCGGAGAGCCAGGGCGCGGTCGCCGCCGTCACCACGTCCGTCGGTCGCACCTCGCCGACGGAGGCGTCGCACATTGTCATCAACCCCGCCACGTTCGACAAGATCGGCTCCCTCGGCAGGCTCGTCGTCCTCACGCACGAGACCACCCATGTCGCGGCGCAGGCGACGGTCAGCCACATGCCGGTCTGGTTGTCTGAAGGCTTCGCCGACTACGTGGGCTTCAACGAGGCCGGACTGTCCACGGCGGTCATCGCGCAGGAGTTCCTGTCCGAGGTGCGCGAGTCCGACGCACCCGACGATCTGCCGAGCACGTCCGACTTCGACCCGCGGGCGGACGAGCTCGACCAGGCGTACGAGGCCGCGTGGACGGCGTGCAGCTACATCGCCCAGCAGTGGGGCGAGGAGAAGCTGGTGGACTTCTACCAGGCGATGGACGACATCACGACGATGGCGGACGAAGAACGCGTCTATCGGAGCGTCCTGAACACCACGGAGGAGCGGTTCGTGGCTGGTTGGCGAGAGCACGTCCAGGTCACGAGCGTCGGCGGCTGAACGGCGAGCGGGCCAGACCGTCGCGGGACGACGTGGAGGCAGGGGGAACGGCGGGTTAGGGGCAACGGCGAGTTCGGGGGACGGGTCTGAGGATCCGGTGACACGGGGGAAGCATGCACAGTGGGGGGATCGCACGACGGCCTGCCCTGATCGTGGCGGTGGTGCTGTGGGGATGTCTCGCGGTGGCCATCGCCCTGGCGACGCCGTGGCAGCCGTCCGGAGACGTGGTTGCGGCCTCGTCCTCGCCGCACGAGGTGGTGGCGGACGACTTCACCTCGGGCGAGGTGGCGATCGGCAGCTGGCTCTCGCGGTCCGTGCGGTTGCCGGGCTACCTCATCACCGCGGCCGGCATGGTCACGGCGATGGTGCTGGGCTTCACCTCACTCGGTGCACGCCTGAGTGCGCGCGCCTTCCCGCGGGTGCGCGGGTGGTGCGCGCGGGTCGTCCTGGGTGCCCTGGTCGTGACCCTGGTGATCCGACTGGCGGTGGTGCCGTTCGAGGTCTGGCTGGAGGTGGCACGGCGCCGGTCCGGCGTGTCGACGCAGAGCTGGTGGGCGTGGGGTGCTGACCTGCTCGTCGGGTTCGCGGTGACGAGTACGGTCACGGCGGTTCTGCTCGTCGCTCTCGTGGGGCTGGCCCGCTGGTTTCCCCGCTGGTGGTGGGCACCCGCCGCGGCGGTGGCCACAGCGGCGGTGGTGCTGGGTTCGTACGTCTATCCGACGGTCGTCGAACCGCTTTACAACCGCTTCACGCCCATGGCGGACGGGCCTCTGCGCACCTCGCTGCTCCAGCTCGCCGAGCGGGACGGCGTGCGGGTGAGCGAGGTGTTCGTCGCCGATGCGTCAAGGCGTACGACGCGGCTCAATGCGTACGTCTCCGGGTTCGGGAGTACCTGGCGTCTCGTCATCTACGACACGCTGCTCGTGGAGGCGCCGCCGGCACACGTCCGCCGGATCGTCGCCCATGAACTCGGCCACGCCAAGCGGCACGACGTCCTGCGCGGGACGCTCGTCGGGGCACTCGCTGTCGGATCCGCGGTCATCACTCTCGCGTTGGCTCTGGACAGTCGCCGGATCGGGCGGCGTGCGGGGGTGTCGTCGGTGACGGACCCGCGCGTGGTGGCACTGGTGCTGGCGTTCGTGGCGGCGGGGACACTGGTCGCCGCGCCGGTACAGAACCTCGTGTCACGGCGGATCGAGACAGCCGCGGACCTCCATGCCCTCGACCTCACCCGGGACCCGGCCGGCTACGCCGAGACCCAACGCTGGCTCGCGGTCACCAACCGCAGTGAGCTGCAGCCGAGTCCGCTGGTCACCGGGCTCTTCGCCACGCATCCCACGCCACCGGAGCGGATCGCCCTTGTGCGCTGGTGGGCCGCCCGGCAGGGCGCACCACCGGTTCCCGCCCTGGTCGCCGGTGAGGGATTGCCTGGCGGGTGATCTGTCCGGATAGGGTCGGTGGACGTGGCGCGCACTCTCGTCGTGACCAACGACTTCCCGACCCGGCAGGGCGGCATCGAGGCGTTCGTCCTCGCGCTGTGCCACCGGATGCCGCCAACCGAGGTGGTCGTCTACACCGCCGCGATGCCGGGAGACCGCGCCTATGACGCGGGTCTGCCGTTCCCGGTGATCCGCGATCCGGGGCGCAGGTTGCTGCCGACGACCGCCGTAGCGAGGCGTACCCGCGAGGTGTTGCGCGCCGAGGGTTGTGACCGGGTGCTCTTCGGAGCGGCGGCACCGCTGGGTCTGCTCGCAGGCGGTCTGCGTGCGGCCGGTGCGCACCGCATCGTCGGGCTCACCCACGGCCACGAGACCTGGTGGGCCCGCGTGCCTGGAGCCCGCCAGGCACTGCGGCGGATCGGGCGTACGACCGACACGCTCACCTATCTCGGGGACTACACGCGTGGTGCCATCGCGAGCGCCCTGGCGCCGGAGGACGCGCGGCGGATGGTGCGGCTGACTCCCGGTGTCGACACCGAGACGTTCGCTCCTGGCACCGGTGGCGAGGTCGTCCGCAAACGACTCGGCCTCTCCGCCGACCAGCCGGTGGTGGTGTGTGTCGCCCGGCTCACCGAACGCAAGGGCCAGGACACCCTGATCCGCGCATGGCCGCACGTGCTGCGGGACGTGCCCGGCGCCGCGCTCCTGGTGGTTGGGGACGGTCCGCATCGTGCCGCGCTCGAACGCCTCGCCGACGAAACCGGGGTACGCACGCACGTCGTCTTCACGGGCGCGGTGCCGTGGACGGACATCCCGCCGTACTTCGACGCGGGGAACGTCTTCGCGATGCCGTGTCGCACCCGGCTCGGCGGGCTGGAGCCCGAGGCGCTCGGCATCGTCTTCCTCGAGGCGCAGGCGAGCGGCCTGCCGGTGATCGTGGGGGATTCGGGCGGAGCGCCCGACGCGGTGATGCACGGAGAGACGGGGTACGTCGTCGATCCGTACAACCCGGTCGCGGTCGCCGCCAAGGTGGCGGGACTGCTCGGAGACCCCCGGGCGGCGCGGGCGATGGGCGAACACGGCCGCGAATGGGTACGCGAGAACTGGACGTGGGACGTGTCGGTGGCGAAGCTGCGCACGCTGCTGGGCTACCCTGCGGCGGGCTGAGCCCGTCTGATCGGACGGGCGCCGAGAGCGACGGAGGTGCGCGTGCCGCTCGTCGACATCGCCGACGACTCGTACGTCGTGGCCTCGCCGGGAGCGATCGCGGCCCGGCTGAAGGATCCGGCGTTCTGGCAGTCGTGCTGGCCCGATGTCGCGTTGAGGAGCTATCACGACCGCGACGCCGAAGGAATGCGGTGGTATGCCGCGGGTGCGGTCGTCGGTACGGCCGAACTGTGGCTGGAGCCCTGGCGCGACGGGACCCTGGTGCACGTCTTCCTGCGCGGTGATCCGCCGTCGAGGTGGTCCGCGCGGCGGCTGGAGCGGCTGCGCCGTGCGCATGCCCTGGCTCTGAAAGCGGCCCTTTTCGCGGTCAAGGACGAGATGGAGGCCGACCGGGACCCGGGTACCAGACTGGCCGACCGGGTGGCACGCCTCGTGGCGCACCGCGCCACCGAACCGTCGAGGTCCGGAATCGCGCACCTGCTCGCGGAGCTGGCGGACGACGACACCGGGCCGTTGGACCTGGTGGACGTCGCCCGGCTCGACGGCGGGATCGCCACCGCGACCCACCTGCTGCGGGTGAGCGACAGGCAGGGACTGTGCCGCGATCTCGTCCTGAAGCGCTACCTTGCCGACGACGACACGGCCGCGCTCGAGTGGGAACGGTTGGGTTTCGCCCAGCGGTGCGGCGTCGCGACACCGGCGCCGGTGGGGGTGGACCTCGCCGGCCGCTGGTTCGGTACGCCCGCGCTGGTGATGACGGCACTCCCGGGCGCGATGGTTTACGACCCGGTTGATCCGAAAGCGTGGGTGGCCGCACTCGCCCGGGCGCTCGTCGGCATCCACCGGACCGATCTGTCGCCGCCGCTGCCGGCCGCCGTCCGCCGCCCGCCGTCGTGGCGTTCGTTCGATCGGGCCGGCCTGCCGGAGAGCTGGCGTGGCGAGCGGAGCGACGGTGTCGCTCGGGTGGCCGACCGCCTGCGTCTCCTCGGACCGGCCCAGCCCGAGGTGCTCTGCCACGGCGACTTCCATCCCGGCAACGTGCTGTTCGACGGCGATGCCGTCGTGGGTGTCGTCGACTGGAGCGGGGCCCGGATCGAACCCGCGGAGTCCGACGTCGCCAACTGCCGGGTCGAGCTGGCGCTGATCGGCGGCGACCTGCCGGACCTCTTCGCGGCGGACTACGCCGAGGCCCGCGGTCGGCCGCTCGAGCACCTGCCCCTGTGGGACGCGCTGGCCGGGGCCGGGACGATGTCCTGGCTGCCGTACGCCGGAGAGAAGGTCAACCAGGCCGGCGCCGAGATCACGAGGGAGCAGGCCCTGGTCCGGATCGAGCGGTTCGTCGACGACGCGCTGGCCAGGGCCGGTGCTGCGGATCCGTAGCCGACCGACTCCGATGCGTGCCGGGGCGGCGCCAGTACGGGTGATCTGAGGGACAGAATCTGCCGGCACCGGCGCGTTGTCGGTGCGAGCGTCCATACTGAGCGATGCGCCGGGAGGCGCCGGCCGTCCTTGGTCGGGCGTTGGCTCGATCGCGATCCGCGGCCGTCGGACGTGTCCGCACATCGATGTGCGGGATGGGAGCGTGAACCCATGACGGTTCTTCTCGCGATCGGCACGGGCAAGGGCCTGTTTCTCGCCCGCAGCGAGGACCGGCGTCGCTGGGACATGACGGGTCCGCACTTCTCGATGACGGCGGTCTACGCGGTCGGCCTCGACACCCGGCGTGAGCGGCCGCGGGTCCTGGCGGGCGTCACGAACCCGCACTTCGGCCCGACGGTGGCCAGGAGTGACGATCTGGGCGCGACGTGGGACGAGCCGGAGGAGGCACCGATCGCGTTCCCCGCCGACACCGGGGAAGCGCTCGAACGCGTCTGGCAGCTCGCGCCCGGCCCGGCCGACCAACCGGACGTCATCTATGCCGGCGTGGAACCGTCGGCGCTGTTCCGCTCCTTCGACGGTGGGCGCACCTTCGAACTGGTGCGCGGGCTGTGGGACCACCCGCACCGGCCCACCTGGGAGCCAGGTGGCGGTGGCAAGGCCATCCACACGGTCCTGCCGCACCCCACCGACCATGACCAGCTGCTGATCGCGATGTCGGCCGGCGGGGTCTACCGCACCGACGACGGTGGCAAGAGCTGGGCCGCGAGCAACACCGGCATCCGGGCTTACTTCCTGCCCGACAATGAATATCCCGACTACGGCCAGTGTGTGCACAAGGTCGCGCGGAACGCGCGCCAGCCTGAGCAGCTGTTCGCGCAGAACCATCACGGCGTCTACCGTTCCGACGACGGTGGAGCCACCTGGTCCTCGATCGCCGAGGGACTGCCGAGCGACTTCGGCTTCCCGATGGTGGCCCACCCGCAGCGGTCCGGCGTGATCTACAACTTCCCCCTGACCGCGGACGGGCGGCGGTTCCCGACCGAGGAGCGCTTCCGGGTCTTCCGCAGCGAGGACGCTGGTGCGTCCTGGACGCCGCTCTCGGCCGGCCTGCCGGCGGAGGCCTTCTACGCGAGCGTGCTACGGGACGCGATGGCCTGCGACGACGCGGATCCGGCCGGCGTCTACGTCGGGTCCCGCAACGGCGAGGTCTACGCCAGCGCCGACGAGGGCGAACACTGGCAGCTGGTCGCCTCCCACCTGCCAGACGTCCTCTGCGTCCGCGCGGCCCTGGTGGCGTAGGGCCTGGTTGCCATGCTGGGGCAGGGTTGCGTCGTGAATGAGGTGGGAGTGAGTACGCAGAAGCGGGTGACGGTCCTGGTCCCGAGCATGCTGCGCGGCGACTGCGACGGCGCGAGCCGGATCGACCTCGACGTCGACCAGCCGGCGACGCTAAGCGACCTGCTCGCCGCACTCGCTGACCGACATCCCCGGCTCGAACGCCGGGTGCGCGACGAGCAGGGCGGGCTCCGGCGCTATGTCAACGTCTACGTCGACGGCGAGGAGTCTCGGCGACGTGACGGACTGGCGACGCCACTGCGTGACGGCTCGGAGGTCCACATCGTCCCCTCCGTCGCCGGTGGGTGAGTACTGACCATCACGACTGGCGCCGGTGAGTGAGTCCGCTCGTCACGACTGGCGCCGGTGGGTGAGTACTGACCATCACGACTGGCGCGGGTTCCTGCGGCGGAGTGGGATGTTGGCGAGGGTCGGGGGAGTGCGGGTGAGGTCAAGCACCTCGCCGTCGCACAGGTAGTAGATGCCCGGCGCCTGGTAGTCGAGGCGGCGGCTCAGGTCGCCGATCGTCAGGAACGATGCGCCATCCGCACCGCGGAGTACGACGGTGGCGACCGAGACTCCGTTCATCGTGAGGGCGTACTCGCCGTGCCATTGCGGATCCGGGCCCGGCCCGGCAGGAGGTCGACGGCTCACCGGGTCGTTCCGGTAGTACGTGGTGCCGTCGTCGATGCATTGCAGGTAACCGTATTCGCCGTCGTCGAGGAGCCGGAAACGCCGATGGGGGCTGTCCTCCTGGACGCACCTGTCCCTTCCCACCACGCGCAGGAGCTTCTTCTCACCACCCACGTCCTGCCACACCTGCGTACCGTCGTGGACGAGCGTCATGGTTTCTCGCCCGACGTATTCACCGGCGAAACGGGCCAGGTCGTCAGGCGTCACTGCCACGGCCGGTGGCACCGGCCCCGGAGCGGCCGCCGGAACGTCGACGAGGGAGCGAATCACGCGTTCGCCGAGCGTCAATGGCAGCCGCTGGTCGAGGGAGTTGGTGAGGACGACAATCCCGAGGCCGGCGCTCGGTACCCACGCCAGGATGCACTGGAAGCCGAATCCGCTACCGCCGTGGTTGTAGGCGAGGACCCCGGGATCCCAGGTGCCGAAGTCGACGCCGAGCCCGTACCCGCGTCGCTGGCCCGGTGCCGGGAACGGGATCCGGTACATCTCGCCCAGGAGAGCCGGGTCGAGGAGCTGCTCGCCGGTGCGAAGGTGGAACCGGATGTAGCGCAGGGCGTCATCGACGCTTGCGTACAGCCCTGCGGCCGGGACCATCGGGACCCGCAGCGGGAGTCGCCTCACTCGTGCCGAGTGGCCGATCGCCCGGTCGGTCTCGCGGGCGATCACCCGGTGGTCGAAGGTCGTACGCAGCAGTCCGAGTGGCGCGAGCAGGTTTCGGCGTACGAACTCGTGGAACGCAAGCCCGCTTCGTCGCTGGAGAATGTAGCCGGCCAGATCGATGCCCAGGTTGGAGTATTCGTAGTGGTGACCAACCGGAAAACGGAGCCAGGTGTCGCTGATGCTGCGGCAGTGGGCGGGGAAGGACGCCTTGCCGGCAAGGAAGTTCGACCCGACGGGCGCTTCGTGGGTGAAGCCGGCGGTGTGACTGAGCAGGTGCCGCAGGGTCATCCGGCGTTCGGGCGCGGTCTCGAAGCGACTCCGGACGGTGAACTCCGGCAGGTAGGTCGTGATCGGCTCGTCGAGGTCGACCAACCCGTCCTGGACGGCGAGCATGACCGCCGTTGCGGTGTACATCTTCGACGTGGACTGGACGCTGAACATCGTGGACGTACTGACGGGCTGGTCACCGCCGGCCCTCGTCGTCCCGAACCCCGCCGACCACAACCGCTTTGACGCGTCGCAGATCCCGATCGCCAGCCCCGGGATCTGGTGCTCGACGAGCCGGTCGGGAATCTCCTGACGCAGCTCTTCGACGATCGCCGTCACATCGGCCATGTGTGCCTCCCACCCCAGCTTGTGGGAGGTTCGTCGGCATCTATGCCGCCGGGCCCCTCACAACGCGGCCATCAGAGTAGCCGTCGGCCGCGATGATCGCGCCCCGGCGGAGGGCGGAAGCCGCCTCCTGTGCGGCGTTCTGGTGCTCTCCGGGCACGGTCTGCACCTGATCGAGCAGTTCGGCCACCTGGCGTACCTCGCGGACGACATCGCCGACCGGGACACCGCTGCCGGCGAGTGCGACGTCGAGTGCGGCGCCCCCGGCCCATCGGTGGAGTGGTACGCCGAGAGCGGGTTCGGGATGCGGCGTCGGCGGGAGCCCGCAGGCCACCTCGTCGGCCTGGACCGATCGGGTCACGTCACGGACGGCCGCCCACCGGTGGGCGAGTTCGGGCGTGGCGAGCCCGGTCGAGGGCGGGGCGCCGAGGCGGCTTCGCACCGTGAACCACGAGGTCGCCGACGCGAGCGACGGCGGATCGAGCCCAGCCATGATCCCGGCGGCGAGGCACTCGGCGAGGAGCAAGCCGGACGGGTGGAACAGCCGCCGTACGGCCTGTCCCGATGCTGTCAAGGTCCAGTTGGCAAGGTGGCCACGGCGTTCGAGGAGGCGCACCATGCGGTCCAGCTCGCTGCGTACACCTGTGGCGTTCTCCGTCAGGAGGGTCTCGAGCTGGCCGACCGACTCGACCAGCCGACGTCGCCGCGCTCCCGACGTTCGGCGCGTCGGGCGACCGCGTCGCCCCACCGTGTCCGCGCCCGCGGCCCTCGTCCCGGTCGCTGCTGGAGCGGGGTCCCACTCCTCGGAGGGTAGGTCGAGTCGCGCGAGGGCATCGGCGGCGCGCTTGGCGTGGCCGCGCCGGGTCGGTTCCCATGCGGGCAACTCGACCCGCGCGACGACGGTCGGTCGTCCGCGCAGGGTGGACGGGGTGAGCTGAACCCGCCGACCGTTCGCCCTGATGGCCTCCACGCAGGTCGTTCCTCGCTTCGTCCCCACCGCGAGGACGACTGCCGGGCCTTGCGCCGGACGGCCGCCGTCGACCACGACATCGCCCGGCTCGACGGCGGCCAGGTCCGCGTCGAGAACCTCACGCCGGTCCGCTGCCGTGGACGTCACGGAGTCCTCACCGGCGTCGACCTCGGCCTCGTCGGAGGGCTCGAGCACGGCGAGTTCGTCGAGTTCGGCGAGTTCGGCGCGGCGCTCCGTGAGATCGGACCGCAGCACCTCCGCGTGGTCGAGCGCGCGGTGGTGTCGCAGCGAGGACTCGACTGCGGCCACCGCCTCGGCAGGCGAGCCGGTACGCACGAGATTGGCGGCCATGGCGGGCGTCACCCGGAACGCCGAGTGGATCGACGCGAGATGCCCGCCGGCCAGGGCCGCGACGCGATGGAACGGCACGTGCGGCGACCACGGGACCACGACGTGACCCGTCTCGTCGATACCCCGCCGCCCCGCCCGCCCGGCGAGCTGCGAGAACTCGCCAGCGGCGAGCAACTCGCCACTTGCCCGGACGACCCGGTCGATCACGACGGTCCGCGCCGGCAGGTTGACCCCCAACGCGAGCGTCTCGGTCGCGAACGCGACCTTCACCAGCCCCTCTGCGAAAGCGGCCTCCACGACCTCCCGCTGGACCGGCGCCAGCCCGCCATGGTGGGCGGCGACGCCCGCCTCGAGCGCCTGTTGCCACCCTCCGGCGCCGATCGCCCGGAGCTCGCCAGCCGACAGCGGCACGAGGGCCTCGCCGACCAGGGAACGGATCCGTACCCGCTCGGACTCGCTGGTGAGCCGCACGCCCTCGTCGACGCATCCCGAGACCGCCTCGTCACAACCGCCGCGGGAGAGAACGAACCAGATGGCCGGCACCAGGTCGTTCGCCTGCAGATGCGCGATCAGGTCTCCGCGCTCCGGCGGCACCGGCCGGTCCCGGTCCCGGACGCGGAGCCCTTCGCCGCGGGTGTCCCTGCGGGCGCCGTCGAGGAGCTCCGCCGTCGTGTTCACCTGCCCGTCGACGTACATCGGCAGCAGGAGCGGTGCCGCGCGGCGCAGGTTGCCCACGGCGTAGAGGTGGTTGAGCGTGACCGGCCGATGCGCCGCGACGACCAGTTCGGTCGGGCCGTGCACCTGCGCCAGCCACGCGTGCACCGCCTCGACGTCGGGAATCGTCGCCGACAGGCACACCAGCGGGACGTGGGAGGGCGTGTGGATCACGATCTCTTCCCAGGCCGCGCCACGCTCGATGTCCTGCAGGTAGTGGAACTCGTCGAGGATCACCGCGCCCAACGTCGACAACGCAGTGGCGTGGTCGTAGAGCATCGCCCGCAACACCTCGGTCGTGACGACCAGCGCAGGAGCATCCGGGTTGACGACCCGGTCACCGGTGATGAGGCCAACCCGGTCCGGGCCGAGGCGCGCGGCGAGATCGCGGTGCTTCTGGTTGCTGAGGGCCTTCAGCGGCGTGGTGTAGACGGCCCTGGTGCCGGCGGCGAGAGTGCGGGCGACCGCATAGTCGGCGACGAGCGTCTTGCCCGCGCCGGTGGGTGCCATGACGAGCACCGAACGCCCGTCGTCGAGCGCGGCCATGGCCTGGAGTTGGAAGGGATCGGGACGAACGTCGAGCGCGTCGAGGAACGCGGCACGGACACGGGGGGACAAGCGGACCTCCGCGAAGCTGGAGTAGCCGCCGCCCGCCTCAGGTTGGCGCGGGTGTGGTCAGAGGGTGCTGAGCAGGCTCAGCGAGAGGCTCGGGGCGGCGGCGTGGGCACGATCATCCTCGGCAGGTTCAACGCGGCGCACCCCCTCTCCCTGCATGCGTTCGTACGTGCGTCCATGTGGACGGCCTGGTTCTGGTTCGGTCAGCCTGCCCGCGGCCGGATCGCGCGTCAAGTGCGATTGCACGCGCCTCGCGAGCCCGTGCCGGGACCTACGATCCGAGGGCGCTCGCTGCGACGCGGAGATCGGCGACGAGCCCGGCGTAGACCTCCTCGCGGTCCTCGGCCCGCAGTGCCGCGGACGGATGGATCGTCGCGAGCACCCGCGGCTCCGGGCCTCTCCCACGGCCGGCGCGGGCGGCCGACGGACCGGCGGGCTCGGAGAGGTCCGGCCAGGGCAGGAGCTTGCCGCGGTCGACGGTGACCTTGAAGTCCGTTCCCAGTACCGCCTTGGACGCAGTCGCGCCCAGACAGATCAGCAGTTCGGGATCGACCACCTGGAGCTCCGCGATGAGCCACGGCCGGCAGGCGACGATCTCGGTCCGTGTCGGCGTCTTGTGCAGCCGGCGCTTGCCGCGCTCCGCTTGGGTGAACTTGAAGTGCTTGACGGCGTTCGTGACATACGTACGGTCCCGGTCGATGCCGGCATCCTCCAGCGCCCGGTCGAGCACCCGGCCCGCCGGGCCGACGAACGGCTGTCCCTGCCGGTCCTCCTGGTCGCCGGGAATCTCACCCACCAGCACCACGCGGGCGTCCGGATCACCGTCGCCGAAGACGGTCTGGGTCGCTTCCCTGTAGAGGTCGCAACCTTGGCAGGACCTGGCCGCCCGTTTCAGCTCCTCGAGATCGGCGTCGGCGGGCACGAACTCCGCGGCGGTGCGCTTCGGCGTACGAGCCATGCGTCCACACCTACCCGGGCAGGAGTCGGCCAGTCGTGGCAAGCCGTCCGCACCGCGGGAGCTGGACCCGGCGGACCGTCTTTCCTGATCAAGAAGCGGCAAACTGGCATCAAGCGGGCCGGAGCAGGCGACCTCCGCCGGCGAGTCCGAGGGCCGATGGAGGACAGCCGCCAGCGGCGACTGACGAGGCACGCGAACCCGCGCGGATACGCTGGCCAGGTCGTGAGTACGGCACGAACCAGCAGGAGGCGGCGAATGCCCGGATCACAGCAACGAGGCGCGGCGAACCGGATGGCCTCGGCGGCATCGGCGTTCCTCACGTCCCTCGACCCCGAGCAGCGGTCGCAGGCGACGGCGGCGTTCGACACCGATGACCACCGCGCGTGGACCTATCTGCCCGGACCGCGCCCTGGACTCGCGCTCGCCGACATGACCGAGCGCCAGCGCGAACTCGCCCTGGCGCTGCTGGAGACCGGTTTCAGCGCGCGCGGGCTCGGTGAAGCGCAGGCGATCATGGCCCTCGAGTCGATCCTGCGCGACATCGAACGCGAGGTCGACAACGCGATGTGGCTGCAGCGCAACCCCGTGGCGTACTGGGTCCGCGTCCTCGGCGATCCGACCGGCACGCGACCTTGGGCGTGGCGGGTCAACGGCCACCATCTGGCCGCGCACCTCACGGTGGTGGGTGACGCCGTAGCCGCCACTCCGCAGTTCTTCGGCGCCAACCCCGCCGTGGTCCCGAGCGGGCCGCACGCCGGTCTTCGTACCCTCGCCGACGCGGAGGATCTCGGCCGTGCGGTCCTGGGTGCTCTGGACGCGGAGCGCCGTACGGTCGCGATCGTCGACCAGTTGGCGCCGGACGACATCCTCACTCGGCGTGATCCGGTGGCGGACCCGAGCGTGATCACCCGCGGACTTGCGTACTCCGACATGAATGCCGACCAACAGGAGCACCTCACGAAGCTCGTCCGCCACTACTTCGACCGGGTACCTCCCGAGCTGGGGGAGACCGCCTGGCTGGAGGCGGTCGACACCGGGCTTGAGCAGGTGACGTTCAGCTGGGCGGGGTCCGAGCAGCGCGGTGAGGGCCACTACTACGCGGTCGTCGGCCCGACGTTCCTGGTGGAGTACGACAACACCCAGAACGACGCCAACCACATCCATTCGGTCTGGCGGGACCTGCGCCGAGACTGGGGCGAGGACCTGCTCGCGGCCCATTACGCGGCGCATCACGGCTGAGCACTCCGCGCGCCAGCGGGTAATTGGCTGGCACGAGAGCACGCCGTCTCACCAGACTGGGCTCGCGTGGGGCACATCGAGCTCGCCGACATCTGCTACCAGCTCCCGGACGGCAGGGCGCTTCTGACCGACGTCGACCTCCGGGTCGGCGACGGTGCCAAGGTCGCGCTGATCGGCGCCAACGGTTGCGGCAAGACGACGCTGCTCCGCATCATTGCCGGGGAGCTCGAACCGGCGTCGGGCACGGTGACGCGCAGCGGCGGCCTGGGTGTGATGCCGCAGTTCATCGGCACCGGCAAGGGTGCCGCGACCGTCAGCGACCTGCTGCTCTCGGTCGCTCAAGACCGGGTGCGCGCCGCCGCGGCGGCCCTCGACGCTGCCGAGCTGGCGATGATGGACCGCGACGACGAGCGCACCCAGCTCGCGTACGCCGCCGCCCTCGCGGAGTGGTCCGACGCAGGTGGCTATGACGCCGAGGTCAGCTGGGACACCTGCTGCACCGAGGCCATCGGACTGCCGTACGAACGGTTGCGGAATCGCGACGTCACCACCCTGTCCGGAGGCGAGCAGAAGAAGCTCGTCCTGCAGGCCCTGCTGCGTGGGCCGGAACAGGTGCTGGTCCTCGACGAGCCCGACAACTACCTCGACGTCCCCGGCAAGCGCTGGCTGGAGCAACGGATCGTCGAGTCACAAAAGACCATCCTCTACGTCTCCCACGACCGTGAGCTGCTGGCGGCGACCGCCGGCCGGATCGTGACGTTGGAAGGCGGTACGAACGGCAACACGGCGTGGGTGCATGGCGGCGGCTTCGCTTCCTACCACGAGGCTCGCCTCGACCGGCACGCGCGTTTCGAGGAGCTCCGTCGCCGGTGGGACGAGGAGCGCGCGAAGCTCCAGGCGCTGGTCGACATGCTCCGCCTCGCGAAGTCGAACAAGACGCGGGTGGCGGTGAATCGCCTGGAGCGGTTCGAGGCGGCCGGGCCACCACCGGAGCCGCCGCGGAAACAGCAGATCCGGATGCGGCTCGCCGGTGGGCGTACCGGCGTACGGGCCGTGACCTGTCGTGGGCTCGCCCTGCGCGGATTGACCGAGCCGTTCGACCTGGAGGTGTTCTACGGCGAGCGGCTGGCCGTGCTCGGCGCGAACGGGACCGGCAAGTCGCACTTCCTCCGGCTGCTCGCCGGCTGGCCGACGCTCGACACGGTGGCGTACGAAGGAGAGTGGAGGCTCGGCGCCCGCGTGGTGCCCGGGCACTTCTCACAGACGCACGAGCGACCCGACCTCGCCGGGCGTAGGTTGCTCGACATCCTCTGGGAGGACTGCGCGCTCCAGGTCGACCAGGCGGCACCGATGCTGCACCGGTACGAACTCACCGGCGCACGGGACCAACGTTTCGAAACTCTCTCGGGTGGTCAGCAGGCGAGATTTCAGATCCTGCTGCTCGAGACCGGCGATGCCGGCACGCGGCGGGATCCGGCCACGATGCTGGTTCTCGACGAACCCACCGACAACCTCGACGTCGCGTCGGCGGAGGCGCTGGAGGCCGCGCTGGACGAGTTCGACGGCACGGTGGTGGCGGTGACGCATGACCGTTGGTTCGTCCGTTCGTTCGACCGGTTTGTGACCTTCTCCGCCGAAGGACAGGTGTGCGAGGTCCCTGAGCCGGTGTGGGACCGCTGACCGCGCGATCTCCGGTAAGTTGGTGAACCCAGCAGGAAAGCGCCGTCCAACAGCACACCGGTAGGTAGTAGAGGGGCAGGGCGCAGTGCCAGATCAGACGAGTTCGAGCGTCACGATCGTCGCGGAGCCAGCAAAGATCATGTCGGTCATCGCTGACTTCGAGGCCTACCCGAGATGGGCCGCGGCGGTGAAGGAGGTCGAGGTCCGTGCGGTCCATCCCGATGGCCGGGCCGACCAGGTTCACTTCGTGCTCAACGCCGGAGCGATCAAGGACGACTACACCCTCTCCTACGCGTGGGACGGCGACCGCGAGGTGCGCTGGTCGCTCGTCGAGGCGAAGGTCGTGAAGTCGCTCGACGGTTCCTACACCCTGCGGGACAAGGGGCGCGGCAACACCGAGGTCACCTACCAGCTCGCGGTCGACGTCACGTTCCCGATGATCGGTCTGATCAAGCGCAAGGCGGAGAAGGTCATCATCGACACCGCGTTGAAAGAGCTGAAGAAGAAGGTCGAGCAGGGCTGACGGCATCGCGTGTTCGCTAGGCGCCGCACGGTGCAGTGCACCGGATTGGGTAGCCTCGGCCGGGGCAATGGAAAGGCCGGCCGACCGGTTGGTCAGCAGGTGGAAGCCCGAATCCCGGATGCCGCCGAGACGGTCGGTTCGGGACATTGACGCGTGAGAAGGGCAGGGCGTCGTGGGTGAGTCGCGGCTGACCATCGGTGTCGACGTGGGTGGCACCAAGATCGCTGCCGGCCTGGTCGACGAGGCTGGCGCCATTGTCGCCGAGGCCCGGAAGGAGACCCCGGCAACGTGCCCGCAGGAGATCGTCGCCGCGATCGTGGACGTTGTTGCCGAGCTCCGGGCGGACCACGACGCCGAGGCGATCGGGGTCGGCGCGGCCGGCTTCGTCGACGCGAGCCGCTCGACGGTCCTGTTCGCCCCCAACCTCGCGCTGCGCGACGAGCCGCTCAAGGAGGCGGTCGAGAAGCGCACGTCGCTTCCGGTCGTGGTCGAGAACGATGCCAACGCGGCGGCCTGGGCGGAGTTCCAGTTCGGCGCGGGCCGCGACGTCGACGACATGATCCTGTTGACGATCGGCACCGGGCTCGGCGGCGGGTTGGTCCTGTCCGGTGAGCTCTACCGGGGCGCCTTCGGCGTCGGTGGCGAGGTCGGACACCTTCGGGTCGTCCCGGGCGGGTACCTCTGCGGTTGCGGCAACAAGGGCTGCTGGGAGCAGTACGCAAGCGGCAGCGCTCTGGTGCGGGAGGCACGCGAGTTCGCCCGTTCGAGCCCACCGCAGGCCGCCCGCCTCCTCGAGCTTGCCGACGGTCAGGCGGACCGGATCGAGGGACCGATGGTGAGCACCGCCGCGGCCGAGGGCGATGTGGCGGCCCGTGAGCTTCTCGAGGACCTCGGCCGCTGGCTCGGCGAAGGGATCGCTTCCCTGGCCGCGGTGCTCGACCCGGCCGCCGTCGTGGTGGGCGGTGGCGTCTCCGAGGCCGGTGACCTGCTGCTGGAACCCGCGCGCCAGTCGTTCGGACGCCAGCTCACCGCGCGGGGCCATCGTCCCGTCCTCGAGATCCGGCTGGCGACGCTCGGCAACGAAGCGGGCATCATCGGTGCCGCCGACCTGGCGCGGCGGCGCTGATGGCGTTCATCCACGCGCTCACCATCGGGGTCGACATCGGGGGTACGAAAGTCGCCGCGGGGGTGGTCGATCCTGAGGGGAACGTCCTCGAACGTCTTCGTCGAGACACGCCCTCGACCAGCCCGAGAGCGACCGAGGACACCATCGCGACCGTCGTGGCCGAGCTCCGCGACAGGCACGAGGTGACCGCCGTCGGCATCGGTGCGGCTGGCTGGATCGACGTCACCGGCTCGTCCGTGCTGTTCTCACCCCACCTCGCCTGGCGGCACGAGCCGCTGCGGGACGCCGTCCGCCGACGGATCCGGCTGCCGGTGGTCATCGAGAACGACGCCAACGCCGCCGCGTGGGCGGAATGGCGCTTCGGGGCCGGCCAGGGCGAGAGCCACCTGGTCTGTGTGACGCTCGGCACCGGGATCGGCGGCGCCGTGATCACCGACGGCGTGATGCTGCGCGGGAAGTACGGCGTCGCGGGGGAGTTCGGCCACATGACCGTCGTCCCCGGTGGTCATCGGTGCGAGTGCGGCAACCGCGGCTGCTGGGAGCAGTACGCCAGCGGCAACTCGCTCGTGCGCGAGGCGCGTGAGCTGGCGGCGTCCGGGTCGCCGGTGGCGCAGAACCTGCTGGACCGGGTGGGTGGTGATCCGGGCCGGATCACCGGGCCGTCGATCACCGAGGCGGCCAAGGACGGCGACCCGGTGGCGGTGGAGCTGTTCGAGGAGGTCGGCCGCTGGCTGGGCGTCGGTCTGGCCAACATCGCGGCTGCCTTCGACCCGGGCACGTTCGTCGTCGGCGGGGGAGTGTCGCAGGCAGGCGAGTTGTTCCTCGGTCCGGCGCGGGACACGTTCCGTCGGACGCTGACCGGGCGTGGTTTCCGTCCGGAGGCGCAGATCCTCCGGGCCGCTCTGGGCAACGACGCCGGGATGGTCGGTGCGGCTGACCTGGCCAGGGAGAACATCCGGTTGTTCCGCCGCCGCCGCACCCGCCGACCGGCCCACGAACGCCTCCGCGCTCGCGTCGACCGCCTCTCCGACCTGTAGCGGGTTCCCCGTTCACCGCGCGCGTTTGCGTCAGCGCTCGATGAGGGTGAGTTCGAACGAATAGCGCGAGGCGCGGTAGAGATGCGAGCCGAACTCCACCGCGCGGCCCACGTCGTCGTACGCCGTCCTGGTCATGGTGAGCAGGGCCGCACCCTTGGGCTCGCGGAGGTCCTTCGCCTGGGTGGCGGTGGCGGGACGGGCGCCGATCGTCTGCCGGGCGACGCGGAGCTGGACGCCGGCGGTACGCAGGACTTCGTACAGCCCGCGCTCTTCCAGGGTGGCGGCCGTGATCTTCACAAGGTCCTCGGGCAGGTAGTTGGTCATCAGCGCGAGTGGTTCGCCCCGGGCGCAGCGCAGGCGCCGGATCCGCAGCACGGAAGATCCGGCCGCCAGACCGAGCGCACTCGCGACCTTCTCGGGTGCCGCGACGACGCGCAGGTCCCGCACGGTCGTGGAGGGTTCCTGACCGGCCCGGGCGAGGTCGTCGTGGAGGCTGGACAGCTCGATCGATCGGCGTACCTGCGACTGCACCACCTGCGTGCCCACGCCGCGTTTGCGGACCAGCAGCCCCTTGTCGACGAGGTGGCGGATGGCCTGGCGCATGGTCGGGCGGGAGAGCGAGAGCTGATCGGCGAGGACGATCTCGTTGGGTAGCCGGGCACCGGGGGCGAGCGTGCCGGCGACGATCGACTGCTCGATCTGCTGGGCGACCTGGAAGTAGAGCGGCACCGGGCTGCGCCGGTCGACCGTCACGGCGAGTGGGGTCACGCCCGGCTCCTCCCTCGTCCGGCGTACGGCATGGTCAGCCGGATCAAAGTCCGGACCAGCACCAGTGTGCCGCATGCAGCTGCGGACAGCCTAACGTCAGAATGTCCTTACAAACCGTTGACAGGTCAGTAATGCTGGAGAAAACTCGGCCGGGATGTCCGTCGGCGAGGAGAATTCCTCGCACACGACGACGACAGGCACCCGAGGCGGGAGGCTGGATGCGAATCGGGTTGATCGGCGTGGGCCGGATCGGATCCCTGCATGCCCAGACCCTTCACGATCTCGAGATCGTGGAGTCGGTGTTCCTGGCCGACGCCGACGTGGCCCGCGCGCACGAGACCGCCGACAAGCTGGGCATCGCCGCCGCCGGCAGCGTGGCGGAACTCTTCGCGAGCCGGCCCGACGGCGTGGTGATCGCCGCCGCGACGCAGGCGCATGCTGAGCTCGTCCACCTGGCCGCCGCGGCCGGTGTGCCGGCGTTCTGCGAGAAGCCTCTGGCGTCGGACCTCGCGGGCACCCATGAGACGTTGGCCACGGTGGCGGCCGCGGGAATCCCGCTCCAGATGGGGTTCCAGCGGCGGTTCGACGCGGGCTACGCGGCCGCGCGGGAGGCACTGGCAGCCGGCGAGCTCGGTCGGCTGCATGCGGTCTGGGCGTGCACACTCGACCCCGCGCCGCCGCACGCGTCGTACATCCCTGCCTCCGGAGGGATCTTCGCCGACTGCAGCGTCCACGACATCGACGCAGTGCGTTGGGTGACCGGACACGAGGTCGTCGAGGTGATGGCGACCGGTGCCAACCGGGGCGCGGACTTCTTCGCCGAGGCGGGCGATGTCGACACTGCCAACGCGCTCATGACGCTCGACGACGGCACCCTGGTCGCGCTGGCGGCGTCGCGGTACAACGGCTCGGGCTACGACGTACGCCTGGAGCTGCACGGCTCGCAGCGGACCGTCATCGCCGGCCTGGACGAGCGGTTGCCGGCGGGGTCGGCCGAGCCCGGTGTGACGTGGCCCGGCGGTCCGGCGTACGCGAACTTCGCCGAGCGCTTCTCCGAGGCCTATGTCGCCGAGCTGCGGGCGTTCGTCGACGTCGCCGCCGGCCGGATCGAGTCGCCGTGTCGTGGTGAGGACGCGCTCGCGGCCTTGTGTGTCGCGCACGCGTGCGAGCGTTCCAGGAGGGAAGGTAGGTCGGTACGCGTCGAGGAGATCGCCCAGGAGGTGCCGCCCCAGTGACCGGACGAGGTGAGGTCATGAGTCAGCACGGCACCCTGGTCATGCGGGCGACGAAGGAGGTCCCATGACCGCGGGCGAGAGCTATGACCTGATCACGATGGGTCGGGTCAGCGTGGATCTCTATCCCAACGACATCGGCGTTGCCCTCCAGGACGTCACGACGTTCGGGAAGTTCCTCGGCGGCAGCGCCACTAATGTCGCGGTGGCGGCGGCCCGGCACGGTCGCCGCAGCGCGGTGATCACCCGTACGGGCGCGGATCCCTTCGGCGACTACATCCACCGGGCGCTGCGTGGGTTCGGCGTGGACGACGCGTACGTCTCGGCGGTCGAGGGGCTGCCGACGCCGGTGGTGTTCTGCGAGATCTTCCCACCTGACCACTTTCCGTTGTATTTCTACCGCTATCCGAAGGCGCCCGACCTGGAGATCCACCCGGGCGAGCTCGACCGGGAGGCCATCGCTGCCGCCCGGATCTTCTGGGTGACGGGCACCGGACTGTCCGAGGAGCCCAGCCGGTCGACGACGCTCGCGGCACTGCGTGACCGGAAGCACCGGGCCCACACCGTGCTCGACCTCGACTACCGCCCGATGTTCTGGCACACCGACGAGGCACGTGCGGTGATCGGTGGTGCGGTCGAGCACGCGACGGTGGCGGTCGGCAACCTCGACGAGTGCGAGATCGCGGTCGGTACGCGAGACCCGGACAAGGCGGCGCAAGCCCTCCTTGACAGGGGCGTGGAGCTCGCGATCGTCAAGCAGGGGCCGAAAGGCGTGCTCGCGCGGACGCGGACGGACGAGGTGGTCGTCCCGCCGGTCCCGGTCGAGGTCGTCAACGGTCTGGGCGCCGGTGACGCGTTCGGCGGAGCACTGTGCCACGGTCTGCTCGCCGGGTGGGACCTCGAGCAGGTGATCCGGTTCGCCAACGCCGCAGGTGCCTATGTCGCGGCCCGGTTGGCGTGCGCCGACGCGATGCCGGACGAGGCCGCGGTCTGGCAGCTCCTTGCGGACACTCCGGGGGCGAGCGAGGGGCCGGCTGGCGCCGATGGCTGACACGTCGCGGGTCGAGGTGAGCGAGCTGGTCTCCCGCCGGATGGTTGAGCCCGGCGCGGTGGCCGCCGCCTACACCGCACGTGCCCGCCGGCCGCTGGTCGGGCGTTCGGGCCGGCTCATGGTCATCGCGGCCGACCATCCGGCGCGCGGGGCGTTGCGGGCGGGCGACCGGTCGATGGCGATGGCGGACCGGCCGGATCTCCTTGCCCGGTTGCTGGTCGCACTCGCCCGGCCCGGGGTCGACGGCGTGCTGGCAGCCCCTGACGTCGTGGAGGACCTGCTGCTGCTCGGTGCGCTGGAGAACAAGGTCGTCATCGGTTCGATGAACCGGGCCGGCCTGCCGGGGACGGCGTTCGAGATCGACGACCGGTTCACGGCGTACGACCCGGAGGGGATCGCCCGAGCACGCCTCGATGCCGGCAAGATGCTGCTCCGGATCGACTCGGCCGACGGCGCGTCGGCGGCGGCGCTGCACCGGTGCGCACAGGCCGTCAGTGCCCTTGCCGGACGCGGCCTGATGGCACTCGTCGAACCATTCATGGCGCGACGGGTCGACGGCCGGCTGGTCAATGACCTGACGGCGGACGCGGTCGTCCAGTCGGCGGTGATCGCCGCGGGCCTGGGGACGACGAGCGCCTACACCTGGCTCAAGCTGCCCGTCGTGGCCGAGCAGGGTGGCATGGAACGCGTCGCCGCCGCGACCACCCTGCCGATCGTGCTGCTCGGTGGCGAGGTCCAGGGAGATCCGGACGAGTCGTACGCCCGCTGGGAGAAGGCCCTGGCACTTCCGACCGTCCGCGGGCTCGTCGTGGGCCGGTCGTTGCTCTATCCGCCCGACGGTGACGTCGCGGCCGCGGTCGACACCGCGGTGAGCTTGTTGCCCGGCAAGGAGGACGCGTGAACCACCACCTACCCGCAGGATCACTCGCGGAAGCTCCATGGACGTTGGCGTTGACGCCGGAACGTGCGGGCTGGACCTACAGCGGTCTGCGGGTGCTGGAGCTGTCTCCCGGGGGGACGCAGTCGCTTACGACCGGCGAAGAGGAGATGGTCGTCCTCCCGCTGGCCGGCGAGGGTGTGGTGGTGCGGTGCGACGGCGAGACGTTCGAGCTGGACGGGCGTCCGGATGTCTTCGCAGGCGTGAGTGACTTCGCCTACCTGCCTCGCGATGCCGAGGTCCTGATCGAAGCGGCGCGGGGTGCCACGGTGGCGTTGCCGTCGGCGCGATGCAAGACACGGTTGACAGCGCGCCACGGTGCGGCGAAGGACGTTCCAGTGGAGCTGCGCGGCGCCGGGCAGTGCAGCCGCGAGGTGCACAACTTCTGCGCCGCCGGTGTCTTCGAGGCCGACCAGCTCATCGCGGTCGAGGTCCTGACGCCTGGCGGCAACTGGTCGTCCTACCCTCCGCACAAGCACGACGAGGACCGGCCGGGGCAGGAGTGTCCGCTGGAGGAGATCTACTACTTCGAGGTCGCGAACGGCCCGGACGGCCAACCGGGCAAGGGATTCCAGCAGGTCTACGGTACGCATGACCGGCCGATCGACGTACTCGCCGAGGTACGCAGCGGTGACGTCGTGACAATCCCGCACGGCTGGCACGGACCGTCGATGGCGATGCCCGGCTACGACATGTACTACCTCAACGTCATGGCCGGGCCGGGCGAGGAACGCGACTGGCTGATCTGTGACGACCCGGAGTACGCCTGGATCCGTACGACCTGGAACGACCAGCCGGTCGATCCCAGGTTGCCTTTGACCACAGATCGCCGATGACCACAGATCGCCGATGACCACAGCGAGAGGGTGAGCGTCCATGGGCACAGTCAGGCTCACGGTCGGGCAGGCGCTGGCGAGGTTCCTCGCCCAGCAGTGGACCGAACGCGACGGTGTCGAGCAACGCCTCATCGCCGGCTGCTTCGGCATCTTCGGCCACGGCAACGTCGCGGGCTTCGGCCAGGCACTGGTCGAGTCAGCTCAGCGGGATCCGGCGGAGCTTCCATACTTCCAGTCTCGCAACGAGCAGGCGATGGTCCACACGTCCGTCGGCTACGCGCGGATGAAGGACCGGCTGCAGACGTTCGCGTGTACGACGTCGATCGGGCCGGGCGCGACGAACCTGGTCACCGGTGCGGCACTGGCGACCATCAACCGGATCCCCGTCCTGCTGTTGCCGGGCGACATCTTCGCGACCCGGGTGGCCAACCCGGTGCTGCAGGAGCTGGAAGACCCGCGATCCTACGACGTGTCCGTCAACGACTGCCTGCGCCCGGTCTCGAAGTACTGGGACCGGATCAACCGTGCCGAGCAACTGGTCCCGGCGGCGCTGGCGGCGATGCGGGTGCTCACCGACCCAGCTGAAACGGGTGCGGTGACGCTGGCGTTGCCGCAGGACGTGCAGGCGGAGGCGTACGACTGGCCGGAGGAGTTCCTCGCCAAACGGATCTGGCATGTGGCGCGTCCGGTACCGGAGCCGGCGGCGCTCGACCGTGCGGTGGCGCTGATCCGCTCGGCGCGGCGACCGCTGATCGTCGCCGGGGGCGGGGTGATCTACTCGGGCGCCACGCAGGCGCTGACGGCCTTCGCCGAGGCGACGGGCATCCCCGTGGGGGAAACCCAGGCGGGCAAGGGCTCCCTGTCCTGGGACCACCCGTGCAGTGTCGGGGCGATCGGCGCGACGGGCACGACAGCCGCCAACGCCGTCGCTGCCGAGGCCGACGTGGTGATCGGGATCGGTACCCGCTACAGCGACTTCACCACCGCGTCGAGGAGCCTCTTCGCCAACGAGGACGTGCGATTCGTCAATGTCAACGTGGCGGCGTTCGACGCGGCCAAACACGCGGCGACTGGCCTGGTCGCCGACGCACGTACCGCCCTCGAGGCGCTGTCGGAACGTCTGGCCGGATGGCAGGTCGACGCGACGTATCGCCAACGTACGCGGGAGCTCTCGGACGCCTGGCAAGGAGTGGTTGACACTGCTTACGGCGCCGAACACGCCCCGTTGCCCGCGCAGACCGAGGTGATCGGTGCGGTCAACGAGGCGGCGGGGGAGCGGGGCGTCGTCATCAACGCGGCGGGCAGCATGCCCGGCGAGCTGCACAGGCTGTTCCGGACGCGGGACTCGAAGCAGTACCACGTGGAGTACGGATTCTCCTGCATGGGTTACGAGATCGCCGCCGGGCTCGGGGTCAAGATGGCCGACCCGACCCGCGACGTCATCGTCCTCGTCGGCGACGGCTCCTACCTCATGCTCGCCCAGGAGATCGTCACGGCCGTCTCAGAAGGCGTCAAGCTCATCATCGTCCTCGTGCAGAACCAGGGCTTCGCGTCGATCGGTTCTCTGTCGGAGAGCGTCGGTGCGCAACGGTTCGGCACGAGCTACCGCTACCGCAACCCGGAGACGGGCGCGCTCGACGGCGACGTGCTGCCGGTCGACCTCGCCGCCAACGCGGCGAGCCTGGGTGCGGATGTGCTCCGCGCCGGCACGATCGAGGAGCTGCGGACGGCGTTGACGAAGGCGCGTGCGGCCAGTCGTACGACCCTCGTCCACGTCGAGACCGACCCGCTCGCCGGCGCGCCGTCCTCCGACGCGTGGTGGGACGTGCCGGTGGCCGAGGTGTCGGCGCTGGAGTCCACCCGCAAGGCGCGTGAGGACTACGACACCAACAAGCCGAGCCAGCGCCACTACTTGTAAGCGGAGTACCTGTGAAGCAAGGGGTATGAGATGTCGACCACCAACGACGCAAGGGTCGTCGAGCCGAGAACCGTTGAGCACTGGATCGGTGGCGCGTCGACGCCGGGTGGGTCCTCGCGCCGTGGACCGGTGTGGAACCCCGCCACCGGCGCGCGGCAGGCCGACGTCGTGCTGGGCTCTGCCGCCGACGTCGACCTCGCGGTCGCCACGGCGACCAAGGCGTTCACGGCGTGGCAGGACGTCCCGCTCACGCGACGGGCGAAGATCCTCTTCGCGTTCCGCGAACTCGTCAACGCCCACGTCGACGACCTGGCCCGCATCGTCACCGCCGAGCACGGCAAGGTCGTCTCCGACGCCAAGGGCGAGGTCCAGCGCGGCCTCGAGGTGGTGGAGTTCGCCTGTGGGATTCCGCACCTGCTCAAGGGCGAGTTCTCCGACCAGGTCTCGACCGGTGTGGATGCGTACTCCTTCCGCCAGCCACTCGGCGTGGTGGCCGGGATCACGCCGTTCAACTTCCCGGTCATGGTGCCGATGTGGATGCACCCGATCGCGATCGCGTGCGGCAACACCTTCGTCCTCAAGCCTTCCGAGCGTGACCCGTCCGCGTCCACGTTGGTGGCCGAGCTGTGGCAACGTGCCGGCCTGCCCGACGGCGTCTTCAACGTCGTCCACGGCGACAAGGAAGCCGTCGACGCGGTCCTGGACCATCCGGGGATCGCGGCCGTGTCGTTCGTCGGGTCGACCCCGATCGCGAGGTACGTCCATGAGCGGGCCTCTCGCGCGAGCAAACGTGTCCAAGCCCTCGGTGGCGCGAAGAACCACGCGGTCGTGCTGCCGGACGCCGACCTCGACTTCGCCGCCGACCACATCACCGCCGCGGCGTACGGCTCGGCGGGCCAACGCTGCATGGCGATCTCGGCCGTCGTTGCCGTGGGCGAAGCCGGTGACGTGCTGGTCGACAAGCTGCGCGAACGCGCGGCCGCGATCCAGGTCGGGCCAGGCGCCGACGACGCCGCCGAGATGGGTCCGGTGGTGACCAGGCAGGCGCAGGAGCGGGTCGCCGCGTACGTCGAGAACGGCACAGAGGAAGGCGCGACGGTCGTCCTCGACGGCCGCGGCCTGCGTGTCGCCGGCCACGAGGACGGGTTCTTCGTCGGACCGTGCCTGCTCGATCGGGTGAGCCCGGCGATGAAGGTCTACCAGGACGAGGTGTTCGGGCCCCTGCTCGTCGTCCTGCGCGCCGACACGCTCGACGACGCGATCGGGCTCGTCAACGCCAACCCTTACGGCAACGGCACCGCTGTCTTCACCGGCAGCGGTGAGGCGGCGCGCACCTTCCAACGCAGCGTGACCGTCGGAATGATTGGCATCAACGTGCCGATCCCTGTCCCCATGGCGTTCTACAGCTTCGGCGGCTGGAAGGACTCGCTGTTCGGAGACCGGCATGTCCACGGGTCCGAAGGTGTGGGCTTCTACACCAGGGCAAAGGCCGTCACCGCCCGGTGGCCCCACATCGAACAGGTCGTGGACGCCACGCTGCACTTCCCGTCAACGTAGGCGAGGAGGGGCCCAGCAAGGGATTCGGCTCGCTTCGCCGGCACACGCAACAAGGAGTTGACAGGTAATGGACCATGGTCCGCTGACGGGTCGAGTCGCCGGTGCGCCGATCTCGTGGGGTGTCTGTGAGGCACCCGGCTGGGGTGTGGAGCTTCCGCCGTCGGAGGTGCTGGCGCAGATGGCCGCCCTCGGTCTGGCGGCGACCGAGTTGGGCCCCACCGGCTACCTCGGGCCCGATGCGGCGTCGGTGCGCAGGACGCTCGCGACCCACGGGCTCGGGTTGGTCGGCGGCTTCGTTCCGGTGACCCTCCACCTCGCCGCCGAGGTGGATCTCGCTCCGACCGTCGCGGCGATGCGTACGCTCGCCGAGGCAGGCGCCGAGGTGGCCGTCCTCGCCGCTGACGGCGGCCCGACCGGCTATGACCGCAAGGTGAGCCTTGACGACGCTGAGTGGGCACACCTGTTACACAACCTTGACCGAGTCCGAGCGGAGGCGGCGGCTCTCGGACTGCGTGCCTGCCTGCATCCCCACGTGGGTACGGCGATCGAGTCCCGCGATGCGGTCATCCGGCTACTCCGTGACAGCGACGTGGGCATCTGCCTCGACACCGGCCACCTGGCCATCGGGGGAATGGACCCGACGGAGTTGGTCGCAAGCGCGGCGGAGCGGATCACGCACGTCCACCTGAAGGACGTCCGGCTGGGCACCGCCAAGGCGGTCGCCGAGGGATCGGTGAGTTTCCTCGATGGCGTACGCACCGGACTGTTCGCGCCCCTCGGGCAAGGTGATCTTGACATCGGCGGAGTGGTGGCCGGACTGGAGCGGGCCGGCTTCACCGGGTGGTACGTGCTGGAGCAGGACGCCGCGTTGTCCGGGCCTCTCGGGGAGCGAGAGGAGGGTCCGGAAGCGGACGTACGCCGGAGCATGGAGTTCCTGTGGGGGACCGTGGTACCCGCGCTCGATGGAGCCGACCATGGTGGGCCCGACGGGGCGTGAGGGTTCGGTCGGACCGTGGCCGGCCAGGCGTTCGTCGGTGGGGGCGAAGGTTGAATACCGACCGGGCCGATATGAGAGGGTGTCTTCCGGGTCTACGGGCAGTAGGCCCCGGGTGGTGTCGCGGGGGAACGTCCACCTGGCGGGGGCAGGCTGGTTCCGACGTCGACCGCGAGGAGTGCCTGGACCATGGATTTTGGTCTGACCGCCGCCGGACTCGTGATCGGGTTCGTCGTCGGCCTGACAGGTATGGGTGGCGGGGCGCTGATGACTCCCGTGCTCGTCATCTTTTTCGGGGTCCAGCCCCTGGCTGCCGTGTCCAGCGACCTGGTCGCCTCGGCGCTGATGAAACCGTTCGGTGGCTTCGTCCACCTGCGGCGTGGAACTGTCTCGTTGAAGCTCGTGGCGTGGCTGTGCGCCGGGTCCATCCCCGCGGCGTTCTCCGGTGTCCTCATCCTGCGGGCGCTGGGTTCGTCGGCCGACATCGAAGGCGTCGTCAAGAAGGCGCTGGGAGTGGCGTTGTTGCTGGCCGCCGCCGGGCTGATCTCGAAGGCCTATCTCACCCTCGTCTCGCGCTCCCGGAAGGAGCGGGCGCGGTCCGGCGAGGCATCTGGCACGGTTTCGGGTGCCGCTCCTGGCACGGCGTCCGGCGCGGCCGACATCGTGATCCGGCCGGTGCCGACGCTGCTCGTCGGCATCATCGGCGGCCTGGTCGTCGGGATGACGTCGGTCGGATCCGGATCGCTCATGATCATCGCTCTGCTGCTCCTCTATCCAGCCATGAAGCTGGGTCAGTTGGTCGGCACTGACCTTGTCCAGGCCGTGCCCCTCGTCGCCGCGGCAGCGGTCGGCCACCTGTTGTTCGGCGACTTCCGGCTCGAGGTGGCGGGATCCTTGCTCCTGGGCGCTATCCCGGGAGTGGTCGTCGGCGCTCACGCGTCGTCCCGCGCACCGTCAGGGATCATCCGCCGGGCGCTCGCTCTGGTGTTGTTCGCCTCCGGCATGAAGATGCTCGGTGTCCCCGACGTTCCGTTGGGGATCACGCTTGGCGTCGTCGTGGTCGTCGGACCGATGCTCTGGATGTGGGCGCGGGTTCGCCACGGTCAGCCGGCGCTTGCACGGAACGGTCGGCGTACGAAGCGTTCCGCTGCGAAGCAGGAGGCGAGTATCGCTCGGGACTAGAAGCCTGCTGGCCGGAGCGGTGGTCACTCGCTCTTGAAGTCGTCGGCGGTGAGTCCGTCGGCGTGTCCTTCCGGCCATTGGACGAGCTCGATCAGGTAGCCGTCGGGGTCGCGCACCATGGTGACCAGCGGATCATCGGGACCGGCGGTGGGCCGCGCTGGATCGGTCTGGATGCCGTGGGCGGCCAGGGTGGCGATGGTGGCGTGCAGGTCGGCCGTGTGGATGGCGAGGTGGTTGAGGCCACCGGTCTCGGTGACCGGCCGGGCGGGATCGTGCGCGAGCTCGACGGTGACGAACGGGTCGTCCGGCAGCTGGAGCATGGTCAGGCTGCCGAACGGGGTGTCGGGAACGGTTCCGACGACGTTGTAACCGAGTGCCTGGTAGAACGCGCGAGAGCGATCCAGGTCGGTGACGCGGAGTCCGACGAGCAAGGTACGCACGGTCATCTCCCTGATGGTGTGGCGTCCTGCGGGTTCGTTGGGTCCATGATTCAGTGTTCGACGTCGTAGAGCAGGTGCGTGACACGGTTGCCCTGGGCCACGCGGGACGGGTTGCCGAGCGTCACGTTGTCGCCGGGTTCCATGGCGCCGAAGAACGGCCTGCCGCCACCGAAGACGACGGGCACGACGTTCATCACGATCTGGTCGATCAGGCCGAGCCGCAGTGCCTGCCCGCCGATCTGACCAGCGGCGACGTCGACGATCCGGTCGCCGCAGAACTCGCGTGCCTGCTTGATCGCGGATTCGACTCCGTCGGTGACGAACGTGAACGGTGCGGTGTCCGCATACTCCCAATCCGTCGGCGCCTCATGTGTAACGACGAAGACGTGTTCACCCGCTGCCGGTACGCCATTCCAGCCGTTCGTCTGATCGAACGTGTTCCGCCCGAGGATGACCGCGCCGATGTTGGGGTAGACGGACTGCATGAAGTCCTTGGACGCCTGGGTGCTGCGCAGCGCGTGCTCGTCGGATTCGGACCATTTCCATTCGACATCGCCACCCGACATCCAGTCGAACAAGGACCCGATCTGGCCATCGCCGTAAGCGATGTAGCCGTCGGCCGACACCGCCGCGCAACCCATGATCGTCTTGCTCATGATCTTTCCTTTCGTCCCAGTCAAGTCGTCGTTGTCAGGGACGCTACGAGCGCCACGGGAGGGCCGGCATCTGTCACATGACTGGTGCTGAGCTGCGTCGACGACGTGGGCGGTCACAGGTCGAGGTGGGCGAGTTCGCCGCGTCGTCTGACACCCAACTTGGGGTACGCCTTGTACAGGTGGTAGCCGACGGTGCGTGGGCTCAGGAACAACTCCGCCGCGATCTCGCGGTTGCTCATGCCGCGCGCGGCCCGACGGGCGACCTGCAGCTCCTGCGGCGTCAGCTGGCCTGCGTCGGTCGCGGGCGAGTGGTCCGGCACGTCATCGCCCAGGGCGACGAGTTCGGCCCGCACGAGCCGATCCCACCCGTGCGCGCCGATCTCTTCGAACTCGTGGTGTGCACCGACGAGTTGCTCCCTCGCAGCTTTCGGACGCCTGCGCCGCCGCAGCCATCCGCCATACGCAAATCGCGTACGCGCCCGGTCATACGGTCCGCACTCATCGATGTCCAGCGACTCCCGGAACGCACTGTCCGTGTCGGCGGCGTCGGCGAGGAGCGCCTGGCATCGGAGCATCAGCCCTCTCGCGACCGGGTGGTCGGTGTGCGTCGCCCACTCGGTGAGCTGGGGCAGGTACGTCCGCGCCCGCCCGCTGTCGCCAGCCCGAACGGCCGCCTCGACGTGGTCGGGGATCGCGCGCACCATGACGTCTCGGCCGGGCAGCCCGCCGCAGACGCCGTCCAGCCTGTCGAGAGCGGAATGTGCGTTCCCTGCAGTGAGATCGACCATGGCGAGCGCCCACTCCGCCTGCGCGGCGGCGATCCCATGGTGACGGTTGTCGCTCAGCACCCGCGCGGCGTGGCGCTCAGCCGTGGCGGCGTCGCCCCGAACCGCCGCGAGCCATGCCGACATCGACGTGAGCACGACGACCTGTAGCTGCTGCCCGAACTCGTCGGCGAGCGTCACCGCCTCGACAAGGCTCGCGTCCGCTTCGCGCAGGCGCCCGGTGGCCAGCTGGGTCGTCCCCAGCAACTCCAGCGTGTACGGCAGCCATCCCATCGCGCCCTGACGCCGCAGCTCCTCCACGTGCCGGCCGAGCATCGCCGCCGCGCGGCCGTCAGCTCCGATGAGCAGAGCCATGAAACCGGCCGTCAACCGCTCCAGCGTGGGCGTGTCCTCGCGCTGGCCGGCCGACTCGACCATGGCACGCATCGGGTCCACGGCGCCCGCCACGTCGCCACGCAGCAGCCGGCTCATGCCGACCAGGCCGTCGACGAGCACCGGGGAACCGCCACGGACCTGGGCCAGCTGTTCTGCACAAAGGCCCACCAGCTCGGCATCGGCCGCGTCGCGTGCGCACCACATCGCCTCCGTCAGCACCGCGACCGCCTGGTCGGGTTCTGTCGTCAGGACTGGCGTCGCGGCATCGACGGCAAGGCGCGCGGCGTCGGCGGGGGAGGTGCGCTCGTAGGCGACCTGGGCGCGGATCCACGCCGCCTCCGCCACCTCGCGCGGCTCGTCCGTGAGAGCGACCCCGTCCTCCGCCAACTCGACGGCACGGTCGCCCTGGCCCGCGTCATACGCAGCGCGAGCGGCGGCCACCAAGCGCCGACCCCGTTCGGCAGGGGCGCTCGACAGCTGCGCGGCCCGCTCCAACGCCCGCACCGCCGTCGACGGCCCACCCCGGCCCGCGGCACGGTCCGCCACCCGCTCCAGCTCCGCCGCCACACTCTCGTCCGCCCCGCTCGCGGCCAACGCGCGATGCCACGCCCGTCGATCCGCGTCCCGCGGGTCCGACAGCACGGCCGCCAACGCCCCGTGCGCAGCAAGGCGCGCGGCGAAGGACCCTTCCTGATACGCCGCCGCCCTGATCAGCGGATGCCTGAACGCGACCCCTCCCGCCGCCACCTGCACCAGGCGACGACGTTCAGCGGGTTCGAAGTCCGCCGCCTCGAGGCCGAGCTGGCCAGCAGCCGTCATCAGCGTCGCCAGGTCTGATCCGTGATCGGCCGCGGCCAGCAGCAACGCCGACCGCGTGCGTGGGCCGAGGTCACGCACCTGCCGGCCGAAGTGCGTCTGCAACCGGCCCGTTGCCGGAAGCGGAGCAACGGGAGCCGGCCAGCCCGCAGCGTCGACATTCGTGGTCAGTTCGATGATCGCCAGAGGGTTGCCGCCGGACTCGTCCAGGATCCGCTTCACCATCTCGCTCCGCACGGGCCGGACCGTCGACGCCAGGCGCGCGGCGTCGGCCTGCTCGAGCCGGTCGAGGGTCAGGCTCTCGATGCCGGGCGCGTGGAACGGGCGCTCGCCGTCGCGGATGGCGAAGATCGTCGCGATCGGGTCCGCCTGGAGCCGTCGGACCGCGAACAGCAACGCGTCCCGAGACGGCTGATCGAACCACTGCACGTCGTCCAGCAGGCACAGCAACGGCCCATCACCGGCGAGCTCCGACAACAACGACAGCGTCGCCGCCCCGGGCAACCCCCGGTCAACGGGCTCGCCGCTGGTGCCGAATGCCACGCGGAGGCAGTCGGCCTGGGTCTGCGGAATCGCGTCGATCCCGTCCATATCGCCGGCGAACAGCACCTGCAGGGCGGCGAAGGCGACCTCGGTCTCCGACTCGATCCCCACCACCCGCAGCACCCGCATACCACTGGCCACGTCGGCTGCGTGATCGAGCAGCGCCGTCTTGCCGATCCCGGCTTCGCCGCGCACCACCAACGAACGGCTCCGGCCGTCCTTCGCGTCAGCCACCAGCCGATCGATCCGCGACAGCTCCGCGTCCCTCCCGACAATCACGCCAGGAACGCTAACGCACGGTGAGCCACCGGGTCGCCCTCCCGCGCGGGGTCTCCGCGGGGCAGCCGTCGTCATCGACCACTGGCTTCAACGAGTCACGAAACAGTCCCGAGCCGCCCTGGTCGGATCACTGGGCTGCACCGTCTGCCGTCGGCACGCCGCCCTCCGGCACGCCGCCCTGCCGAACGGCGACAAGGGTCTTCCGCTGCCGCGCGAGTGTCACCCGCCGAGCTCGGTGGGACACGAGGTGACGCACCGCTTCCACGACGACCGTGACGCTGATCGCCAGCCCGAGTCCGAGCAGCACTCCCTTGATCGGCTCCCTCTCGAACGCCAGGCCGCCCAGGTAGCCGACGCACGCCGAGTACGTGGCCCACGACACGGCGGCCACCGCGTCGAAACGGGAGAACGTACGCAGCGGGAATCCCACCGTGCCCATCGTGAGGGTTGTGGCCGTCCGACCGCCTGGTACGTACCGCGCGACGACGAGGACCAGCCCGCCGCGCCGGTCGAGCGCCGCCGCTGCCCAACCGAAAGCCCGCCGTCGCCGGCTGCCCGGCCGTGTACGGGCGAGCAGCGGGCCGCCCGCCACCCGCCCGAGCAGGTACGACGTGTGGTCGCCGGCAAAGGCGCCAAGCGCCGCGATCACGATGAGGAACCAGAGGTTCGGCGCACCCGCAGCGGCGAACGCGCCCGCCGCGATGACGACGCTCTCACTCGGAAACGCCGGGAGGAACCCGTCGAGAGTCGCGAGCACGAAGACGGCCAGGTAGATCCACGGCGAGTTCATGGCGTCGTGGACGACGTCCAGGATGGGTGCGCTCATGGACGTCACCCTCGCCCGGAGTGGCCCGGTTGGCGTCGGGCAAGAGTGCCCGGAAGGCCCCCTCCTTTCGAGGGGGGCGCTCCGACGAAGGATGTACGCCATACCGCCCGCCCTCGCCTACTCTCAGCGGGTGGACCACGGTCGGATCGCGCCAGTCGTCGGCGAACGCGCCATGGGCTGGGCGAGCCGCACCTTCGACCGGTCGGCCCCCTGGCTGGTGGGTGCGCTGGTCGCCTTCATGTCGGCTGGGTCGGTTCGGGACTGGACCGAACCGATGATCCTGGTTGTGGCGGTTTCGTCCGGTGTGGCTGCCTGGATGGGCCGCCGCCGGCGCTGGCCGCTGTTCGTCACCGGGGCGGCCAGCATGCTCCTGCTGGCGCTCTGGCCGGCTCCGTTCGTCGCGTCGTACTACGCCGGAACCAGCCTGCGCCGCCGCAAAGAACTCATCGCCTACGCCGCGATCGGCGGCACGACCCTCATCGTGTCGTTCGTCCTCCCGCTCGACCTCGGGCTCGACCTCGGTGGCGCCGAACGCGCCGAGGGGGTGACGAACCAGGCGGCGATCCTGCTGTTCATGGGCCTGGGTCTGGTCGCCGGTCTGTGGGTCCGGGCCAGGCGGGAGGTGCTCGCCGGACTGCAGGACCGGGCCGAACGACTCGAGCGGGAGCAGGCGGCGCGTTCGGACCAGGTAAGGGCCGAGGAGCGCTCGCGCATCGCGCGGGACATGCACGACGTCGTGGCGCACCGCGTCTCGCTGATGGTCCTGCACGCGGGCGCACTCGAGGTCAACGCACCGGACCAGCGCACGGCGGAGGCGGCTGCTCTGATCCGTACGACGGGTCGCGACGCCCTCGCCAACCTGCGGGATGTTCTCGGAGTCCTCCGATCGAACCCGCCGTCGGTCGAGTGGGTGTCCGGCGCGCAGGGCTCGCACGCGCCCATGACCGGTCAGAGCACTCCCGACGCGGGTGCGTTCGACGCGTACGCACTCACACCGCAACCGACGCTCGACGATCTCGACACGCTGCTCGATGAGTCGCGGGCCGCCGGTGTCCCGGTGAGTCGGCGCGACGAGGGCGCACCAGGTCCGGTGCCGATCATGGTGCAGGGCACGGCCTACCGCGTCGTGCAGGAAGCCCTGACCAATGTCCACAAACACGCCGGCGGCGCCGCGACCGAGGTCGTCCTCACCTATGCGGCCGGTGGCCTGCGGCTGGTCGTACGCAACGACGCGCCACCGCCCGGCGCGGACAAGGCGCTGCCGGGCGGCGGGTACGGGCTGACCGGCCTGCGGGAGCGCGTGCAGCTACTCGGCGGCGGTCTGGTCGCCGGACCGCGGCCCGACGGCGGGTTCGCTGTGACCGCGGAATTTCCCGCGCTCCCGCAGGGGGAGCATGCGCCAGAGGACGACGGCGTGGGGGAGAGGACATGATCCGCGTCCTGGTCGTCGACGACGAGGTACTCGTGCGGTCCGGGCTGCGGATGATCCTCGAGTCCACCGGTGACATCGTGGTGGTCGCGGAGGCGCGCGAGGGTACCGAGGCGGTGGCGGCGACCGCACGGCACCGGCCGGACGTCGTACTCATGGACGTACGCATGCCCGGCATGGACGGCCTCAGCGCGGCGGCGGAGATCGCGAGGTCGCCGGATCCGGCCAGGATCATCATGCTCACCACGTTCGACCTCGACGAGTACGTCCACGCCGCGCTGAAGGCCGGCGCGGTCGGGTTCCTGCTCAAGGACACGCCCCCGCGCGACCTCGCCGCCGCCGTCCGTACCGTCGTCGCCGGCAACGCCATGCTCGCGCCCACGGTCACCCGGCGACTCATCAGTTCCTTTGCCGACAAGGGCCCTTCGCAGGCCGAGACGGCGCGAAAGCGGCTCGCTGTCCTGACCGAACGGGAGCAGGAGGTGGCGCGGGCCGTCGCCCGAGGGTTGTCCAACGCGGAGATCGGCCGGGAGCTCGCGATGAGTGAGGCGACGGTGAAGACCCACGTCAGCCGATGCCTGGCCAAGCTCGACCTCACCAACCGGGTGCAGGCGGCCATCCTGGTCCACGACGCGGGCCTGCTCTAACGGTTAACGTTTCGTCCGTGCCGCAGATCAAGGTTCTCAGTTACAACGTGCGAGGCCTGCGCGACGACCGGGCAGCGCTGCACACGATCGTCCGCCAGGTCCGGCCCGATGTCGCCCTCATCCAGGAGGCGCCGAGCCGGCTGCGGTGGCGGCCGAGGTGCGCGGGACTCGCCAGGGAGTGCGGCCTGCTCTACGCAGCGGGCGGTCGTACGGCCGGCGGTAACCTCCTGCTGGTCAGCTCGCGGATCGACGTCCACGCGGTCGAGGAGCTGCGGATCCCGCAGCGCGCCCGCGAACCCATCCGCGGCGTCGTGGCGGCAACCCTCGGCCTCGAGAAGGTCCGGTTCGCCGCGGTCGGCATCCATCTCGGACTGTCCAGCCTCGGCCGGCGGCGCGACGTCCGCGACGTCCTCGGGGTGCTGCGGGTCCGCCGCGACCTTCCGATCGTGCTGGGCGGCGACCTGAACGAGCCCGTGGGTGGACCGAGTTGGCGGGAGTTCGCGGCGGCCGGCATGCACGATCCGGCGACATCGGTCGAACCCGGAGATGGTGGCCCTTCGGCGGGGGACCTCGACCCGCACGCTCCGACGTTTCCGGCGGCGGGACCACGCACGCGCATCGACGCGATCTTCGTGGGTCCGGGTGCGGACGTCGCCGACTACGGCGTGCCCACGAAGGCCGATCTGCGGTATCAGCTCGTCCGCGCGACCGACCACCTGCCGGTCGTCGCGGTCGTCGACCTACCTGGCTGAGTCGGGCGCGGCTCGAAACCCCTGCGATATAGACGATATCTGCGTGCCGAATATTGTCCGCGCTCGCTTGACGGTCTCGCGCTCGACGATCAATAGTCGTTGCTGCAGACACCGGAGTTGCTGCCGTTGCAGCCGGTGCTGTTCGCGATGCAGGGGGAGTACTCCACCAACTGGTCGGTGCTGACGGCCGCGTTGGTGATCTCCGTCCTGCCGATCGTCATCGTGTACGTACGCATGCAACGCCGGTTCGTGGTAGGGCTCACGATGGGTCCCTTGTCGGACCCGGTGACGTACCGATCGAAAGGGTCGCATGAGCGAGAACAACTCTGGCCGGCTGCCGCTCCGCCCGCTCGGCGGCACGGGCCTGGAGGTCACGCCGGTCTGCCTCGGTTGCGGTGTGCTGGGCGGGATGGAGCGGATCTTCGGCTACGACGTGACCGCCGACCAGGGAGTCGCGACCGTCCGTCGCGCCCTGGACAGCCCGGTCAACTTCCTCGACACGTCCGCGGGCTACTCCGACGGCGAGAGCGAGCGCCGGGTGGGTGCCGCCCTCCGGGCTCATGGCGGCCTCCCGGACGGGTACGTCCTTGCGACAAAGGTCGACCCGGACCCCGAGACCCGGGACTACTCCGGCGCGCAGGTGCACCGCTGTGCGGAGCAGAGCCGCGAACGCCTCGGTATCGACAGCTTCCAGCTGCTCTACCTCCACGATCCGGAGGTGATCGGCTACGACGCCGCGATGGCGCCGGGTGGCCCGGTCGAGGCACTGGTCGAGCTGCGGAAGGCGGGTGTCGCCGCACACCTGGGCGTCGCTGGCGGGCCGATCGAGCTGCTGAGCCGCTTCGTCGCGACCGGCCTGTTCGAGGTGGTCCTCACCCACAACCGCTACACGCTGGTCGACCAGTCCGCCGGACCATTGCTCGACCAGGCCACGGCCGCCGGCGTCGCCGTGGTGAACGCCGCGCCGTTCGGCGGCGGCATCCTGGCCAAGGGCCCGGAAGCCGTCGCGAAGTACGCCTACCGCGAGGCGGATGACGCCATCCTGAACCGGATCCGGACGATGCAGGACCGCTGCACGGCCCACGACGTACCGCTCGGCGCCGCGGCGTTGCAGTTCTCCCTGCGGGAGCAGCGGATCGCGTCCACGGTGGTGGGCGTCTCCCAACCCGAACGTGTCGACCAGACGGTCGCCTGGGCCAACTGGCCGATCCCGGACGAGCTGTGGCGGGAACTCCGGGACCTGCTGTCGAACGGACCAGACACGGGTACGGCTGGTCGAGGGAAGGGATGACGGTGCCGAAACTGCCGGACGGGTTCGCGTGGGGTGTCGCCACCGCGAGTTACCAGATCGAGGGTGCGGTGGCCGAGGACGGCCGGGCGCCGTCGATCTGGGACACCTTCACGCACACGCCTGGACGCATCGCGGACGGCCGCAACGGTGACGTCGCCTGCGACCACTATCACCGCTACGCCGAGGACGTCGCGCTGATGGCGGACGTGGGCGTGACGCACTACCGCTTCTCCCTGGCGTGGCCCCGGATCCAGCCGACGGGCGTGGGACCACTCAACCAGGCGGGGATCGACTTCTACGCCCGCCTCGTCGAAGCGCTGCTGGCGAGAGGGATCCAGCCCTGGGTGACCCTCTACCACTGGGATCTCCCGCAGGCGTTGGAGGACGTGGGCGGCTGGCCGTCGCGCGACACGGCGTACCGCTTCGCCGACTACGCGGTCGCGACGTACGAACGACTGAAGGACCGCGTAGCGAGCTGGACGACCCTGAACGAACCCTGGTGTTCGGCGTTCCTCGGCTACGGCAACGGCCAGCACGCCCCAGGAGTCCAGGACGAACGCAAGGCCCTGCACGCCGCGCACCACCTGCTGCTCGGGCACGGTCTCGCGGTCTCCGCCATGCGCGCGGCGGGAGCGGCCGACCAGCAGATCGGGATCACCCTGAATCTCTGGCCGGTCACACCGGTCAGCGACAGCCCGGTGGACACCGACGCGGTCCGGCGGGTCGACGGGATCAACAACCGGTTCTTCCTCGACCCGGTGCTGCGCGGAAGCTATCCCGCCGATGTCCTCGACGACGTCGCGAAGATCACCGACACCGACCACATCCAGTCCGGCGACGAGCAGGCCATCGCGGCGCCCGTGGACTTCCTCGGGGTCAACTACTACAACCCGAACTACGTCCGCGGTGGTGCCTCCCGGGCCGCCGGTGGCCGGGCGTGGATCGGCTGCGACGACGTGGAAGCGGTCCCGCAGGGCTTCCCGGTGACGGACATGGGGTGGGAGGTCGAGCCCGACGGACTGCGTCGCCTCCTGGTCAGACTGCACCACGACTATCCGGGGTTGCCGATCTACGTCACCGAGAACGGCATGGCGGCCCGCGACACGATCGACGCGGACGGCAGGGTGGACGACCCGGACCGGATCGCCTACATCGACGCGCACCTGCGGGCCGGCGCACAGGCGATCGCCGAGGGTGTCGACCTGCGCGGCTACTTCGTGTGGACCCTCACCGACAACTTCGAGTGGTCCTGGGGATTCAGCAAGCGGTTCGGCCTCGTCTACCTCGACAACGAGACCCAGGAGCGGATCCCGAAGACGAGCGCGGTGTGGTTCGCCTCCCTCGCGCGGACGAACGAGCTGCCCGATGGCTGAGCAGCATGTCCTCGTCGTCGGCGGCACAGGCGGCATCGGGGCGGCGGTCGCCGAACACTTCGGCGGACTTGGAGCCCACGTCATCGCCGCCGGCCTTCCCACCAAGGCTCCGCCACCGGAATCGACGGCCATCACGGTGGAGGAGATCGACCTGGCGAAGGACGGCCAACTCGAGGACCTGATAGCCCGTCAAGCGCGCCTTGACGTGCTCGTCAACTGCGCGGGCATCATCCGGCGTCGCCTGGAGTTCCAACCCGAAGTCTTCTCCCAGGTCATCGACATCAACCTGACGGGGACGATGCGCGCATGCGTCGCGGCCCGGGCCCTGCTCGCCGCGTCGCAGGGCAACATCATCAACGTCGCCTCGATGTTGAGCTACTTCGGCGGGCCGCTGGTACCTGCGTACACCGCGAGCAAAGGGGGAGTCGTGCAGCTCACCAAGTCACTCGCCGTCGCGTACGCCGAGGACGGTATCCGGGTCAACGCGGTCGCTCCCGGCTGGATCCGGACCGACCTCACCGCCGAGATCCGCTCCGATCCCGAGGCCGAGCGGCGCATCCTCGACCGTACCCCCTTGCGTCGTTGGGGAACGCCCGCCGAGGTCGCCCAGGTCGTGGCGTTCCTCGCCTCGCCGGGTGCGGCGTTCGTCACCGGCGCCGTCGTACCCGTCGACGGTGGATACCTCGCCGCGTAGAAAGACTCTGGAGGTCACCCATGACAGAACGCCAGCGCCGGCCCGCCAACTCCGCCGACTCCGCCGACATCGTGTTCGGCAAGGTCACCGAGTCCGAAGGCGTCCTGCAGGAGATCGCGATCGCCGCGATGCCCGACGACGACCGGATCTGGGTCGAGCAGGAGAAGGACGTGTGGTTCCGCCCGCTGATGTTCAACACCGTCGTCGGGCAGTGGTGCAACCTGCTGCGCGTCACCCGTTCGGGCGTCGTGTCGCGACACCGCCATCCGGCCGCCGTCTACGGCTACGTGATCAAGGGAAAGTGGCACTACTACGAGCACCCCTGGGTGGCTGAGGCGGGTCACTTCGTCTACGAGCCGCCCGGCGAGATCCACACGCTCACTGTTCCCGAGGACTGTGCGGAAATGGTGACATTTTTCAACATCACCGGAGCGATGATCTACCTCGACGCCGACGGGCGCCAGATCGGCTACGAGGACGTCTGGACCAAGATCGAACTCTGCCGGGCCCATTACGCCAAGGTCGGACTGGGTGCAGACTTCGTGGAGCAGTTCATCCGGTAGGCGCCCACGCCCGCGGGGCAGTGCCTGAGCCGTAGGGAGGCACCGCCATGGACCTGAGCCAGGTCTATCGGTTCAGGTTGGACTGGATCACGAGCTTTGTCGCGGTCGCGCAGTACGGCGGCTTCTCCGCTGCGGCCGCCGCGCTCTACCGCTCCCAGCCGCGGATCAGCATCCATGTCGCCGAGCTCGAACGCGCCCTCGGCGTACGACTGTTCGACCGGTCGGTCCACCCTGCTGTCCTCACGCCGGAGGGGCGGGCGATCCTGCCGCACGCCAAGGCGGTTCTCGCGCACGTCCAGGAACTCTGCGACGGCGCGGCCTCCGACGGGACCGCCCGCGGAGAGGTACGCCTGGCGATCTATCCCAGTGCGGCGGCCTTCCTGCTGCCCGAGCTGCTCGTGGAGCTGCGCCGGCTGCATCCCCACGTGAAGCTGGTCCTGCGCGAGGGTCCGACCATGGCGTTGAGCGAGCTGGTTCTGACCGGAGAGGCGGACCTGGCCATCCGTCCGGTCCTCCCTCCGGTGTCGACGGAGAAGCTCGCGCACAAGGCGCTGTGGCAGGAGCCGCTCGTCGCGGTCGTCGGGAGCCGCCATCCGTTCGCCGGCCAGGACGGTGTGGAACTCGACGCACTCGCCGGCATGCCGTTGATCACGATCGGCGAGGGCGAGGAACAGGCGAGCTCGCAGTTCGAGACCAATCTCGTCTTCGAACAGGCCGGGCTCTCACCCCACGTCGTCTTCCGGAGCAACCAGCCCCAGACCCTGATCGCGCTCGTCCGCCGCGGACTCGGGATCGGCGTGACCAACTCCCTCGCGATGACGACGTCGAACCTCGACGGGGTTCGTCTGGTCCCCATTGCCGACGCGCACTGCCAACGGGAGGTGGCGCTGTGGTGGCGTACGGACCAGCCGCGTTCGGTCGCCGCGACGGCCGTGCACGAGGTGGTCTGCGGACTGCCCGCCCCCCACGGCGCTGCCGGGCAGACTCACACGATGGCGCCGTCCTCGTCGTCCGGCGGACCGCCCTTCATCCGTACGACGAGAGTCAGGAAGCCGGCGATGAAGCAGACCACGCCGACGACGACGAACCAGCTGGGTACGTAACGGCCGGCCACGGTCGCCAACAGCAGCAGCACAGGTCCACCGAGGAACGCCACCCACGCGAGTTTCGTCACCGTCTCGACCCGGGGTAGTGGCGGCGGTGGCGGCGGGACGTAGCGCTCCTCGTCGGCTGCGGACGAAGCGTGTCCACGCCCCGCACTGCCAGCCGGGGTTTCGACGGACGTTTCCGTCGTCGTTTCCCCTCCAGGCGGGGGAGCATTCTCCGTGGCCCGATGCTCGGCGGCGTTGTCATCCTCCTGGACCGGCCATCGCGGGACGGCGTCGGGTGCCGTCGCGTCATAGCCTGCGATGATGGCTGCCCAGGCCTCGTCCTCGTCGAGCGTCGCCTGGCCCTGAGCAGGTTCGGTGTCCTCGCCTCCTCCGCTCACCTGTCGAGGCAGCTGGTCGGCCAGCAGGGCCCGTGCCTGCTCCTCGGCCTCCTTGTCGACAAAGAGCCGGTCGCACGGGACCGCGGGCAGCCGGATCTCCAGACAGGGGCCGAGCACCGGTGGGCACGGCTCGGTGTAGGCGGCGACCTGGGCGGTGCCGAGAACGTCGAGCATGCGGTCGGCGACGCTCGGGTCGAGGTCGGCGATCGCGACGTACGAGGCGGCCTGCAGACCGTTGTCACGCATCGGAGCCTCCCGCGAACTTGCAAGACCCGGCGACCAGGACGGCACTGACCCTCGCTCAGGCCCAACCAGGGACTGGCCTGCCAAGGGACCGGCACAACCGCTCGACGAATGCCCACGTCTCGGCGTAGATCGTCGGCGCGTCATAGTCGAGCGTGGCGACATGGTAGCTGTCGGCCAGGCTGTGTTCCTCGATCTCCCGCGAGCCGACACGTGCTCGTAACAAGCGCATGCTGGAGCCGTCGAGCACATGGTCCTGCAGAGACCGGAAGACCAGCAGCGGCTGGGTCACCGCCGGCAGTTCGGCGGCGACCAGACGCCACAGCTGGGTGAGCGAGTGCAGTGCCGACAGCGGTGTGCGGTCGTAGGCGCCCTCATGGGCGCCCGGCTTGTGGATGTCATGGCCGATCGCGGGCAGCGACGCGACGAACCGGTGCATCAGCGGAAGCGACCGCAGCCGGATGTCGCGGCTGCCCAGGGCCGGATTGACGAGCACGACGCCCGCGATCCGGTCGCCGTGGACTTCCGCCAGTCGGAGCGCGAGGCACGCACCCATGGACTGGCCGCCGACGATCACCGTGTCGCACTCGGCGGCGAGCCGGACGAACTCCCGCTCGACGCAGGCGTACCAGTCCTGCCATCCGGTGCGGTTGAGGTCCTGCCACGTCGTGCCGTGCCCCGGCAGACGGGGCGCGGCGACGCGCATACCGTGCTCGGCGAGATAGGTGCCCCAGGGCCGCATCGAGTGCGGAGAGCCGGTGAAACCATGGCAGAGCAGAGCGCCGGTCCGGCCGGTTCCGGCGTACAACGGCTCGGCGTGGGACTGCACTCGCACGGTGCGTGCTCCTCGGGAAGTCGCGCGACGCTGGGGACTTGCGAGAATATCCGTTGAGCCACATTCGCGCCGTGACCCACCGGGCGTTGCCCTGAGATCTGCAGCGGCCTAAGGTGCCGAACAGGAGACGAAGGAGAGAACTTGTTCTACTGGTTCCTCAAGGTCTTCGCCCTCGGACCGTTGCTGAAGACCATCTACCGGCCGTGGGCCGAAGGTCTGGAGAACGTTCCTCGCGAAGGTCCAGCCATCTTCGCGAGCAACCACCTGTCCTTCGTCGACTCGGTGTTCCTCCCTCTGGTGGTGACCCGGCGGATCACGTTCCCGGCGAAGATCGAGTACTTCACCGGCGTGGGCATCAAGGGCCGGCTGACGGCACTGTTCTTCCGCGGCATCGGCCAGGTGCCGATGGACCGCACCGGCGGCCGGGCCAGCCAACTCGCCCTCGACGCCGGCCTGCGGATCCTCCAGCGCGGCGAGATCTTCGGGATCTACCCCGAGGGCACCCGATCGCCCGACGGGCGGCTCTACAAGGGCAAGACCGGTGTCGCCCGCCTCGCCCTCGCCTCCGGCGCGCCTGTCCTTCCCGTCGCCATGATCGGCACCGACACGATGCAACCGCCCGGCAAGGCGCTGCCCAAGATCATGCGACCCGGCGTACGGATCGGCAAACCACTCGACTTCAGCCGGTACGAAGGCATGGAAGACGACCGCTTCGTCCTGCGTTCGGTGACCGACGAGATCATGTACGAGCTCATGGAGCTGTCCGGCCAGGAGTACGTCGACGTCTACGCCCAGCGCGCCAAGGACGAGCTGGCCCTGAGCAGGAGGCGGTCCGCAGACACCGGACCGACCGATGACGGGGCAGAGCGTGGTGCGGGGACCGACGTACGCAAGGCGAGCTGAGGGTGGCTCACCCCGCGGAGGGGCCTGACCCGGCGGCATCGTTGTGGAAGGGCCTCGCGGTCCTGAGGTTCGTCTTTCTCGCGCAGGCGCTGGCGGTCAACCTGCTGCGCTGGCCGGAGCTGGCGCACCCGATGGCGGTGTGGTTCGTCCTGAGCGTGATGGCCGCGTGGACCCTGCTCATCAGCTGGGCCTATGACGCGCCGAGCAGGCGCCGGTGGCAGGTCCTGTCCGCCGACCTCGCGGTGGCCGTGGGTGCGCTGCTCACGACGCCGTACATCCTGAGCGAGCAGATGCTGGAGCAGCACGACTTCACCGTCCCGACGTACTGGGTGACGGCCCCGGTCCTGGCGTGGGCGATCCATCGGGGCTGGGTGGGCGGTGTCCTTGCCGGTCTGGTGATCGTCCCGGCCGACCTGTCGACGCGGGCGGTCATCAACGACTCCACGTTGGGCAACCTGTTCCTGCTGCTGCTGGCCGCCCTCGTCGTGGGCTACACGTCCGCGTTGGTCCGCCAGGCAGCCACGGAGCGAGCCCGAGCGACGGAGCTGGCCGCGAGAACCGCGGAGCGTGAACGCCTCGCCCGCGCGGTTCATGACGGGGTCCTGCAGGTGCTCGCCTACGTCCAGCGGCGCGGACTCGCGATCGGCGGTGAGGCGGCGGAGCTTGGCCGGGCCGCCGGCGAGCAGGAGGAGCGGTTGCGGAGCCTCATCCGTGGTGGAAGCGAACCGCTCGGGACCGCCACTCACGGCCAGGTCGACCTGGCCCGGGAGCTCGCCGGGTTCGCCGCCACGAATGTCTCGGTCGCCGCTCCTGCCGAACCGGTGCTCGTGCCCTCGGAGGTCGCCCGGGAGCTGGTCGCCGCGGTCAAGGCGGCCCTCGACAACGTTCACCAGCACGCGGCGGGAGCGCGCACCTACCTGCTGCTCGAGGACGACGAGCACGGCGTGGTCGTGAGCGTCCGCGACGACGGGCCGGGGATCCAGCCCGGCCGGCTCGAGGCGGCGGCGGCCGATGGGCGGATGGGTGTGAGTCGTTCCATCGTCGGACGGCTGGCGGAGCTCGGCGGGACGGCTACATCGCGGAGTGCGGCGGGGGAGGGGACCGAGTGGGAGCTGCGCGTCCCCCGGGCGCCCGCCGCCCGTGCAACTGACACAGCGCCAGCGACCTAGCAGGACTTCGTCAGGGGGGTGCTCTGGCTCGTCGTCGTGGGTTGATTCGGTTGTCTGGCGTCAAGGACCTGGCACATTTCGATCTCGAGGCGGTGTCGGATCGGGGCTGACGTGTTCGTAGCAGGGGTGAGAGGCCGCCCACGAGGGGCCGCCCCCTGGAGGGAGAAGCCAATGAAACTGACGACCATCACGAACGTCTCCGTCGACGGAGTGATGCAGGGACTTGGCGGGTGGTCGACTCGCGAGCCACGCCGAAGGGCGTGACGCTCCAGGTCTACCGGCCCAGCGGGCGCCCGCAGTACGCCACCTGAAGCACGTGGCACAGGCGCCGCGCTGCGGGCCCCAGCCGTGGCAGGCTCGCCGGGCCCTCCGACCCACCGCCGCGGCGCGGGCGCCCCGAACGCCGGACGGGATACCGTCGCTGTCGGGTCGCTCACCACCGGCGACCGGCAGGTCCTCGAAAGAAGTCCGGGAAGGGTGTCGGATCGAAGCAGAGACGTTCGTAGGGCGGGTGAGCGGCCGCCGACGAGCGGCGCCCCACAGCACAGGAGATGATCTTCAGATGCAGTACCTGGTTTCCGTGATCCACGACACGGCCGGCCTCGCCACCCCGGACGAGATGGCTGCCATCAACGCGTTCAACGACCGGCTCGAGGCGGAGGGTCACTGGGTCTTCGCCGGCGGCCTCGCGGCGCCCAGCGCGGCCACCGTCATCGACAACCGGCGTGGGCAGGCGGTGTTCACCGACGGGCCCTTCCTGGAGTCGAAGGAGTACCTCGCCGGCTTCTGGATCATCGAGGCCCCCGACCTCGACGCGGCGCTGGGGCTCGCCGCCGAGGGGTCGAAGGCCTGCAACCGGAAGGTCGAGGTACGGCCGTTCCTGTGACACCCCACGAAATGAGCGTGGTCGACGTCCGGGAGGCGATCACCCAGGCCCACCACGAGGAGTGGGCGCGGGTGGTCGCCGCCCTGACCAGGCGTTTCGGTGATCTCGACATCGCAGAGGAGGCGGCGGCCGAGGCGTTCGCGACCGCCGTCGAGCGGTGGCCGGCCGACGGCGTACCCCCCAACCCCGGCGCCTGGCTGACCACGACTGCCAACCGCAAAGCGATCGACCGGATCCGGCGCGAGAGCAAGCGCGGCGACAAGCAGAAGGAGGCTCAGATGTTGTCCGACGACGACCCGCCCGAGCCGCTTGGCGCCATCGACGACGAGCGGCTCCGGCTGATCTTCACCTGCTGTCACCCGGCGCTGGCGATGGAGACCCGCGTCGCGCTGACGCTGCGCATGGTCGGCGGTCTGACCGTTCCCGAGATCGCCCGTGCCTTCCTGGTGCAGGAGACCGCCATGGGGCAGCGGATCACCCGCGCGAAGGCCAAGATCAAGGCGGCTCGCATCCCTTATCGGGTGCCGTCCGCGGAGGATCTCCCGGCTCGTGTGTCCGGCGTACTCGCCGTCCTGTACCTCGTCTTCAACGAGGGCTACCTGGCGACCGGCCCCGACACCGATCCCGTACGTCACGACCTGACCGCCGAGGCGATCCGGCTCACCCGCCTGATCCGTGCCCTCATGCCCGACGACGGTGAGGTGGCCGGGCTGCTGGCGCTGATGCTCCTCACCGAGGCCCGCCGCACCGCCCGGGTTTCGACCAGCGGCGAACTGGTCACCCTCGACGAGCAGGACCGAGGGGCCTGGGACGCAGGCATGGTCGCCGAGGGCCATGGGCTGGTGCGGGAGCGGCTGGCCACCGGGGTGGCTCCGGGTCCCTACCAGATCCTCGCGGCGATCAACGCCGTGCACACCTCCGCCCGCGACGTACGCGACACCGACTGGTCGCAGGTCGTCGCGCTCTACGACCAGCTCGTCCGCCTCGACCCGTCGCCGATCATCGCCCTCAACCGGGCCATCGCGGTCGCCGAGCTCGACGGCCCGGAGGTGGCCCTGGCGACCGTCGACCGTCTCGAGGACAAGTTGGCCGACTATCACGCCTACCACGCGACCCGCGCCGACCTGCTGCGCCGGCTGGGCCGCAGTCAGAAGGCGCGCGCGGCGTACGACAAGGCCATCGAGCTGGCCGGCAACACCGCCGAGACCGCCTACCTGACTCGCCGCCGCGACCAGCTGGGGTAGCGCACAACACACGACCCGACATACCTGACGAAGTACTACTAGCAGGACGCCGGCCGTTGTGCGTACTGTCGGGACCATGATCCGCGTGATGGTCGTCGATGATCACCCGATGTGGCGCAACGCGGTCGCCCGCGATCTCAGCGAAGCGGGATTCGACGTGGTCGCCGAGGCGGGAGCCGGTGAGGAAGCGCTGCGCCGGGCGGAGGCCACCAGACCCGACGTCGTGGTCCTCGACCTGCAGATTCCGGAGCTCGGTGGCGTCGAGGTGACGAGGCGGCTGCTGGAGGCCAACTCCGGCAGCCGCGTCCTCATCCTCTCCGCCAGCGGGGAGCAGGGCGACGTCCTCGCCGCGGTCAAGGCGGGCGCGACCGGATACCTCGTCAAGTCCGCCTCCCCCGAGGAGTTCGTCGACGCCGTACGCCGGACCGCCGACGGCGACGCCGTCTTCACCCCGGGCCTGGCGGGGCTGGTGCTGGGTGAGTTCCGCCGCCTCTCCGGTGCCTCGCGGGTCGCCGAACCCGTCGCGCCGCAGCTCACCGAGCGGGAGACCGAGGTCCTGCGACTGGTGGCCAAGGGCCTGAGCTACCGGGCCATCGCCGACCGGCTCGTCCTCTCCCACCGCACGGTCCAGAACCACGTCCAGAACACCCTGCGCAAGCTGCAGCTGCACAACCGGGTCGAGCTCGTCCGCTACGCCATGCAGAGTGGCCTCGACGACGGCGAACCCGACGAATCACCCGACGTCTGACGCTGGATCCCCGCCCTGCCGACCGGCCATCAACTGCCGGGTCTAGGCTCGACGTCGACCTGTTCTTGCGGTCTTTGTTCTGTCATTGCGAAGGGACCTGTCCATGCGCGTTGGTGTCCTCACCGGGGGTGGCGACTGCCCCGGCCTGAACGCGGTCATCCGGGCCGTCGTCCGTAAAGGCGTCGGGGAGTACGGCTATGAGTTCCTCGGCTTCCGTGACGGCTGGCGCGGCCCGCTGGAGAACGTCACCAGCGAGCTCGGCATCCCACAGGTGCGTGGAATCCTTCCGCGGGGCGGAACCATCCTCGGTTCCTCGCGGACCAACCCGTTCAAGGTCGAAAACGGCGTCGAGCGCATCAAGGACAATCTGGCCTCGGGCGGCGTGGACGCGTTGATCGCCATCGGTGGCGAGGACACCCTCGGGGTGGCAACGAAGCTCGCGGAGCTGGACGTCAAGGTCGTCGGCGTACCGAAGACGATCGACAACGACCTGGGCGCCACCGACTTCACGTTCGGCTTCGACACCGCCGTCAACATCGCGACCGAGGCCATCGACCGGCTCCACACCACCGCCGAGTCCCACCATCGGATCGTGGTGGTCGAGGTCATGGGCCGCCACGCCGGCTGGATCGCGCTGCACTCCGGCCTCGCGGGCGGCGCCAACGTGATCCTCATCCCCGAGCAGCCATTCGACATCGACAAGGTGGTCGAGCACGTCGAGAGCCGGTTCCGTACCAACTTCTCGCCGATCATCGTGGTGGCCGAGGGCGCGACCCCCAAGGAGGGTACGCACGCCCTGCACAGCGAGGAGCTCGACGCCTTTGGGCACGTCCGCTTCGGCGGGATCGGTGACCTGGTCGCCAAGGAGCTGGAGAAGCGCACCGGCAAGGAAGCCCGGGCGGTCGTCCTGGGCCACACCCAGCGCGGCGGCACGCCCACGGCGTTCGACCGCTGGCTCGCCACCCGGTTCGGGCTCCACGCGATCGAGGCGGTCCACGACGGCGACTTCGGCAAGATGGTCGCCCTCCGCGGCACGGAGATCGTCCGCGCTCCGCTGGCCGACGCGACCCGCGAGCTGAAGGTGGTCACGCCGGACCTGTACGCCGAGGCGGGGGTCCTGTTCGGCTGAGCGCCGACCCCCTACCGGTAACCTTGCCGGGTGAATTCCCGTCAGAACTGGCGGGCGCTCCCTGCCGCCCAGCAGCCGGAGTGGCCTGACCCTGGTGCCGTGGAGGCCGCGGCCGCCCAGCTCCGTACCTTCCCGCCGTTGGTGTTCGCGGGCGAGTGTGACTCGCTCAAGGCGAGGATCGCCGACGTCGCCACCGGCAAGGCGTTCTTCCTGCAGGGCGGCGACTGCGCCGAGACGTTCAACGGGGTGGGCGCCGACGCGCTGCGGAACAAGCTGCGCACGATCCTGCAGATGGCGGTCGTCCTCACCTACGCCGGCAGCGTGCCGGTCGTGAAGGTGGGCCGGATCGCCGGACAGTACGCCAAGCCGCGGTCGAAGCCGACCGAGACCCGGGCGGGAGTGGAGCTGCCCGCCTATCGCGGTGACGCGGTCAACGGCTTCGCGTTCACACCTGAGGACCGGGCGCCCGACCCGGACCGGCTGGTGCGTACCTACCACTCGTCCGCGGCCACCCTCAACCTCGCCCGCGCGTTCGTCATCGGTGGCGAGGCCGACCTGCGGCAGGTGCACGCCTGGAACACCGACTTCGTGCGCGACAGCCCGGCGGGGGAGCGCTACGACCGGATGGCCCGCGACATCGACCGGGCGATCTCGTTCATGCACGCCTGTGGTGCTGACCCGGCCGAGTTCCACTCGGTCGACTTCTACGCGAGCCACGAGGCGCTGCTGCTCGACTACGAGGACGCGCTCACCCGGATCGACTCCCGCACCGGAACGCCGTACGACTGCTCCGGTCACTTCCTCTGGATCGGTGAGCGTACCCGCCAGCTCGACGGTGCCCATGTGGAGTTCGCGAAGGGGATCCGCAACCCGGTTGGGGTGAAGCTCGGCCCGACGAGCACACCCGAGGACGCCCTGGCGCTCATCGACGCGCTCGACCCTGATCGCGAGCCGGGCCGGCTGACGTTCATCACCCGGATGGGTGCGGGGAAGGTCCGCGACGCCCTGCCTCCGCTGGTCGAGAAGGTCACCGCCAGCGGGGCGACCGTCGCGTGGGTGTGCGACCCGATGCACGGCAACACCTTCGAGACGCCGAGCGGCTACAAGACCCGGCGCTTCTCCGACGTGATGGACGAGGTGGAGGGCTTCTTCGAGGTCCACCGGTCCCTTGGCACCATCCCCGGCGGGCTGCACGTCGAGCTCACCGGTGACGAGGTCACCGAGTGCGTGGGTGGCGGGCATGCGCTGGAGGAGGCCGATCTGGTCCACCGGTACGAAACCGTGTGCGACCCACGCCTCAACCGCGCGCAGTCGTTGGAGCTGGCGTTCCTCGTCGCGGAGATGCTGCACCGGGCGTGAGAACCTCACGCCCGGTGGCATGACGAGGCAGAGCTCAGCTCCAGAGCCGGTCTCGGAGGAGTTCGCCGTCCCAGGTCGAGGAGTCGGCGAAGAACGTCGTGTCGGCGGGGTCGAGGTGCTCGCGGAACAGCTCCTCGTTGATGTCGTCGAATCCGAGGCCGGGCCCCTCGGGCACCGCGATGTGCCCGTCGTCCTCGACGAGCGGGTTGGGCAACCCCGTCACGAGGTCGCTCCAGAACGGGATGTCGGCCGCGTGGTGTTCGAGCGCCAGGAAGTTGTTGGTCGCCGCGGCGATGTGCACGCTCGCCAGGGTGGCGATCGGCGTGCCGGCCATGTGCAGCGCCATCGCGACGCCGTGCTCCTCGGCGAGGTCACCGATCTTCTTGGTCTCCAGGATGCCACCGGAGGTGGCCGGATCAGGGTGCGCGACCCGGATGGCCTCACGTTCGAGCAGCGGCCGGAAGTTCTCGGCGAGGTAGATGTCCTCGCCGGTACAGGTGGGCGTGTTCAGCTGCGTGGTGAGTTCGCGCCACTGCTCGGTGAGCTGCCACGGCACCATGTCCTCGAGCCACGCGAGGGTGAACGGCTCGAGCGCATGGCCCACCCGCAAGCAGGAGTTGACACCGATGTGGCCGAAGTGGTCGACCGCCAGCGGGATGTCGTAGCCCACGATGTCGCGCACGGTGGAGACGTGCGCGGCGAGGTGTTCGGCACCCTTCTCGGTCACCTGGATCCCGGTGAACGGATGCATCGTCGCTCTTGACTCGCGTGCACCCGGTGGGGCGATGAGGGCGCCGGGCACGTCCCAGAGCAGGTCGATTCCCACGTCACACTTGAGGAACTGGTAACCACGCTTGCGCCGGGCGAGGAGCCGTTCGCCCAGCACGGTGGGGTCCGACGAGCGTGGCGTGTCCGCGTAACAGAGCACCCTGTCGCGGAACTTCCCACCCGCGAGAGCGTACGCGGGTACGCCGTACGCCTTGCCGGCAAGGTCCATCAGCGCCATCTCGACCCCGCACACGCCACCGGCCTGACGTGCATGGTGGCCGAACTGCTTGACCTTGCGGAACAACTTGTCGACGTTGCAGGGGTTCTCGCCGAGCAGTCTCGCCTTCAACAGCAGGGCGAAGGTCTTGCTCGCGCCGTCGCGTACCTCGCCGAAACCCGCGATCCCCTGGTTGGTGTCGATCCGGATGATGGTCGAACGGAACGGAACCCCCACCAGGGTGGCGATCCGCAGGTCGGTGATGCGCAGGTCACTCGGTCGGGAATGGGTGGTGACGTTGTCCAACAGTTGCTCGGGATCCGCGGTCACTGCTGCTGCTCCTTCTTCCATTGCTGGAAGTCCTCCTCGATGTGGTCCGGCCAGGTGCCGACGTCGATCTCGGCGCTGGTGTAGACGCCTTCGGCGAGGCGGAGCTTTCCGAACACGTCGCGGGTCCGGATGTTCTCACTGGACTCGGCGACCTTCTCGGCGAGGTGCGGTGGAATGAAGACCAGCCCGCTTGGCGTACCGAGGACGACGTCGCCGGGCAGCACGGTCGCCTCCCCGATGCGGACCGGGATGTTGATTCCCGCGAGGGTCACGTGCCGGATCGGTGTCGGATCGACGTCCCGGAAGAAGAAGTTGACGTCCTTCAGCTCCACGATTCCCTGGTAGTCGCGGATACCACCATGGATGACCGCTCCGACTCCGGTGCGGGCGGCGACCGCCGTGCTCAGGTTGTCGCCGACGACCGTGCCCTCCTTCACCTTGCCGAAGATGTCGGTGACCATCACGTCGCCCTGCTGCAGCGTCTGGATGATCCAGGAGTTCTGCTTGTCGGGGGCAAGATGGCCCTCCCGTGCCCCCGCTGTGACGGTTGCCGCGTCGTAGTCGGGCCGATGCGGAAGGAACTGTGACGTCACCGCCCGGCCGACGAGGATCGTGCCGGGATGGGTCTCTCGCCATCCACCGGCAAACTGGCGATCGTAGCCCGCACGCAGCAGGGTGCCCCACGCCTCTTCCGTGGTGGCGAGTCGGAGCCGGTCGAGCACGTCGTCGGGAACACGCGGTCGGCCGTCGGCGAAGCGCTCGCCCGACCACTCACGGGTGAGCTCGATGAGGTGGTCAGGGGTGGGTTGGATGCGCATGAAAAGAAGGGACCTCCGTAGTCGGTCGTCGACACTTCAGCATCTCACGCGGCCACGGACGACCCCTCGGTCTTCCGAGATCGGTCACGATGTCGGGGTCGGCGAGCCTGGCGTCGCAACCAGCTCGACTGCGGAACGAAACTTTCGCGGGCTTCGGTCCGTGCACCTGCCCGGACGACCATGTCGATCTCTTATGGAGGTTCATGCGCCCAGCGCATGAACACCTTCTGGACTTCAGGCGTGTTGCCGAGAAGTAGGGCCTCGACCTGCTGGGTTGCGGCCGCTTTACCAAAGGATCTGGTAATTACGCGCCGGGGTCACTATGGTGACGCCACCCAGTGTGGATCCACCCCCGACAGTTCGAAAGTTTCGTCGATTGGCCCGCTCCATCCTCACTGAACAGACGGCCACTCGGTTAGCCCGGCCGGTGCGTACCCAGTGAGTCGGACGGCCTCGACGCCTGAAGGTGTACGTGAGAGGTGTGCTCATGGAACGTCCAGCGAGCTTGGATCGCCGTCGATTCCTCGCCCGAGCGGGATTGGTGGGCGCGGCTCTTGCCGTACCCGGCGTGGCGGCGTGCCGGACCGAGGCAAGTAAGACGAGAAACGCTCCGCCGCAGGCATCCAACGCGGCTGTGCCGAAGAAGCTGCTCGACGAGGCCAAGGACTTCGAAGGCCAGACGACCCGCACGTTGTCGACGCGGCAGTACTTCGACAAGGCGAACACTGCGGTGGAGAACATCCTCCAGACCTTCGCCAAGGACACGAAGACGACGGTCAAGAACGCCACATTCAATGCCGACGAGGGCAACTTCGTGGCCAAGCAGCAGGCTGCCGTCAGGGCCGGCAATGTCGCGGACATGGCGTCCGTCGATGCTGGTCGGTTCGTCTCGCAGATGCACGAGCTCGACCTCATCGAGGACGTCACCGATGTCGTCGACGAGCTGGTGGCGGAGCTCGGAACGGCCGGCGGTACCGCTGAATACTCGTTGGTGATCGACGGCAAGTGGTGGGGAATCCCCTTCTACAGCATGGGTTCCGGTGTGTTCGCACGCAAGGACTGGCTGGAGGAGAAAGGCATCGCCTACGAGGACATCAAGACCTTTGAAGACGCCCGCGACGCGGCTCTCGAGATCTCCAACCCCGACCAACAACGCTACGGCTGGGGTCTCACCGTCAACCGCGGCGGTGACGCCAACGGACTCGTCGAATCGCTGATCAACGCCTACGGTGGCGGAATCAGCGATGACGCGGGCGAGAAGGTCGTCTTCAACTCTCGGGAGACCATCGAGGCGGTCCGTTTCCTGTCCGAGATCTACACGTCGGACAAATACAAGCCGATGCTCCCACCAGGAGTGATGAGCTGGACCGACACGGGCAACAACGAGGCCTATCTCGCCGGGGTCACCGGTTTCACCCTCAACTCCTACAGCATCTATGCCGAGGCCATGACGACCGGCAACGCCGTCCACCCGGTGACGTGGACCTTCCCGGGGTTCGCCGGACCGGCGACCGACGTCTCGCTCACGACGGCGGGAGTCATGGCCTTCGTGATCTTCAAGGGCGCGAAGAACCCCGACCTCGCCAAGATCGTGGCGAAGTACCTCGCCTCGGGTGATGGTCTGCTCCCGTTGGCGAAGGACGCCGGCGCGTTGGTCTACCCGGCATACGAGAAGGTCTGGAACTCCGACCCCTTCTACCTCGAAGGTGACCCGATCTTCAAGCCCACTTACGAGTTGGCCACGAAGGAGCTGCCGATCGAGACCACGACGGGCTACCACTTCCCGCAGGACGCGAGTCCAGGTCGAGGAGCGGTCGGGCAGGCGTACATCCTCACCGACATGATGGGTGAGATCATCCAGAAGGGTGTCGAGGTCGAGACCGCCGTGGAGAACGCACACAAGCGCATGGTCCAGACCTTCGAGCAGCTGGGGTTCAAGCAGTGAGCAGTGCGCTCCGTGAAGTCCGTCCTGCACGTCCACAGTCAGGTGCGGTCGTCAGGAGACGGCGGCTCCTCGGCACGGACTGGCGGGTGGGTTACCCGTTCGTCGGCCCGATGGTGCTGCTGTTGGTGGGCCTGATCGCGATCCCGTTCCTCGACGCGATCAGGCTCAGCTTCACGGCCCGCCACGGCGCCGACAACGTTTTCGTCGGGTTCGACAACTACGTCAGGTTGTTCGGCGACCCGTTCTTCGGTCGTTCGGTGTCCAACACGATCGTCTACACCGCCTACTCCGAGGTCTTCAAGGTGAGCGCCGGGCTGATCGCGGCGCTGCTCCTGCACAACCTCAGGAAGGGGCGGTCCCTGGTCACGGGGCTCGTCCTCCTGCCGTGGGTGATCCCCACGGTGGTGGCGGCGGTGAGCTGGCGGTCGATCTTCGACCCACTGTTCGGCAGCTTGAACTACCTGCTGAACCAGCTTCACCTGGGGCCGTTGCTCGCCGACCTTCATGTGCTGCCGCAGTGGCCGACGACCTGGCTCGCCGACCCGGACCTCGCGATGGCGTCGGTGGTGATGGTGAACACCTGGAAGGGGATTCCCTTCTTCACCATCAACTTCCTCGCCGGCCTGAAGGCGATCGACAGCCAACTGTACGAAGCGGCCGCGGTCGACGGCGCGTCGGCGTGGCGACGGTTCATCCATGTCACACTGCCCGGCCTGAAGTACGTCATGCTGGTCACGGTGTTGCTGTCGACGATCTGGACGTTCAACAACTTCGACTCGGTCTGGTTGCTCACCCAGGGCGGCCCGGCCGGCTCGACAGCGTTGTACACCATCTTCGCCTACCAGACAGCGATCCAGCAGCTCCAACTCGGCCTCGGCTCGGCCGCGGCGGTGATCCTGCTGCCGTTCACCGCGGTGCTGATCTTCGTCCTCGCACGGTACCTGCGCGGCGGTGCGGGTACGGGCAACGGCGATGGCGTGGTCGCGCGGTTCTTCGCACGGATCAGTCGGCCCATCCTCTGGACGGTGGGGGTGGCCTTCACGGCTCTGTTGATCAAGCTGGACCCACAGCTCTTCGTGAAGGCGGCTGTCGGGGTGGCGATCCTCATCGGCTTCGGTATCGGATGTGCCAAGGCCTCGGAGGTGCTGACGCAGGTCGGCAACAAGGGACTGAGCGGCAACCGCCTCGGGCGAGTTCCGTTGTGGATCGCGCTGGCGGGCCTGCTGTTCTTCGTCCTGGCGCCGATCTACTGGATGATCATCACGGCGTTCAAGACGGACCTGCAGATGACCAGCCGGGTCAGCATGCTCTGGCCGACGCCGTGGACCAGCGACCAGTTCTTCAACCTGCTGGCGGAAAATCCGTTCGGCACGTGGTTCCGCAACACGTTGGTGGTGGCCCTGGTGACCACTGTGGTTGCGGTGAGCGTGGCGGCGTTGGCGGCGTACGCCCTTGCCAGGTTGAGGTTCCGTGGTGCACCGACGATCACCGGGTCGGTCCTGCTGACCTATGTGATGCCGGGCGCGCTGCTGTTCATCCCCCTCTACGGGATCGTCAGCAACCTGCACCTGATCGACAACCTCGGAGCGTTGTTCCTGACGTATCCGACGTTCGCGTTGCCCTTCGCCTGTTGGTTCCTCATGGGCTACTTCCGGGGAATCCCGTTCGAGCTGGAGGAGGCGGCGATGACCGATGGTGCGACCAGGATGCAGGCGTTCCGGCTGATCATCCTTCCGCTCGCCAAGCCGGCGTTGTTGGCGGTCGGGCTCTTCACACTCACGAACGCGTGGAACGAGTTCCTGTTCGCCTTCGTGTTCCTCACCGACGAGAGCCTGAAGACGCTTCCACTCGGTCTCCAGCAGATGATCGTCGGCGACATTGTGCCGTGGGGTCAGCTCTCGGCGGCGTCGATCCTGATCAGCGTCCCGGTGGTGCTTGCCTACGCCTACGCACAGCGGTTCCTCGTCGAGGGTCTCTCCGTCGGTGCCGTGAAGGGATGACGGTTGTCCTGGGGTGACAGCGCGGTGGCCACGACGGCATCGGTTACGGTGCCGTCGTGGCCACTCAGACGTCCCAGGACGTGATCGACCTCCGCAGCGACACAGTCACCACACCGACCCCCGGCATGCGGACAGCAATGGCGCGGGCGGAGGTCGGCGACGACGTCTATGCCGAGGATCCGGGTTGTCGTGGCCTGGAGGAGCGGGTCGCGGACCTGCTCGGCAAGGAGGCCGCGCTCTTCACGGTCACTGGGACGATGGCCAACCTGCTCGCGGTACGTTCGTTGGTGCGACCTGGCGAGGAGGTTCTGTGCGAGTCACGGGCCCACATCGCCCGGGCCGAGTTGGGGGCACACGCCGCGATCTTCGGCATCACCACCCGCACCTGGTCCCATCCACGCGGCCTGCTCGACCTCGGTGCCGTGCAGAGGCTGCTGGCGCCCAAAGCCGGTCCGTACTTCGTGTCGACCGCGGGAGTGTCGGTCGAGAACACCCACAACTTCGGCGGCGGCAGCATCCAGCCGCTGGGTCCCCTCCGCAAGCTGCGTGACATCACGAGGTCAGCCGGTGTCGGCGTCCATCTCGACGGTGCCCGGTTGTGGAACGCGAGTGTGGCGACCGGTATCCCCCTCGGCGAGTACGCCGCTCTCGCCGACGTGGTCTCCGTGTGCCTGTCGAAGGGGCTGGGGGCTCCGGTCGGCTCGCTCGTGGCCGGTACGACGGACCAGATAGCCGAGGCCCGGGTCTGGCGCAAGCGGCTCGGTGGGGGATGGCGGCAGGCCGGCGTCCTGGCGGCCGCCGGATCGTACGCACTCGACCATCACGTCGAGCGGCTCACCGAAGATCACGCCCATGCGCGGGCCCTCGCCGAGACGCTCGCCGACGCCCGCCCGGGACTTGTCGACCTGGCCGAGGTCGAGACCAACATCGTGGTTCTCGACCTCGTGCATTGCGGACTTGCCGCGGAAGACGTAGCTCTGCAGGCGCGCGCCGAAGGGGTCCTGGTGTCCGTGCTCGGCCCGTCGACGATCCGGCTCGTCACCCACCTCGACGTGGACGCGGACGCGTGCAAGCGGGCCGGCGACGTGCTCGCCCGCCTACTCGCGGAGTAAGTGACCAGCGGAGGTCCCAACCGTGTCGGACGTCATGTCGGCTGTCGCTTCCCTGCCCAAGGTCGAGCTTCATCTGCACCTGGTGGGTTCCGCATCCGTCGAGACGGTGCTGGAGCTGGCGCGTCGCCACCCGGACGCCGGCGTTCCCACCGAACGAGCCGCGCTCGCGGCCTACTACGAGTTCCACGACTTCCCACACTTCCTGGCCGTCTACGGCGTCGTGAGTGGCCTCGTCCGCACCAGCGCTGACATCGTCGCCCTGGTCGTCGGGCTCGCGCGCGACGCGGCCCGCAGCAACGTCCGGTATGCCGAGGTCACGGTCACGCCGACCTCGCATCTGCGGGCCGGGATCGCCCCGGACGAGCTTGCCGAGGCGCTCACCCAGGGCCGCCAACTGGCAGCGGCGGAGCACCGCGTCGGCCTCAACTGGATCTTCGACATCGCCGGAGGCGAGGGCCAGCAGAGCGGATGGGAGACGGTGGCGTTCGCCCTGCGGCATCGCCCGGCCGGACTGGTCGCGCTCGGCCTCGGCGGTCTGGAGGTGGGCGTCGGGCGGGCGCAGTTCCGCCGGCACTTCACTCTCGCCCGTGAGGCTGGACTCGCGAGCGTCGTGCACGCGGGAGAGACGACGGGACCGGCCAGCGTCTGGTCGGCGATCCACGACCTGGGTGCGGCAAGGATCGGGCACGGGATCGGTGCGGTCTCCGATCCGCGGCTGCTCGACCACCTGCGGGAACGCCGGATCACTGTGGAGATGTGCCCGACATCGAACGTCCGGACGAGGGCGGTGGCGTCCTGGGAGGTCCATCCGTTACCGAGGTTCCTCGACCACGGTGTGCCGGTCACCCTCTCGACCGACGACCCGGGGATGTTCGGTGCGCAGCTGAACGACGAGTACGTGCGAGCCGCCACTGTCTTCGGGCTGACCCAGGCCGAACTTGTCCAGATCGCTCGCACCGGCGTTCGAGCCGCCCTGTGTGAGGAGCCGGTGCGTGAGCGCCTGCTGGCGGAGATCGACGCGGTAGCCGACGGGCCCCAGGTCTCCACGAGCGAGTCCCTGCGTCGGGACGCGCCAGCCTCCTAACCCGCGGCCGTGGGGGACCGGTTGAGCATCCGGGGGAACTGACGTACGGCGGAGGCGAGCTCACGCAGCTCGGCTCCGGCCAAGGACTGGCGCCCGTCGACGAGAGCGTTCTCCGGGTCGGGATGGACATCGACCAGAAGCCCGTCGGTGCCGACCGCGATGGCCGCCCGGGCGAGCGGCACCACCAGGTCGCGCCGGCCGCAGGCGCGGGACGGGTCGACAATCACCGGCAGGTGGGAGAGTTGCTGGGCGAGCGGAATCGCCCCGAGATCGAGAGTGGCGGTGGTCGCGGTCTCGAACGTACGGATCCCGCCCTCGCAGAGCACGATGGCGAGGTTGCCGCGCTGGGCGACGAACTCCGCCGCCATCAGCCACTCGTCGACCGTGGCCTGCCGGCCGCGGGTGAGCAGGACCGGCCGGCCGGATCGACCCACGCTGTCGAGGAGCGGGAGGTTCTGCATGTGGGCGGCGCCGACCTGGAGCAGATCGGCGTAGGACGAGACGAGATCGACGTCACCGGGGTCGACGACCTCGACCGCGATCAGCAGACCGGTCGTGTCGCGGACGTTGGCGAGCACCTTCAGCCCCGCCTCGCCCTGGCTCGGGAAGCCCGGCGGCAGCGTTCGTGCGTTGTGCACGCCCCCACGAAGGACTGTCGCGCCGGCGGCAGCCGCCAGCCGGGCGGCTCCCAGGGCCTGCTCCGGGCTCTCGATGGCCGGTGGCCCGGCGATCAGCGTGAACGTGCCCGGCCCGATCGAGACCTGGTGTCCGGGCGGACCGATCTGCACGACAGAACGTCCCGTGTGTGCCTGGGCGCTGACGAGCTTGTAGGGCGCTGACACCCGCAGCACCGTCGAGACTCCGGGCATCACTGGCAGGTTGAGTTCGTAGCAGTCCGCGGCGTCGCCCACCACGCCGATGATGGTGCGCAGCACCCCTCGACTGACGAATGCCTGGCTGCCCGTGGACTCGATCCGTGCGACGACCGCATCGACCTGTTCCTCCGGTGCGCCCGGCGCCATGACGACCACCATGACAGGTGGGCCTCCCATACCACTAGCGGCGGACCTGCGTGCCGCTCGAGGAGTGGAGCGTATCCGTGCGCTCTCACCTACTGGCACGGTCGTCCGGGATCCGGACGCGCCTGATGGTCACAATCAGGCCACGTGTCCCTTGCCACGTTGGACAGGCGCGCAGTGGTGAACCCCTAACAATGCTTGACGAATCAACGACTGGCGCTGCGGCTGGAGGGACTGGCGCCGGTCAGAGGGGAGGACCCTCGCCGGTCTCCTCCTGATGGGAGTAGCGCCGCCCAGTCCACGGGTCGCCGGAGTTGTGGTAGCCGCGTTCCTCCCAGAACCCGCGCCTGTCCTGGGTGAGGTACTCGATCTGACGGAGCCACTTCGGGCCCTTCCACGAGTACAGGTGCGGGACGACGAGCCGGAGCGGGCCACCGCGTTCGGGCGCGAGCGGACGGTCGGCGACGTGGGTGGCGAGCAACGACCCCTCGGCGGTGAAGTCGGCCCGCGTCAGGTTGGCGGAGTAACCGAACTGCGCCCAGGCCATCACGTAACGTACGTCCTCGCGTGGCGGAATCAGGTCGAAGAGCGCCGTGGTGGGTACGCCCGACCAGCACAGGTCGAGCACGGTGTGACCGCTGACGCAGTGCAGATCGGCGTGTACCCGGACCCGCGGAAGGGCCTCGAGAGCGGCCAGACCGAGCAGGTGGTCGTGGCCCGAGGCCGTGGCACCGCTGATCCGGAGGTCCCAGCCGCCAGGGTCGGTACGCCGGGGAACCGGCCCGTAGTGGGAGACCCGCCACTCACTGGCGACGCGATGGCCCGCCGGAACCCCGCGACGGACGTCGATCTCCGTCACGGTGCTCGTCGTGCCGTCTGTGTCACCGCGCCGACCCTGCACGAAAACCCATGCTCTCAGATGCTGGGACGGAGCATGCAGCAGGGCCTGATGTCCGGGCTTCCCAGCGGCTCGTCAGCTCAAGGTGAACGGGCAGAACTGCTTCATCTGCGGGCCCACTCGGTCCTGGACCTGCTGGAGTGCCTCCTGCGGCGTGACCTCGCCGAGCAGCACGCTGGACTGTGCGGCGCTCATCGCGTCGGAGATCTGGGCACCCACGGGCAACGCCGGCCGGTTGGTCGCGTACGGCATCATGCTCGGGAAGATTCCCTGTTCGCCGGTGACACTCTTGTCATCGATGAGCGACTTCCAGGTCGGGATCTTGCTGGCGCCCTTGGCATAGATCCGCTGGCCCTCCTCGCCGGCGTAGAACTTCATGAACTTCCACGTGAGGTCGGGGTTCTGCACGTTCTTGGGCATGACGAGGGCGAAGCCGCCGGCCCAAGTCATCGGCTCGTCACCCTCTTCCGGCACCGGCATGTACGTCACCCCATAGTCGAGGTCGGGTGCGTACTGCTTGATGCTGGCCAGGCTCCAGTTGCCGTCGATCGCCATCGCCAGCCGGCCGGTGTAGAACGGCGAGGTGGTCGGGTCGGCGTTCGGCGGGCGGTAGGTCGCGAGGTACGCCGACACCTTCTGGTAGTCGAACTTCTCCGCCCAGGCCTGGAACAACCCGAACGTCTTCTCCCAACCTGGCGACTGCACGGTGATCTCGCAGGAGTCGTTGTCGTACCACTTGGCGTTGTTGATGAGCCCCCACGTCGCGTGGAACGCCTGACCGTCCCACGGGATCATGCCCATCCGGGTGTAGTTGCCCTTCTCGTCGGTCTCGTTGACCTGCTCCGCGATCTCGAGGACCTCATCGATCGTGGGCGGGCCGTTCGACGGGTCCAGCACCTCGGGATCGACGCCGGCGTCGCGGAGAGTCTCCTTGTTGTAGTAGAGGCCGCGCGCGTCGGTGTCGAAGGGCAAGGCATAGAGGTCGCCGTTGTAGGAAGCCTCGTCGATCGCGAACGGAAGGTAGTTGTCCGGGAGGTTCTCTCCGTCGGCCTCGACGAACGGCGTGAGGTTGGCGAGCAGACCGGTCGACGCCTGGTTCGCGACAGTGAACCGGTCGGTGATGAAGACGTTAGGTGGTTCGTTCGCGCGGACGGCCGCGATGAGGGCGGTGTTGTCACCGGTGAACCGACCTGCCTTCGGCACGATCTGCACGTGCACGCCGGGATTCTGCTTCTCGAACTCGGCGATGATCTCCTGTTGCGGCTTCATGTCGATCTCGCCACCGAGCGAGGTCCAGACCAGAAGCTCGTTGTCACCGCGGTCGTTCGAGCAGGCGGCGCCTGTCGCCGCGACCATGACCAGCGCGAGCGCGGCGAGCACGAGTCGGCGAGGACGGATACGGGGAGTTCTCATCTTTCGAGGGTGTCCTCTCCTATTTGAAACTGCCGAGCGTGATACCGCGGATGAAGTATTTCTGGAACGCGAAGAACAAGATGACGAGCGGCGCCACGATCATCACCGACGCCGCCATCAGCAGGTTGAACTGCACATCGTGCGTACTCCTGAACGCCTCGAGTCCGATGGCGAGGGTCTGCTTCGCCTCGTCCTGCAGATACAGCAGCGGTCCCATGAAGTCGTTCCAGGAGCCGACGGCGGAGAAGATCGCGACGGCGGCGACCGCCGGTCGCGACATCGGAAACACCACGCGCCACAGGATCTGCCATTCGTTCGCGCCGTCGACGCGGGCGGCGTCGAGGTGTTCCCGCGGCACCTGGAGCAGGAACTGCCGCAGCAGGAAGACGAAGAACGCACTCGCGAGGAAGTGCGGGACGACGAGCGGCAGGAACGTGTTGATCCACCCCAACCAGGCGAAGAGATCGAACGTCGGGATGATCGCGATCGGGAACGGGATGAACAGCGTCGCAAGGACGATGTAGAACACCTTGTCGCGCCCGCGCCAGTCGATACACGCGAACCCGTACGCCACGATGAGGTTCGAGACCACCGAGCCGATCACGCCGAGCACGGTGATGATGACCGAGTTGGAAAAGTACGTCGCGAACGGGATCGTCTGGAACGCCTCGACGAAGTTGCTCCACTTCCAGCTGTCCGGCACGATCGTCGGCGGTGTCGTCGCGAGTTCCTCGTTCGACTTCAGTGCCGTTGCGATCATCCAGTACAGCGGCAGCAGGAACAGGGCCGCCATCGCCACCAGGAAGATGCGGTTGCCTACTTTGTCCCAGGCTCTGCGCACCGCACGCGAACGCGCGGACAGCACCGGACCACTGTCGTGACGTGGGGACTCGATGCCGGTGTCGGTCTGGAGTGCCATGCTGAAGTCCTCTTCTCTCGGGCGCGCGACGAGGTGCCGAACAGGGCTGCCTGAATGACGTCAGGTGGCGACCTCGTAGTTCACGAAGCGCCTCGACACCTGGTAGACCGCCACGGCGAGCACCACCCCGGCAAGGAACAGGATGAGAGCGAGCGCACATGCATAGCCCAACTCGGCATAGCTGAAGGCGTTCTTGTAGAGGTAGTACATGTAGAACAACGTGCCGTTGCTAGGGCCACCTCGCGTCATGATGTACGCCTGGGTGAAGACCTGCAGGCCGCCACTGATTCCCGTGATGAGGTTGAACAGGATCGCCGGTGTGAGCAACGGAATCGTGATCCGGAAGAACGACTGGAAGGCGTTGGCGCCATCGATCCGCGCGGCTTCGTACAACGTCTGCGGGATGTTGTTGAGCCCGGCGAGGAAGATGAGCGCCGCGTTTCCCGCACCCAGTTGTGCGGTGGCGACGATGACGATCTTCGCCGTCGTCGGATCGGCGAGATAGTCCGTCGGCGGTGCGCCGAACAGCCCGAAGAACTGGTTGACGATGCCCGTTCCGGGATTGACCAACACGATGAAGATGAACGACAGCGCGAAGATGGGCGCGAGTGACGGGACGTACAGCGCCGTGCGGTAGAACGCCACCTCGCGCACCGGCCGGTTCATCGCCAGGGCGAGCAGCAGGGCGACGACCAGACCGATCGGCACCGCCCAGCCGGAGTAGAAGAGCGTGTTGTAGATCGAGGTCCAGACCAGCGGATCCTGGACCAGCCGTACGTAGTTACCGACGCCGAACCACTCGGGTGCCTGCATCCCGGAGTACTTCGTCAGGCTGAGGGCGAACGAGTAGACGATCGGATACAGCACGAAGGCCAGGACACCGACTATCCATGGGCTGATGAACAGCAGGGCCTTGCGGAGGTTGGACTTCTCCCGCGGACTCCATGCGGTCCGGATCGGCGTCCCGGTGGTCGGGCGGTTCGGACTCGTCGCAACATCGGTCGTGGCAGTCAACGTCGTACCTTTCGAGCGTGCTCGTGAGGGCGCGTTTCGCCGGATCCTCGTCGGACACGGGACGCTGCCTGCGCGAACCTTGTGGGCACGTTCCCAGGTGGGACTCAGCGTTGAGAATGGCCGCCGGACCGAAAGTTTTCAAGCCATTGTCGTAGCCGAAGGTGGACGTCCTTACAACGTCAGCACGGCGTGGTGGTCGACCGCGCTCGCTGCGAGCGTGCCGGCGCCAACTCGGCGGTGTACATCGCGGCGAGGATGAGTCCACCGCCGGCCACCATCCGCACAGTCGCGAGCTCTCCGCCGATCGCGACGGCGAAACCGGCGGCCCAGACCGGCTCCATGCACATGATGACCGCGGCCCGCGTCGCGGTGACGTGCGCCTGCGCCCAGGTCTGGGTCACCAACGCGAACGCCCCGGCGACGAGTGCCATGTAGAGCAACGACGCCCAGTCGCCGGTCCGGTCAGGCACCGCGATGCCGCCCGGCAGCGCGGCGACACCGCACACCACCGCAATGACCGCCAACTGGACGACCGAGAGCCCGAGCGCGTCTCGTCTGCTCGTCCAGGCGCCGACACCGACGATGTGCAGGGCGTACAACGCGGCGGACAGGAGCGTGAGCGTCTCGCCGTAGCCGAACGCGAAACCGCGCAGCGCCAGGACCGCGAGCCCGACTGTGGCGAGACACACCGCCAGCCAGGCGGCCCGGCCGATCCGCTGCCGCAGCAGCACGCCGGCGAGCAGCGGTGTGATGACGACGTACATCCCGGTGACGAAGCCGCTCACCGACGCCGACGTGTGCGCGAGCCCTTCGGTCTGCAGGATCTGGGCGAAGCCGTAGACGGCGCCCAGGGCGATGCCGCGGCGGCGGGTGGGTGGGGAGAGGCGGCGGACCGGCTTCCAGGCGACGAGGGCGAGGACCGCTGCCGCGACGGCGAACCGCACCGCGAGGAAGTCCGGCACCGGCACCCGCACAACGAGGTCCTTGATGAGAAAGAACGTCGAGCCCCAGGTCGCCGTCACCGCCAGCAGGCCGAGGACGGCGAGCAGGGACCCGCGGTCCAGCCGTTCGGGTGCCGACGCCTCTCCGGCCGTGTGAGGCGTACGCAGGTCAGGGGGTGGCCCGGTCATCGGGACCGGCGTTTCCGTGCGGCGAGTCTGCGGAGCAGCGCGATGTCCTCGGCCCAGGCGTCCTTCCCGCCCGGCGTCTCCACGATGAGCGGAACGCCCTGAACGGCGGGATGGCGGAGCAACTCACCGAACGCCGCCTCGCCGATGTGGCCCTGACCGATCCGTTCGTGCCGGTCACGGAAGCTGCCGCACGGGTCCTTGGAGTCGTTCGCGTGCACCAGCTCCAGGCGTATCGGTGCGATCGTCTCCACCAGCGTGTCGAGCGTGCGCGTCATGCCTCGCCGCCGGTCGAGCGGTGCGCCCGCGGCGAAGACATGACAGGTGTCGAGACAGATGCCGAGCCTCGGATGGCGTTCGAGAGCGTCCAGATAGGCGGGCAGCTGGTCGACACCGGCGCACAGCGACTGTCCCTGTCCAGCGGTCGGTTCCAACAGCAGCGTGGGTCCGTCGTCCGGGACCTTGTCCAGCAGCGGCAACAGACCCTCCCGCACCTGCCGCATCGCCTGGTCGAAGCCGCCCTGCGCGACGCATGAACCGGTGTGGACGACGACGCCCCGCGCGCCGATACGGTGCCCGCGGGCGAGGTTGTGGGCGATCGAGTCCAGTGACCGCCGCACGGTCGTGGCCGTGGGTGAGCCGAGGTTGATGAGGTACGGCGTGTGCACGTACGTCGGAAACCCTGCCTCCGCACACTGGTCCCGGAACGCATGGTCCTGCGCCGGGTCGCCGTGTGCGAGGGCCCACCCGCGCGGGTTGCCGACGAAGACCTGGAGCGCCGAGGCGCCGATCCCGCTGGCCACCCGGAACGCGCCCTTCACGAGTCCGCCCGAGACCGGTACGTGAGAACCGATGGGGCGTGGAGGCAGGCTCACACCTTCTCGAGGATGATCGTGGACCCCACCCGCGTCGGCTGCCCGGCCGGCGGGTTCTGGCTCGCGATGACGTTCATGCCGAGGTAGAGCGAGGACTGGCGTACCTCGACCTCGAAGCCCGCGTCGGTCAAGGCCTTCGTCGCCTCCTCCTCGCCCATGCGTACGACGTCTGGCACGGGGATGAACTCCGGGCCCTTGGACACGACGAGATTCACCGTGTCGCCGCGATGGCCCTGACCTGGCTGCGGGTCCTGGCTGATGACCGCATTCGGTGGCACCGTGTCGGAGAAGGCGTCGGATCTCGCCACTGTCAGTCCGAGCCCTTCCAACGTGGTCGTGGCCTGGGTGATCTCGAGCCCGACGACGGACGGAATGGACAACGGCTCCGGGCCCCTGCTGACCACCAGCGTCACCGGCGCGTCGCGGCGAAGTGGCGTGTCCGGGGTGGGCGAGGTACGGATGACCCGGCCGGCCTCGACGTCGGAGTTGTACTCCTGCTGGATCGGAGCGACCGTGAGGTTGGCGCCCGTGACGACCCTCCGGGCCCGACGTTCGGTCATGCCGATGACGTTGGGAACGAGATGACGCTCCGGTCCGCGGGATACCCAGACCTCGACAGTGCCGCCACGGAACATGCGTTCGCCACGGGTGGGGATGGAACGGATGACGCGATCCTTGGGTACCTGCTCGTGGAAGACGAGCCTAGGTACGAACACCACTCCGGAGCGCTCACCTAGCTGCGGGAGGGCGGCCCTGCTCGTGCCGATCACCTCGGGTACGCGGGTGAACGGACCCACCGCGGCCAGCCAGCAGACGCTGCCGGCCACGACGAACAGAGCCAGGACGAACGCGCCGATCACCCAGAGGCGTCGCCACCAGGGCGGCGGTGGCCGACCCTCGTAGTCCTCGTCGTCGTAGGAAGGTTGCCGGACGCCGACGACGCCTGGGGCACCACTCGGGGTGAACGGACCGAGCCGGCCCCCCTGACGATGCGCCCCGCCCGGCATCGGCTCCATGGGCGCCACCAACGTGTGCTCGGCCCGCGGCGGTTGCGACGGCTGGCCCGGCCGTTGGGCCATCCCGAGATCCTGGGTGAGCTGCGCGTCGTCGACCCCCTGCCCGAGCGCGCTGCGGGCCCGCCGGACCAACTGCAGGAACGCCCGCGCGTCGGCAGGACGCTGATTGGGGTCGCGCGCGGTCGCGCGCAGGACCAGACCGTCGACGTACGCCGGAATCCCGGGCACGGCCTGCGACGGCGGTGGGACGTCATCGTTGACATGTTTGTACGCCACCTGGATGGGCGAGTCGCCGTCGTGCGGCTTGGCCCCCACGAGCATCTCGTAGAGCATGATGCCGGCGGCGTAGACGTCGCCACGCGCGGTGGCCGCGCCGTGGGTGAGCTGCTCGGGCGCGAGGTAGGAGACGGTGCCGATGAGCAGCCCCTGCGTCGCCGTGCTCGTCGCCTGCGAAACCGCGCGCGCCAGGCCGAAGTCGGCAACCTTGACCGAACCGTCGTCGCCGAGCAGGACGTTCTCCGGCTTCACGTCCCGATGGATCAGGTCCGCCTCGTGTGCCGTCGCGAGCGCCTGCAGGATCAGGTCGAGGAACGCCAGCGCCTCCCGAGGATCAAGGCGACCCCTGCTCGACAGCTCGTGGCGCAACGTCCGGCCGGGTACGTACTCCATCGTGAGGTAGGGCGTGCCGTCGTCCTCGCCCTGGTCGAACATCGCCACGACGTGCGGGTGGGACAGCCGGGCCGCAGAACGCGCTTCGCGGTGGAAGCGGCGGACGAAGTCGGCGTCGTCGGCCAGGCCGGCGTGGAGCATCTTGAGCGCGACCGTGCGGTGCAGCCGGGTGTCGACGGCTTCGTAGACCATCGCCATGCCGCCGCGCGCGATGCGGCGCCCCACCCGGTACCTGCCGTCGAGCAGGCGACCGACCATGGGGTCACTGACGCTTACGTCCACGCGAGGGCCTCGCTGACAAATCGGTTCGGACGTCACGAGTGTAGGGACACCGTGCCAACCCGCCCAGCAGGCCGCGCCGCTCGTCGTCGAGCGGTGTCACTCTCCGTGCTCCGGCCTGGGCGAATGGTGAGTCAGGCGGTGGCGGCCAGGATCCCCATGTGCCCGGTCACGTGGAACGCTCCGGTGCGCTCGATCTCGGCGCGGATCCGACACTCGGCGGCTCCACGGTAGTCCGCCCACGACACCGACGGCGGCAGGTGACGGGCGAGGTCACGCGTGCTGTCGACGTAGGCGAGCACCGGAGCGACCTCGGGGACGACGAGTCGGTAGCGGCGCTCCTGCACCTCGCAGGTCCCGAACACCTGGCGGACGAGCTCGATGCCGACGTCGAGGGAGAACCGGCGGTCGTCGAAGGAGTAGGCCGGCGGGTCGACGATGCCCAGATCACGCAGGCTCGCCTGCCACAGCCCACCCATCTCGGCCTTGTCGTCGTGGGCGTTCGTACTCGCGACCAGCCGGCCACCAGACCTGAGCACGCGCCGCAACTCAGCCAGCGCGGCACGCGGATCCGTCGCGTAGTACAGCATGTGCATCGCCAGGGCCCCGCCCGCGCTGCCGTCGCTGAACGGCAGCCGGTCCACCTCGCCGACGACCTCCGGCCGCATCCCCGCCGACAGGTCGACCGGAACCACACGGAGGTCCGGCCTGGTCGCCCTGAGGCGCGAGGTGTACGCACCAGTGCCCCAACCGACGTCCAGCACCGGACCGCCGACGTCGCCCAGCCGTGCAAGGGCGAGCCCCACCAGATCGAGGCGTGGCCGCTGCCAGTCGTAGATCGAGACTCGGGCAGCCAGCCTGGAGTTGTCGGCGTACGCCTCGCCGATGAGGACATCGTGCGAAGGAGTGGTGGAGACGGTGGCACCGCCCGAGCCGGACACCGCGTGATCGGTCGTCATGGGAGGCCACCATAGGCTGCGAACGATGGAACGTGTCGTTGTCGCCGGTGCGGGACTCGCGGGCCTGCAGGCCGTCCTTGCCCTGCGCGGCCAGGGGTACTCGGGTGAGCTGGTCCTGGTCGGAGCCGAGCCACATCCGCCGTACAACCGGCCGCCCCTGTCCAAGGCCGTCCTGCTCGGCGACGCCGACGACCCGACGCTGCCGTTCGACGCGGCCGCGTTGAAGGTCGACGTCCGCCTCGACACGACAGCGACCGACCTGCGCGAAGGAGAGCTCGACACCGACGCTGGGAGGCTTGCCTACGACGGGCTCGTCATCGCGACCGGGGCCGAACCGGTCCGGCTCCCCGGCGACGGCGCGATCTACCTCCGTACCCGCGACGACGCCCTCGCGCTGCGGTCCCGGCTTCAGCCCGGTGAGCGGGTGATCGTCGTCGGCGCGGGATGGATCGGTGCCGAGGTGGCGACGGCTGCCGCTCGGCACGGCTGCCGAGTCACCGTGCTCGAGCAGGCCGCGACCCCGGTCACGCACGCGCTGCCCGCCGAGGTCGGACGGCACTTCGCGCCGTGGTACGCCGCCGCCGGCGTCGAGTTGCTCTGCGGCCAGCGCGTGGCCGCCGTACGTCCTGACGGCGTGGACCTCGCCGACGGACGCCGGCTCTCCGGCTCCCTCGTCGTCGTCGGTGTGGGTGTCCGGCCGGCAACCTCCTGGCTCGAGGGCTCCGGACTCGCGCTAGACCACGGCGTCGCCGTGGGTGCGGACCTTCTCACCAGCTGGCCCGCAGTCGTGGCGGCTGGCGACGTGACAGCCCGCTGGTCGCCCCGCTACGCCACTCGGATCCGCGGCGAACACTGGGACGACGCGCTGCGGGCACCGGCCGTTGCCGCCGCCACCCTCCTGGGCCGGGACGAGACCTATGACCCGGTGCCGTACGTCTGGAGCGAGCAGTTCGGCCGCTTTGTCCAGTACGCCGGACATCCCGCGCCGAGCGACCGGATCGTGTGGCGCGGCGACCCCGAACGCGACCCGTCCTGGTCGGCGTTCTGGCTCACCGGAGACGACCGCCTCACCGCGCTGATCGCCGTCGGCCGGCCCCGTGACCTGGTGCAGGGGCGGCGCCTCGCCGGCAGGGGCGTCCGGGTAGATGCCGAACTCCTCACAGACCCGGCGGTTAGCGTCCAGGCAACGGTGGCAGGCTTGGCAGGGTGAGCAGGAACGAGTCGACCACGAGTGCCGCCACCAACGACCTCGACCACCTCGTCCCCGCCTGGCTGAACCTCCCTGAGGTGGCCGAGCGGCTCGGTGTGGGCGTCAACCGCGTACGCCAGCTCCTGCGCGACGGGGAGCTGATCGCCCTGCCGCACGGGGAGCGGGGAGTGCTCCACGTCCCGGCCGACTTCCTGGCCGGTGACCGGGTGGTCAAGGGCCTGGCGGGGACACTCACGGTCCTCCATGACGCCGGCTATGACGAGGTGGAAGCCGTCCGATGGCTCCACACGCCCGATGACGGCCTCGATGGCACACCGATCGCGGCGCTGGCTGACAACCGCGGTCGGCAGGTACGCCGGCAGGCCCAGGCGCTCGGCTTCTGACCACACGCCGGCACTGGCGCCGTCACTTCATTGGCGCCGTCAGCTCACCGGCCGTTTCGACACGGAACTTTCACACTGGCCCGCGTGGACGCGGAGCCGGGGAACGGGCGCGGGGGAGCTGCCCGGAAGGAGTGGGCGATGCCTGAGCTGGACAAGTTGCTTGCTGGGGAACAAGCCCCCGGCGTCTACCAGTGGCGGTCCGCACCGACCGAGGCGAAGGTGAAAGCGGCCGCCGAGCAGGCTGGCTGGCGCTTCGTCGAGTTCGACACGACTACCGTGGTCGACAAGGCGGGACTCCTCGACACCGTTGCCGCGACGTTCGGGTTCCCGACGTACTTCGGGCGCAACTTCGACGCGTTCGCCGACTGCCTGAGCGAGGTGCGCGACGACGCGGGGATCCTTGTGCTGTGGGAGGGATGGGCGGGTCTCGCCGAGCTCAACCCGCAGACCGCCCGCATGGCGCTCGACGTGTTCTCCGATCGCGCCAGGGAGAAGCAGTGGGGCCCCTTCGCCGTCCTGCTCGCCGGCACGGGACCCGAACTCGACGTCCCCACGTTCGACTAGCCCTGAGGACGCACCGGGCGGTGCTAGCCGGAGCGCTGCGTCGCCAGCCGGGCGAGCTCACCGAGGGCCGAGCGCGGGTCCTCGGTCGCGACCGGGGCCTTCGCGAGCGCGGTCGATGCGGCGTCGGTGAGCTCGGCGATGAGCCGCTCCACCGTGGCGAGCGCACCGGTGGCCACGATCACATCCCGCAGCTCGGCCACCCCACCGGAGTCGAGGTCCCGGTCGCCGAAACACGTGCGGAACCGCTCGGCCTGTGCCGGTGTCGCGGCCTCGAGCGTCTTGGCGACGAGGACCGTGCGCTTGCCTTCCCGCAGGTCGTCGCCCGCGGGCTTACCGGTCACCTGGGGATCGCCGAAGATGCCGAGTACGTCGTCTCGGAGTTGGAACGCCTCACCGAGCGGAATGCCGTACGCCGAGTACGCGGCCAGCAACTGGGGCGACGCACCGGCGAGGACCCCGCCGAGATGGAGCGGCCGTTCGACGGTGTACTTCGCGCTCTTGTACCTCACCACCCGCATCGCGGCCGGAAGTGACGACGTTCCCGCGGCCTGGTTCACCAGGTCGAGATACTGACCGGCCATCACTTCCGTACGCATCAGGTCGAAGTACCTGAAGGCCGCCAGCAGCCGGTCGTTGGGCAGGCCGCAGCCGCGCAGCATCTCGTCTGACCAGCACAGGCACAGGTCGCCCAGGAGCAGGGCGGCACCGATACCGAACGGCTCCGCCGGACCGCCCCAGCGCCTGGTCGCGTGCAGGCTCGCGAACTGCCTGTGCACCGACGGCCTTCCGCGCCGGGTGTCGGAGGCGTCCATCACGTCGTCATGCACGATCGCCGCGGTCTGGAGGAGTTCGAGCGCGGCCGAGGCGGTCACGATCCGCGGATCGTCCGCCTCGCCGCCGGCCGCACGCCAGCCCCAGAAGCAGAACGCCGGCCGCAGTCGCTTGCCGCCCGCGACGAACGAACGGACCACGTCCAGTTGGACGTCGAGCTCGGGGTCGATCGCCCGCAGCTCGGCGGCCCGCTCGTCGAGGAACCGGTCGAGGGCGGCGTCGACCCGCTGCCGCAGGCCCGGAAGATCGAGAACGTGGCCGGCATCGGCCCGCCGGTGCCCGGGCGCTGCTTCGCCCGCGGCCGCTGCCTCTGCGCCTGCCGGTGCGGGCGGCGGCCAGGGCACGTGCGTCGTGTTCGGCACGTCCGCCAGCCTAGACGGCACGGACCCGCCGGCCAGTAACCTGGGCGCATGGCTCTAGGACTGCACTCGACGAGACCTGCCACCACCACGATCCGCGACCTGCTCGCTCGCGGTGACCGTTCGTATTCGTTCGAGTTCTTTCCACCGAAGAACGATCAGGGTGAACAACAACTGTGGCGGGCGTTGCGTGAGCTGGAGACGCTCGCGCCGACGTTCGTCTCGGTGACCTACGGCGCCGGCGGCTCCACCCGGGACCGCACCGTGCGGATCACCGGGCAGATCGCCGCCGAGACGACTCTCACCCCCGTGGCCCATCTCACGTGTGTCGGACATTCCCGGGCCGAGCTGCGGTCGGTGATCGGTGCGTACGCCGATGCGGGCATCGGCAACGTGCTGGCTCTGCGGGGGGATCCCGAAGGCGGAGCCGGCCAGCCGTGGACGCCGCACCCTGAGGGCCTCGACCACGCCGACGAACTGGTCGAGCTGCTCTGCCAGCTGGGCGAGTTCTGTGTGGGTGTCGCGGCGTTTCCCGAGGGCCACCCGGAGGCGGTCAGCCTCGACGCCGACGCCGAGTTCCTTGCCCGCAAGGCGGCGGCTGGTGCCGACTTCGCGGTCACCCAGTTCTTCTTCAACGCCGACGACTACCTCGCCCTGGTGGAGCGGGCGAGCCGGTACGGCTGCGACATCCCGATCATTCCGGGAATCATGCCCGTGACGAACGTGCGCCAGATCCAGCGGTTCGCGACACTGTCGGGCGCGGAGTTCCCCGGCTGGCTCGCCGACCGGTTGCTGGCGGTGGAGGACGACCCGGCCGCCGTACGCGCGATCGGCGTGGAGGTCGCCACCGACCTGTGCCTGAAGCTGCTCGCCGGCGGCGCCCCGGGCCTGCACTTCTACACGCTCAACCGGTCGACCGCGACCCGGGAGATCTACTCGAACGTCGCCCAGGCCGGCGTTCGCCACTGACGGTCCGGCGCGTTCGCGCGGCACCTCACGCACGGCCGATCTCCGTGGCGACCGCCGCGGCTCCCAACAGCACCTCGGGCACACCAGGACCCGGATGCGCCGTGGCGCCTACCATGAACAGCCCGCGCACCGCCGTGTGGTTGCGGGCGACGCCGAGGCCCCGGACGGCCCCCCGCCACGCCGGTCCGTAGCTCGTCGCCTCGCCGTCGACGCGGGCGACGACCCGGTCGCGGATGTCCCACCCGCGCCGGGCCAGGACGTCCAGCGGATCCGCGGTGATCCCGGTTCCCCCGTTGCGGTGCACGATGACGCTCACCGCGCGATAGCCCGCCGGGGCGAGGCTCGGGTCATCGGGTGCGCGCACCACCACCGTCGGTGACTCACGGTCGTCGTCTCCGTGGAAGACGGTCTCGTGCAGGAGGTCGTCCGCTGCGTCGGCCAGCCCGACGTGGACGAGTGGGGAAGGCGACGCGTCCCGCAGCGTCCGGACGGAGCGGCGCATGGCCCACGGCGGCCGGGCCAGGATGCCGCGGGCAACGGTGCGTACGTCGACGCCGGACACGACGACATCAGCCGCCAGGCGCTCACCGCCACGCAGCTCCACACCAGTGACGGCACCGTCGCCCCGGATCGCCACCGCCTCGGCATCGAGACGTACGGTCACGGCACGTTCGTCGAGCCGCTGGCCCAGGGCGTCGACAAGGGCGCCGAACCCGCCCGCGCAGGTCCAGATGCCGAACGTCCGTTCGACGTACGCCCGCACCGCCGTGAAGCTTGGCGCGTCCGCGGGGTCCGAACCCGTCGCGAGCACCGGATACTCGAGCAGCTTCCTGGTACGGACGTCGGTCAGTCGGCGCCGGGCAAAGGCCCGCAACGACCGGCCGGGAGCGAGGGCCCGCACCCCATGGGGGCCGAGGCTTCGTACGCCGGAGAACGGAACCTCGAGCACCCGGGTCCGCAGCGACTCCCAGGTCGGGGCGAGGTCGTCGACGACCGCCTCCCAGGCCGCACCCGCGGTGGAGCCCAGCGCTGCCTCGACCGCGCGTCGTTGGCCGGATCTGCTGCCCACTGGAAGGTCAAGAGCGGTGCCGTCGGGGAAGACGTGCCGGCGCGGCGTGGGTAGCGGCGCGAGTTCGAGGACCCGCTCCAGCGGTCGGCCCGACTTGCGGAACAGGTCACGCAACGTGGCCGGCAGTGTCACCGCGGCTGGTCCAGCATCCCAGCGGAACCGGCCGACTGCGCGGTCGTCGTGTTCGGCCGTACGCACGACGCCGCCGAGGCGGGAGGAACGCTCCAGCAGGGTGACGGCGTGTCCCAGCTTGGCGAGGCGCGCGGCTGCCGCCAGGCCGCCCAGCCCGCCTCCGATCACCACGACCCGAGCCACAGACGTCGGAGCGTAGTCGTTCGCGGACGCCCGGCGTGTCGGGGGTGCCCAGGGATTCCCCTGGGGAACTACCTAGGAACGAATGAGTACGTCGCCGGATAGTCGCGAAACCTTCCAGTCGCGAGGATTTCGGACATGGAACGACCACGGCCGGTGGCAACGCGCGGCGGACAAGGACAGCCCTAGTCAGGCGGCGCGACAGACACCTCGGCGGCCGAGGTTGCGAGCGGTGGAGCGGTTGGGCCCCCACGGGGGTGGGGCCCAGCCGCTTCGCCATGTCTGGGGTGTGCGGCGCCGCGCAGGCCGCCCCGCCCGGGAGACAGCCCGCGCGGACTCTGTGGGGCCGACGGCCGGATCACCTGCTGCCCGACACCCACCGGCGCGTCGTGCCCGCGGCGCCAGGCCCTGTGGGTGAGCGTGCAGCCCGACGCCGTACGTCAGCGCCTCGTCGACGCCGAGATCCCGTGCCGGCGGCAGGACGCTCGACGACGCCGGAGTTGTAGCCGGTTCGCCGCTGGAGTGGGCGGCCCACGGTCCGGGGCGACCGCGCCCGGCCACGGCTCATGATCAAGAGGTAGAAACCGGGGAAACATGGCCCGCGATCGCCAGGTTTCCGCCTCTTGATCAGGAACCTGGATCTCGGGACGGTTGGCCGCCAGCCGCCAGCCGCCAGCCGCCAGCCGCCAGCCGCCAGCCGCCAGCCGCCAGCCGGCAGCCGGCGGTGGCCAGCCGGCGGTTGTCGGTGGTCCCTGCGAGACTCCCGGCCGTGATCGCAACAGGGCAGCGTGCCAAGTCCTCAGGCCGCGGCGACGGGTTCTTGACCTGGTTGTCGCGCCGGGCTACATTTGCCATTGTTCGAACATGCGTTCGATCTCGTCCGTCGGGGAGTCGGGTCCCCGGCGGGCGAACTGCCCGGTGCGACAGCTCGACCCTGTCGCGGCGGGCGCCAGTTGGGTCCGGGCGAGGTGCGCAGGGCAGGGGAAGTGCCTCGCCCGGCGGCTGGTGCGACGAGCTCGAAGCCGAGGTTGTCGCCGGGCGCGTGCCGACTGCGTTGCGTCGGTGCCGTCCGGCTTTCGTGAAAGGAGTCCCGCATGCGGACGCACGCGACACCTGAGTTTCAGGCACCGCTCGGACCGGGCGTCTTTGTCGCGCTGGAGCGTGCCCGTGCCTCCCTCGCCGAGGCGGAGTTGGCCGCGACGCCTGCAGAGCGCTACGTCGCCGCGCACATCGCGGCGCTGCGCACCGCCGCCGCGGTCCTGGCCGGACGGTCCAGGCCAAGCGGCCGGCGCGGGCAGCGCGATGCCTGGACGATGCTCGCCCGCGTCACGCCGGAGCTGGGTGAGTGGGCGGCCTTCTTCGCGGCCGGCGCGGGTAAGCGGGCGGCCGCCGAGGCCGGTCTGCGTCAGGCGGTGACCGACCGGGAGGCGGCCGATCTCGTCCGCGATGCCGAACGCTTTCTGGCAGACGTCGAACGGCTGCTCGAACTCCCGCATCAACCGCCCCTGCCGAGGGACGGAGACCTCCTCGACGAGCCGGGCGAGGTGAGCCGCGCCGCCGTGCCGCAGCCGCGGGCACGCGACACGGCCGCCTGACCTCTGGGCGCCTGGACAAATAGGCTGGTAGCAGTTGTCCATGCGAACGAGGAGGCACAGTCCCGTGCCCGAGTGCGGCCGGTCCGCTGATGGCTCTGACCCCCGCGCGCAACGTGGAGAGGCGGCCAGCGGCGCGGGTCATCGTCGTGCCGTCCGCAGCGAGGTGGTCTGGCGCCTGGTTCGCACGATCCTGGCCGAGCAGTCCGCCGTAGCCGGGCACGCCCAGCTCGACGTCGTCGACGCTGGTGGTGGCACTGGTCACCTCGCCGTTCCGCTCGCCGAGCTCGGACACCGGGTCACCGTCGTCGATCCCAGTCCTGACTCGCTCGCTGCGCTGAAGCGGCGGGCCGACGAGGCAGCGGTCACCGGTTCCGTCCAGGCTGTGCAGGGCGATGTCACGGACCTGCCGGAGCTCGTCGGCGCGGCGGGCGCCGACCTCGTGCTGTGCCACAGCGTCCTCGAGGTCGTCGATGACCCGGGCGCTGCCCTCGAGTCGATGGCGGCTGTCCTGCGCCCAGGCGCCGCCCTCAGTCTGGTGGCCGCGAACCGGTACGCCGTCGTCCTGGCCAAGGTCATTGGCGGGCACCTGTCCGACGCCCGCGCCGTCCTGGCGGAGCCGGCCGACGGGTGGCAGCCGGAGGGGCCGACGCCGCGCAGGTTCACCGCCACCCAGCTCCGCCGGGCGGTCGGGAACGTCGGGCTTGTCGTCCTTGCCGAGCACGGTGTGCGGGTATTCGCCGATCTGACCCCAGCGACCCTCGCCGACGAGCCGTCGGCCGCCGCGGCACTGCTCGAACTCGAGGCAGCTGCCGCGGAACACCCGACGTTCCGTGCCATCGCGACCCAGATCCACCTGCTTGCTCGGCGAGTGTGATCAACCGCTGATCGTCAGGTACCGTGTGACCCGCGAGCGACCATCCGGGCCTGGCTCATATGCGTGACATATGCGGAACAGTGCGCCGGTAACCGTCGAACGTGAGAGGTCGGCTACCGTGCTGGTCCAAGCCTGCTTAGACTGCATCTAGGCCCCGAAGATCGAACACAGCAAAGCTCGAAACACGGCAGTGTCCCGTTGGAGGTCAGGTGCCTCTCTCCGACCACGAGCAGCGGTTGCTCGAGCAGATGGAGCGGGCCCTTGCTGCCGAGGACCCTAAGCTCGCCTCGGCGCTGCGAGGGGTCGATCTACGCACCCGACAACGCCGCCGCGCAGCACTCGGTGCGGTGGTGTTTGTTGTCGGCATGGTGCTGATGCTCGGCGGCGCGATCATGATGACGACCGGGCGCAGTGTCGCCGCCTACATCGTGGTCAGCGTGCTCGGCTTCCTTGTCATGCTGGTGTCGGCCTACTACGTCGCGACCAGTGTGCGGCACATGCCCGCGGCCGGCGAGATGTCCAAGGTCGTCCCCATTCGCGGTCGCGGCGGCCGGCGACCCAAGGCCAAGGCGAAGGCGAAGGCCAGTGGGACGTTCATGCAACGCATGGAGGAACGCTGGAGACGACGCCGCGAGTCCGGCTTCTGACCGACTCGCTCCTGTGACCTGGCTCTCAGGCCCGGCACTTGGCGGAGAATCCGCGTCCTGCCGCTGTTTCCAGGGCGGCAACCTTTCAGGGCGGCACCCTTAGGCGACAGACACCCTTGAGGGCGGCAACCGTTTCCACGGCAGCGCTGCCACACTCAGTGCGCCGCTGGTGTCCTCCGGCGGCGCCAGGGCAGCTGGAGCACCTGCCTGACCGAGCGTGCGCCCGCGGTGTCCATCCGGTCGAGCAGCCCGAACAGCGGACGCCATAGCCGAGGTAGTTGGCGGCCCAGCGACGGGGGCAGCAGCAGGGCCCGCGCCTGCTGAGCGCGTGAGCCGGTAGACCGCAACGCCTGCGTCACCGCCTTGAGCGATTCGGTGACTTCGCCCGCCGAGCCGGGATCGGGGGCGTACCGACTCCGCTCCACGGCCTTGACGACCTCCTGCAGGCTTGCAACAGCGTCCTGGGGGACCTTGGGCCGCAGCCGGGCGCCGGTGGCCCGCGGGGTCGCGGCATCGTCCCAGGTCAGCCCGGCGTCGATACTCGAGTCGGCAAGTTCCCGCCAGGCCCCCTCGACCAGTCGGCCCGGCGGCTGGCGTGGCGACAACCTGATCTGCCGGATCGCCGTGCGGACGAGGAACGGCACCGCCGCGACCAACAGGACGCCCGCGAGGATCAGGACCGGAACCGGACTGATGCCCGGGTCGACAGGTGTCTGCGGAGCGCCCCGGAGCGGGTCGTCCTCACCTGGCAGCGGCGCGGGACTGGCACTGCTGGTGGTGTTCTGGCTGGGGTCGTCCGGGTCGACTGTCGTCTCTGGGGTCGGAGCCGACGGGGTGTCCGAGTCCGGGACGGTCCACGACGGGGCGAGCCCGGTCTGGGCCTGCGGTGTCGGCTCGAACCGCACCCACCCATAGCCGGCGAAGTACAGCTCCGGCCAGGCGTGCGAGTCGTGCGCGGTCACCAGCCAGCGGTTGTCCGGCTGCCGGGTGCCGGCCATGTAGCCCACACCGACCCGCGCGGGGATGCCGAGCGAGCGGGCCATGATCGCCATCGTCGCCGCGAACTGCTCGCAGTAGCCGCGCTTGTCGGCGAGGAACTCCAGCATCGCTGGTTCGCCGTGCCCTGACTCGACGTTGATGTCGTAGGAGAAATCGGTACGGAACCAGCTCTGCAGCGCGATCGCCTTGTCGTAGTTGGTCTTCGCATCGCCCACCTGGCGAAGGGCAATGTTCTTGACCTGTTCGGGAAGCGGCGGCAGCTCGGTGTAGCGGCTGAACACCGCCTCCGGCGCGAGACCTGCGGCATCGAGCTCGCCTGGCTTGAGTCCGAGCTTGAGCGTGCTCACGTCATACATCAGACCGGCCGAGCTCTTCCCTCGGCTCACGATGTCGAGCGTGTCGGGGTCGTAGCCCCACTCGCCAGGAGCCTTGAGCGTGGTCGCGGGATACGGGGACGGCAGCCAGCGCGACTCGAGCGCATCGGTGACCTGGAACGTCGTACGCACGTTGGTCCGGGGGACCGACTGGCTGAGGCCCGGAGGGTCGGGCAGCCGACTGGACTCGCCCGGTTCGTTCTCGATGTTCCGGACACTGCGCTGGGACGGACGCCACCGCTCGCCGTCGAACTCGTCGAGCGTGACGAGCTTGATGTAGTCGGGTGTGTCCGTCGTGGTGCGGTAGGTGAGGACGGGGACGTTCTGGGGGAGCCTCAGGTCGCGCCGGAGGTCGACGATCGGGTTGTCGACCTTGATGGTCTGGCCGCTCGTGCCGAAGCCGCCGCCTTCCCCCTGGCCGAAGATCCCTTCCGGAAGTGCCGGCATCAGGGCGGGTACCACGACGGCGAGTCCGATGACCATCGCGCCGACGCGGCGGCCGGTCTGGCCGAACAGCGACGCCTGCACATTGTCCTGCGGCCCGGCCACGTCGTCGGCGATCCCGATCACCCGGCCCCATCGACTCAGGCGTTCGCGGCTCTCACTGACGAGGAGGATGACGTAGCCGATCGCCGCCGGAATGAACGCCAGCGCCGAGATGCCGCCTGAGACGGTGGTGGCCGGGATGCTGTAGAGCAGCAGCAGCGGAAGTCCCGCCCAGGGTGCCAGACGGAAGGTGGCGCACATGGTGTCGACGGAAATGGCGACGAGGCCGATGCCCAGGGCCGTCACCATGGCGAGATCATGGTCATAGGGCACGGGCGCGGCGTACCGGACGACGACGAGCAGCCCTTCGTTGATGCGTTCGGTCAGAGCTTCGACCGAGTCCCCGCTCGGCAGGAAGCCGAACCGGAGATCCTCGTGCGCATAGACCAGGATGAACGCCCAACCGAGCGCCGCCAGCTGGCCGAGCGGGACGAGCAGGTGGGGAGTGCCGAGTTGGCGAAGGCCGAAGCCGGTGGCCCCGACGAAGAGCAGGACGAGCACCGCGGACCCGAGCCATTCCTGACCTTGGTAGGCCGGAAGCAGCGCCAGACAGGCGAGGAACGTGGCGGCCACTCCCGCGATGGTGTTTCGCAGTGCTTCGTTCACGTCGCCGGTCCTCCCACCATGTCGCCCCGCGGGGATGTGGGCCCGTCGGCCGTGGGCACCGCACCCGTGAGGGGAGGGGCGGAGCCGTCCGCCGGCACGCCGACGGTCGGGTAGCCAACCGGTCTGGTGGCGCCACTGGCCGGAGCGGAGGAGGACCCGCCCTGCCCGTACCCTTCGCCGACGACGAGCTGGGTCCAGACGTGCGGCACCGGGTCACCCGAACGCGCGACGACGGTCCGCCAGCCACCGCCGCGCAGGATCCGCAACGCTTCCGAGAGCTGCTCGGCGACCGCCGCGGGTGAGCGCTCCTTGGACATGGCCCAGCTCGGCGCGTCGACGACGATGGCCAACCCGGACGCCGAACGCTGCCGGATACGGACCATGGCCTCGGCTTCGAGCGGTGTGATGACGCCCAGGACGGCGATGAGCAGGCCGTACGAATTGTCGTGGGGAAGGCTCAGCGAACCGTGGGTGAGCTGGCCGACCGACGACGGGCCGACCACGGCCAGCGCGTCGAGCAGGTGCCCCTCGGCCTCTGCGGACGGACCGGACTCCCGGGCGGCCGTGGCGACGGAGGCGCCGGCGTCGGTTGCGAGCCGCAGGGAGTACCCCCGCCGCAGCAGGTGGGCGCCGATCGACGCCGCGGCGCTGACCGACCACTCGAACGAGGACGCCGGTCCGCTGCCCCGGTGACCGATGCGGCGGGTGTCGAGGATGACCGTGGCGCGGCTCTGCCATGGCTGGTCCTCGCGCCGGACCATGAGCTCACCGCGACGGGCGCTCGACCGCCAGTGCACCCGACGCAGGTCGTCGCCATCACGGTATTCGCGGACGGTGACGTCTTCTTCGCCGTCGGCCGCCGCGGCGCGGGGGCGGCTCTCCCCGTTGGTCGCCCACTCACCGCCGATCCGCGCCGAGACGAGCGGATGGACCTCCGGTGTCACGAGCAGCGTGTCCTGTGCCTTGAACGAACGGGTGAGCTCGACCAGGCCGAATGGATCGGTCACCCGCAGCGTCAGGGGGCCGAGCGTGAAGCGCCCCCGGACGTCGGAACGCACCGAGTAGCCGACGTCGCGGCGCCACCGGGCGGACATCCGGTCCAGGACGAACCGGGGCCGCGCACCGAGGACGTATGGCACGTGGTCCTCGAGCAGCAGCAGCCCGGTGGGCATCCGGCCGACGTTCTCCAGCCGCAGCCGGACGTGACTGGCTTGGCCGACCGGAACACGCACCGGTTGGATCGTGCGGCTGGCCGCGATCCGGTAGCGGGTCCGCGCGACGACGAGGACGGTCACGATCGGAAGCGCGATCAGGAAGATCGCGACCCTGAGCAGGTCCTTCTGGCCGAGGGCGAGAGCACAGACGGCGGCGGCGACTCCTGCGGCGACGAACGCACGGCCGCGGGTGGTGAGGGAGGAGAACCGGCCGCCCATCGGGCTCACCGGGCGCGGCGCTGGGGGTCGGGTACCGGCACGGTACGGACGAGGTCGGAGACGACCTGTTCTGCCGTACGACGCGCGATCTGGGCCTCGGCGGCAGGCAGCAGCCGGTGGGCCAGGACGGGGATGGCGAGAGTCTGGATATCGTCCGGCAGGACGTACTCGCGGTCGTCGAGCGCGGCCGCGGCCCTGGCCGCCCGGATCAGGTGCAGCGTCGCGCGCGGCGACGCGCCGAGTCGGAGATCAGGGGAGTGCCGGGTGGCGGTCACGAGGGCGATGGCGTACTGCTTCACCGCCTCCGCGACGTAGACCCCCTGCACGATGTCGATGAGCTTGGCGATCTCGCGGGCGTCGGTGACGGGTTCGAGATCGTCGAGCGGCGAGTTGGCGCCGTGGGCGTCGAGCATTTCCAACTCCGCCTGCGCGCTCGGGTAGCCCATCGAGACCCGGGCCATGAACCTGTCCCGCTGTGCCTCCGGCAGGGGATAGGTGCCTTCCATCTCGATCGGGTTCTGCGTCGCGATGACCATGAACGGCAGTTCGAGGTGGTACGTCGTGCCGTCGACGGTGACCTGGGCCTCTTCCATGCACTCGAGCAGGGCCGACTGCGTCTTGGGCGAGGCACGGTTGATCTCGTCGCCGACCACGATGTTGGCGAAGATGCCACCGGGCCGGAACTCGAAGTCGTGGTTCTCCTGGTTGTAGACCGACACGCCCGTGACGTCGCTCGGCAACAGGTCGGGAGTGAACTGGATCCGCCGGACGCTGCAGTCGATCGAGCGCGCGAGCGCCTTCGACAGCATCGTCTTTCCGACGCCAGGGACGTCTTCGATGAGCAGATGACCTTCGGCGAGCAGGACCGTGAGCGCGACCTTGACGACGTCTGGTTTGCCCTCGATCACGCTTTCGACGGCTTCCCTCACCCGGCTGGCGGTCTGGGCGAGATAGGGAAAGTCGGCCGCGGGGGCCCAGCGTCTTTCGGTCGGTCGCTTCGTCGGCTCAATGATCGGGCCGGTCGACACCATGGCCTCCCTTAACCGGCAGTGCCGCGACAAACGGCTATTGGTCCGAGTCTCTCAGGTTCGAGCGGTCTGCGGGGTGGTGGTTCGCCGAGTTGTCGCCAACCCTGACCGCGCGTCCGCCCGCGTGAACGCCCGGCCCCGGTCTATCCAGAGCACTGCAAAACGGCCCGCGCCCAACCTGCGCCGGATTCGTGCTGTCTGGCGCGACTGTGCCGGCTTGACCTCTTCGTTCGAACCGTACGTCTTCGATCTCGGTTTGTGTTCATCAGGGGGGCCACATTCGGCAGGGAGGTTTCTCCTGTCCCAGTGGATACGTCCGGTCGGACCAAGTTGTTCACCGCCGGTTGATTGTTCCGGCACGCCGGCCGGCATGCCCCCTCCATCGCCCTCCCTTTCGCACCACCCCTTCTGACCTGCGCCTTCGCGACGCAAACAGTGGCGCAGCCGGTGCGGCGCGCGTCAAGGATGGTTGACGGTGGAGGGAAGTGGGGTAAAGTGGCGGCCAGTGGTGGAGAGCGGCACCTGGTGAGCATCTGGGGGAGGTGGCGGCCACGTTTCTCGGCACCCACACCCCTCGGCTCGACGAGAAGGGCCGGCTTTTCCTCCCAGCAAAATTCCGGGAAGAGCTGGCGGAGGGGCTTGTGGTCACTCGTGGGCAGGAACGTTGCCTCTACGTCTGGCCGACCCCGGAGTTCGCCCGGTTGACCGACCAGATGCGGCAGGCACCAGTCACCAACAAGGCCGCACGTGACTACCTGCGGATGTTGTTCGCCGGTGCATCGGATGAGAAGCCCGACAAGCAGGGGCGGGTCACCATCCCGCCGATGCTTCGCGAGTACGCCGGACTGACCCGCGAGTGTGTGGTCATCGGCGCCATGAACCGGGTGGAGATCTGGGATGCCGAGGCATGGGCGCGCTACTCCACCGAGCAGGAACAGACCTTCTCCGACCTGAGTGAGGAGGTGCTCCCGGGGATTCTCTGAGCCGGCGCACGAGCGTTACCAGCCGGCGACACCTGAGACCCACCACTAACGACATTCGCAGATACGAGACCCACCGGTTACTCGTGCGGCGAGGTCTCCAGCCCGCTCCCTGCGCATTCTGACGCACCTTCCCCGGCGCCAGACGGCGGCTTCCCCGGGCGAGCGGGCGGGGACCTGGCCGCACGGCCATCGAAAGTGCAACACAAGGGGGCGACGTGAACCCATCCGGTCACGCGCGACGCGAGCGAGCCGACGCCGTAGTAGGTCTCGCGGACATGGCGACACTGCCAGACCTTCACCGGTCCGCCGACGACGTCTCCGTCCGCGCCGCCGTCCGGGCACGTGCCACGGTGATCGCGTTCTCCCTCGGGGCGTCCATCGCGACGACTGCCGTACTCGCCACCATGCTGGGCCTTGCCCGTTGAGGTGGCGGACCAGATGAACGCATGCGCCGACCACCCCGTCCACGTGCCCGTCCTGGCCGACCGCGTGGTTGAGCTGCTCGCGCCGGTCCTTGGCCGGCCGGGAGGCGGCGTTGTCGTCGACACGACACTCGGCCTCGGTGGACACGCGGAGCTACTGCTGCGGGAGTTTCCCGACGCGCGCCTCATCGGACTCGACCGTGACCCGCATGCTCTCGACGCGGCGAGGGAGCGGCTGGACGAGTTCGGTGAGCGCTCCACTTTGCTCCACGCGGTCTACGACGAGATCCCCGACGTGCTCGACCAGCTCGGTCTCACCGAGGTCGACGCCGTGCTCTTCGACCTCGGTGTGTCCTCACTCCAGCTCGACGACCCGAGCCGTGGCTTCGCCTACAGCCGCGACGTCACCCTCGACATGCGGATGGACCCCACCCGGGGCATCACTGCGGCCGAGGTTCTCAACACCTACCCGGTAACCGACCTCACCAGGATCCTGCGCGACTACGGCGAGGAACGGTTCGCCCGGCGGATCGCCGAGCGGATCGTGCGCGAGCGGGCCAATACACCCTTCACGACCAGTGCCGGACTCGTCGACCTCATCCGGGGGGCAATCCCGGCCGCGAAACGTCAGGTCGGAGGCCACCCGGCCAAGCGCACCTTCCAGGCGCTGCGGATCGAGGTCAACGGCGAGCTCGCGGTGCTCCAGCGTGCCCTGCCGGCGGCGGTGGACGCGGTGGCGGTGGGCGGGCGGGTGGTGGTCCTTGCGTACCACTCGCTCGAGGACCGGCTGGTCAAGCAGACGTTCGCGGCGCTCGCCCGGCCGGACGTACCTGACGGGTTCCCGGTTGTGCCACCCGGACACGAGGCCGTTCTCCGGCTCCTGACCCGCGGCGCCGACAAGGCGTCGGACGAGGAGATCACTGCCAATCCGCGCGCCACCTCCGCACGGTTACGCGCGGTCGAACGCATCCGGGCAGGGCGGAAGTCGAGCGACAGAGGGGGCACAGCATGAGCGCGAGGAGCCCCCGCGGAGGTACGCCGAGGTACGAGGTGTGCCGGAGTGAGGCACCGCAGCGGTCATGCAAAGGGGGCACAGCATGAGCCTCATCGAGAGCCTCGCACGGCCATGGCGCGAACCCGACCAGCCGGAACGCCAGCTACGGGTCGTACCGGCGCGGGCTGAGGCCCCTGCCCGAGCGCCCTTCGTCCTCCTGGTTGTCGCCATTCTGGGCGTCGGGCTTGTCGGTCTGCTGCTCCTCAACACGTCTTTGCAGCGGGGGTCGTTCGCCATCCACGACCTCAAGCGCCAGACGTCGATGCTCGCCGAACGCGAGGAGGATCTCGACCAGCGGGTTGCTCGCCTCAAGGCACCGGAGAACCTCGCCGGTCGAGCGCAGCGGATGGGCATGGTCCCCAACGCCAATCCCGTGTTCCTGCGCCTGTCCGACGGTGCGGTGCTCGGTGAGGCCGTACCGGCAGAGGCACGGGTGAAGCCCAGACCCAAGCCGAAGCCATCGTCGACGCCGGCCGGAGCGACCGCAGGTTCCCCGGCCCGGCCGACCGCCACGCCCGGTCAGACACCCGTACAGACACCGCAGGTCAGCCCAACGCCGCCGACGCCCGGAGGGAACACATGACCGGCCGTCCATCACGCCCACGCGACCGAGAGCGCCGCGAGGCACCACGTTCGCGCGGCGGCAACTCTCGTCAGTCGACCGCCGTGCCTCGCAAGACCGCGGTGCCTCGCAAGACCGCGGTGCCTCGCAAGACCGCGGTGCCCCGCAAGACCGCGGTGCCCCGCAAGACCGCGGTGGCGCAGCGGAGGGTGTCGCCCGCCAAGAAGGCGATACCGCAGAAGAGGGGGGTGCCCCGCGACAAGGCGGTGCCAGAGAAGGTGTCGACCGGCAAGAAAGCAGCGGCCCAGAAGAGAGTGGTAGCCCAGAAGAAGTCTGCGTCCCCAAAGCGGTCAGTGCCACTGAAGAAGGCCGTACCGGCACGGCCGCCAGCCAACCGGGCGAAGCCAACCCATCGCGCTGCCACGCGTCAGACGACGGTACGCCACCAGGCCGCCCCCCGGACGCGGAGGAGCGAGCCGACTGCCGTGAGGGCGCGGAGAGCGGCGGGACGACCGGGCAGCGGTAGGTCGTTCAAGCTCGGCACGGCGAGCCGGCGCCTCCGGGTGGGGTTTCTCATCGTCGCCTTCGTGATGTCGGTCTTCGCCGGCCGCCTGCTCCAACTGCAGGGGGTGGAAGCGGCTTCGTTCGCCCATGCCGCGGTGAAGGAACGCCTGCAGGAGGTCACTCTCCGCGCCACCAGGGGGGACCTGTCCGACGTCAACGGCGTCCCGTTGGCGACCACAGTGGACACGGTGGCGGTCACCGCGGACCCGAAGATGACGCGTCCCGGTGCGGTCCAGATCGCTGAGACCCTCGCGCCCATCCTGAAGGTTCCCGCCGAGGAGCTGCTGCCCAAGCTCCGCAAGGCGGACAGCAGGTTCGTCTACCTTGCCCGCAACGTACCCGCCGATCGGTGGAACCGGGCCAGGAAGGCGCTCGATGCCGGCGATCTGATCGGCGTCTTCAACCAGCCGGATCCCCTCCGCAGCTATCCCTCGGGGCCCGTTGCCGCCAATCTCGTCGGGTTCGTCGGCGGTGAAGGACGCGGTCTCGCCGGGCTCGAGTACGCTCTCGACGACAAGCTGCGGGGCAAGGACGGTCTGATGGTCTACGAGGGGGGCTCCGGAGGCCAGCAGATCCCCCTCGCCCCCAGCGTCCAGCAGGACCCGGTGCCCGGTGCCAACGTCTCGTTGACGATCGACCGGGACGTCCAGTGGGTCGCCCAGAAGGCCATCGCCGGCCAGGTGAAGGCCACGGGCGCCCGCAGCGGCGATGCGGTGGTGCTCGACGTCAAGACGGGCCAGATCGTGGCCATGGCGACGGCACCGACGTACGACCCGAACCATCCGACCAGCAGTCCCGCGGACGACCGGGTGAACCGTCCCTTGCAGGAGGTGTACGAACCCGGGAGCGTGGCGAAGGTCCTCACGACGGCCGCCCTGATCGACGCCGGTTACGTCACGCCCGAGACGAAGATCTCGGTGCCGGGTGCACTCCTTCGCAACGGGCACCAGATCCACGACTACTGGGGACACGGGACGATCCCGTTGACGATGACGGGCGCGTTGGCGAAGTCGAGCAACCTCGGGACCATCCTGGCCGCCGAACGCATGCCGAAGGCGGAGCACGCGAGCTACCTGCGCAGGTTCGGGCTCGGCCAACCCACCGGCATCGGGCTGGCCGGTGAGGCCAAAGGTTCGCTGGCGAAGCCGGAGTCGTGGAGTGACCTGCAACGCGCGACAGTCGCGTTCGGTCAGGGCATGTCGGTCAACGCCGTCCAGATGGCGTCCGCGATCGGCACCGTCGCCAACGGCGGGGTGCGGGTCGAGCCGAACCTGGTCCGGGGCCGGGTGGACGAGGAAGGCCAGCTGCGCCGCCCGGCGCCCGCACCGAAGCGGTCCCGCGTGATCAGCGAGGCGACGGCATCGAGCGTCGCCGCGATGATGGAGCAGGTGGTCGATGGCGAGGAGGCGCTGGCCACGAAGGCGCAGATCCCGGGCTACCGCGTCGCCGGCAAGACCGGCACGTCGCAGCGCGTCGACGCCGCCTGCGGGTGCTATCGCGGCTACACGGCGTCATTCGCCGGGTTCGCTCCGGCTGACCAGCCGCGCTATGTCGTCTATGTCGTTGTCCAGGATCCGAAGCGTGGCGGCAATAGCGGAAGTGGCCTCGCGGCCCCCGTCTTCCGCGACATCATGGCCTTCACCCTCCAGAAGTACGGCGTTCCGCCCACGGGGACGACCACGCCCGCCATGCCACTCACCTGGTAGCGCGGGCGCGGCCGGTCTCGGAGCGTGAGCGCGGTACTGTCCTGCGGTCGAGGGCACGCCCCAGACCGTCCGGCCAGGGGCAGGCACGACCGCGAGGTGTCGACCTCGGGACAGACAGCGGGTCGCAGAAACCAGACAAACGAGCGGTCCGAGGAGCACCTGAGTCGCGGAGGGAGGAGAGGCTGTGGCCGTCCCCGCCACCCGATCGGCGACGCCGCGACCGGCGGACCCACCTCGGCGGAGGCTGGCCGAGCTTCGTGCACTCGTTTCGGCTCAGCCGGAACCGCGGTCACCCGTTGGTCATGACGGCGCTGAGGAGGAGCTCGCAGGAGTCGTGGTGACAGGTGTGACCCAGGACTCCCGGGCTGTCGTGGGCGGTGATCTCTACGTCGCGCGTCCGGGAGGATCCACCCACGGTGCCGCCTACGCACAACAGGCGGCCGCGGCCGGCGCGGCCGCCGTCCTCACCGACCCCACGGGTCTGGAGCGCTGCCGGGCCGCCGGGCTGCCGACCCTGGTCGTGTCCGATCCACAGGGCGTGCTCGGGGCGGTCTCGGCGTGGGTCTACGGCTATCCCGCACGCGATCTCACCGTTCTGGGTGTCACGGGAACCAACGGCAAGACCACGACGGCGTTCCTCCTCGACGCGGCCCTTCGACACGTGGGCCGTCGTACCGGCCAGCTCGGCACGGTCGGTACGCGGATCGGCGACGAGACCCTCCCGAGCGTACGTACGACACCGGAGGCACCGGACCTGCAGGCCATTCTCGCCGTCATGCGCGAGCGTGGTGTCAGTCACGTCTCGATGGAGGTGTCGAGCCACGCGCTGACCTACGGCCGGGTGGACGGTCTGGTCTTCGACGTCGCCGGCTTCACGAACCTCAGCCAGGACCACCTGGAACTGCACGGCGACATGGAGGCGTACTTCGCGGCGAAGGCGGCGCTGTTCGGCCCGGATCGCAGCCGCCGCGGTGTGATCAACCTCGACGACACCTACGGCGCACGCCTTGCCGTGCTGGCGAGGGAGCGGGGACTGGACATCGTGACGTACTCCGCTGCCGGCGCTCCAGCCGCCGACTGGCGGGCCGCCGAGGTGAGCGGCTCACCCGACGGCCTGTCCCACTTCGTCCTGCACGGTCCGGACGGCGGGCCCTGGCCGGTGACGCTCGGCCTGCCTGGGACGTTCAACGTCGCCAACGCCGTCCTGGCCACCGCGATGCTGGCGGGCGCGGGCATGGGCCCGGAGACATTCCTGCCCGCGTTGGCGACCGCCAGCCTTCCGGGTCGAATGGAGCGCGTGTCCGACCCCGGCGCGGCGTTCGCGGCGATCGTCGACTACGCCCACACGCCCGACGCCATCGCGATCGTCCTGTCGTCCGTCCGCGGCTGGACGAAGGGCAGAGTGATCGGCGTGTTCGGCTGCGGGGGAGATCGCGACCACGCGAAGCGACCGCTCATGGGCGAGGCCGCCGCCCGGCACGCTGACCTCGCCGTTCTCACCGACGACAACCCGCGCTCGGAGGATCCGGAGGCCATCCGGGCGGCCGCTCTCCGCGGGGCCTACGGCGTCCCTGCGTCCCTCCGTGGCGAGGTCGTCGAGATCGGCGACAGACGGCAGGCGATCGAGTGGGCGATCGGCGCCGCACGCCCGGGCGATACCGTGCTGATCCTCGGCAAAGGACACGAGCAGGGCCAGGAGTTCGGTGGGGTAGTACATCCCTTTGACGACCGACTCGTGGTCCAGGAGGTTCTTCGACAGATGTCCGACACGATCGGCACCGCCCGCGCGGATGCCCGGAAGAAGGGTGCGGAGCGGTGATCCGGATGACTCTCGCCGAGATCGCCGAGGCGGTGGGTGGCGAACTCCGCGACGCCTCGCCGGACGCGGTCGTGACGGGACCTGTCGTCGCCGACTCGCGCCAGGCGGCCCCAGGTGCGCTCTTCGTCGCCGACGGTCCCGGCCACCAGTTCGCCGAGGAGGCCGTACGCAGGGGAGCGGTCGCGGTGCTCGCGAGTGAGCCGTTGCCCGCCGTTCCGTCGATCCTCGCGCCGACCGCGCCCGACCACGACGTGGACGCCTCGGTCGTGGCACTCGGTCGGCTCGCGGCATTCGTGGTGGGTCGGCTGGTGGACACGACCATCGTCGCCGTCACCGGGTCACAGGGAAAGACGTCGACGAAGGACCTCCTCGGGCAGGTGCTGGCGGGCGCCGGACCCACGGTGACGCCGCAGGGGTCGCTCAACGACGAGTTAGGAATGCCCCTCACCGTGTTGCAGGCTGACGAGGAGACGCGGTACCTCGTCCTGGAGATGGGCGCCCGCGGGATCGGCCACATCCGGTACCTCACCCAGATCGCTCCGCCGGACATCTCGGTCGTGCTCAACGTCGGGCTCGCCCATGTCGGGAAGTTCGGCAGCCGGGAGGCGACGGCGATCGCGAAGGGTGAGCTGGTGGAGGCCCTGCTCGACGACGGCCTCGCCATCCTGAACTCCGACGACCCACTGGTCCGGGCGATGTCCGACCGCTCCAAGGCGCCGTCGGTCCTCTTCGGCCTGGCCGACGACGCCGCGGTCCGTGCGGCGAAGGTCTGGCTCGACGGCGGTCGTCCGGTCTTCGAGCTGGTGAGCCCGCACGGAGCCACAGAGGTACGCCTGAGGCTGGTCGGCCGCCACCACGTCTCCAACGCACTGGCCGCCGCGGCCGTTGGGCTCGCCATCGGCATGGACCTGCAGACGGTCGCAGAACGCCTCTCGGCGGCGGTCCCGCTGGCCCGCTGGCGGATGGAGATCGGCGAGCGCGCTGACGGGGTCACCGTCCTCAACGACGCTTACAACGCCAACCCCGACTCGATGCGGGCAGCGCTGCAGACCCTGCCCGAACTCGCGGGCGGCCGCCGGTCGTTCGCGGTGCTGGGCGAGATGTTGGAGCTGGGCGAGGCCTCGGCGCAGGAGCACGAGGCGGTCGGCCGCCTCGCGGCTGAGCTCGGCGTGTCACGTCTGGTGGTCGTGGGGGAGGGCGCCAGACCGATCGAGCGGGGCGCGAGGGCGGCGGGTTTTCGCCACTCGACCTTCGTCCGTGACGCCGCGCAGGCGTTGAAGTTGTTACGCAAGGACCTGCGGAGCGGCGACGTGGTACTGGTGAAGTCGTCCCGCGACGCCGGACTGCGCTATCTGGGTGATGCCATTCGACAGGGGGCCGAGACACTGGAGGGCCAGGCGTGAAGGCGATCCTGCTTGCCGGGGGAGTCTCCTTACTGATCGCGCTGTTGGGCACACCGGTCGGGATCCGGATGCTCGCGGCCCGTGGCTACGGCCAGATAATCCGCGACGACGGCCCGACCTCGCACCACACCAAGCGGGGTACGCCCACGATGGGCGGCATCGTCATCATCGTGGCGACCGTGCTGGGCTACGCGGCGGCACACGTCTACTCGTGGCGGCTGCCCTCGGCGTCCGGTGCGCTGGTCCTGCTGCTCATGGTGGGCCTGGGGCTCGTCGGGTTCCTCGACGACTTTCTCAAGGTCTCCAAGCAGCGCAGCCTCGGCCTGCGCGCCAAGACCAAGCTGGCTGGCCAGACCTCGGTCGCGGTTGTCTTCGCGATCCTCGCGCTGCAGTTCCCCGACGACCGGGACGTCACGCCCGGCTCGCCGTTCATCTCGTTCATCCGCGACATCGACTGGTTGCAGCTCGGCTCGGTGGTCTTCGTCCTCTGGGTGCTGCTGATGATCGCCGCGACGTCCAACGGCGTGAACCTCTCCGACGGTCTCGACGGCCTTGCCACCGGGTCCTCGGTGCTGGTGTTCGCCGCGTACACCCTGATCTGTGTCTGGCAGTTCAACCAGGCCTGCTTCGAGGAGCCGGGCACCAAGTGCTACGAGGTCCGGGATCCGTACGACCTCGCCGTCGTGGCGTTCGCGGTTGCTGCCGCGTGCTTCGGATTCCTGTGGTGGAACGCCTCCCCGGCCAAGATCTTCCTGGGTGACACAGGTGCGCTGGCCCTCGGCGGCGGCATCGCCGGGTTCGCGATCATGACCCGTACCGAGCTGCTGCTCATCCTCATCGGTGGGCTGTTCCTCATCGAGACGGCCTCGGTCATGCTCCAGACCGGCTTCTTCAAGTTCACCCGGTGGAAGACGGGTACGCCCCGCCGGCTCTTCCGGATGGCGCCGATCCACCACCACTTCGAGCTCAAGGGCTGGAACGAAGTCACGATCGTGATCCGCTTCTGGATCATCTGCGGCATCTGCGTGGCCGGCGCGATCGGGATCTTCTACGCCGAATGGGTGGCGGGCACATGACGGCATCGCACGACGGGCAGACCACGGGACCGACCGCCGGGCAGACGACTGGGCGCACTGCCGGGCAGGTCAACGGCCACCACCGGCTGGGTTGGCTGGACGGCGCGGACCGGCACTCGCCCTGGCCGTCGGTCACCGTCCTGGTGACGGGCATCGGCGTGTCCGGGTACTCGGCCGCAGCCGGCCTGCTCGGCGTGGGCGCACGGGTCGTCGTCGTCGACGACCGCGCGGGCGACGCCGAACGCGAGAAGGCGACGATCCTTTCGACCCTCGGCGCCGACGTACGCCTGGGCCCGGGCTCCTCGGCCACGCTCCCTGACGACGCTGACCTGGTGGTGACCTCGCCGGGCTGGCTTCCTGGTGCGCCCCTGCTCGTGGCGGCGGGGGAGCGTGGGCTGCCGATCCTGGGCGAGGTGGACCTCGCGCTCCGGCTGCGCGATCCCGCGACCGCCGCGCCCTGGCTCGCCCTCACCGGTACCAACGGGAAGACCACCACGGTCGGCATGCTGGCGGCGATCCTGCGGGCAGCGGGACTGCGGGCGGAGGCGGTCGGCAACATCGGTGCGCCGGTCGTCGACGCCGTGCTCGACCCCGAGCCGTACGACGTCCTCGCCGTCGAGCTGTCCAGCTTCCAGCTGCACTGGGCGCGGCCCCTGCGTCCCCGGGCGGCGGCGGTTCTCAACGTCGCCCCTGACCACCTGGACTGGCACGGTTCGATGGACGCCTACGCCGGGGACAAGGGCAAGATCTTCACCGGCTGCGAGATCGCGTGCGTCTACAACGTCGCCGACCCTGTCACCGAGGAACTGGTCCGCGCGGCCGACGTGGTGGAGGGGGCCCGGGCGGTCGGGTTCACGGCCGGTGTCCCGGGGGTCGGCATGCTCGGTGTCGTCGACGGTGTGCTCGCCGACCGGGCGTTCGTCGCCGAACGACAGACCTCCGCGGCGGAACTGTGTGCCGTCAGCGATCTACCGTCACAGGCGCCGCACAACATCGCCAACGCCCTCGCCGCCGCGGCCCTCGCCCGGGCACACGGCGTGCCCCCGGCCGCAGTCCGGGCAGGTCTCACGGGTTTCGTTCTCGAGCCGCACCGGATCCAGCGGGTGGGGGAGCGTGACGGCGTGGTCTACGTCGACGACTCCAAGGCCACCAACGCCCATGCGGCGCTCGCCTCGCTCCTGGCGTACGACTCTGTGGTCTGGGTCGCCGGAGGCCTCGCCAAGGGTCAGGATTTCGGCGACCTCGTACACGCCGTCAAGGATCGGTTGCGCGGCGTGGTCCTGCTCGGTCGCGACCGGGAACTCATCGCGTCCGCGATTGCGCGACACGCACCGGATGTCCCCGTCATCGAAGTCGCCGACAGCGACACTGAGGTGATGGATCGGGCCGTGGGGGCCGCGGGCCGGCTCGCCCAGCCAGGTGACACCGTGCTGCTCGCACCTGGCTGCGCATCCTTCGACCTCTTCACCAGTTACAGCGCTCGAGGTGATGCGTTCGCGGCGTCGGTGCGAGGGCACCGGGGCTGATCCCCACGGCGTGACCTGAGACCAGCCGACCGGAGGGGACGACGACGCGTGTTCACACAGACGGTACGCGCGTGACGAGCGCCACCAACGACCGCCGGACTGTCGCAGGGGACGGCCACGCGCGCCAGACCGGTTCGCGCTTGACCGCAGGGCGCGGTCGCCTGTCCCGTTGGCGTTGGTCCCGCGACGACGAGTCCGGTTGGCTCGCCGAGATCCGGCGCTCGCTCGACCGTCCGCTGACGTCGTACCACCTCGTCATCGGCGTCAGTGGGCTGCTGCTCGCCCTCGGGCTTGTCATGGTCCTCTCGGCGTCGAGCGTCTACGCGTTGTCGGTCTACGGCGACTCCTACGCCCTGGCGGCGCGGCAGTTCATCTGGGTGGCAGCCGGGTTGCCCATGGCGTTCGTGGCGTCCCGCCTGCCACCGCGGGTGCTGCGCGCCATGGTCTATCCCGCGCTGATCGTGTCGATCGTCCTGCTCGCGCTCACGCTCACGCCGCTCGGGGTCTCGGTCAACGGCAACCGCAACTGGCTGTCGTTCGGTGGCCCGTTCCTTCTCCAGCCCAGTGAGGCGGCCAAGCTGGCGCTCGTCCTGTGGGGTGCCGACCTGTTCGCCCGCAAGGAGAAACTCCTCAGCGAGTGGAAACACCTGGTCATCCCGTTCGTCCCTGTCTGCGGCGTTGTTCTCGCACTGGTCCTCGCCCAGCGCGACCTCGGCACGTCGCTGGTGCTGTTCTCGCTGGTGCTCGTCATGCTGTTCGTGGTCGGGACGCCGATGCGGTTCTTCGGGATTGCCGTGGCCGGCGTCGGGCTGGTCGTCACCTATCTCGTGGTGACGCGGGAGCACCGGCGTGAGCGGCTCACGACGTTCCTGGATCCGTTCGCCGACTATCGCGACACCGGCTGGCAGGCCGCGCACTCGCTCTTCGCACTCGGCACAGGCGGCTGGTGGGGGGTGGGAATCGGTAACAGTAGGGAGAAATGGGGACGACTGCCCGAAGCCCACACGGACTTCATCTATGCGGTGATCGGTGAGGAACTCGGCCTTGCCGGCACGATCATCGTGCTCGGCCTCTTCCTGACACTGGCCTTCGTCGGCGTCCGGATAGCCCTGCGCGCGGACGACACCTTCACCAGGCTCGCCACGGCCGGAATCATCGGCTGGCTGACCGCCCAGGCACTCGTCAACATGGGTGCGGTCCTGGTGCTCCTGCCAATCGCGGGTATCCCGTTGCCGCTCGTGTCATACGGTGGGTCCGCGATGCTTCCGACTCTGTTCGCGATCGGGCTCCTTGTGTCGTTCGCGCGGAACGAGCCGGCAGCCAGGGCGGCGCTGGCCGACCGGCGGAAGTCCCGTGCCGCCGCGAAGGCGGCGGCCGGGACGAAGGCGGCGGCCGGGACGAAGGTGATGTCCCGGGCGAAGGTGGCATCAGACAAGAAGGCTCGCACGACGAAAGGGTGAGCTCGTGCACATCGTTCTCGCCGGTGGCGGCAGTGCCGGCCACATCAGTCCGGCACTCGCGCTGGCGGCCGCACTCCGCCGCGCTGATCCCGATGTGGGTCTCACCTTCCTCGGTACGGAGGAGGGCCTGGAGGCGCGGCTGATCCCTGCCGCCGGGCACGAACTCGCTGTGATTCCCCGGGTGCCGCTCCCGCGGGAGTTGACGCCGCGACTCCTCACGGTCCCCGGCCGACTCGCCGGTGCCGTGCGCGCCGCCGCCGGTGTGATCTCGCGGGTGGACGCGGACGTCGTGGTCGGGCTGGGCGGCTACGTCGCCATGCCGGCCTATCTCGCGGCCCGCCGGCTGCGCAAACCGGTCGTGGTCCACGAACAGAACGCCCGACCCGGCATAGCCAACCGATTCGCCGCCCGGTTCGTCACCTCTCATGTGGCTGTGAGCTTTCCGGGGACGCCGCTTCGCCATGCGGCGTTCGTGGGCCTGCCCGTCCGGCGGGAGATCACGACGCTGGACCGGTCTGCGCTCCGGGCGGAGGCGAGGGCGGCGTTCGGCCTCGATCCCGACCGGCCGACCCTGCTCGTGACGGGCGGATCCCAGGGCGCCGTACGCCTGAACCAGGCCGTGGCCGGGGCCGCGGCGACTCTGGCCGCGGCGGGGGTACAGGTGCTGCATGCGACTGGTGCCGGACACGACATCCGTCCGGAAAGCCCGGCCGGGAGCCCGCCCTACGTCGTGGTGCCCTACATCGAACGGATGGAACTGGCCTATGCTGCCGCGGACGCGGTGATCTCCCGGGCTGGAGCCAACACGGTGACCGAGCTCGCGGTGGTCGGGCTGCCCGCCGTCTTCGTGCCTTACCCGGTCGGCAACGGCGAACAGCGGTTCAACGCCCAACCTGTCGTCGACGCCGGAGGCGCGGTACTCGTCGACGACGCGGACCTCACCCCCGAATGGGTGGGCCAGCACGTCGCCGGTCTTGTCACCGACGCGGGCCGGCTGGCCGCGATGGCCAAGGTCGCGCACGACCTGGTGCCAGCGGACGCCGACGACCGGTTGGCCGAGCTGGTCCGCTCGGTTGCCACCAGCACGCACGGGAACGCCGGAAAGGAAGGCCTGTGATCGTTCCACCACCACCGGAGCTGGTACCGGCGGAGAAGCTGGGTCACGTTCATTTCGTGGGGATCGGTGGCGCCGGATTGTCGGGCATCGCCCGCATCATGCTCGCCCGCGGCATGACGGTGAGTGGCAGCGACGCCAAGGACTCCCGCGCGCTCACCGCCCTTCGCGCCCTCGGCGCGACCTGTTTCGTCGGGCATGACCCCGCCCAGGTCGAGGGTGCCGACACGCTGGTGATCTCGACGGCCATAAAGGAGAACAACCCCGAGGTCGTCGAAGCGCGACGGCGTGGGCTGCTGCTCTATTCGCGGGCGGCGGCGCTGTCGGCGGTGATGGACGGACGCCGGGTCGCCGCGGTGTCGGGTGCCCACGGCAAGACGACCACGTCGTCGATGCTTGCGGTGGCGCTCCAGCACTGCGGCGCTGACCCGTCGTTCGCGATCGGTGGCAACTTCAACGACACGGGGACCAACGCCCACGACGGCACCGGGGACATCTTCGTGGTGGAGGCCGACGAGTCCGACCGGGCGTTTCTGCAGTACTCACCCGAGGTCGCGGTCATCACCAACGTCGATCCCGACCATCTCGACATGTACGAGACGCCGGACGACTACCACCAGGCGTTCGACCAGTTCGTCGAGTGCATCGTGCCGGGTGGGTTCCTGGTCGCGTGCGTGGACGATCCGGGCGCCCGCCGGGTGGCGGAGGCCGCACGGGCCCGTGGCGTCGACGTCCGCACCTACGGCGAGGCCACCGACGCCGACGTCCGCATCGACAACGTGGCCGTACGCCCGCTCGGTTCGACGTTCGAGCTCGTCGTCCACGGCCGCCGCCAGGGCACGATCGACGTCCACGTCGCCGGCCGGCACCACACCTGGAACGCTGCTGCCGCCTACGCCGCCGGGCTCGGCCTGGGTTTCCCGTCGAGTGACCTCCGGGAGGGCCTGTCGAGCTACGCGGGAACGCGGCGCCGGTTCGAGTACAAGGGCACGGCGGGAGGCGTGCGGGTCTACGACGACTACGGCCACCATCCGACCGAGATGCTCGTCAACCTTCGCGCTGCCCGTGGCGCCGCCGGTGAGGGACGGGTGATCGTGTGCTTCCGGCCGTTGCGGCACACGCGGACGCAGTTCTTCTTCCGGGAGCTGGGTGAGGCACTCGGCCTCGCCGACGAGGTCATCGTGATGGACCCGACCGGTGACGATCCGATCCCCGGCATCACTGGCGCGTTGATCATCCCGCACATCCCGCTGCCGCCCGAGCGGATCGTCTACGAACGCTCGTGGTCGGCGGCTCCCATCCGGGTGGCCGAGCGCGTGCGGTCGGGCGATCTGGTGCTGACCCTCGGAGCGCCTGACGTGGCGCTCATCGGGCCCGAGGTACTGGAACTCGTCGGTGAGCGACTCGAGGAAGAAAGCGAGCCAGGCGCAGCCCGATGACCGTGCCGCCCCGGCCCACGAGATCCAGAACGACGGCGCGGACGCCGCCCGCGGGCGCGGCGGCGAGCGTGTCCGCGTCGTCGGCCCGCAAGTTCGCCCGCCGGCAGTGGTCGCGCCGGTTGCTGCGTCTCAGTCCGGCACTGGTCCTGGCGTCCGTCGTGGTCCTGGCCGGGCTTGCCGTCTGGGCGTTCGGCTTCTCGACGCTGTTCGACGCACGGACCGTCGTGGTCGGTGGCTTGACTCCGGCCTCGGGGCTTTCCAGGGCTGAGGTCCTGTCGTCCGCCGCCGTTCCTTTGGGGCGGCCTTTGGCGCGCATCGACCTCGACGCCGTACGCAAGCGGGTCGCGGCCCTACCGGCGGTCAAGGGGGCGTCAGTCGAGCGTTCCTGGCCGCACGAGGTCCGGATCGAGGCCACCTGCCGGACGCCGGTCGCGGTGTGGCGTGACGGCAGCGTTGCCCGGGTCGTCGACGCCGAGGGCGTAGCCTTCCGCACCGCCGAAGGGATGCGGACGAGGTTCGTGACGATCGAGACGGCTGCCAGGGAGTCGGATCCGGAGCGGGTGGCTGGCCTCAGGCAGGCCGGGGCACAGGTGGCAGCAGCGCTTCCGGCGGAACTGCGCCGAAGGGTCGAGACGGTACGGGTGAGGACCGTCGACTCGGTGACCCTTCACCTCGACCGGGGCGTCACCGTGATGTGGGGGAGCGCCGACGACTCCCGTAGCAAAGCGCGGGTCCTCGCGGCCCTTCTGAAGCAGCGTGCGAAGGTCTATGACGTCAGTGTTCCGGGCTTTCCGACAACGAGAACCTGACTCGGAGACCACACCCCGGCGAGGCGCGTGGCCGTCATGCCGGCGTGTTGCGTTGAATAGCTTCCGAGGCGTTGCGTACCTTGCTGCTCAAGGCGAGGTTGACATAACTATAACCCTGAACTAGAGGGTGAGGGTTATAGGGCGACCCGATCTAGAGATGTCTATTGAGAGGCGAGCGTCGTGGCGGCACCGCAGAACTACCTCGCGGTCATCAAGGTCGTCGGTATCGGCGGCGGAGGTGTCAACGCGGTCAACCGGATGATCGAGGTCGGCCTCAAGGGCGTCGAGTTCATCGCGATCAACACCGACGCGCAGGCGCTCCTGATGAGCGATGCCGACGTCAAGCTCGACATCGGTCGAGAACTCACCCGAGGGCTAGGCGCCGGCGCCAACCCCGACGTGGGAAGCAAGGCCGCCGAGGACCACTCCGAGGACATCGAGGAGGTACTCAAGGGTGCCGACATGGTGTTCGTCACCGCCGGCGAAGGTGGCGGCACCGGCACCGGCGGTGCACCCGTGGTCGCGCGGATCGCGCGGTCGCTCGGGGCGTTGACGATCGGCGTGGTCACGAGGCCGTTCGCCTTCGAGGGCAAGAAACGCGCCACCCAGGCCGAGGAGGGCATCAACGCCCTCCGCGACGAGGTCGACACTCTGATCGTGATCCCCAACGACCGGTTGCTCTCGATCAGCGACCGCCAGGTCAGCGTGCTCGACGCGTTCAAGCAGGCCGACCAGGTGCTGCTCCAAGGTGTCTCCGGCATCACCGACCTCATCACCACGCCGGGCCTGATCAACCTCGACTTCGCCGACGTCAAGAGCGTGATGTCCAACGCCGGCTCGGCGCTCATGGGCATCGGTTCCGCACGCGGTGAGAACCGCTCTGTCGCAGCCGCGGAGATGGCGATCTCCAGCCCGTTGCTCGAGGCCTCGATCGACGGTGCACATGGCGTGCTGCTGTCCATCGCGGGTGGCTCCGACCTCGGCCTGTTCGAGATCAACGAAGCCGCCCAGCTCGTCTCCCAAGCCGCGCACGCCGAGTCCAACATCATCTTCGGTGCCGTCATCGACGATGGTCTCGGCGACGAGGTCCGCGTCACGGTGATCGCGGCGGGCTTCGACGGTGGGATGCCGCGGCGACGTGGCGCCCAGCAGGCCGGAGCCGTCGGGCAGGGGAGCGGGTCGGGCGGGAGGCCCGGACCGATGGCCTTGCCGGGCGGACCGGCCTACGGCCAACCCCGTCGGCCCGGCGAGCCCGCACGGCCGGAGCCAAGCCCGCTGTCCAACGGCGGAGGCGAGCGTCCGCCGACTGGCTCGTCGTCGAGCGGCTACGCCGGACGGCCCGGCAGCGGCGGCACTCCGGCGGCGCCCGGTCCGGTGGCCAGCCGGCCAGGACAGCCGCGTGCTGACGAGCAGACTTCCGCCGGGACACCGGCACAGGCGCCGTCGCCGCGGAGCGACCTCGCGGCGCAGACCCAGGAACTCCGCCAGCGCCTACTGGGCAACAGCCAGCAGTCCCGCCCGGCCGGAAGCAATGACCAGGCGACCCGTGACGGCGGTCCTCAGCAGACTGACTCGCCCGCGGCGAGCAAACCGTTCACCCCGACGACGGCCCGTCCACCGCGCCGCCCGGTCACTGACGACGATGACCTCGACATCCCCGACTTCCTCAAGTAGCGGATGACTCACCGCGGGCCGAGACCCCAGCCCGTCACCGCCCCCGGCCATGGCGGCCGGCCGGCAGAGGACGTCCGGCGCACGCAGATCGCGACAGGTCTACAAGACGTCCGAGACAGGATCGTGAACGCCTGCGCACAGTGTGGTCGGGATCCGGCGGAGGTCACGCTCGTCGCGGTCACCAAGACCTTTCCGGCTTCGGACGTACGCCTGCTCGCCGAACTCGGCGTCCGCGACATCGGCGAGAGTCGGGACCAGGAGGCACGGAACAAGGCCGCCGCCTGCGCCGATCTGGATCTGACCTGGCACTTCGTCGGCCAACTGCAGACCAACAAGGCGCGCTCGGTCGTCACGTACGCCACGGTCGTCCAATCGGTCGATCGGCCCGAGTTGGTGCGGGCTCTCGATCGCGCTGTCCAGCGGCACCGTGAGCCGGGGCACGATCAGTCGGTCGAGCCGGGTGTGGGTGGTGTGGACCAGCCGCTCCGGTGCCTGGTGCAGGTACGCCTGGACGACCGCCCCGGGCGCGGTGGCGCCGATCCCGCCGAGGTCTCCGACCTGGCCGACCAGATCGCCGGTTCGCCGTTACTCCGGCTCGGCGGGGTGATGGCCGTGGCACCGCTGGACGGCGACCCCGCACCGGCGTTCGCGCGGCTTGCCGAGGTGGCGGCGAACGTCCGGGCGCGACACGCCGACGCGACCTGGATCTCGGCCGGAATGAGCGACGACCTGGAGCAAGCGGTCGCCGCCGGCGCGACACACGTACGTGTTGGGCGCGGGTTACTAGGTGTGCGGCCCTCCAACAGGTAGCGTCGGCGCGGACGGAGCCTCGTGATGAGGCTGGATCCTCTGCACGTGGGGCACCAGCACAGGTTCGTCCCGTCGAAGCTGAAACGCAGAAGGCGAGAGGTCAGATGGCCGGCGCGATGCGCAAAGTCGCGGTGTATCTCGGTCTCGTTGAGGACCAGGGCCGCTACGACGACGAGTACGACCCTGCCTATGAGGGCGACTACGACACAGAAGAGCGGGAGTCCCACGCGGGCGAGTCGCAGTCCGTGCACGACGAACGCCCGGGCAATGTCGCGGCCTTCCCCGACCGGCGGCGGGTACAGGTAGCGCCGGAGGTTCCGGCGTCGCGGATCACCACACTCCATCCGCGCACCTACAACGACGCGCGTCTCATCGGCGAGCACTTCCGTGACGGCACCCCGGTGATCATGAACCTGACCGGCATGGACGACTCCGACGCCAAGCGGTTGGTCGACTTCGCCGCCGGGCTCATCTTCGGACTCCACGGCAGCATCGAACGCGTCACCGCCAAGGTCTTCCTGCTCTCGCCCGCCAACGTCAAAGTCCGGGCCGAGGACAAGGAGCGGATCGCCGAGGCCGGGTTCTTCAACCAGAGCTAGCGCGGCAGTTGTCTGCCGATGCGAGCGTGCGCCGACCGGTCGCCGAACGGTTTCCCACCCGGTCGGGCCTGCCTCGAATCGGAGATAGGGTCGACAGTTCACCGATGGGCGACCCCGAGGAGCGCACGTGCAGATCGTCGGCCAGCTGATCTACGTGATCCTGTGGATCTTTCTGGTGTTCTTGTTTGTCCGGTTGGTGGTCGACTGGGTGCAGTTCTTCGCCCGGTCCTGGGAGCCGAGCGGCATCCTCCTGGTGGCGCTCGAGGGCGTCTACACCGTCACCGATCCACCACTGAAGGCGCTACGCCGCGTAATCCCTCCGCTGAGGTTGGGCGGCTTTGCCTTGGATCTGTCCTTCCTGCTCCTGATCGTCATCATTTACGTACTTCAGGCGCTTGTACTCACGGTGACGAACTGAACGAAATACCGTCCTTTGTGGAGCCCCCTCGGTCTTTGCCACTCAAACCGGGTACGGTTGCTCCGAACCACATTGTCAAGTCCTGCGAGCCTGAGGTGAGGTCATGCCGTTGACACCCGAGGACGTGCGCAATAAGCGCTTCACGCCCGTCCGCTTGCGGGAGGGCTACGACATGGGCGAGGTCGATCAGTTCCTCGACGAGGTCGAGTCGGAACTGGAGCGGCTGAACCACGAGAACGAGGACCTGCGCCAGAAGCTGGCTGCGGCCCAGCGGGGTGAGGGTGCGCCCTACGCGAAGCAGCCCGTCCCCGAGCAGCACGAGCCGGTGCATCCGCAGGTGCGGCAGCAGCCGGCGGCCGGTCCGCAGAGCGTCGCCGAGGCGTCCACCGCCGCGGCCCGTCTGTTGGAGATCGCCACGCAGAACGCCGACCAGCTCGTGGCCGAGAGCAAGGAGCAGGCCAACCGGATCCTCTCCGACGCCCGGGCCCGTTCCGAGCGGCTGGAGAACGAGGCGCGTGGCCTGGCCAGCCGGCTGGAGTCCGAGGCGCGGGCGAAGTCGGAGCAGTTGGAGCGCGAGACCAACGAGAAGCGCAACCAGCTGTTCGGCCAGCTCGACAAGGAGAAGACGCGGCTGCAGCGCGAGGTCGACGAGCTCCGTACCTACGAGCGCCAGTACCGCAGCCGGCTCAAGGCCTACTTCGAGAGCCAGTTGCGTCTGCTCGCCGGTCAGGGCAGCGTCGAGAACGGCGTGTCACCGCCGTCCGACGCCAACGGGCCGCGGTCGATCAACTCGCACAAGCCGGCAGCGATGGCGGCCGGTGGCGAACGCATGGAGCGCGGCGAGCGGGTCGCCTCCGGAGGTGGCGGCGGTACACCGCGCCTCAACGCACTGCTCGAGGACGACGACGAGTCCTCGCTCTAAGAGATCAAGAGAAGGCCCGGGACGTCTCAGGCGTCCCGGGCCTTCTCGTCTGCTCGAACCGTGGGGAATGACCACGTATGCGTGATCATTCCCCACGATGCACGGCGAGTCGGCCGCGCATCGTGGGCAAATGGCACGTATCGTCAGGCCGTTTCCGCGGCCTCAGGCTCGGCGGAACCAGAACGACAGGCCGAGGTTCTCCGCTTCACCAGCCGCGAGGTCCTCGTCGGCCTCCGCAGGCTTACCTTCACCGATCTGGCCGGCGAGCACCTCGTCGGCGATGAACGCCTCGTGCTCGCGCAACGCGGCCGCCGTCTCGGGATCCGAGGCGGACCAGGTGAGGGCGATCCGGTCACTCACCTGCAGCCCGGCGTTCTTCCGCGCCTCCTGCAGCAGGCGGACGATCTCGCGGGCGGTACCGGCCCGGCGTAGCTCGTCGGTAACCGTGAGGTCGAGGGCGACGGTCTCGCCGTAGGCGTTGGCGACGGCCCAGCCTTCCCTCGGGCGTTCTGAGGTGAGCACCTCGGACGGATCCAGCCGCACCTGCTCGCCATCGACGTCGACGTAGGCATGGTCCTGGTCACGCAGCTGCGCGACCAGCCGAACGGGGTCCGCGGAGCTCACCGCCGCGGCGATCCGCGGTGTGTCCTTGCCGAACCGCTTGCCGAGTGCGCGGAAGTTCGGCTTGATGGCGTAGTCCACGAGGTCGCCGGCCATGTCGGAGAGCCCTTGCAGGTCGAGCACGTTGAGCTCCTCGGCCACCTCCCGACGCAGCGACTCCGGCAGGGTCGTCCATCCGGTGGCGCCGACGAGTGCCCGGCGAAGGGGTTGCCGGGTCCGGACCTTCGCCTCGGCTCGGGCGGCCCGCCCGAGTTCGACGACCCGGCGGGCGAGGGTGACGTGGCCGGCGAGCTCGTCGTCGATCGCGGCCTCGTCGGCGGCCGGCCACTCCGCGAGGTGCACCGACTCCGGCGCGTCCGGGGTGACCGGTCGGACGAGGCGCTGCCAGACGTGTTCGGTGACGAACGGGGTGAGAGGCGCCAGGAGGCGGGTGAGCAGCTCCAACGACTCGTGCAGGGTGGCGAACGCCGCCGGGTCGCCGGACCAGAACCGCCGTCGTGACCTGCGTACGTACCAGTTCGACACGTCGTCGACGAACGCGGCCAGGAGCTGGCCGATCCGCTGGGTGTCGAAGTGGTCGAAGGCGGCGCTGACATCCCGGACCAGTCGATGGGTCTCCGAGCGCAGCCAGCGGTCGAGCACGGCGTTGCTGCCCGCATCCGCGCCGGTGGTCGTGTCGGTGGGAGCCCAGCCAGCGAGACGGGCGTAGAGGGTGTGGAACGCGACCGAGTTCCAGTACGTGAGGATGACCTTGCGGACGACCTCCTGGATCGTCGCGTCACCCACCCGCCGCGCCGACCACGGTGAGCCCGAGCAGGCCATGAACCACCGCACCGCGTCGGCTCCGTGCCGCTCGATCAACGGGATCGGCTCGAGGACGTTGCCGAGATGTTTGCTCATCTTCCGGCCGTCCTCGGCGAGGATGAGGCCGAGACAGACGACGTTCTCGTACGACGAACGGCCGAAGACCAGTGAACCCACCGCCATCAGCGAGTAGAACCAGCCGCGGGTCTGGTCGACGGCCTCGCAGATGAACTGCGCGGGGTAGGCCTGCGCGAATTTCTCCCGCGAACCCTCGGTGTAGGGGTAGCCCCACTGGGCGAACGGCATCGCTCCCGAGTCGTACCACGCGTCGATGACTTCCTTGACCCGCTCGGCGGTCGCGTCACAGGAGGCGCCGTCCACACTCGCCGGGCAGGCGAAGGTGACCTCGTCGACGAACGGTCTGTGCGGGTCCAGGTCGGACAGGTCCCGCCCCGCCAGCTCACCCAGCTCCGCGAGTGAGCCCACGCAGGTGTGGTGTTCGTCGGGGCAGGTCCAGATCGGCAGCGGAGTGCCCCAGTAGCGGTTCCGGGACAGCGCCCAGTCGACGTTGTTTCGCAGCCATTCGCCGTAGCGGCCGTGCTTGATGGTGTCGGGGTACCAGTTCGTGCCTTCGTTCTCGGCGAGCAGTTCGTCCTGGATCGCGGTCGTACGGATGAACCACGACGGGAGGGCGTAGTAGAGCAGCGGCGTGTGGCATCGCCAGCAGTGCGGGTAGCTGTGTTCGTAGGTCTCGCCGCGGAACAGGACGCCGCGGGCGTCGAGGTCGGCGACCAGGGCCGGGTCGGCGGCCTTGAAGAACTCCCCGCCGACGAGTGCGAGGTCGGGCTCGAAGGTGCCGTCGGGGCGGACCGGGTTGACGACGGGCAGGCCGTACGCCTTGGCCACGCGGTAGTCGTCCTCACCGAACGCCGGCGCCTGGTGGACGAGCCCGGTGCCGTCCTCGGTGGTGACGTACGGGTCGACCACGACGTACGCGGTGTCGGGCACCGCACCGTCGGCGCCGGCCGGGAACGACACGAGCGCGAACGGCCGGCGATAGGTCCAGCGCTCCATGTCCTCGCCACGGAACCGGGCCGTGACCTCCCACCCCTCACCAAGGACCGGCAGGAGTCCTTCGGCGACGACCAGCGTCTCGTCGCCGTCCGTCGCCGCTACGTAGTCGACGTCGGGGTGGACCGCGACCGCGGTGTTGGACACGAGCGTCCACGGTGTCGTGGTCCAGACGAGAAGTGCCGCGCCCGGCTTGTCGTCGGTGCCTGCCAGCGGGCCGGACGTGAGGGGCATCCGGACGTAGACCGACGGGTCGGCCACGGTCTGGTAGACGTCGGGCTGGCCGAGCTCGTGGTCGGACAGGGCCGTGCCGCAACGGGGACAGTAGGGGCTGATGCGGTAGTCGCGGACCAGCAGGCCCTTGTCGAAGATCTGCTTGAGGGACCACCAGACGCTCTCGACGTACGCCGGGTTCATCGTCCAGTACGCCTGGGACATGTCGACCCAGTAGCCCATGCGTTCGGTCAGTTCGGTGAAGGCACCCACGTAGCGTTCGACAGAGGCCCGGCAGGCGGCGTTGAACTCGGCTATGCCGTAGTCCTCGATCTGCTGCTTGCCCGAGATGCCCAGCTCCTTCTCCGTCGCGACCTCGACGGGCAGGCCGTGGCAGTCCCAGCCCGCCCGGCGTTCGACGTGCCGGCCACGCATGGTCTGGAAGCGTGGGAACAGGTCCTTGAAGACGCGGGCTTCCACGTGGTGGGCGCCGGGCATGCCGTTGGCGGTCGGCGGGCCCTCGTAGAAGGTCCACGGAGGCGCACCTTCGGTCCGCTCGAGCGACTTGTCGAAGATGCCCCGCTCGTGCCAGAACGTGAGGATCTCGTGATCAAGTGTGGGCAGGTCGACCTGCGGCTCGACGGCACGGTAGGCGCGGGAATCGCCCGGGTTGTCGTGATTGGTCACCGGTACTCCGGTCTTGGGGTGGGTCCACATTCGGCCCGCCATCTTAGAACTCCGATGCCGGTGGGGTGATCGACGGCGGCGTTGCACACTGTCTGGATGGAGTCGTCGAAACGGATCGCGGTCCGGGTCAAACCGGGTGCACGGCGTACCTCGGTCGGAGGTACGTACACCGGACGTAACGGTTCGTCCCTGGTCGTCTCGGTCACCGCACCCGCGGTCGATGGTCGGGCGAGCGACGCGGCCGGAGCGGCGCTCGCGGCGGCTTTCGGCGTACCAGCGCGGCGGGTCAGCCTGGTTTCTGGACAGCGGAGCCGGGACAAGATCTTCGAGGTGGCCGCGCCCGACGTCGAGGAACGCCTGGTGCGCCTGCTCTCCGGCCGGGATTCCGGTGATCTGGCGGACCGGCGGCCGACCCGGAGCGGACTCGGAGGGCGCTGATGGTCACGCACGACGGCCAGCTGGGGCGTCCGTACGCCGCAAGGAGCGACACGCCCGGCCGGAACTCGGTGACCCGGAAGGCGACCGCGGGGAGAGCTCCGGCCAAGAAGACTCCGGCTAAGAAGGCGCCGGCTAAGAAGGCGCCGGCTAAGAAGGCTCCCGTGAAGAAGGCCGCGGCGAAGAAGGCTCCGGCCAAGGACACGGTGCCGACGAAGGCTTCCGCGAAGAAGGCTCCGGCGAAGAAGGCTCCGACCAAGGAGACGGTGCCGACGAAGGCTTCCGCGAAGAAAGCCCCGGCCAAGAAGGCTCCGGCGAAGAAGACGGTGCCGACGAAGGCTTCCGCGAAGAAGGCCCCGGCGAGGGAGGCCACGGCCAAGAAGGCTCCCGCGAGGGCACCTGCGAAGAAGGCGACGCGCCCGAGGACTGCCGAGACCGGTGCGGACCTCGCCGAACGTGCGCCCACCCTGAAGGTCCGCGCCGACGAGGAGCCGTGGTCGGAGGCGGAGCTCGAGGAGCTCTACCTCCAGCTTCGGGCCGAGGCGGACCGGCTGCGCACCGAACTCGACTCTGCCGCCGTCGAACTCGCCGACCTGCTCCGTGACAGCGGGGACGGCGCGGGTGACGACCAGGCCGATGCGGGCTCGAAGACGTTCGAACGCGAGCACGAGATGTCCCTCGCCGCCAACACCCGCGACATGCTGGCGCAGACCGAGCGGGCGATGGGCCGGATCAGGAACGGTACGTACGGCATCTGCGAGGGCTGCGGCAACCCCATCGGGAAGGCTCGGTTGCTCGCATTCCCGCGTGCGACACTGTGCGTGTCATGCAAACAGAGGGAAGAGCGTCGCTGAACGACGCGGCCGAGGTCGATGATCAGCTGAGGCGACGACGAATCGTCCTCTTTGCGTCGGTGGCCTCCGTCGTCCTCGTCGCGGACGTACTCACCAAGATCGCCGCGACGGCCTACCTGTCCGACCGCGACCCGGTTTCGCTGTGGGGTGGCCTGCTGACGTTGCGGCTGGTACGCAATCCCGGCGCCGCGTTCGGGCTGGCGGAGGGCTACACCGTCGTCCTGTCGCTCGTCGCGCTCGGCGTCGCCGCGGTGGTGATCCGGTTGTCGCGGACGCTCGCGAGCACGGCGTGGGCGGTCGCGTTCGGGCTGTTGCTCGGTGGCGCGCTGGGCAACTTGTCCGACCGCGTCTTCCGCGAACCGGGTTTCCTGCGTGGTCACGTCGTCGACTTCCTCGCACTGCCGCACTGGCCGGTGTTCAACCTCGCCGACAGTTCGATCTGCGCCGCGGCTGCGTTGATCATCCTGATGGCTCTGCGTGGTCGGCGGTGGGACGGCACGATCGAGCGGGCGTCCGCCGAGGACAAGCCGACCGGGGGCGCGGAGTGAGTGCCACACCGGCCATGGGCGACCGCCGGAGCCTCCCGGTCCCCGACGGCCTCGAAGGTGAACGTCTCGACGCGGCGCTGGCGCGGCTGTTCGGCCTCTCGCGTACCAAAGCCGCCGAGCTGGTAGAGCACGGACAGGTCCAGCTCGACGGCGCGCCGGCGATGAAGTCCGCGCGGGTGTGGGCAGGCGCCTGGCTCGAGGTGGAGCTGCCGGCGCCGCAGCCGCCGGTCGCACCCGCGACGGTCGAGGGCATGCGGATCGTGCACGACGACCCGGACCTCGTGGTGGTCGACAAACCGATCGGTGTCGCCGCGCACGCGAGCCCGGGCTGGCGTGGCCCGACCGTCGTCGGGCATCTCGCGGCCGCCGGGTTCCGCGTCGCCACGTCCGGCGCGGCCGAGCGGCAGGGCGTCGTCCACCGGCTCGACGTCGGCACCAGCGGCCTGATGGTGGTCGCGAAGTCCGAGCGTGCCTACTCCGCGCTCAAGTGGGCGTTCAAGGAGCGCCGGGTCGACAAGATCTACCACGCGCTCGTCCAGGGCCATCCCGATCCGTCCCGAGGCACGATCGAGGCTCCCGTGGACCGGCACCCCACCCATGACTACAAGTGGGCGGTCGTGGCGGGAGGCAAACCGGCGGTGACCCACTACGAGACGCTGGAAGCACTGCGGCACGCGTCGCTGCTCGAGATCCGGCTCGAGACCGGGCGTACGCACCAGATCCGGGTGCACATGAGCGCCATCCGCCATCCGTGCGTCGGCGATCTCACCTACGGCGCGGATCCGGTCCTGGCTCGCCGCCTGGGCATCGACCGTCAGTGGCTCCACGCGCATCGGCTGGGGTTCGAGCACCCCGGGTCGGGCGCGTGGGTGGAGTTCGCCTCGCCCTATCCCGATGATCTCGCGGGTGCGCTCGACCAGGCCCGTGCTGACACCGAACGCGTCACCTGAGGCACGAAACGTCACCAGCACAGCGAAATCGGCGTGATCGTTGGAGCCGGTTCACCACCACTCGGCGGGGCGGCTTCGGCCTGTCGGCGGGTGGGCCTAGAGTCGGACTCTCTCCCCAGCCGGCGCCCCGCGCCACGGTCTCCTAGGCGGAGCTGTGGCGTAGGCGGAACAGGAGGCGCATCCGAGCATGGCCGATTCGTTCGTGCACCTTCACGTCCACACCGAATACTCCATGCTCGACGGCGCGGCGAAGCTCAAGGACATGTTCGCCGAGGTCGAGCGCCTGCAGATGCCGGCCGTCGCCATCACCGATCACGGCAACCTGCACGGTGCGTACGACTTCTTCACCAAGGCACAGGCGGCCGGGGTCAAGCCGATCATCGGGCTCGAGGCCTACGTCGCGCCGGAGTCACGGTTCCACAAGGCGCCGGTCCGGTGGGGTCACCAGCACCAGAAGGACGACGACGTGTCCGGTGCCGGTGCGTTCACGCACATGACGATCTGGGCGCGCAACGCCGAAGGTCTGCACAACCTCTTCCGGCTGCAGACCCGGGCGTCGATGGAGGGCTTCTTCCGCAAGCCACGCATCGACCGGGAGCTGCTGTCGGAACACTCCTCCGGCCTGATGGCCACGACCGGCTGCCCGTCGGGCGAGGTGTCGACCAAGATCCGGCTCGGCCAGGAGAAGGAAGCGCTGGAGGCGGCCGGTGACTTCCGGGACATCTTCGGCCGGGAGAACTTCTTCGTCGAACTGATGGACCACGGGATCGACATCGACAAGCGGGCGCGGGCCGGCCTCGAGAAGGTCGCCGGGGAGCTGGACCTGTCCTTCGTGGTGACCAACGACTCCCACTACACCTACGAGCACGAGTCGACCGCGCACGCCGCCCTCCTGTGCGTCCAGACCGCATCGACCCTGGTGGCGCCGACGTTCCAGTTCGAGGGGTCGGGCTACTACCTCAAGCCGGCCGAGGAGATGCGGGGCATCGACAGCTCCGAGGCGTGGCAGGCCGGTTGCCGCAGCACGTTGGCCATCGCGGAGCGGGTCGACACGGCGGGGATGTTCGAGACCCGCAACCTCATGCCGCGTCTCGACGTCCCCGAGGGCCACTCCGAGGAGTCATGGTTCCGCGAGCAGGTCTGGAAGGGGATGGAGCGGAGGTTCCCGGACGGCTACCCCGAGGACTACCGCCAGAAGGTCGAGTACGAGATGAAGATCATCATCCAGATGGGCTTCCCGTCCTACCTTCTGGTGGTCTCCGACTTCATCATGTGGGCGAAGCAGAACGGCATCGCCACGACCACCCGCGGCTCGGCGGGCGGCAGCCTCGCCTGCTATGCGCTCGGCATCACCGACATCGACCCGATTCCGTACGACCTGATCTTCGAGCGCTTCCTCAATCCCGAGCGTGTCTCGATGCCCGACATCGACGTCGACTTCGACGAGCGTCGGCGTGGCGAGGTGATCCGCTACGTCAGCGAGAAGTACGGCGAGGACAAGGTCGCCTACATCGCGACGTTCGGCACGATCAAGGCCAAGGCCGCGATCAAGGACGCCTCGCGGGTCCTCGGCTATCCGTACGCGCTCGGGGACAAGATCACCAAGGCGATGCCGCCGGCGGTGATGGGCAAGGACGTCCCGCTCGCCGGCCTCTTCGACGACAAGCATCCCCGCTACAACGACGCTGGCGAGATCCGAGCGCTCTACGAGCAGGATCCCGACGTCAAGAAGGTGATCGACACCGGCCGCGGGTTGGAGGGTCTGATCCGCCAGACGGGCGTCCATGCCGCGGGGGTGATTCTCTCCTCGGAGCCGCTGATCGACCACGTGCCGATGATGAAGCGGGAGGCCGACGGGGCGATCATCACGCAGTTCGACTATCCGACCTGCGAGACGCTGGGCCTTCTGAAGATGGACTTCCTGGGCCTGCGCAACCTCACCATCTTGAGTGACGCGGTCAAGAACATCGAGTTCAGCCGTGGCGAGAAAGTCGAACTGCTGGAGGTACCGCTCGACGACAAGCCGACCTTCGAACTCTTCGCTCGCGGCGACAACCTCGGCATCTTCCAGATGGACGGTGCCGGCATGCGTTCGCTGCTGCGACTGATGAAGCCGGACAACTTCGGTGACATCTCCGCGGTTCTGGCGCTCTATCGGCCCGGCCCGATGGGTGCCAACGCCCACACCGACTACGCGCTCCGCAAGAACGGCCAGCAGGAGATCATCCCGATCCACCCCGAGCTGAGGGAGGTCGGCGAGAAGCACCTGGGCGAGACCCACGGCCTGATCGTCTACCAGGAGCAGGTGCAGCGGATCGCGCAGGAGGTCGCCGGCTACAGCCTTGGGCAGGCAGACCTGTTGCGCCGGGCGATGGGCAAGAAGAAGAAGGAGGTCCTCGACAAGGAGTTCGTCCCCTTCTCCGAGGGCATGCGCTCCAGGGGTTACTCCGACGGCGCCATCAAGGCGCTGTGGGACGTCCTCGTGCCGTTCTCCGACTACGCGTTCAACAAGTCGCACACCGTGGCCTACGGGCAGGTGGCCTACTGGACGGCCTACCTCAAGACCAACTACCCGGCCGAGTACTTCGCCGCCCTGCTGACGAGCGTGCAGGACGACAAGGACAAGATGGCGGTCTACCTGAACGCCTGCCGCCGGTCGGGCATCAAGGTGCTGCCCCCGGACGTCAACGAGTCCGCGTCCAACTTCACCCCGGTGGGCACCGACATCCGGTTCGGCCTCACCGCGGTCCGCAACGTCGGCCACAACGTCGTCGACGCCATCGTGGCCGCCCGTGAGGCCAAGGGCAGGTTCACCGACGCGGGCGATTTCATGGCCAAGGTACCGGCCACCGCCTGCAACAAGCGGGTCATCGAGTCGCTGGCCAAGGCGGGTGCCTTCGACTCGATGGGGCACCGCCGCCGGGCGCTCGTGCAGTGGCACGAGGACGCCGTTGACTTCTTTGTCGACCAGAAGCGCCAGGAGGCGATCGGTCAGGACTCGCTGTTCGGGTTCGGCGACAGCGACGACGGCATCGACGAGGCGCTGATGGCACCGCAGGTGCCCGACATCGGGGAGTGGGACAAACAAACCCTGCTCGCCCACGAGCGGGAGATGCTCGGGCTCTACGTGTCCGACCATCCGTTGTTCGGCATCGAGCACGTGCTCGCGAGCGCGTCCGACTGCACGATCGGCACGTTGCTGACCGACGAGGAACGCCCCGACGGGTCGATCGTCACCGTCGGCGGTCTCATCACCGGGATCTCGCGCAAGATGACCAAACGCGGCGACCCGTGGGCGATCGTCACCCTCGAGGACCTCGAGGGTGGGATCGACGTGATGTTCTTCCCGTCGACCTACCAGCTCACCGCGCTCCAGCTCACCGAGGACGCGGTGGTGGTGGTCAAGGGGCGGCTCGACCGGCGCGACGACACGCCCCAGCTGATCGCGATGGAGCTGTCGCTCCCCGACATCAGCGCCCAGCAGACCGGACCGGTCGCGATCTCACTGGCCCGCGAACGCTGCACCCCTCCCATCGTCGACCGGCTCAAGGAGATCTTCTCGACCCATCCCGGCATGACCCATGTGCATCTCCACCTGCGCTCGGAGAGCAAGACGCTCGTGATGCGGCTCGAGGACCGTTGGCGCGTCACGCCTTCTCCTGCGCTGATGGGTGACCTGAAGGCGCTCCTCGGGCCGGGGTGTGTCCCGTCCTGAGCTGACCTCAGCACAAGTCCTCTAGGATCTGGCCCGGTGACCACACCGACTCCTCCCAGCCCGGCGATTCCGCCCGAGCGTTCAGCGTTCGACGACGCCCACGGACACGCCGCTGAGGAGTCTCTGTCCGACCGGGGGCGACTTCGGGCGTGCCTGGTGATCGTTCTCACGCTTGCGCTCGCCGGGGTCGGATGCGGGATCGCGTGGGCGGTGCTGGCGCCCGACATCGAGCTGGTCATGACGCAGGTGGGTCCGCTCCCGGCGAGTGAGCTCGACGCCGGCCGGCTCGTGGCGATGGATTCGTGGTACGCCGTGCTCGCAGGAGTGACCGGGCTGATGCTCGGGGCCGTTCTCGCGACGTTCTTCCTCCGCCAGGGTGTGGTGATGGTCGTGGCGCTCATCGCCGGTGCCTGCCTGGCCGCCGTGCTGGCGTCGGCGGCCGGAAGTCTCGTCGCCAACGGCACGGTGGTCTGGACCGCGGACCCGGCCGCGACGGTCGACACGACCGTGGCGGCACCGTTGCGACTCCATGCGTACGGCTACCTGTTCGCCTGGCCGGTCGCGGTGCTGGCTCCCGTCGTACCCCTCGCGTGGCTGGGGTGGTTAGATGACGACCGGCCGGTCGTCATGTCCGCGACGTCACTATCCACAGGTCGCCCGACGGGTCAGCAAGAACCACCTGCTCTGCGCTAGTTTCGTTCAGTCCATCTATTCCGCACCGCCTCGGGGGTGTCCTCCTTGTCGCACGACCAAACACCGCACGATCCGGGTCGACCCGGCTACTCACCGCCGGGTGGTCCCGCCGGACCAGGCGGCCAGCAGCCCTACGGTCCAGGACCCGGCCAGGGAGGTCAGCCAGGGTACGGTCAGCAGCCGTACGGTCAGCCCGGCTACGGTCAGCCCGGCTACGGTCAGCCACAGCAGGGCCAGCAGCCGTACGGCCAGCCGGGCTACGGTCAGCAGCAGGGCCAGCCGGGTTACGGTCAGCAGCAGAGTCAGCCGGGCTACGGCGGACCGGAGCAGGGTGGGCCTGGCGCCTATCCCGGCGGACCCGGACAGCCACCTGGCGGCCCGGGCGGGCCCTGGAACCCCGGGGGTGCGCAGTACGCGCCACCGGTCGAGCCGGAGCGTCGCGGACCCCGGTGGCTGATCATCGCACTCGCCGCGGTGCTCGTCGTGTTCATCGGCGGTGGCGCATGGGCGGTCGCCGCGATGCGCAACAACGGCGGCCAGCCCGAGCAGGTGCTGCCCGGCAGCGCCGTGGGTTACCTCCGCGTCGACCTCAACCCGTCGACCGAGCAGAAGCTCAACATCCTCGGCTTCGCCCGGAAGTTCCCCGACGCCAAGGACCGCCTCGGCAGCGGTGACGACCTCCGCGAGGCATTGTTCGAGGCGATCAAGTCCGACGACGAGGACCTGAAGGACGTCGACTACGCCACCGACATCGAGCCGTGGCTCGGTGACCGGCTCGGCGTGGCTGTCATGCCCGGCACCGACGGCAAGGACGAGGACGCGGTCGCCGCCGTGCAGATCAAGGAGGACGAGGAGACCGTCAGGGCAGCCCTCGACAAGCTGACGTCAGACGACGACAAGACAGGCTACGCGTTCGTCGACGGTTATCTCATCGTCGCCGACACGCAGGCGGAGGCCGACAGGTACGCGACGGCCGGAGCGGAGACACCACTCGCCGACGAGCAACAGTTCAAGGACGACATGGACGCACTCGGCGAGTCGGGCGTCATGTCGTTCTGGGCTGACGCGGCCGAGCTCTCCGAGATGGGCGGTGACGGGGCAGGGCTCCAGCAGCTCCCGATCGGCCCGGCCAAGTCGCCCGGACGGATCGTCGGTGCGCTGAGCTTCGAATCCGATGCCCTGCAGCTCAAGGCCGTCTCCCGTGGCGCTGATGTGCCGGAGCTCACCACCTCGGGCATCAAGCTCGCGGAGCTTCCCGCCACCACCGCCGTTGGCATGTCCGTCGCCGGCGCGGGTCCAGCGTTCGAGCAGGCCTGGCCGCAGCTGCAGAGGCTGGTGCAGCAGGCTGGCCAGGGCGACCAACTCGACTCGTTCGTCCGGGCGGCGGAGCAGCAGTTCGGGATCAAGCTTCCCGCCGATGTGGTGACCCTGCTCGGCGAGGAGCTGACGATCGGGATCGACGAGCGTGGGCTGGAGGATGCGATTCCGAGCGGGGTCGCTTCAAGTTCGTCGGGAACGTCGGAGCCGGGAGCTGCCGGACTGCCGATGGTCGGGCTCAGGTCCACCACCGATGTGGCCAAGGCGAAGCCGCTGCTGCCGAAGATCGACCAGATGATCGCGGCGACGGGTGCTCCGGTCGAACTGGGCAGCGCGACCGGCTCTGACGCTGTCGCGATCGCCACCACCCAGGAATACGCTGACGAGCTGGTCGCCGGCGGTGACCTGGGGGCCAGCGAGAGCTTCAAGGCGGCGGTGGCCGACGGCAGTGACGCCCAGTTCGGCCTGTTCGCCGACCTCGACAAGCTCGAGAAGCTGTATCTCCAGGCGGTTCCTGAGGAAGAGCGCGGCAACCTCGAGCCGCTCAGAGCCTTGGGTGTGTCCGGTTCGACAACGGCCGACGGTGGGACGTTCACCGTCCGGGTGTTGGTCAACTGACCGGTCGAGCCCAGCTCACCAGGCGAGGCGAAGCACGTGGCGGCCGGGAGGCCTGACCTCCCGGCCGCCATCGGCTTTTCCGACCCAGCCGCCGGCGATCGACTGACTGACGACCGCGTTGGCACCTCGGGCGATCCGGGTCGCGAGGCGGTCAGGGCGGGGCTGCCACGCGGCTTGTTCGGGCGTCGGTGAGGCGGATCAGGTCGGACGGGGCGAGCTCGACCTGGAGCCCACGGCGTCCGGCCGATACGTAGAGCGTGGGATGCCGCAGGGCGCTCTCGTCCACGACCGTCGGCAGTCGGCGCCGTCCACCAAGCGGGCTGATCCCGCCCACGACGTAGCCGGTGGCGCGTTCGGCGTCGGCAGGATCAGCCATGCGAATCCGCTTGTGGCCCAGCTCGGCGGCCAACGCCTTGAGGTCGAGCGTCGCGCTCACCGGCACGACCGCGACACAGAGGCCGTCCTCGGACTGACCCAGGAGGGTTTTGAAGATCCTCTCCGGTGAGACGCCGAGGGCATCCGCGGCTTCGATGCCGTACGCCCGAACCGAGGCGTCGTGGTCGTACGGATGCAGCGTGTAGGACACCCCGGCCCGACGCAGGGCCACGACGGCCGGTGTGGGTTGTGCGGTCTTCTTCGCCACCGGCCCAGTGTCCTCTGTCAGAACGGCGACCGCGAATCTCTGCCCGAGGGCATTGGTGTCCTCCCATTTGGTACGGAATCGTCGGGCGGGATTGGCTCGGGTGCCATGGGCCGATCCGCTCTTAGGCTTCCACCGGCCCCTGGTGGGGTTGGGCACAGGAGAGGGACGCCGAGGAAGGAACGCGGATGGAATATCGCACGATCGGCAACGATCCGAAGACACGTCGCGACGTCAGCGTGCTCAGTCTCGGCGCCATGCTGTTCGGCACCGCGACCGACGAGGCGACGTCGTTCGCGATCCTCGACCGCTACGTCGAGGCTGGCGGCACGTTCATCGACACGTCCAACAACTACGCGTTCTGGCAGGACGGTGGCCAGGGTGGGCAGAGCGAGGAACTGCTCGGCCGCTGGATCCGTAGCCGCAACGTCGGGAACGAGATCGTCATCGCCACCAAGCTGGGAGCGCGGCCACTCGCGCCCGGTACGAGCTATGTCGACAACGCGGAAGGCCTTTCCGCCAAGGTGATCCGTGAGTCCGCCGAGCGCAGTCGGGAACGACTCGGCGTGGAGAAGCTGGACCTGCTCTACGCCCACATCGAGGATCCACGCACACCCCTGCAGGAGACGGTCGAAGGTTTCGCGCAGCTCGTCGCCGACGGCACGGTCGGTCTGCTCGGGGTGAGCAACCACTGGGCGTGGCGGGTCGAGCGCGCCCGGAACCTCGCGGCGACGGCGGGACTGCCTGGTTACGAAGTCCTGCAGTATAGCTACAGCTACCTGCGCCAGCGGACCGATCTGCCGGGCGAGCTGTCCCCGGACGGCGACTACGGCGCGGTCGGGAGGGATCTGCTCAGCTACCTGCGCGAAGAGCCGGGCCTCACCCTCGTCGCGTACTCCCCGCTGCTGTCCGGTCGGTACGTACGCGACGACAAGCCATTCGGACCGGAGTTCGACCACGCCGGAACGCCCGTACGCCTGGCCGCGCTCCGCGAGGTGGCCGCGGAGACCGGTGCCACGCCGAACCAGGTCGTCCTGTCGTGGTTGATCGGAGGCGACATCCCGGTCATCCCGCTGGCTGGCGCGTCCTCGCTCGCTCAGCTGAACGAGAACCTTGTCGGTGTCGACCTGAAGCTCACGTCGGAGCAACGCGCCAAGCTGGACGCAGCTCATTAGCCCGCCGCCAGCCGTCCCGGCTCGCGGCGGGGAGCCGAAAGGGCGCGCCACCAACCTCGCATTTCGGCTTCATCCGGTCTGGCCCTCATCGTCGCCTTGTGGGCCTACGGGTCGCGCCATCTGGTGAGGAGCGGGGCGGTCCTGCGGGGCCCTCTAGACTCGGTGGGGTGATGCGTCGTATCGATCTCCGTGGCCGGCTCGCCCGAGGCGAGGCCCTCGACTATCGCGCGCTCGTTCCGCGCGCGGAGTTCGACGTGGAGGCAGCCATCGACGAGGTGCGCCCCGCGATGGCCGACGTCCGCCATCGCGGGGTCGAGGCACTCCTGGAGATCGCCAGTCGCGACGGCATCGAGGTCACCGACCTCCTGGTGCCCTCCGAGGCGCGTTCCGAGGCGTTGTCCGAGCTCGACCCGGACGTCCGCGCCGCGTTCGAGGAGTCGATCCGGCGGCTGCGCATCGTGAGCGAGGCCGAGATCGAGGACGACCAGAGCGTCGAGGTCGTCCCAGGTGGCCGGGTCACCTCGCGGTTGGTGCCGTTCAAGCGAGTCGGTGTCTACGTGCCCGCAGGCGTCACGGCGCTGGCCTCGACCGTACTGATGAACGTCGTACCGGCGCAGGTCGCCGGCGTCGACAGCATCGCGCTGGCTTCGCCAGCGCAGGCGGAGTTCGGTGGCCGACCCCACCCGACGATCCTCGCGGTGTGTGCGCTGCTGGGCATCGACGAGGTCTACGCCGTGGGCGGCGTGGGTGCGGTGGCGATGTTCGCCTACGGCACCGAGCAGTGCCCGCCCGTCGACTTCGTGGCCGGCCCGGGCCGGATCACCACGGTCGCCGCCAAGCGGCTGGTCAAGGGTCTGGTGGGTATCGACTCCGAGGCCGGACCGAGCGAGATCCTGATCTTCGCCGACGACACCGCCAGTCCCGTCCACGTCGCAGCAGACCTGATCAGCGAGATCGAGCACGGCGAGCAGGCCGCGGGTGTGCTGGTCACGCCCAGCCAGGAGCTAGCCGAGGCGGTTCAGCGCGAGCTCGCCGTCCAGCTCCCGCAGGCCAAGCACGCCGAGCGGATCGCTGCCGGGATGGCTGGCGAGCAGTCAGGCATCGTCCTGGTCGACGACCTCGAGCAAGGCCTCGACGTCGTCGACGCGTACGCATCCGAACACGTCGAGGTGCTCACTGCCGACGCCAGAAGCTGGGCGGCCCGGATCCGTAACGCCGGCGCGATCTTCATCGGGCCGTGGTCCCCGGTCCCGCTCGGCGACTACTGCGCTGGCTCCAACCACGTCCTTCCCACCGGCGGATGTGCCTGCCACTCTTCGGGGCTTTCGGCGCGCAGCTTCTTGAAGACCGTCCACGTCATCGAATACGACGAGTCGGCGTTGCGCGACGTCACGCCGCACGTGACCGCGATGGCCGACGCCGAGGATCTGCCGGCCCACGGCGCGGCGGTGCAGGTCCGGTTCGCTGGGCAGCCCGGATCCGCTGGGCATTCCGGATCCGCTGGGCATTCCAGGTTCACTGGGCATCCCGATGGGTATGCCTGAGTGCCCACCCGCCCACCGAGCCGCGCCTTCTGCGCGACACCGAGCCAGCGGAAGACACCGAGCCAACGAAACGAGTTCTCATGACCCCACCGGCCGATGACCGGAACCCCACCGACGTGACTCCCACCGACCGCACGCCCTCGGAGGTGGCGAATGTCAACGGGGACCTGCGCGACCTCGCTCTGGCCGCCGCGCAGGCGGGTGCGCACGCCATCCTGCGGGAGCTGCGCAACGGAAAGGTCGAGGTCGAGACCAAGTCCCACGACGCCGACTTCGTGACGACCGCGGACAAGGCGGCCGAGCGGGCGATCCTGCGGATGGTGCTGGCTGTCCGACCCAACGACGCCGTGCTCGCGGAGGAGTCGGGTATGCACGCCGGGGACAGCGGCGTCCGCTGGCTGGTCGATCCGCTCGACGGAACCATGAACTTCGTCCACCGCCGTCATGACTACGCCGTCTCCGTCGGGGTCGAGCAGGCCGGGCGGATGGTGGCCGGTGCGATCGTACGACCGGCGGACGGGCAGTGGGCGGCGGCCGGGGGAGACGAGGCGTTCGGGCGGGACCTGATGCCGAAGGTCTCCGCCACCGCCGACCTCACCGACTCCCTGGTCGGCATCGGTCTGCCGAGCCCGATGGAGCAGCGGGTGCGGGTCCATCACTTCCTCGGCGATCTCATGCACGCGGCGCGGGACTACCGGCGGAGTGGCTCGTCAGCCTGTGAGCTGTTGTCGGTGGCCCTGGGGGCGCAGGAGGGCTACCTGGGCTTCGGCGTCAACATGTGGGATGTCGCCGCCGGGATCGCGCTGGTGGATGCGGCCGGCGGCACCAGCCAGTGGGTGACGACGGCGACCGGGCTCGAGGTGCTGGTCGCAGGTACCCCGCAGGTCACGGAGGCCCTCGTCGGAATGGTGAAGGTGATCTGAGGATGGGCCAGACCTTGGCGGATCTGCCGCTCCGGGACGAGCTACGCGGTGAGGAGCCCTACGGAGCGCCGCAGCTCGACGTCCCGGTCCTGTTGAACGTCAACGAGAATCCCTACCCGCCCTCGGACGCTGTCGTCGCCGACATCGCGGAGTCGGTCGCGGAGGCGGCCCGCGGGCTCAACCGCTATCCCGACCGGGAGGCGCTGGGGTTGCGGGCAGACCTCGCGGCGTACCTCGGCCACGACCTCACACCGGCCCACGTGTGGGCGGCGAACGGGTCCAACGAGGTGATGCTGCAGATCCTGCAGGCCTTCGGCGGTCCGGGCCGGCTGGCGCTGTCGTTCGCACCGACGTACTCCATGTATCCGGAGTACGCCCGCGACAGCTGCACCACCTGGCTGACCGGGCGCCGGGCCGAGGACTTCACGTTGGACCCCGGCCATGTGGTCGAGCAGATCCGTACGCACCAGCCGGCGGTGGTCCTGCTCGCCTCGCCGAACAACCCCACCGGCACGGCGTTGTCGCTCGACCTGATCGAGACCGTGTGCGGTGTGGCGCCGGGGATCGTGGTCGTCGACGAGGCGTACGCGGAGTTCCGCCGGGACGGCACCCCCAGCGCGCTGACTCTCCTGCCCGCCTATCCCCGGCTGATCGTCACCCGCACGATGTCCAAGGCGTTCGCCCTCGCCGGAGGCAGGCTCGGCTACCTCGCCACGGACCCGGCGATCGTCGATGCTCTGCGCATCGTGCGACTGCCCTACCACCTGTCCGCCGTCACCCAGGCGGTGGCGCGGGCGGCGCTGCGGCACACCGGCGAGCTGCTCGCCCGGGTCGCTGAGCTGCGGGAGCGGCGCGACGAGACAGTCGAGTGGCTTCGCGGGCTGGGTCTGACCGTCGCAGACACCGATGCCAACTTCGTACTGTTCGGGACGTTCGACGACCGCCACGCGCTCTGGCAGAGCCTGCTCGACAAGGGCGTCCTGATCCGGGAGACCGGGCCGGACGGCTGGCTGCGGGTCTCGATCGGATCGGCGGAGGAGATGGCGGCCTTCCGGACCGCCCTGCGGGAGGTGCTCGGACGGTGAGCACGGCGAGGGGTAGCGGGCGTCGTACGGCGAGGATCGAGCGGACGACCAAGGAGAGCAAGGTCGTGGTCGAGCTCGACCTCGACGGCAGCGGGCGCGTCGACGTGTCCACCGGCGTACCGTTCTACGACCACATGCTCGACCAGCTCGGCCGGCACGGGCTCTTCGACCTCACGGTCCGCGCGCAAGGCGACGTTGACGTCGATGTCCACCACACCGTGGAGGACACGGCGATCGTCCTGGGGCAGGCGTTTCGCGAGGCGTTGGGTGACAAGCGCGGCATCCGGAGGTTCGCCGACGCGACCGTACCGCTGGACGAGGCGCTCGTGCACGTGGTCGTCGACGTGGCCGGCAGACCCTACTGCGTCCACACCGGGGAGCCGGACGGTCAGGCCTACGCCATGATCGGTGGGCACTTCACCGGGTCCCTGACACGGCACGTGCTGGAGACATTGGCGTTCCACGCGGTGATCTGCCTGCACGTCCGGGTGCTCGCCGGGCGGGATCCGCACCACATCGTCGAGGCACAGTTCAAAGGTCTCGCCCGCGCGCTCCGCGACGCCGTGGCGCTCGACCCGCGCGAGACCGGGGTGCCCAGCACGAAGGGCACGCTCGATCCGCGCGAGGGCGGCGCTGGCGAAGGCGACGCTGGCGAGGGCGGCGGTCCCGCGCAGCGGAAGGGAACGTTCTGATGCAGTTTCTGTACTTCGCTCTGGCCGGGGTGCTGTTCGGCGGCGTGATCGCGACGTACCGGCAGAAGCGGCCGATCTGGGTGTCGCTCGTCCTGCTCGTCCTGGCCGGTGTGTTCCTCTGGATCGGGCAGAAGGAGATGAGCCTGTGACCGCGTTGATCTCTGGCAGCCACCGATGAACGCACCGAAGGTGGTCGTGCTCGACCACGGGTCGGGCAACCTGCGTTCGGCCGAGCGAGCGCTCGTCCGGGTCGGTGCCCAGGTCGACGTCACGGCGGACTACGGGGCCGCGATGGACGCTGACGGGTTGGTGGTGCCGGGCGTCGGCGCGTTCGCGGCCTGCATGAGCGGCCTGCGTGCGGTGCGCGGCCACCAGCTGATCGGTCGCCGTCTCTCCGGCGGACGGCCGGTGCTCGGCATCTGCGTCGGCATGCAGGTCCTGTTCGACCGTGGTGTCGAACACGGCGTCGAGGCCGAGGGGTGCGGCGAGTGGCCGGGAACCGTCGAACGCCTGAAGGCGCCGATCGTCCCGCACATGGGCTGGAACGTCGTCGAGGCTCCCACCGGCTCGGTGCTCTTCGCCGGCATCGAGGACGAGCGTTTCTACTTCGTCCACTCCTATGCCGTACGCCACTGGGAGCTGTCGGGTGGTGGCCCGTTCCGGGATCCACTGGTGACCTGGACGCCGTACGACGGTGACCGGTTCGTGTCGGCGGCGGAGAACGGTCCGCTGTCGGCGACCCAGTTCCACCCGGAGAAGTCCGGCGACGCCGGCGCCCAACTCCTCGCCAACTGGCTCGCCACCCTCCGCTGACCAGGCTCTGCTGACCGGCCTCCGCTGACCGGCCTCCGCTGACCGGCCTCCGATCTGACCAGGCTCCGATCTGACCAGCCTCCGGCCAGCAGGTCGACCGACTGGCCGGTCCCGATCCGACCGCTCTCAGGCGGGCCGTCAGACGGAAGGTAGCCTCGCGGACCATGAGCCTCGTACTTCTCCCTGCGGTGGACGTCGTCGGTGGCCAGGCGGTCCAGCTTGTCCAGGGTCGAGCCGGTTCCGGCGGCCAGTACGGCAGCCCGCTAGACGCCGCCCTCGCCTGGCAGCGGGCAGGTGCGGAATGGGTCCACCTGGTCGATCTCGACGCGGCGTTCGGACGCGGTGACAACCGCACTCTGCTCGCCGAGATCATCAACCGGCTGGCGGAGCTCGGTGTCAAGGTCGAGTTGTCAGGTGGCCTCCGCGACGACGACGCGTTGCACTGGGCGATGGGCACGGGATGCGCTCGGGTCAACATCGGCACAGCCGCGCTGGAGAATCCCGAGTGGTGTGCGAAGGCGATCGCGGAGTACGCCGACCGGGTGGCGATCGGGCTCGACGTCCGCGGCCGCACACTGGCGGCCCGCGGATGGACGCAGGAAGGCGGTGACCTGTTCGAGACGCTCGCCCGGTTGGACGGCGAGGGGTGCGCGCGTTATGTCGTCACCGACGTCAACAAGGACGGCATGCTGCAGGGGCCGAACCTCGAGCTGCTGCGTTCGGTGTGCGCGGCCACGGACCGGCCGATCATCGCGTCCGGTGGAGTGTCGACGCTCGACGACCTGCGAGCGATCGCCGACCTGGTGCCGCTCGGGGTCGAGGGGGCGATCGTGGGCACCGCGTTGTACGCGGGCGCTTTCACGCTCGAGGAGGCGCTTGCGGCGACCCGGGCCTGAGAGCGCCGGGGTTCCATGATCATGAAGGAGATTCGGTCCGTACAACCACTGGACCTTCATGATCACGATCATGATCACGGAGCTGGGGCGGGTCAGGGACCCCGGACTACCACGTGCAGATGATCAGCGGCGCCTGGCCCCTGGTCAACCCTCCCGCACACCGTTTCCGGCCGCCAGTCGTGGGCGGCTCGGAGGGCGGCCGAGGCCGTCGGGATATGGTGTGGCGAACCGGCACCTAGTGCACGACACCCCAGTGCACTCTCGGGTCCGTCGGCGACGGCCAGCAGCCTCGATCAAGGGGGAGACGCGTGCAGCTCAGGGAGCGCCTCGGGGGGAAGCGGATGCTTCTCACCGGTGTCACCGGCTTCGTCGGCGAAGCCCTTCTGCACCGCATTCTCGGAGAGCTGCCCGACACGCACGTGGTCGCCCTCGTCCGGCGCAAGGGATCGCTCACCGGCCGCGCCCGGATGGAACAGCTCCTCGCCAAGCCCATCTTCGAGTCGGCCCGCGAGCAGTACGCAGGCGAGGCCGGCGCGCTCATCGACGCCCGGATCACCGTCCTCGAAGGCGACCTCGCCGACGTCCCCGAACTGCCGGCCGACCTTGACATCGTGATCCACTGCGCGGGTGACGTGTCGTTCGACCCTCCGATCCACGAGGCGTTCGAGACCAACGTGCTCGGCACCGAGCGGCTGCTGCGCAGGATCCTCGACAGTGGCAGCGATCCGCACTACGTCCATGTGTCCACCGCCTACACGGCCGGTCGCCGGCGGGGCGCGATTCCCGAGGCGAGTGTCGAGCACGACGTCGACTGGCGTACGGAGGCCAGGTGGGGCATCGCGATGCGCGACCGGATCGAGGAGACGTCGAGGTCACCTGGCGTCCTCTCGCGCCTGCGCAGGGAGGCCGAGCGGGAGCACCGCCGCGCCGGTCCGATCACCTCGGCCCAGGACGCCGAACGCCGGCGCAAGGAGTGGGTCGACAAGAAGCTCGTGCAGGCCGGTGGGGAACGCGCGCGGTCGCTCGGGTGGACCGACGTCTACACCTTCACCAAGGCGATGGGCGAGCGGGTCGTCGAGGAGATCGCCGCGCCGTTGCCCGTGACGGTCGTGCGGCCCAGCATCATCGAGAGCGCGCTGCAGATCCCGCATCCCGGCTGGATCGAGGGCTTCAAGATGGCCGAGCCGCTCATCCTGGCCTATGGCCGGGGCGAGCTGCCGGAGTTCCCCGCCAGCCCGGACGGCGTCGTCGACATCGTGCCCGTCGACCACGTGGTCGGAGCGACCCTGGCAGCGGCCGCCGCGCCGCCTCCGCCAGGCAGTCCGGCGTACTTCCACGTCTCGTCCGGCGGTCGCAACCCGTTGACGTTCAGCCGGCTCTACGAGCTGGTGCGGGCGTACTTCGACGAGAACCCGTTCGACATGAGCGAGCGCGGTGCTGTGCGTCTGCCCACGTGGCGGTTCCCCGGCGGTGAGAACGTCGACCGGCTGCTCGTCATGAGCGAACGCGCCCACAAGGTGGCCGACTGGGCCGTCCGGCACGCCCCGCGCGGCGAACGTATCCGCAAGATCGCCCGCGAGCTCGACCAGCAGCAACGTCGGCTCGACTTCCTGCGCCGCTACCTCGACCTCTACCGGCCCTACGCCGAGGCCGAGCTGCACTTCACCGACGACAAGACGATGGAGCTCTTCCGTAGTCTCGAGGCCGAAGACCAGGAGGCGTTCGCGTTCGACACGTCCGTCTTCGACTGGAAGCACTACCTCGTCGACGTGCACTGTCCGAGTGTCACGGCGTCGATGCGGCAGTACGACGTCGTACGCCGGCGCCGGGGCCGAAGCGCCCCCACCGTGGCGAAGGAGCTTCCGCAGGGTGGGGAGATCCTGGCGGCGTTCGACATGGACGGCACGCTGCTGTCGAGCAACGTCGTCGAGACCTATCTGTGGCTCCGACTGCCTGAGCTGGGCCGTGACGGCAAGCTTCGCGAGGTCGCGACGATGCTGCACAAGCTGCCCGGCTTCCTTGCCGCCGAACGCCGGGACCGGGGCGGATTCCTCCGCGCGGTCTACAGGCGCTACCGGGGCGCCGACCTTGCCGAACTGGAGCGGGTCGTCGACGAGGTGCTTGCCCAGCACGTTCTCGAACGCGTGTCCGCCGCGGCCCTGCGTCGCGTCCGCGCTCACCGCGCGGCCGGGCACCGCACGATCCTCATCACCGGGGCGATCCGGCCGCTGACCCGGCCGCTGTCCGAGCTGTTTGACGAGATCGTCGCCGCCGACCTGGCCGTCGACGAGCACGGGCGCTGCACCGGCTACCTCTCCTCACCACCGCTGGTGGGGGAGTCGCGGGCAGCGTGGCTCAAGTGGTACGCGGGCCAGAACGGATTCGAGCTGCCGCGTTCCTATGCCTATGCCGACAGCCACTCCGACCTGCCGCTGCTGCGGGCCGTGGGCCGGCCGGTGGCCGTGAGCCCGGACGTCCATCTGTGGCGGGAGGCGCGCAAGGGACGATGGCCGGTCGAGGACTGGCGTACCTCCAGCGCGGTCTCGCGACTGACGATGCCGACCCGTGAGTTCGGTACCGAGGAGTTTGGCACCCGGCCGCCTGGTGCGCTTGACCTTGGCGCCCGCGAGTCCAGGGGGGAGCTCCGCTCATGATGCTCGCTCTCGAGATGTACCGCTCGCTTCCCCGCTACGTCGCCGCCCGTGCAATGGGGGGCCGGATCCCCGGCATCCTCACCGGTCCCGCCGCGCCCGTACGCCTGGTCACCCGCGACGAGCCGCGCCTGGCCGCGCCGGGATGGGCCCGGGTGAAGCCTGTCCTGTCGGGGATCTGCGGCTCGGACCTCGGCGCGCTGTTCGGCCAGACCAGCCTCTACTTCTCCGCCCTCGTGTCAATGCCGTTCGTCCCCGGCCACGAGGTCGTGGGGGTCCTGCAGGACGACTGCGACGACCTGCCGAAGGGCACCCGGGTCGTGCTCGATCCCGTCCTGTCCTGCGCGGCGCGGGGGGTGGAGCGGTGCGAGTCCTGCGCCTCCGGGCAGACCAACCGCTGTGACCGGATCACGGTGGGGCACGTCTCGCCGGGACTCCAGACCGGCTACTGCGCCGATACGGGCGGAGGCTGGGGCGGCGTCCTCGTCGCCCACCGCAGCCAGCTCCACGCCGTTCCGGAAGGACTGTCCGACGAGCGCGCGGTTCTGGTAGAGCCGTTGGCCTGCGCTGTCCACACCGCCCAGCGTGCCGAAGTTCCGGACGGTGGTTCGGTGCTGGTGTCGGGCGCCGGTGCGGTGGGGCTCTTCGCCACCCTGGCGCTGCGGGAGCTCACGAACGCCGGCCGGATCAGTGTCGTGGCGAAGCATCCTCGGCAGCGGGAGCTTGCCAGGGCGTTCGGGGCGTCGGACATCGTGGCTCCGGACGAGGTGCCGGCGCGGGTACGCCGTGCGACGCAGGCGTTCCGCCTCGCCCCGGAACGCAGCGCGGAGTTCCTCCTCGGCGGCGTCGACGTCGCGGTCGACGCGGTGGGCAGCAAGGACTCCCTCGGCACGGCTCTGCGGGTGACGAAGGCGGGCGGCCGGGTGGTCGTCTCGGGGATGCCGTCGACCGGCGCCGACCTGTCACCGGTGTGGTTCCGCGAGCTCACCGTCGCGGGAAGCTACGCGAGCCGGGGTGGCGACGCGTTCGACAAGGCATTCGACCTGGCGGCATCCGCGTCCCTCGACGGGGTGGTCGGGGGCAGGTACCCGCTCTACCGCTGGCGGGAGGCGCTCGACCATGCGCACTCGGCAGGAAGGTTGGGCACGGTGAAGGTGGCGTTCGATCTAAGGAGCAGCAGGTGAGCCGACCAGGATTCGTACTCGAGGTCGACGACCGCACTCCGCCGCTCCTCGTCCACGAGGGCGAGGGGTTCCGGCTGGAGAAGTTCCCGATCGGGACCAGGGTCGTGTACTCACCGGAGTCGCTGCCGGGCCTGCACGACGTCGACGGCGCGATCCGGCAGGCGCTGGAGAGCCCGCAGAACTCTGAACCGCTCCGCGCGTTGCTTCGGCCCGGCATGAAGCTGACGATCGCCTTCGACGACGTCTCGCTGCCACTGCCTCCGATGCGGCGTCCCGACATCCGGCAGCGGGTGATCGAACAGGTTCTCACCTTGGCCGCGGAGGCCGGTGTCGACGACGTGCAGATCATCGCCGCGCTGGCGCTGCACCGGCGGATGATGCCGAGTGAGCTGCAGCACGCGCTGGGGGAGCGGGTCTACCGTTCGTTCGCGCCCGACGGCCTGCTGTACAACCACGACGCCGAGGATCCCGACAACCTGGAGTTCATCGGGACCACCGACCACGGCGAAGAGGTCGAGATCAACAAGCGGGCCGCGACGTCGGACCTGCTGGTCTACGTCAACATCAACATCGTCCCGATGGACGGCGGCCACAAGTCGGTGCCGATCGGACTCGCGTCCTACCGCTCGCTGCGACACCACCACAACACCCACACGATGGTGCACTCCCGGTCCTTCATGGACGCGGAGAAGTCCGCCATGCACCACTCCGCCTGGCGGATGGGGCGGCTGCTCAAGGACCACGTCAAGATCTTCACGATCGAGACGACGCTCAACAACAACGTCTTCCCGGCGCCGTACGAGTTCATGAACAAGCGCGAGTGGGAGTGGAGCGTCCGTGACCAGGCGTCGATGCTTGCCGCCAGGCGCGGACTCGCGGTGGCGCCGAGCAAGCTCAAGAGCCGGATCTTCCGCAACGTGCGCTCGCCCTACGGCATCACCGGGGTGCACGCCGGTGAGACCGAGGCCGTGCACGAGAAGACCCTGGCGACCGTCTTCCGCCAGCAGGCGGTCGAGGTCCAGGGCCAGAGCGACGTCCTCATCATGGGCGTGCCCTACCTCGGGCCCTACAACGTCAACGCCGTGATGAACCCGATCCTCGCCACCTGCATGGGACTCGGGTACTTCTTCAACTCCTACCGCGGCCAACCCCTTGTGCGTAAGGGCGGAGCGGTCATTCTCTACCACCCGGTGCCGTACGAGTTCAGCCAGCTGCACCACCCGAGCTACGTCGACTTCTTCGAAGAGGTGCTTGCCGAGTCGACCGACCCCGCGACGATCGAGCAACGCTTCGAGAAGCAGTACGCCACCGACCCGTGGTACATCCACCTGTACCGCACGTCGTACGCCTACCACGGCGTCCATCCGTTCTACATGTGGTACTGGGCGGCACACGCCATGGACCATGTGGGTGACGTGGTGTGGGTCGGCGGCAATCGCAAAGCCGTGCAGCGGATGGGATTCCGGTCGGCGTCCACGCTGGCCGATGCGCTGGAGATGGTGAGCGGCACGGTGGGATCCTCACCGTCGATCACCTACACCCACAATCCACCCCACCTCATCTCGGATGTGCGGTGAGTGGGTCGTGAGCGGCAACGGAAGTAGGAACCCAGCGCGGTTCGTCAAGGAGACCGTGCGGGAGGTACGCCTGGTCGCCCGCGGCTGGCGGTGGGGGCGCCGACCTCTGGTGCCGCGGAGCGCCGAGCCGTACCAGCTGCCCAAGCCACAGTCCATCTTCCCCACCGCATGGGCGCGCAAGCCGGCGGCCAACGCCGTCCGCGACGTGGTACAGCGCGCTGGGCTCCGCCCATTGTTGCGTTCGACGGTGACGCCGCAGGCAACGGGACTCGACGTGTTGACGAGGGTCCGGACACCGGTGCTGTTCGTCGCCAACCACACCTCCCACCTGGACACGCCGCTCATCCTGTGCTCGCTTCCCGACGAGTGGCGCCGACGGACCGCCGTGGCTGCCGCGGCGGACTACTTCTTCGACACCTGGTGGCGGGCCACCGGATCGGCGATGGTGTTCAACACGTTCCCGATCGAGCGGCGTGGCGGCACGCTCTCGGCGACGCCGGGCGACCTGCTCGACGAGGGCTGGAACGTCGTCGTCTATCCGGAGGGGACCCGATCGCCTGACGGTTGGGGTGGGCGGTTCCGGATGGGCGCCGCCTGGCTTGCCGTCGAACACAAGGTGCCCGTCGTGCCGATCGGGATCCGCGGATCGTACGCAGCGATGCCGCGCGGGCGGGGCTGGCCACGACCCGGGCGCCTGCCGGTGCGGGTGCGCTTCGGTGAACCGATCTGGCCGGGTGACGACGAGTCGCCGCGCGTGTTCAGCCCGAAGATCCGCGCCGCTGTGGCGCGCCTCCTCGACGAGGACGCGACGAACTGGTGGGACGCGACCCGCCGGGCGGCACGGGGAGAGACACCTGACCCGTCCGGTCCGCCTGTGGCGTCGTGGCGGCGGATCTGGGCCCAGACCGCTCCACCGGTGGAAGGTCGTCGCCGCGGCGCCTGGAAGTGACGAGCCGCTCCTCCCGTCGTGACAGGCTACGCACCCACGTAGCGCTTTCGACTGCCGCGCCCGTTGGCGGCCTGGGTTTCGATGAGGGGCACCTTCATCCAATAGGTTGGGACGAAGGGACCCTTCATCCACTCAGACTGCCGGAGGACTTCGATGAGCAAGAGGCAGGCACCGTTCGACGTCAACCCGTACGACTTCCTGCCGGAGGTGCCGTCGTTCGACCTGACGAGTACGGACATCTCCGATGGCGCGGGCCTGCCAACGCCTCAGCTCTCGGGCATCTTCGGCGCCGGAGGGGAGGACACGTCGCCTCAGCTGGCGTGGACCGGGTTTCCCGAGCGCACCCGGAGCTTCGCGGTGACCGTCTACGACCCGGACGCCCCGACGGCGAGCGGCTTCTGGCACTGGGTCGTCTACAACCTCCCGGTGAGCGTGACGGAGCTGCCGACGGGCGCGGGCGCTGCTGACGGTGCCGGGCTGCCGGCGGGGGCGGTGACGCTCACCAATGACGCGGGGCTGAAGCAGTACCTCGGGGCGGCACCACCGGCGGGCCACGGCGCGCATCGATACTTCTTCGTCGTCCACGCCGTCGATGTCGAGTCTCTCGACCTGCCCGACAGCGCGTCGCCGGCCCTGCTGGGTTTCAACCTCTTCATGCACACGCTGGCCCGGGCCACGTTGATCGCGACCTATGAGAACGCCTCCTGACGCGCGTTCCTGACGGCCGATAATTTCCGGAACACCGCAACGGCCTGACGGGCCCGCCCCCGCCCGGAATCCCGGCTCAAGCGTGCTCGAAGTGTGTCATTCAGAATGCTTGACCGTACCCGAAATGCAGTTGTAGCGTGCCCGACATCACCGAAAATACCGCGCAGTAGCCGAAACTTTCGGTTCGGTTCCAGGTGCCTCCGTACCCGCCCCAGGCGCGGTTACCTCGGCGCCTGTGGTGACGAGGAACGTCGTGAACGCAAGACCACCCGGCCCGCTTCAGGAGAGTTCCGGAGAGCTTTCGACTCGGGGCGTGCGGCGAGGCCCGTCGTGGTGGCGTGAATGGCGGCCGGTACCAGGGAGACCGCCCGAGGGACGACTGAGCCGACCCGCTCACTGTCGAACCGACGGAGGACAGGCTCGAAGGAGAACAATGATGTCGTTCAACCGGCGCCTCTCGGCGTTGTTCGCGGCAGGGGCCTTGGCGCTTGCAGCCGCCTGCGGTGGTAACGGGGCTGGATCCTCGAGTGACAAGACGATCGACTGGTGGCACATCCAGAGCGAAGAGCCGATGAAGTCTGTCTGGGCCAAGATGGCCAAGGACTTCGAGAAGTCCCATCCTGACGTGCAGATCAAGATCACCGCTCTGCAGAACGAACCGTTCAAGGCGAAGATGACGACCGCAGGCCAGTCCGGAAACCCGCCTGACCTCTTCCAGTCGTGGGGAGGCGGCGTCCTGCAGCAGCAGATCGATGCCGGGCTGGTCAAGGACCTCACGAACGACGTCAAGCCCTGGGTCGACTCCGTCTCTCCCACCGCGAGGGAGGCCTACACGATCGACGGGAAGATCTACGGCATTCCCTTCGACACGGGCATGGTGGGGTTCTGGTACAACAAGAAGCACTTCGCTACCGCCGGAATCTCCGAGCCGCCGGCCACCTGGACCGACTTCCTCGACGCCGTCAAGAAGTTGAAGGCGGCCGGCATCACACCGATCGGCCTTGCTGGCAAGGAAAAGTGGCCGGGCCACTTCTACTGGACCTATCTCGCGATGCGCCAGGCCGGCAAGGCCGGGCTCGATGCGGCGATCGCGGACGGCTCCTTCGACGGCGCTGACTTCGTGAAGGCCGGCGAGAACCTCGCGGCACTCGCCGCCCTCGACCCCTTCCAGAAGGGTTTCCTCGGGGCACCGTACGGCGAGGGGGCCGAGAGCCAGGCCGCGTTGATGGGCAACGGCAAGGTCGCCATTGAACTCATGGGCCAGTGGGCGCCGGCAACCCAGACCGGAGCGTCCGGTCGAGAAGAGGAGCGGGGAATCGGTGACGATCTCGGGTTCTTCCCCTTCCCCGCTGTCGAAGGTGGCAAGGGTGCTCAGACCGAGATTCTCGGTGGTGGCAACGGGTTCGTGGTTGGCGGGAACGCGCCGCCAGAGACGGTCGAGTTCCTCGAGTTCATCATGAAGCCGGAGAACTACCGCGTCGCGGTCGAGAACGGTAGCTACATCCCTGTAGTCGAGGGCACGGACGACGCCTACCCCGACGAGCGGGTCCAGCCCCTGTTGGAGACGGTCACTGGGGCAACGGCGTTCCAGCTCTACCTCGACCAGGCCTACCCTCCTGCGGTCGGTGAGACGATCAATGACAGCACGGCGGCGCTCATCGCAGGTGAGATGACGCCTGACGATGTGGCGAAGGCCATCGCCGACACGGCGAAGAAGGAAATCCAGTAGATGACCGCGACACAGATGGCGGCGGCCGAGACTGGCTCGGCCGCCGCCCTGTCTCGCACCCGGGTGCGCTGCGGTCGCCGGGACCTGGTGACGATCTGGCTCTTCGTCCTCCCGGCGCTGGTGCTGTTCGTGCTGCTGGTGCTGGCGCCCATGCTCGTCGCGATGTACACCAGCCTGTTCGATTGGAACGGCTACGGAGGACTGCCGACCGACTTCGTGGGGTTGGGCAACTTCACCAGGATGGCAGGCGACGAGGTATTCCTCGGCGACCTCGGGCGTGGCGGACTGATCATCGGTCTCTCGCTGGTGCTCCAACTGCCGATGTCGCTCGGCATCGCCCTGCTGCTCAACCAACGGCTGCCGGGCAGGGCGGTCTTCCGGCTGGTGTTCTTCGCGCCGTTCGTCCTCTCCGAGGCCATCACGGGCGCGCTGTTCACGATGATCTTCTCGCCCGAGACTGGCCTCGCGAACTACCTCTTGAGGACCGTCGGACTGGAGGCGTGGCAGTCGACGTGGCTCGCCGACCGGTCCATCGTGATGTACGTACTGTTCTTCGTCATCACCTGGAAGTACTTCGGCTTCCACATGATCCTCTACCTGGCCGGCCGCCAGGGCATCCCGAACGAGCTCCTCGAAGCGGCCGCGATCGACGGCGCGGGCACCTGGAAAGCCTTCCGGCACGTGACCTTCCCGTTGCTGGGCCCGACGATCCGGATCACCATCTTCCTGTCGGTCATCGGAGCCCTCCAGCTCTTCGACCTGGTCTGGTTGATGACCCAGGGCGGGCCGGTCGGCGCGTCGGAGACGATGGCGGTCACGATGTACCAGTACGGCTTCGTCCGTTGGGAAGTCGGCTACGCCAGCGCGATCAGCATCATGATGTTCCTCCTCAGCCTCGTCTTCGCGCTCGGGTACCAACGCTTCGTCATGCGTCGCGACACCGCGGGCGCGATCACCGGAATGCGAGATCACCGATGAGCAACGCAACAGTCCCGGCGGTGGAGACACCGTCGCGTCGCGGCGCACGGGCGAGAGCCCTAGTCCGCTCTGTCGTGCTCTACGCCCTTGTCGCGGTGGTCGGGTTGTTCGTGGTCGTGCCGCTGTTCTACGCGGTCGTGGGCGGATTCAAGGACAACGGCCAGCTCTCGACGAATCCCGTCGGTCTGCCATCGCCGTGGAACGTCGAGAACTACACCGCAATCCTTGCGTCGCTGCAGTTCTGGGGTCCGCTCTGGAACAGCGTGTTCATTGCGTTGATGACCACTCTCGTCACGGTCGGGGCCTCTGCGGCGGCGGCGTACGTCTTCGCGCGGTTCGCGTTCCGTGGCAGGGAGATCCTGTTCATGGTGTTCGCGATCGGACTGATGTTCCCGTTCGCGGTGGCGATCCTGCCATTGTTCATCATGCTCCGGACCATGGGTCTGCTGGACAACCCGTGGGGGGTGATCCTGCCTCAGGCGGCCTTCGGCCTTCCGGTGACGATCATCGTCCTGCGGGGGTTCTTCCGGGAGATCCCGAGTGAGATCGAAGAGGCTGCCACGCTGGACGGGTGTGGTGCGTTCGGGTTCTTCTGGCGGATCCTGCTGCCGATGGCGCGTCCAGCGCTCGCAACCGTCTCGGTGCTCGCGGTCGTCGGCAGCTGGAACAACTTCTTCCTGCCACTGGTGATCTTCAACAGCCAGGAGTTGTGGACCATCCCGGTGGCGATCCAGCAGTTCCAGGGGGAGTACACCGGCGACACGGCTCGGATCCTCGCCTACATCACCCTGGCGATGGTGCCGGCGCTCGCGTTCTTCGGTTTCGCCGAACGCCAGCTGATCGGCGGCCTCGCCAGCGGGGCCACCAAGGGCTGAGCCGCATCCGCGGCCCAGCCCATGGTCGTCACCTTGACGGCCTACTGCCGGGTCAGCGCTCCAGCCCTTTGTCGCGGCAGAAGCTGGGCGCGGAGACCGGGTTGCACCGTACGACGGCGCCACCGGGAAGCTCGGCCACGAAGTCGCTGTCCCAACGCGCGGCCATGCCCACCGTCGGGAAGTCCGTCGTGATCAGCTGCGCACCACTGTCAAGCGCCGTACGCACCCTGCTGAACTCCTCGTTCTTCACGGTGGCGAAGGGTTCGTCCGACCGCGTACGGATGAAGTAGCCCCGACGCACGAGGTCCTGGATCGCCGCCGTGTTGGCACCACGGGGGTCGTTGATCTGGGTGATGGCCGCGTCCGGAGCGCCGATGTCGCCTCGGGTGAAGACGGCGCGACCCTCGAGGTTGGGCCGGCCGTCGAGGTACATCTCGCGGATGCCGCCACCGTTGTCGAAGAAGAACAGGACCTTCCCGCGGGCCCACGACAGCGTGGGCCAGCCGTGTCGGAGCACGGACTGCTCGAGTGTGAGGCCGGGCTTGCGGACGTCGTCGGCGGTGATGAGTTCGGTCTCGGTGAACACCGAGCGGATCTCGGCGTCGACCGCGTCCAGCAGCCCTGCGTCCCAGGGCGGGCTCACTGCGCCGCCGATCTGCTCCCAACGGTCGTCGGTCTGCTTCAGCTCGAGCTGCAGGATGATCGGGACGTGCCCCGGATTGGCCTTCGACCACGTCCGCACCTGCGTCAGGCAGCGGACGAACGTCCGGCACGTCGTGGTGTAGTCCACATCCGGCACGTGTTGCACCTTCATGCCGGGAGCGGCCATGTCCGGGTCGTCGATCGGGCCGAGGCCGGCGCGTTGGCGGGGGAGCGGGAACTTGTACAGGCCGCCCTCCGGGTCCGGGAGCAGGTCGAGCTCGACGTGGCGCACGTTCTGCCGTTCCAACAGGTCCGGGATCGAGGCGTGGGAGTAGTAGGACCACTGCGGCAGCCCTGGGTCGATCTTCAGTGCCTCGGCCAGCTCGGCACCCTGCATCTCGCGGTGATAGCCGTTGTGCGCCCCCATGAACTGGATCTGGTTCATGCGTACGTCGTCGTCGCTCGCGCTCGGGCGGAGCTCGGCGGGCTCACCACCGCGAACGAACGGGACGACACTCAGCGCGGCGACAGTTGCTGCGACAGCGACCGCGGTCACGCCAATCCGGGCAAGTGCGGGCATGTGGTTCCCTCCCTGTGATGACACGTCCGCTCAGCCTCGCGGGCGCCGGTGTCGACGACGTGAACGCTCGGCCCCCCGGGCGGAGAAGAGTTGCTTCACCATGACCGCGAGATCGACCCGCCTCAACCGGGTTCGACCCCTTCTGGCCGCCCACGGCCGATCCCGGCCCGGAGCCCTCCGGTAGCTGGGGTGATGCCGAAGCCGTACGCATGCCCAGCACTCGGAGCTACGAGGCTGCGCCGAGCGAGTTGGCATCGAACCCGAGACTCGGCTTCCAGGCCACAAGGTCGACCACTCGGTGGCAGGGACTGAGATCATGATCTCTCCAGCGGTCTCGACCCCGGCGAACGGCGCGGCCCTTCGATCCAGTCCTCTACCGCCAAGGAGTCACGTGATGGAGAACGGCGTCACATCGCAACAGTGGAGTGTCCTCGCTTCAGAGGTTGTCTTCAGCAATTGGATTACCATCGTCCGGGATCGCCTACGCAAACCGGACGGCGGCGAGATGGACATTCACTACATCAATTCATCAGGGTCATCCTCGGTTTTGGCCTTTACCGAGGATGAGCAAGTAGTGCTGACGCGGCAATACCGCCATCCACTTCGGCAGGTTCTGTATGACTTGCCCGCCGGTGGAATTCAGGTCGGTGAGCTTCCTCGAGAAGCGGCGCAGCGTGAATTGGCCGAAGAGACCGGCTATATTGCCCACGAAATAGAACTGCTGGGGCGTTATAACCCGCTGCCAGGCACGATTGCTCACACCTGCCATGTCTTTGTGGCACGCACATTGCAACTTGGAGCCAACAATCTCGACGAGCACGAGGTAATCGAGGTGGTGCTCAAGCCCTGGCAAGAGGTGGTGGATATGGTGCTGACGGGTGAGGCGGTTGATGGATCGCTGGTATACGCGGTATTGCGCTACTTGGCGCGGACAACGTGATGGGGCGCGGTATCCCGGCCGGCTTCGGGTGTCTGTTCGAGCCGCGTTGGCCGCATCGTCTACGCATTGCGTCAGGCTGTGGCCTGACGCGACGTTCCTGCTCCGATAGTGGGTGCCTCCTCAGTTCACTCCAGAAAGATCGACAGAGCAGATGATGACGCCGGGTAGGGTGGCCTGGTGGAATCGGGGCCAGACAACGAGATGGTCGCGGTCCCGCCAGGACAGGTGACCATCACCGACCGGCGGACGCAGACGAGTTGGCCGGTCGAGGTTGCACCGTTCCAGATGGCAGCGATGCCAGTCACTCAGTCGTTGTACGCACAGGTCACCGGTCTACGGCCGAGCACTGCCCAAGGCGACCGGTTCCCTGTTGAGGGCGTTTCGTGGTGGGACGCGGTCCGGTTCTGCAACGCGTTGTCCCGGCGTGAGGGGCTGACATCCGCCTATCGACTTCATGCCGACGAAGAGGCGGTCGAATGGAACGCCTCTGCCGATGGGTACCGGCTGCCAACCGAGGCTGAGTGGGAGCACGCCTGCCGTGCGGGTACCACCGGCCCTCGGTATGGCCAGCTTGACCAGATCGCTTGGTACCGGGGCAACTCGGACTGGCAAATCCGCCCCGTTGGCGGCAAGGAGCCCAACACGTGGGGTCTGTACGACATGCTGGGCAATGTGTGGGACTGGTGCTGGGACGTCTACGACGCCGAGGTGTACGGCACCTACCGTGTGCTCCGTGGCGGTGGATGGGCGGACGAGCATTGGAGCTGCCGGGCCTCGGTTCGGCGGCGCAGTCACCCGACCTTCCGCATCGACGACGTGGGATTTCGCATCGCGCGCTCACCCCTGCCTTCCACAGGTCGCCAACGTCCCGTGGCTTCTGCCCTGGCGCAGCACCATCCGATCCGCTCCGGGTAGGCGCGGGCATCTGACTCCTCCCGGTGATGACATCTGGGCTCGAGCCACCGCGGCGGCGGTGTCGAGCCTGGGCCGCGAGGATGGCACACCCCGCTCGGCGGGGAGGCCTGACCGGGGCGGCGGCTAAGGTTCGCCGTATGAGCAACAGCCTCGCGGTGCGGGTGATCCCGTGCCTTGACGTCGACGCCGGCCGGGTGGTCAAGGGCGTCAACTTCGCCGATCTGCGCGACGCGGGTGATCCGGTGGAGATGGCGACGATCTACGACGCGGAGGGTGCGGACGAGCTGACGTTCCTCGACGTCTCGGCCTCCGCCCACGGCCGCGAGACCACCTACGAGGTCGTACGCCGGACGGCCGGCCAGGTCTTCATCCCACTCACCGTCGGGGGCGGGGTCCGGTCGGTCGAGGACGTCGACCGGCTGCTGCGGGCGGGTGCGGACAAGGTGGGGGTGAACACCGCGGCGATCGCCCGGCCGGAGCTGGTCGCCGAGATCGCGCAGCGGTTCGGTTCGCAGGTGCTGGTGCTCTCGCTGGATGCCCGGCGCGCGGTCGGCGCCGCTGGCGAGCTCCCGTCCGGCTTCGAGGTCACCACACACGGCGGCCGGCGCGGCACCGGCATGGACGCCGTCGCGTGGGCGGCCAGGGGAGCCGAGCTCGGTGCCGGGGAGATCCTGCTCAACTCGATGGATGCGGACGGCACGAAGGCCGGATACGACCTGGAGATGATCCGGGCCATCCGGGCCGTCGTCGACATCCCGCTCATCGCCAGCGGTGGTGCCGGGACGCCGGAGGACTTCCCGCCGGCCGTCGACGCGGGAGCGGACGCGGTTCTCGCGGCGAGCGTCTTCCACTTCGGGGAGCTGCGGATCGGGGATGTCAAGGCGCGCCTGCGGGAGACCGGCCATGTCGTGCGCTGAGCGAGCGGGCCGGTGAGCATGGGCGCGGCATCCCGGAACGCACCGGGCCAGCACGACCTGCCGGAACTCCTGGCCATTGTCGGACTCCCGGCTGACGCGACGGCCGAACCTGCCGGCGGTGCCACCGGCCAGCTGTGGAAGGTCACCGCACCGGGTGGTCCGTTCGCGCTCCGGACCGGATCCGACTTCACCATCGGACGCCAGCAGTCGGTCATGGCGGTCGCCGGCCGGGCCGGGCTCCCCGTGCCGGAGGTGCTCCAGCGGGTCGACATTGGCTTCGACGCTGTGCTGCTGCTGTCCTGGCTTCCGGGTGCGACGGTGTTCGACGCCGTACGCACCAACCCCGCCGATGCCCACCGGATCGGCGCCCTCATGGGCGAGGCGCAACGGCTGCTGCACGCACTGGCGGCACCGCCGGCACTCAGCGGCGTCGTCGATGGCGACGGCGGTGGATGGCCCACCTCTGGCGTACCCCCGATCGAGGGACTACCGCAGGGCACCTCGCTGCTCCACCTGGACTGGCACGGGCTCAATCTCCTCGTCGACGGTGACCGGATCAGCGGCGTCCTCGACTGGGACAACGCCCGGGCGGGGCATCCTCTGCTCGACCTCGCCCGCAGCTACACCCTGCTCACGGTCGAGCCGACCTTCGCGACATTGCAGCCGTACGAACGCGAGCTGCTCGTCACGCTGGCTGACGGCTGGGCCACGGGATACGGCGAGGCGGCGCGATCGATCCCTGCGTCCTGCCTGGCCTGGGCGGGCCGGGCGATGCTTGCCGACCTGGCCGGGCGATACGCCGACAGGCCGGAGGCGCTCGCGGATCTCCAGCGGTGGACCGAGTCCTGGGAACGCCGAAGCACCTGACGGGGGACCTTTGGGTCTGGCGGCCACCAGTGCCCTGGTGGTCGCCTGACCAGCATGAGCGCGAGGAGCCCCCGCGGAGGTACGGCGAGGTACGAGGTGTGCCGGAGTGAGGCACCGCAGTGGTCATGCGAAAGGGGCACGGCATGAGCGCGAGGAGCCCCCGCGGAGGTACGGCGAGGTACGAGGTGTGCCGGAGTGAGGCACCGCAGTGGTCATGCGAAAGGGGCACGGCATGAGCAGTACGCCGATCGCCGACTACGCTCTGCTCTCCGATCGGCACTCGGCCGCGCTCGTGAGCCGCGCCGGGTCGCTGGACTGGCTCTGCTTTCCGCGCTTCGACAGCCCGTCGGTCTTCGCGCGACTCCTCGACGAGGATGCCGGCCACTGGTCCATCCACCCGGTCGGCGACTACGCCGTGACCCGGGAGTACCGGGAACGGACGATGGTGCTGGACACGACATTTCGTACGTCTCGCGGGACTGTCGTCCTCACCGACGCACTCCTGCTCGGCCGCCACAACGGCGACCACCTGCTCGGTGTCGGCGCGCCGCACATCCTCGCCCGGGAGGTCACGTGTGTCGAGGGTACGGCGGAGATCGAACTCGAGTACCGCCCGCGCCCGGAGTATGGCCTCATCACTCCGTTGCTGTCCGCGGTCGACGACGGCGTCACCAGCCGCGGTGGTGCGGAGTGGTTGGTGTTGACGACGCCCGTGGCGCTCACGTCCAATGACGGAACCGTGCGCGGTTCCACCACGCTCCGACGGGGGGAGACACTCAGATTCGCGTTGCATCGTTCGACCCTGGACGAGACCCCGGCACGGGTCTGGGAGCAGGGGCAGATCGCCGGGTGGCTGACCGATACGGTCAGGGCGTGGCGTTCGTGGTCCGATCTCCATCAGGCGTACGTCGGTCCTTGGCGTGACCTGGTCCACCACAGTGGTCGGGTCCTGGAGGCACTGTCTTTCCAACCCAGCGGCGCGATCGTGGCGGCCGCGACCACTTCGCTGCCCGAGGGTGTGGGCGGTGAACGCAACTGGGACTACCGCTACTCCTGGGTCCGCGACGCGAGTCTCACCATGGACGCCCTCTGGGTGGCGGCCTGTCCCGACGAGGCCAGCGACTTCTTCGCTTTCCTTGCCACCGCCGCACCGTCGCTCGACACGGACAAGGCGCTGCAGATCATGTTCGGTGTCGGTGGCGAGCACGACCTCACCGAACGCACCCTGCCGCACCTACGCGGTTGGCGCGACAGCCGGCCCGTACGCATCGGCAACGACGCATGGACCCAGCGGCAGATCGACGTCTACGGCGAACTTCTCACCGCCGCGCACCGGCTCGCCGACCAGATCGTCGACATCGACGTCGACACCCGCAGGTTCCTGCGGACCTGCGCCGACGTCGCGGCCGAACGTTGGCGGGAACCAGATCAGGGAATCTGGGAGATACGCGGCGAACCGCGGCACTTCCTCTACTCCAAGGTGATGTGCTGGGCCGCCGTCGACCGGGCGATCGAGCTTGCCGACGTCTTGGAGGCGGGGGACCGGATCGACCGGTGGCGGCAGGTGCGTGACGAGATCTGGCAGACCGTCGTAGGCGAGGGATGGTGCGAGTCCGAGGGCGCGTTCACGCAGTACTTCGGGTCCACAGCATTGGACGCCTCCGCCCTGATGATGCCGGTCGTCGGCTTCCTTCCCGCGGACGATCCGCGCCTGCTCGCCACCATCGACGCCATCGAGGATCGGCTCACGGACGAGCGAGGGCTGGTGTACCGCTACCGGACAGCGCGGGGTGTCGATGAGCACGGCGTGGACGGCCTGGCCGGTACGGAGGGGACGTTCGTGATGTGCACGTTCTGGCTTGCGCAGGCGCTGGCGTTGTCCGGCCAGGTCGAGCGCGCCCGGTCCGCCTTCGAGCGCGCGGTCGCCTGCGCCAACGACGTCGGGTTGCTCGCGGAGGAGGTCGACCCGGCCACCGGTGAGTTGTTGGGCAACTTCCCGCAGGCGTTCAGCCACATCGGTCTCGTGAACGCCGCGTGGGCGATCAGCCAAGCCGAACAAGGTCAGCAGCGGACCTGACACCGTGGTGGATGCCCGTGCCGGATGCCCGTGCCGGATGCCCGTGCCGGATGCCCGGCGCGGACCTCCTCTGCCGCGGTGACCAGGGCCTGACTCCTCACCCAGGCAGGGTGGGAACCGCCGCGAGGAGGGCCCGGGTGTAGGCATGCGCCGGCCGTTCATAGACCTCCTCGGTCGGGCCGTGTTCGACGATCTCACCCTGGTGGAGGACGGCCACCGTGTCGCACACCTGCCGCACGACGTGCAGGTCGTGGGACACCAGGACCAGCGTGAGGTCGTACGCATCCGCGAGCGATGCCAGGAGGTCGAGGACCTGCGCCCGGATCGAGGCGTCGAGCGCGCTGACCGGCTCGTCGGCAAGGAGCACGGTGGGCGAGGGTGCGAGGGCGCGAGCGATGGAGATGCGTTGGCGCTGCCCACCGGAGAACTGGTGCGGATAGCGGTCCGCGGCATCGCGCGGAAGTCCGACCGCGGCGAGAAGATCGTCGACCCGACCGGAGTGCGCGCGGACCCGCGACCGCCGGCCGCCACCGCGGGCGACCAGCGGTTCGGCCACGATCTCACGTACCCGCATCCGAGGATCGAGAGAACCGGCCGGGTCCTGGAACACGATCTGGACGTCGTCCCGCACGAACCGCAGCCGGCGTTCCGGAAGGTGGCCGATGTCTTTGCCGGCGAAGTGGACGGAGCCACCGCTCGGACGGTCCAGGCCGGCGAGCAACCGGAGCAGGGTGGACTTTCCCGAGCCGGACTCACCGACGATGCCGAACCGCTCTCCTGGTGCGATCTGGACGCTGACGTCGTGGAGAGCCAGCACCTGGGGTGTTGTCGCCAGCAGCGTCGTGCGGCGCCGCGGGAAGGTACGGGTGACATGGCGGAGCTCGAGCACCGGCGTCTCCGTACCGCTGTTACGGCGTACCGGATGGCGACGGCGCCGCTCGCGACCGCCGTGACGAGTCGCGTCGATGAGTGTTTGTGTGTGTGGATGGTTCGGCCGGGACAGCACCTCGGCGACCGGCCCGTCCTCGACGATCTCGCCCGCCCGCATCACCATCACCCGGCTACACACGGCCGCGACGACCGCGAGGTCGTGCGAGATGAACAGCAGGCCGGCGTCCCGGCGCAGGGGGCCGTCGGCGATCAGGTCGAGTATCTGGGCCTGCACGGTGACGTCGAGCGCGCTGGTCGGCTCGTCGCAGATGAGCACCGCCGGGTTGTTGGCGAGTGCCATCGCGAGCATGACCCGCTGGCGCCCGCCGCCGGAGAGCTGATGGGGGTACGCACGCGCCGTCCGCGCCGGATCGGGTAGGCGTACCTGGTCCAGCAGGTCGACCGCCCGGGTGCGTGCCATCGCGCGATCGACCTCGGGCCGGTGGATGCGTACGGCTTCGGCGATCTGGTCGCCGACCCGCAGCACCGGGTTGAGCGCGGACATCGGCTCCTGGAAGACCATGCTCATGCGGTGGCCACGGAGCCGGGAGAGTGCGCGTTCGCCGGCGCCGAGCAACTCGTGGCTGGCACCGGCGAGATGCACCGACCCGACCGGTGCGAGGCCGTCGGGGAGCAGGCCCATGAGGGCGAGTGCCGTCAGCGACTTGCCGGAGCCCGACTCGCCGATCAGTCCGACCCGTTCGCCGGGGGCAACGGTGAAGGTCACGTCGCGTACGAGGGGGTCGCCCCGCCGCCCGACACCGAGCCCGGCGACTGTCAAGACGTCCTTGCGTACGTCCGGGGCGTCGTCGGTCAGCGCTGGAGGTGTGCTCACCGCTCCTCCATCCGCGGGTCGAACCGGTCGCGCAGGCCGTCACCCAGCAGGTTGAAGCCGAGGACGGCCGCGACGATCGCGAGTCCTGGCCAGACCGCCAGCAGCGGATGGATGAACAGCAGTTCCTGCGACTCCTGCAGCATCCGCCCCCACGAGGGCGTCGGCGGGGCCGTGCCGAAACCGAGGAAGGAAAGGCCGGCCTCGGCGAGTACGGCGATCGCGAACGACACCGACGCCTGGACGATGACGAGTCCCATGACGTTGGGGAGCACGTGCCGCAGCCCGATGCCGAACCGCCGGCGTCCCGCGGCCCTCGCCGCGAGGACGTACTCGGTCGCCATCACCCGCAGCGTGCCGGCGCGCACGATCCGGACGAACGCCGGAACGCTGGCGAGCCCGATCGCCACCATCGCCGTCAGCGTGCTCGCTCCGAACACCGCACCGAACATGATGGCCAGCAGCAGCGCGGGAAACGCCAGCGCCAGGTCCGAAGCGCGCAGGAGGAGTCCGCTCCGCCAGCCGCGAGCCATCCCGGCGACGACGCCGAGCGGGGTGCCGACCAGCGCGGCAGTCCCGACGGCGACGACCCCGACGAACAGGGTGGTCCGCGCACCGATCATCAGCCTGCTGGCGATGTCGCGGCCGAACTTGTCGGTGCCGAGCCAGTACGTCCCGGTGGGGTCGAGCAACCGGCGGGCGCTGTCGATCCGGAACGCGTCGTGGGGAGTCCAGGCGTAGGACAGCAAGGCCACGACGACGATCGCACCCACGAGGACTCCGCCGGCGAGCAAGGACGGGTTGACAGCTCGTCGCCGCGGGCCCCGCCCCGGCGGCGCAGGTGCGGGCACCACCGATGGTGTCTCGAAGGGCTTCATGGGCTCACCCGCAACCGCGGATCGAGGGCCGTGTAGCACAGATCGACGACATAGTTGACGATCAGGACCACGACGACGATCACCATGACGACGCCCTGCACGAGCAGCAGGTCACGGTTGGCCACGCCGTCGAGCAACAGGCTGCCGAGCCCCGGGATGACGAAGACGCGTTCGACCACGATGGCGCCGACGAGCAGGGTCGCGAGTTGCAGCCCGAGCACGGTGGTGACTGGGATCGCGGCGTTGCGGAACCCATGCCGGACAAGGGCCCTGCCCGGAGTGAGACCCTTGGCCCGGGCGGTGCGGAGGTAGTCCTCCCGGAGCACGTCGAGGATCGCCGAACGCACGTACCGCGCCAGCACGGCGGCCTGCGCGACACCGAGCGCCGCCACCGGAAGGACCAGGTGACGGACGAAGTCCACCGGGTTCTCGGCCGGTGCCACCCACCCACCCGACGGCAACCAGCCCAGGCGTACGGAGAAGAACGCGACCGCGAGAATCCCGCCCAGGAACGCGGGAACGGCGATGCCGAGCTGGCTCATTGCCGACAACGCGAGGCCGGACAGCTGGCGGTGCCGGAGCGCCATGACCGTGCCGAGCGGCACGGCGAGGACCAGCGCCACCACCATCGCCGACCCCACCAGCCACAAGGTGACACCCAGCCGGTCGAGGACCTGCGGGCCGATCGCCTCGTGCGTGACGTAGGACCGGCCGAAGTCACCGACGGCGAGTCCGCCCACCCAGTCGAGGTACCGCGCCGTGAGCGCCCGGTCGGTGCCGAACTCCTCCTGCAGTTGGGCAACGGCCGCCGGCGTGGCGTTGACACCCAACGCGACACGGGCGGGATCGCCGGGAAGCACCGCCATGAACGCGAACACCACGACGCTCGCACCGACCAGGCTGGCGGCGAAGACACCGGTACGGACGACGATGCGGTACAGCATGAGGCGGCAGGCTCAGGTCGGACGGACCGACACGGAGGTCAGGTCGAACGACTCCGACACGACGTTGGTCGGCAGGCCCTTGACCTCGGGTGTGGTCACCATGAGGTTCGGCAGCAGGAACAGCCAGTCGGCCGCGGCATCGTCCGCGAGGATCCGGGCTGCCCGGCGCAGCAGTGCGACCTGCTCGGCGGGGGTGCCGGCGTCGGCCTCGGCAAGCAGCGTTCGCACCCGGGGATTGTCGTAGCGCCAGTAGTAGTCCGGGTTGCCCCAGCTGGCGAGGTCGCGCGGTTCGACGTGGGCGATGATCGACATGTCGTAGTCGGCTTTGGTGAACACGTCGTCGAGCCAGCGGGCCGGGAACTCCAGGACATCGATCGACGCGGTCACGCCCACGTCGGCGAGTTGGCTCTTGACGACCTGCGCGGCCGCCACCGCGTAAGGCAGGTTGGGGATCCGCAGCCGGAGCCGGAGCGACTCGACGCCCGCTTCGGCGAGCAGCCGCTTCGCCCGGGCGGGGTCGTGGGGATAGGTCCGCGACAGGTCTTCGTACCACGGATCCGTCGGTGGCACCATCGAGCCGATCAGCGTGCCGTGACCCGCCCAGGCGGTGTCAAGGATGGCTTGCCGGTCGATCGCGAGGCACAGCGCCTGCCGCACCCGGCGGTCTGTCAACGGTGCCTTGCCATGGTTGAACGACAGGACCACCTCGCCGTTGCTCGTCCCCTCGATCACGCGGTACTTCGACGTGTCGGCGAACTCCGCCAGGCTCTCCGGCGTCTGCACCGTGCTCACGACGTCGATTCCGCCCGTACGCATGGCATTGTTCATCGCCGTCGGGTCCTTGAAGTACCGGAGCGTCACCGTGTCAAGGTCCGGTTGACGTCCCCAGTAGCCCTTCCTGGCCTCCAGCACGAGGGCGTCGCCGCGGGTCCACCGCGACATCGCGTAGGGGCCGGTGCCGACGGGGACGGTCGCGAGATCGGAGACCCCGGCGGTCGAGAACATCGCGCCGATCCGGGTCGTCATCGCGAAGAGCCAGGAGTTGCTGGGGCGCTTCAGCGTGACCCTCAGCGTCGTCGGCGAGACCGCATCGGCCCGCTCAACCACGTCCATTCCCGACTTCAGCGAGACTGTCCAGTCGGTCCTGACGCGGTTGATGCTGAAAACGGCGTCCTCGGCGGTGAAGTCATCGCCATTGCTGAACCTCACCCCCTCCCGCAGGGTGAACGTGTAGGTCCGGCGATCCCGGCTGACCTCCCACGTCTTCGCCAGCAACGGCACGATCTCGCCGTCGCCGTCGAGCTTGACGAGCCCTTCGTAGACGTTGACGAGCAGCGCCTGGGGGATCGCGGCGCCGTCGTTCTTCGTGAAGTCCAGGCTTGCCGGCTCGGCGATGAAACCGACGTCGAGCGCGGACTCGCGTCCGGCGCCAGGGCCGGACGTGTTCGATCCGGTCCGGCTGCCCGCGGTGCACGCGGTGAGGGCGAGGACGAGTGCGAGGACGCACACGGACACGGCGGTGTGGAGCGTCGGCAACGCGACGCGGCGGGGCGCCTCCACCGTGGCGGCTGCTCGGGCGTCGACGTTCCGGACAGGGGATGCCCCCATGAGTGACCTCCTGCGGGTGTGCCCTGCATGCCGGCAGGTGCCACGGCCGGACAGGGCCGGGCTCCTGGCCGATCACACGGGCTGAACAGGACGACCCATCATGCCTCGCCGTTCACCACGATGGTGAGCGCGGCACCGTCAAGCTCGACGCGAAGGTTCTGTAGCCCTTCGACAACGACGTCGGCGTCGAGATCGGCCGCGGGGTGCGTCGTCGTCACGCCGATGGCCCTCATCCCGGCCGCACGGGCGGCGGCGAGGCCGGCCGGCGCGTCCTCCACGACGAGACACCGCGCCGGGTCAGCCCCGACCCGCCGCGCGCCGAGAAGGTAGGGCTCGGGATCGGGCTTGCCCCTGCCCACGTCGTCGGCGGTGACCAGGACGGTCGGCTCGGGGAGGCCGGCTGCCCGGAGCCGCGCCCTCGCGACCAGCTGGTTACCGGACGTCACGATCGCCCAGCGGTCGGGTGGGAGGGCGGCTACCAGGGCCTTCGCGCCCGGCAACGCCGTGACGTCGGCGACGTCAGCGGTCTCGAGTTCGCCGACCCGCGCAAGCGCGGCGGCTCTCCGCTCCGGCGGAAGCAGCCGCGCGACGATGGCCGCCGCGGTCAGCCCATGTCCCAGGGCCGCGCGCACCTGTGCGGGAGTGAGGGCGTGCTCCTCGGCCCATCGGCTCCACGACCGGATGAGGGACGGCAGCGAGTTGACCAGGGTGCTGTCGAGGTCGAGAAGGACGGCGTCCGCGGCGAGGGCGGCTGTCGTGCGGCCCGGGCCGCCTGTCGTCGTGGTCACGTCCTCCGACGGTACCTGGTGGGCGAAAACGGCAACCGAACGCGGCGTGACCGGTACGTCCACCACGAGTCGCCGCTGGTCAGCTCGCCGGAAGCTCGTCGAGGGGGAGGCGACGGTGGCCGAAGACACGCCGGAGCCGGTCCACGTCAGCTTCGGGCAGGCCGGCTTCCACCAGGTCGAACGTCTCCCGCACGAGGTCGGTGAGCAGCGTCGCCGCGACGGCCGGTTCCGACGCGAACACGGTGCCGATGCGGTCGGCCAGACCAGGCGGCGCGTGGTCGAGGGACACGGCGATCGCCGGGAGCCACTTCAGGTTCGGTCCGTACCGCCTGTTGAGCGCGAGGAGCATCATGACGACCTGCTCGCAGACGGCGGCGAAGTGCTGGGCCAGCATCGCCGGATTCCGTCGTTCGGCGTACATCTCCCAGCGCCAGAAGTGGTCGATCACGCCAGCCCGCTCGACGACCGCGACCGCGAGCTCACGCGGGTACGCCGCTGCCCGTCGCTTCCAGCCGGCGAGTAGCTCCTGACCGTGGTAGGCGATCCCGTCCACGACACCCTGGGCGCGGTTCAGCCCGGCCGGGTCCGGATCGTGGTCGTCGAAGACGGCGGCGAGTGCCTTCTCGGTGGCCACGGTCTCGGCGTGGACGACCTCCACCAGGAGGCCGGCCCCGATCGGCCCGCCGAGATAGATGTCGTCGCACCAGACCGCTTCGGGCTCGTAGAGCGGGAAGATATGGGCGTCCCGCATGCCGCCGGCCAGGGCGAGCCGCCGACGCTCGTCCTCTGCCGGAGGACGCGACCAGAACACCCCGATCTCGGCATCGGACCAGCGGTCGGCGTTTCCACGGGCGGCCGAGCCACTGAGCATGACCGCTTCGACGTCGGGCTCTCCGGCGTACACGTCGATGAGCGGTTGAACGGCATCGCGCCGCCAGCACGCGGCTTCCGACGGTGTGTTCGGTGTGGGTCGTGTCATCGGTGCTCCTGAGGGGGTCCGGCACGATCCGTTGGCTGCCGCCGCCTTGCGTTCCGGCGGCATGTGGGTCACGGTCACAGCAGGCAGCGCCGGCGCGCAAACCCATTTCCGAACGTCGCGGGAGGCGGTAACGCATGCGGGAGACGGTAGGCATGCAGGAGACGGTGTTCACCTGGGGCGGACCGGCACTGAAGTTCGGAGCCGGTGCCATCGAGGAGATCGGGTACGACGTCGCCGCGCTGGGTGCGACGCGGGTGCTGGTGGTGACCGATGCCGGCGTCGCCGCCACGGGGACACCCCAGCGGGTCGTCGAGCAGCTGCGGGCGGCCGGGCTGGTGGCCGCTCTCTACGACGGTGTCCACGTCGAGCCGACCGACGAGAGCATCCAGGCGGCCGTCGACACCGCCGCCGGCGGGCGCTGGGACGGGTTCGTCGCGGTCGGCGGCGGTTCGAGCATCGACACGGCCAAGGCCGTCAACCTGCTGACCTCGTATCCGGGCGACCTGCTCGGCTACGTCAATCCGCCGATCGGCCGCGGGCTCGCGCCGCCGGGACCGGTCAAACCGCTGGTCGCGGTCCCGACGACCGCCGGCACCGGCGCCGAGAGCACGGCTGTCTGCGTCATGGACCTGCTGGCCGAACGGGTGAAGACCGGCATCAGTCATCCGCGGCTGCGACCTGTGCTCGCCGTGGTCGACCCGACGGTCACCCTGTCCGTGCCGCCCGGCGTCACGGCGGCGACGGCGTTCGACGTGTTGTGCCATGCGTTGGAGTCGTTCACGGCAAGGCCGTACGACAGCTTCCCGAGGCGCCGGCCCGAGCAACGGGTGGCCTACTGCGGCGCCAACCCGATCTCCGACATCTGGGTCCAGCAGGCGCTGCCGTTGCTCGCCCGCTCGCTGCGGGTCGCCTACCGCGACGGGAGCGACCTCGCGGCCAGGACGGACCTGTTGCAGGCGGCCCTGTTCGCCGGTCTGGGCTTCGGGAACGCGGGTGTCCACCTCCCGCATGCGTGCGCCTATCCGATCGCGGGGCAGGTACGCGACTTCCGCCCCGCCGACTATCCGGAGAGCGAGGCGATGGTCCCGCACGGGATGGCGGTCGTGCTGACCGCTCCGGCGGCGTTCCGGCGTACGTACGAATCCAGCCCCGATCGCCACCTCGAGGCGGCGCACGTACTCGATCCCGCCACGGACACCATGGCCGACGAGCGGGAACGGCTACCGGCGGCGATTCGCCGGCTGATGCGTGACACCGGCCTGCCCAACGGCCTCGGCGCGGTGGGCTACGAGCCGACCGACGTCGACGCCCTGGTCGACGGCGCCCTCAAGCAGCAGCGGATCCTCGCGCTCGCGCCGATCGAGGCCACCGCCGGACTCCTGGGTGAGGTCTTGGCCGACTCCTTCACGCTCTGGTAGCCCGCGGGCCTGCCTGTCAGCGGATCTCGTAGACCTGGACCACGTCGTCGTCGGTGGTGAACACGAGCCGCCAGGTCGCCGGCGGTCTCGCCGGCCGGCTGTCGAGAAGGACCTCGGCGTTGCCGCGGCAGTATCCGCAGATCGTGGACCGGAGGCTGTAGAACATGACGTGATCGCCGGCCTGCGGCGCCTCCGCCGCCGTGCCGGCGGGCACCTGCTCCGGCGTGTACCAGGTGGCGATCCGACCGCGCCAGACGGGCTCGCCGAACGTGCCGTTGACGAAGACCCGCACCAGCCGGACCGAGCGTTGGTCGGCCCAGATCGTGTCGACGTCGCCGCCGTCCGCGGCCAACCAGGAGCGAAACTGTTCCAGCTGCGTACCACCGTTGACGGCGTACGTCGCGTTCAGCGGATCGTCGCGATCGGTCATGCGGACGTGCTGGGCGATGCTCACGGGCACCACGGCGACCGCGAGTGCGGCGACACCCGCGGCGACTCCGGCGTACGCACGAACGGGCGGCGCCCGCCGCACCACCGCATGAACGACGAGCCAACCGGCAACCACAGCGCCCAGCATGATCGCGGGCATGAGCGGCAGCCAGTAGCGCTCCTTGAGGATCCGGACCATCGGATGGTCGGGATCGATGACGCCACCGAACGCGACCAACGGGACGTAGAACAGTACGGCCCAGGCGGCGAGGACCACCAGCTTGCGCGAGAACACCGCACCGAGCACCGTGACGACGAGCGCGCCCTTGAGCCACTGACCCTCCGGCGCCGCGCCGAGAACCGCGAGCACCCGGGTCAGATACCAACGGCGGCTGTGCCCGAGGAAGTCCGTGACCGCCGGCGCGACGCTCCCGTGTGCGGCGGAGGCGTGCAGGCGCGCCAGTGGGTCGCCGAAGAGGACCGCGTTGACGATGGCCTCGCCGCCGCCGATGACCACGAGCGGCAACGCCACCCACAGCCACCTGCGCAGTGGAACCCGCCGGAGGAAGAGGAGCGGGATGAGCGGCCAACAGAACACGATGTACTCACGGGTCAGATAGCTCCACCCTAGGAGTACGCCCAGGACGAGCAGCGCAACGGTCTCCCGCCGCCGGGTCACGGTCACGACGCGCCGACGCTGCCGGATCGCGACCGCGACGACGACGGCCCAGCAGAAGAGCGACGTGGCGAGCAGGTCGGGCAGAGGCTGGGTGAGCTCCGGGAAGACGATGGAGTTGCCGACGGTGAGGACGGCGCCCGCCACCCCCACCGTGCGGTTGACGAGAAGGACGCCGAGCAGATACACGCCGACGGCGAGAGCGACTCCGGCGGCGACAGGCACCAACAGATAGGCCCCCTGCGAATACCCGAAAACCTCCTGGGCGAGACGCATCGGAAAGACAAGTCCGTACCGCAGGAACTGATGAACGAATCGCTGGAGAAAAAGTGAGTTGTCGGCCAGGGGACTAGCGGGAAAACTCTCGGCGAAATCGAAGTAATAGAGCTGGTCGGAGGGATACGGCGGAAGCCGGTAGACGATCTCGACCAGCACCGTGGCAATCGCGAGCAGACCCCCGACGACAAGCGTGTGGAGCCGTTCGTGGGCGCGCACAGGCATCGGCGGTCCGTCCCTTCCGAAAAAGGAGCACCATCAAGGCGACGGCGGCGTGATCGGAAAACGCGCCGAGAATAGTCGACGTGGCACGAGTACCACGGACCAGGGGAGTGGCAGACAAGGCCGGGAAGCCGGAAACTGATTCAGCGAACTCGGTAGACCTCGACCTGCCGGTCGTTGGCCTGGAAGACAAGCCGCCATGAGGCCGGGATCCGGACCGGATCGCCGAGGATGTCCTGCGCGTGGACCATGCAGGCGCCGCAGGTCGGCGTCCGGGCGCTGTAGAGCACGACGTGATCATCGGGCTGCGGTTCATCCACCCGATGCCAGACCGTCAGCTCGCCGTCCCACGCCGGCCGGCCGAACGTCGGGTTGAGGTAGATCCCCACGACCCGGTTCGTACTCGGGTTCGCCCAGAGCGTATCGACCGAATCCGTCCGCTGCAGCCAGGATCGGAAGTCCTCGAGTTCGGTGGCACCGTTGGCGGCGTAGCGTGCGTACGGATCGGTGTCCCCGGTGGCGCGGGCGTGCTGTGCGATGCCGACCGGCACCGCCACGGCCGCCAGCACCGCCAGCGACGCGAGCGTCGAGCGGAGCCGGGCACGCTCACGCAGGAACGGCACCACCCTGGCGCGGTTGCTGACGAGCAGCCAGGTGACGGCCACGAGAGCGAGCACGATGGCGGGAATCAGCGGCAGCCAGTACCTCTGCACGTTGATCCGCAGCCGCGGCTGGTACGGATCGAGCAGGCCGCCGAGCGCGACCAGCGGCACGTAGAACAGCAACGCCCACACGAGCAGGAACCCGATCCTGCGGCTGAAGAACGCACCGACGACGGTCGCCGCGACGGCGGCCTTGAGCCACAGCGCCTCCGGAGCCGCGCCGACGATGGCCGCGAGCCGGGTGAGGTACCACTGGGCGCTGTGTCCGAGATGTTCGTTGCGCCACGGCTCGTCGCTCAGCGGCGGTCCGTCGCCATGGTGCGCGGCGACGTGCAGCCGGGCCAGCGGATCGCCGTAGGCGAGCGTGTTGAGAAGGGCTTCCCCGCCGCCCACGACCAGCAGCGGGACGATGAGCCAGCCGAGCCGGATCATCCGTACCCGCCGGATCAGCATCAGCGGGATCAGCGGCCAGACGAACACCATGTACTCGCGGGCCAGGTAGCTCCATCCGAGCAGGGCGCCGACGAACAGGAGCGCCACGATCTCCCGTCGCCGCGTCCCCGCCACGAGGAGTCGGCGTTGCCGGAGGGCGAGCGCGACCGCCAGCGCGGCGCACATGAGCGCGGTCGCCAGCACGTCGGGCAACGGAGTGGTCAGGTTGGGGAAGACCATGGAGTTGCCGACCGTGAGGACGGCCGCGGCGAAACCGACCGTCCGGTTGAACAACAACAGCCCGATGACGTAGACACTCACGGCCAGGAGTACGCCGGACAGGATCGGGACCGCGAGGAAGGCAGCCTGGGAGTAGCCGAAGAGTTCCTGCGCCATCCGGATCGGGACGGTCAGGCCGTGCCGGAGCACCTGGTGATCACTGATGTACGACGTATGACTGGGAAAGCCCCACGCGGCGTCGAAGTAGTTGACCTGGTCGAAGGGCACCGGCGGTAACCGGTACAGCACCTCGACCACGCCGACGCCGGCCGCGAGAAGGCAGCCGATGGCGACGGTGAGCGGGCGCGAATACCGCCAGCGGTCCACGCGGGTGGGAGTGCATGGTGGGCCCTCGGCGGTCGGAACGGCTAGGCCCGCGCCGGTCCGGACAGGTTCGGCAGCGGGCGCAGCCGACGCGACGTTCGGCGGGGCGGTGGCAGTAGACAAGATCAGGGTCCCCCGTTGCGTTGCTTCCCCTGCCCGTTATGGCTCAGCGCAGCGGAGACTAAACGCCCGGGACGGAAGTTTTGTCGAACAGGCGATGCGGCTGCGGACGGCGAGATGCTCTCGACCACCGATGTCCTCGTCAGCCCGTCGATCCGTCACCGGACCTGGTAGATCTCCACCACGCGGCGGGAACTGATGAACGCCGGCTGCCAGGACGCCGGCACGTGGACCGGACTGCCCAGCAGCGCCTCGGCGTTGTCCCGGCACGGTCCGCAGACCCCGGAGCGTGGGCTGTACAGCACCACGTAGTCGCCGGGAAGCGGCTGCGGGTGGCTGGCGCCGGGAAGCCAGAGTTTCAACTCTCCGGACCAGACCGGGCCGCCGAAGGTTCCGGTGGCGAAGAGCTTGACCAGGCGGTACGTCCGCGGCTCCGCCCACACCGTCGTCACTCCGGTCGAATGCTGGTCGAGCCAGGGGCGGAGGTGCTCGAGTTGCACGCCACCGTTCGCGGCGAAGCTCGCGTTCTGCGGAGTGGGTTCGGTCATCCGGGCATGCTGGGCGATGCCGACCGGCACGGCCACGACGGCGAGCGTCACCCAGGTGGCGACCACCCGCGAACGGCCGCGTAGCGCCGGCACGACCGTGGCACGGTTACGCGCCAGGAGCCAGACACCCGCGACCGCGCAGAGGCAGACCGCCGGCATCAGAGGAATCCAGTACCGCTCCTTGGTGATCCGCAGCATCGGGTGGTCGGGGTCGAGGAACCCGCCCAACGCGATCAGGGGCAGCGCGAAAATCGCCGCCCAGCCGGCGAGGAACGCGAGCCTGCGGGAGATCAGGGGCGCAGCCACTGTCGCGAGGAGCGCCGCCTTGAGCCAGGTTCCTTCCGGCGTACCACCGAGAATCGCGGCGGGCCGGGAGAGGTACCACTGCCGGCTGTGCCCGATGAAGCTGGTACTCGTCGGCGACTGGCCGTGCGAGGCCGAGGCGTGCAGCCGGGCGAGCGCATCACCCGAGGCGGCGGCGTTGAGGCCGAGCTCCACGAGTCCGATGGCCGTGAGGGGAGCCACGATCCACAGCAGCCGTCGGTACGGCAGCCGCTTCCAGAGCAGGAAGGGAACGAGCGGCCAGCAGAAGACGATGTACTCACGGGTGAGGTAGCTCCAGCCGAGCAGGATGCCCACCATGACGAGGGCGCCGGCCTGCCGGCGTGCGCTCGCGGTGACGACGTGGCGCCCTTGTCTGATCGCGAGGGTGAGCGCCACCGCACTACACAGCAGGGCGGTCGCCAGGAGGTCCGGTAGCGGTGCGGTGAGGTCGGTGAAGACGATGCTGTTGCCTACGGTGAGGACCGCCGCCGCGAAGCCCACCGTGCGGTTGAAGAGCAGGACACCGAGGGCGTAGACGGCGACCGCGAGCCCGATCGCCGCGAGCGTCGGGACGAGCAGGTACGCCCCCTGCGAGTAGCCGAACAGCATCTGCGCCAGGCGCAACGGGACGATCAGGCCGATGCGCAGGAGTTGGTGCTCACCACCGCCGGTGCTCGACCGGTGAGGAAACTCGCGCGCGGCGTCGAAGTAGTTGAGCTGGTCCGACGGATACGGCGACAGCCGGTAGAGCACCGCGATGGCGGCCACCCCGAGGGCGAGCAGGATCCCGACCAGGACCGTCGTGACTCCGGGGTGCGGTCGGAGCTGCTGGTCGACGTGATCCTGCGGTGGGAGGGTGCGTGTCGGAGCGGACGAGGGCGCGCTCACCTCGGGCGTCATGGGATTGCTCGAACCTCACGATGGTGCGTACGGGAACGGTGCCCGTGTGCCGATGGCACTCGTCGGGCGTCGGTCCTCCTCAGAGCCGCCAGATCCGGCCGGAGCAGCGGTGCCCGAGCCAGGCGAACTGGCCGAAGGACGTCACGCTGAGGCCGAACGAGTCGAACGCCGGTTGGTCGTGGTCCAGCCACCACTTGTAGGCGGCCTCGATCTCCCGCCACAGCAGGCGCGGGCCGTGTTGCTCGACCTGGATCTCCCCGGACGGACCGCGGACGGCGCAGGCGCAGGAGGTCCCGTCGTAGACCCACCGCCGGGACTCGGCCTCGGTCCCGTCCGGGCACGGAGTCATGTCCTTCTGCGCCTGGTCCGCCCTGGGTAGGCGTTGCGGGCCCGTCCTCTGACCGACCGACCGCAGCCGGGGGAGTCGAACACCCAGGGCGAAGAGCGCGGCCGGGTCGGACCACACGGTGTCGGGATCGAGTGGCGTGGTCGTGCGATACCACGGGACCGCGTTCTCGGCCTCGGCGATCACTGGTGCGGGTTCGTCCTCGCAGGCGACGTCGGCGAGTTCGACGAAGTTTCCGGCCGCCCGCCCGTCGGCGGCGACGCTCAACCGTGCAATGGCCGCTCCCGCGAACGGGTTGTGCCACGTCACCACCAGTTCGCCGCCCGGGCGGACGAGCTGAACCCAGGGATAAGGCACGTCGCGGACCGGGACGGTCGCGATGACCTGGTCGTAGGTGGCGCCGAGGTTGCCCGCGTCCGGCGCGGTGTCACCCGGGCCGATCTTCAGGGTCAGCGAGGATGGCGTCATGGGCTCTCCTCGCAGATCTCGCGGCTGAGGTTGCCGAGCGTGGACAGCCGTCCATGCGCCCACGCGGCCGGCGGGCAGAGCCACTGCCGTCCGCAGAAGACACAGTGCGAACGCTCCAGGGTGGGCCAGGGAACGAGCCTCCATCGGCGGCGCCAGCTGAGTGCGTCACGTTGGGGCCGATGGATCGTCGCCAGCTCGCGTGCCCGGCGGTCGAGTTCGTCTTCGACAGCTCCGGATGGGCGTGCGCCTGCCGCCAGGAACCAGACATCGGCGTGCGACGCCGGTGTTCCCGCTGGTTTCCGCGTGCCCCTCTTCCCTGGGCCCCTTTTCCAGGTGACCGTGGGTGTCGTCGTTGCCATCGCTACGAACCTCCCCGTCGAGGTGATGGCGCTGCGGCACTGCTTCTGCACCGACGGTAATCCTGTGGTAGTGCGCGTACACCACGAATGCGCAAATTTGCACTTGTGTCGTTCACTACCCGGGCCAAACGATCATCGCCGATGATGTGCCAGGGTGCGCGAAATCGACCTGGCGTCACCTACGGCCACATTCCCCACCAGAACCGGAAGAAACGGATGTACGCCCCACGCTCCGGAACGAAGTCCCCCACCATCCAGCGCCGGCGACTGGCGGCCGAGCTGCGCCTCCTTCGTGAGCGCGCCCAACTCACTCTCGAGGATGTCGGCGCCCGGCTCGGCTGGTCCGTCGCCAAGATCAGCCGGATCGAGACCGCCGTCGTCGGCATCAGCGCCAAGGACCTGGGCCACCTGCTCGATTCGTACGGCGTCGAGGGTGAGCGCCGGACGGCGATCCTCAGCAAGACCCGCACCGCGCGGACGAAGGGCTGGTGGGACGCCTACGCGGAGTTCGTGCCCAGCGACTACGCCGACTACATCGAGGTCGAGGCGCAGTTGGCAGGGATGCGCTGCTACGACGCACACCTCGTCCACGGGCTGATGCAGACCGAGGACTACGCCCGCGAGATCATCCATGCCGCATCGATGGGGCTGTCCTCGCCAGCCGAGATCGACCGCCGGGTGGAAGTACGCATGACACGGCAAGGGCTGCTCACCCGGGAGGAGAATCCGCCTCGGTTCTGGACCGTCCTCGCCGAGCCTGCGCTCTCCTGGCTGGTGGGTTCGCCGAAGGTGATGGCCGAGCAGTACGACCGGCTCCGCGCCTTCGCCGCACAGGACAACATCACCCTGCAGGTCCTACCGACCTCCGCCGGAGCGCATCCGGCGACGAGCGGGACATTCGCGATCCTGGAATTTCCTCAGCCATCTGAGCCCGATGCCGTCTATGTCGAAACTATGACGGCTAATCGATATGTCGAGCGAGATGTCGAGATCTACCGGTATAGCCTGGCTTTTGACCACTTGCGTGCGATGGCTCTCAGCCCAATGGATTCGGTGGACTATCTCGCGCAGGCGGCCGACAAGATCATCAGAAGTTGAATCCGACGAGGGGATTGACCATGCGGGTTTGCACACCGGACCCGTTGCGCCTGGCGTGGCGGACGAGCAGTTACAGCGGTAACGGTTCCAACTGTGTCGAGGTCGCTGCGTGGCGGGCCAGTAGTTACAGCGGTAACGGTTCCAACTGTGTCGAGGTCGCCGGGCTCGGTCCGCAGATCGCCATTCGCGATTCGAAGGACCGTGGCGGACCGATTCTCGCGTTCAGCGTTGGCTCGTGGCAGGCGTTTGTCGCGGGTGTGCGGGCCGGCGATTTCGAGACCGCCTGATCAGCAGCCCGTCACCAGAACAGGAACCGCCAGGTTCCCAGGCCGAGGCTGAACGCCGTCGCGCCGACCATCACCGCGACCGTCGCGAGGAAGAACACGCCGTCGGCTGCGCGGAGGGGTTGTGGTCGGGCAAGCGTTCGACCGTGCTCGCCCGTGAACCCGCGCGACTCCATCGCCGTCGCCAACCGGATCGCCCGCCTGATCGCGCAGACGAGGAGAGCGAAGACCCCGGAGGCGAAGAGCCGGACCCTGCGTAGCGGTGCTCGGCCGGGGTCGATCCCACGCGCGCGCCGGGCCAGCATCAGGGTGCGCCACTCGTCGCCCAGGACGGGCACGAGTCGCCACGCGGCAAGGGCGCCGAACGTGAAGCGTGGCGGTGTACGCAGGTGCTGGACGAGCGCGTCGGCGAGCTCCGTCGGATCGGTGGAGGCGAACACCACGACTCCCGGCAGAGCGATCGCCAGGATCCGGAGGCTGATCGCGAGGGCCGCGAGCGCACTCTCGGTGGTCACCAGGAACGGCCCGGCGTCCAGTAGGGGAGCCCCACCCTGGCGGTCGGTGAACAGCAGAGTCGAGGCCGCGAGCCCACCGGTCAGGAGGGCCAGCAGCCAGAGCCTTCGCAGGAAGACCCGCCACCTGACACCGGCCGCCGAGACCGCGGCGAGTTCGGCGGCGAGCACGAGCGCAGGTGTCACGGCGTCACCGGTGAAGAGCAGGCCGACCATGACGATGGTGGCCGCCGCCAGTTTGGTGACGGGGTTGAGGCGTCCGAGCAGGGCCTTCGGGTTGGCGACGATCGGCTCCGCCAGCACACTCATGCGCGTTCTCGCTTCGCTGCCATCCGCTGGTCGCTCTCGTGGACAAGCCGTCCCGCCCGCATCTCGAGCGTGCGGTCGGCGAAGGCCGCTACAAAGTCCGCGTCGTGGCTCACGAAGGTCACCGCATGTCCTTCGTCGCGCAGGTTCGCCAGCAGGTCGAGCAGTTCGAGCCAGGTGCTCCTGTCCTGTCCGAACGTCGGCTCGTCGAGCACCAGTGCCGCCGGCCCGGTCGCGAGAGCGGTGGCGACGGAGAGGCGTCGCTTCTCTCCACCGGAGAGGGTGAACGGGTTGGCGCCGGCGAGATGCGCGAGCCGCAGGCGGTCCAGCAGGTCGTCGACGCGCGACGTCACCTCGCGGGGGGAGCAACCGATGAGCCGAGGACCGAGCGCCAGCTCGGCGCGGACGGTTGAGGTGAGGAACTGGTGCTCGGGATCCTGGAAGACGGTGCCCATCGCGCGGACGAGCTCCGTCGCCCGCCAGGTGTGCAGCGGTGATTCGCCGCCCTGCCGCCGGAACAGCCGACGTCGGGCAGCCGTCCACCGGGGGTCTAGCCCGGCCCGGACGTACAACGACGGCATGGCACGGATGTGGCCCGCCGACGGAGGCAGCAGCCCGGCGAGCAGCATCGCGAGGGTGGACTTGCCGGACCCGTTGGTACCGGTGAGCGCCAGTGCCTCGCCGGCGTGGAGCCGTACGTTCGCGTCGACCAGCGCGGGCCGGCTGGCGGCGGGATAGGTGTGGGTCAGCCCCTCCGCTGCCAGCAGCGGTTCGGTGGCGGGTTCGGGTGAGGGCCGCCGAGGTGGCCGGTGCCCTGGAACCCACACCCCTGCGGCGGCCAGCCTCTCGCCCTGGGTGGCGAAGACCTGCGCCGGTTCACCGTCGGCGAGGACGCCGCCGCCGGCGCGCAGGACCACCACCCGGGAGACGAGCGGCAGCCAGTCGTCCACCCGGTGGTCGACGACGATCAGGGTGCTGCCGCGAGCCGCGACGACCCGTTCGACCGCCGTACGCACGAGGGCGGCGCCGTCCGGGTCGAGGTTCGCCGTGGGTTCGTCGAGCAGCAGGAGGGCGGGAGCGAGCGCCATGACGCCGGCGAGGACCAGGCGCTGTTTCTCGCCACCGGACAGCTGACCGGTGGGCTGGTCCCGGTCGTACGGGAACCCGGTGAGTTTCAGCGCCTCCTCGACCCGCGGCCAGATCGCGGGTGTCGGCACTCCGCGGTTCTCCAACCCGAACGCCACGTCGTCGCCGGCCCGGGCCATGACCAGCTGGCTCTCCGGATCCTGGAACGCGATGCCGACCCGCTCCCGTACCTCCCTCGGCGGAGCCCCGCCGACGGTGAGGGCGCCCTCGACCTCGCCTGCCTGTTCGGGGTCGAGGAGGCCGGCAAGGGCCGTGAGAAGTGTGCTCTTGCCCGCGCCGGACGCGCCCGCGAGCAGGATCCGTTCCCCGGGCTCGACGGTGAGGTCGAGCCCGCGGACGGCCCACGCCTGCCGACCGGCATGGCGGTAGCCCCAGGCGCGGGCGCGGACGCCCAGGGCCGCTGGGTGCGCCGGTGTCATGTCGTGGACTGCTCGCGCCCCGCGGCGAACGGTGCGAGGACACCGGTGCTGGCCAGCGCGCGCACGAGCACATAGCTACCCACTCCGGCCAGGGCGACGGTGCTGGCCACGACCAGGACGCCGTAGGCGAGCATCCACGCCGCTGCCCACGCGGCGTTGTAGAGGACGTTGTCGAGGACGGCTGGTACCAGTCCGGCCGTCAGACCTGCGACCAACGCGGCCGGCAGCCGCCAGGACCGGTAGCGCAGCGCCGCGAATCCCAGCTCCGCGCCCAGACCTTGCACCAGCCCGTACACCACGATCATCAGCGGGGCGGGCGCGCCGAAGAACACCGAGACGGTGGCGGCGACGAGTTCGGTGAACACAGACGCACCGGGCTTGCGGATGACCAGGCCGCCGAGCACACCGGGAACGAGCCACATGCCGTAGAGCACCGCCTGGGCGGGCGGAAACCAGGTGAACGCCGGAGCGGTCGCGGCCCACAGTGCGTTCCACCCGGCGAACACCACACCGAACGCGGCCGCGAGCACGGCCGCCACGATGATGTCGACCGTCCGCCAGCGAAGGCGGGTGGTGGGTGGGGAGTCGAGGCGACCGGTCGGCGTCTCGGTGGAGTCATGGGACATGGCGTTGCCCTCCCTGCTCGTGCAGAACCCTGCCCACGCAGAGCCTGCTCACGCAGATGACGGGCGACCGCGTCCTGCCGGATCCGTTCGGGCGCAACAACGCACCTGCTCGTGGGGTGCGAGTCAGGTGCGTACGTCACGTTGCCGTGGCCGGACAGACCGACTTCCTGCGCTGGAATTACCCAGATCAGGTTCGAGGGTCTGCGGGTGTGCCAGTTTGCGTGGCCCCGCACTCTCAGCGCTTCCGCGCTCCCCTGTCGTCTGCTGCTTTGTCGCTGGTTACATCACTGGGTCGACGCGTCGATGCGGCGACCTGACCCGGAGGCTAGCACGACGCCCGCGACCAGTCAGGACACGTTGCTAGAAACCGAGCGGAGCCTGGGCGAGAGCCTCGACGGCGGCGTCAGGTCCGCTGGTCTCGACCCGGGCGACATCCTTGCGTCCCCACATGTAGAGCGCGATCTCGCTCGGCTTTCCCGCGAGCACGGCGGTGGGCTCCCCGTTGCGGACGCGGACGGTGGAGCCGTTGGGACGGACCACGAGTAGACCGACGGCACAGCGGCGGAACAGGAACCGGCCCGGCCCGGTGACCCGGCGCCACAGTGCCTCCTCCAGGTCGGCCGGCAACTCGCGCTGCTCCCAGTCCGGCCTGGCCCGGCGCACGTCCTCGTGGTGGACGTAGAACTCCATCGTGTTGGCCGCCTCGTCGATGCCATGGATCCGCATCGGTGACCAGCGAGGTGGGCCCTTCCGGAACCGGTCGACGACCTCGGTGTAGCCGAGTCGCCGCACCAGTGCGTCCATCGTCGTCTTCGTACGCTGGGCCAGCGGGCCGATCACCATGCCGGCCGCGGCCACGACGTCGCTCTCCCGGATGACGAGATGCGCCACGAGATCGCTGCTCGTCCAGCTACCGCACAGCGTGGGGGCGTCGGGACCGACCTCGAAGAGGAGGTCGGCCAGCGCCTGGCGTTCGGTCCGGGCGTGGTCGCTCATGCCTCGATCCTAGTGTTCGATCCGCTCCTGGCCGGCTCGGCGAGGAGCTCGATCTGGGCAAGGACGAACGGCTTGCCGTCGCCGCCGGTGAACTCGAACCGGTAGTGCGTGCAGGCCGCCGGGCGTGCGAGGGCGAACACCCGGGTCTGCGAGCGCCACCGGAACTCCTCGTCCGTACGCGTGTCGAGCACGTCCCACCGCACACCGTCTCGCGAGCCCTTGACCACCCACGCGCTCGGATCACGTCCCACGGATGCCGAGGTGAGGGTGTAGAGCTCGACCTGTGTCGCGCTGTCAACCTCGCATTGCACCCAGGCGTCGGGTCGGTCGAACCCGACATCGACACTCGCCGTGTCGTCGAACAACCGCGCCGCCACGATCCCCGGGCCGGCGGTGACCTCGCCAGCAGTCGTGATGTCAACGAGGGGTTGCGGCAGGGCGCCGGTCGTCGTCAGTGACGGCGGCGCGCTGCGCGGATCCGTGCCCCACGTGGACGGTCGTGGGCCCATCACGAACTCCAGCACCGCTCCCTCGGCGAGCAGGTCGTGGGGGAGCGTCGTCGCGTCGTACGCCTCACCATTGACGGTCAACGACTGTACGTAGGGAGTGTCCGGGCCGTTGCCGGGTGCACTGACGACCACGCGGCGGCCATTCTCGAGATGGATGGTGGCCCTGGTGAAGAGCGGCGAGCCGATGGCATACGCCGGCCTGCCCACCTGCAGGGGGTAGAGGCCGAGGGCGCTGAACACCTGCCAGGCCGACATCTCGCCGTTGTCCTCGTCGCCCGGGTAGCCCTGGCCGATCTCGCTGCCGAGATAGAGCCTGGCGAGGACGTCGCGCACCTTCTCCTGCGTCTTCCACGGCTGCCCGGCGAAGAGGTACATGTACGCGATGTGATGGGCCGGCTGGTTGCTGTGGCCGTACATCCCCATGCGTACGTCCCGCGCCTCGGTCATCTCGTGGATGACCTGGGAGTACGACCCCTTGAACTCCGCGGCTCCGGTCTCCGGTGTCGCGAAGAACTCGTCGAGCTTGGCCGCCAGCTTCTCCCTTCCCCCGTAGAGACTCGCCAGACCCTCCCCGTCGTGTGGGACGTGGAAGGCCATGTTCCACGCGTTGGTCTCGGTGTAGTCGAAGCCCCAGATCCGTGGGTCGAACTCCTCAGGCGACAACCGCCGCCGGCCGTCGCCGTGCCTGCCCTGGAAGAAGCCCACCACCGGATCGAAGAGGTGGACGTACCCTCGGGCCCGCCGGGAGAAGTACGCCTGCTCGGCCAGGTAGCGGTCCCGGCGCGGATCGTCGCCTTCGCAGCGTTCGGCCAGCTTCCCGGCCATCATCGCGATGCCGAAGTCGTTGATGTAGCCGTCCATCGCCCACGACATCGCCTCGTGGGTCGACTCGTCGGCGGTGTAGCCGAGGAAGCGGGAGCTGTCGATGCCCTTCCGGCCCACATGGTCGTTCGGCGGGCGCACGGTGGCGTTCTTCAGCGCGGCGTCGTAGGCCGCCTCGACGTCGAAACCCGTGACGCCCTTGACGAACGCGTCCGCGAACGCCACGTCGGAGCTCGTCCCGACCATCAGATCGGCGTAGCCGGGCGAGGACCAGCGCGAGATCCAGCCGCCGTCGCGGTACTGCTGCAGGAAACCGTCGACCAGCTCGCCCGCCAGACCCGGCGTGAGGAGGGCGTACGCCGGCCAGGTGGTGCGGTAGGTGTCCCAGAACCCGTTGTTCACATGGACCTTCCCGGGCACGACCCGGGCGCCGGTGGAGGTCGGCGTGCTCGGTGGCGTGGTGACCGAGGACTGGACCGCGTGGGCGTAGACCGGTTCGGCCGCCGTCCCGATGTTCTCGTACGCGGAGTTGGGATAGAGGAAGAGCCGGTACAGGTTCGAGTAGAGCGTCACCAGCTGGTCCTCGCTGGCGCCTTCCACCTCGATGACGGCGAGCTTCTCGTCCCACTGTCGCTGTGCACGCTCGCGGACGCCCTCGAACGTCTCGTCCGGGCCGAGCTCCAGCGCGAGGTTGCGTTCGGCCTGTTCGAGGCTGATGAGCGAGGTCGCGATCCGCATGGTGACCGTCCGGTCGGTGGACGTGTCGAAACGCACGTAGCCGCTGGCGTCGCGGCGCTCACCGGTGCCGGTCGGCCCGCCACCCGCCACGACCGGCTGGTCGAACGCCGCCACGACGAACATCCGGGTCGCGCCGTTGGAGAGCCGGCTGCGTACGTCGGTGAATCCGGTGACCACGTTGCGCTCGGGGTGCACCATCAGGCCGGCGTCGGCGTTCACGTTGTCGAAGAGCAGCGTCGACGTGTCGCCCGGAAAGGTGAACCGGAACATCGCCGCATGGTCGGCCGGCGCGATCTCGGTCCTGATGCCGTTGTCGAACGTCACCGCGTAGTAGTGGGGTCGGGCGATCTCGGCGTCGTGCCCGAACGCGAGCGCCCGCGCGGAGCGGTCACCGTCTGGCTCACCCTCGGCGCTTGACGGCATCACCTGGAACGTCTGCCGGTCGCCCATCCACGGACTCGTCTGGTGGCTCAGTGCGAACGCCTGCAGCTCCGGCCGGTTGTCGGCGTTGTTCGCGCGGTGGTATTCGTACACCCAGGTGAGGGATCCGGCGTTGGTCACCGGCGTCCAGAAGTTGAAGCCGTGCGGCACTGCGGTCGCCGGAATCGTGTTGCCGCGGGAGAACTCCGCACTGGAGTGGGTGCCCCTGGTCGTCACCACGTGGTCGGAGAGGCGAGCCGGTGGTGGCGTGCTCGGCCGCTCGTCGAGTCCGATGGCGTCGACCCAGCCCGAGACGCTGGCCGGCTCAACGGGCGCGTCGTACCCGACGAGGACGGCGCGGACGGTCCGGCCCGCGGCGACGTCGCCGATCCGCGCGTACCGGTAGTTCCACTGGTCCACCGAGAGTGTCCGCGCCTCGCCCTGCTCGCGCGGGCCGAGGACGACACCGTGCTGGTCCCGGACGCCCAGGTCACTGAGCCGGGTGCCGTCAGCGAACTCGAGGTCGACGGCGGTGAAGGTCGCGAGATACCGCAGGTCGCCGGGGGCGAAGTCCGGGAAGAGGACGTAGGACAGCACGGTGTCGGGCGTCACCTCGACGTCGACCTCGAACAACCGGGCGGCCGCGCCGGAGCAGACCGCGCTCCCCTCGAAGCGGTACGCCCGCCGGCTGGTGAACCCCACGCCTGCCTTCGCCGCCGGCGCCGAAGCCGGCCCGCCACCGCCGAAGGCCCGCAGCTCGCCGGGTTGGCCGCTCGTCGATGTCGGAATCGGTGTCTCCATGGTCGGTCAGCCTGCCACGAGTTCCGCGGCCTCCCGTTCCGGGTCGGCGTCACTGCCTCGCTCCGGACCCGAGTCGTGACCTGACACGCACACCCGCGATGCGCCGTGCGAGCGACGCCGCGCGACGGGTCGGCTTCAGCGGGCCAGAGCGTGCCAGCCCAACCAGGCCCAGGCGCAGAGCACGAGGATCCGGACCTCCGCACGCACCATCACGTGGGCGAGGGCCTCTCCGAGAGTGGCCAGCTGCACTCGGCGGATCCGCGCCAGGATGACCAGGGAGCAGGCGAGCAGGAACAGCACCACGAAGCCGGCGATCACGACGAGCCGGGTGGTCACGGTCGCGCCAATCGAAACCCCGCACCGAGCCACGCGAGCCAGGCGACGAACCGGACCGGCCGCAGCTCCAGCAGCGGATCCAGCAGGACCGACAAGGTGGGGTAGTCGGCGCTGCTGACGTTCCATGCCGGCTGGTGGATGAAGGCGTACGTCTCCCACATGAGCGCGGCCGCGAGTAGGACCGCCCAGCAGATGACCGCCCGCCGCAGCCGTGGCGTGGCCACGCGTCGCCGCGTCTGCGTTCCGGTTGGTGCCCGGGACCTGGTCCGGCGCAACGCCAGGATGCCGACGCCCAGCGCTGTGGTGACGACGAGAGCGGTCGACGGCCAGGTGTGCGGACGAAGGCCAGATCCGAGCCACGCGAGCACGACGACCGCCGCCACCACCAGCAGGCTGCTGGGCACCGGCCATCGGCCGCTCAGGTGCACCTGCGTCGGAGCTGGCTCGGTGGTCACGTTTCCATGATGCGTCCGGGTGCACCCGGGCCGGAAGCCGTCCGACCCACCGGCGACAATGGCGGCCATGCCCGGTGACACACCGCTCGCACCCTCCAGCGGTCTCGACCCCGAGATCGCGGCACGTCTCTCGCGCGACGCCCAGGGACTCGTTGTCGCGGTCGTCCAGCGCCACGACTCCGGCGAGGTCCTGATGGTGGGCTGGATGGACGACGAGGCGCTGCACCGCACGCTCACGACCGGGCGTACGACGTTCTGGAGCCGGAGCCGCCGGGCGTACTGGGTCAAAGGCGAGACTTCCGGGCACCGCCAGTGGGTCAAGGAGGTACGCCTTGACTGCGACGGCGACAGCATTTTGGTCAAGGTCGACCAGGAGGGACCGGCCTGCCACACCGGGGACCGCACGTGCTTCGACGCCGACCTGCTGGATGCCGTCGTCGGCGTACCCACCCCGCAGGGAGTGCCCCGGTGACGATGCTCGGTACGACAAGCCCCGATCTGGCGGGATTCCGCGACCTTGCCCGGAACCTGCGGGTCATCCCGGTCACGCGGAGGTTGCTCGCCGATGCGGAGACGCCGCTCGGTGTCTACGCCAAGCTCGCCCGCGACGAGCCGGGAACCTTCCTGCTCGAGTCCGCCGAACAGGGTGGGGTGTGGGGGCGCTATTCGTTCGTGGGCGTCCATTCCGCCGCCACCCTGACCGAGCGCGATGGTGCCGCGCACTGGCTCGGCACCCCACCGGTCGGCCTGCCCGAAGGCGGAGACCCGCTCGAAGCGGTCCGGGAGACGCTCACCCGTCTGCACACGCCGCACCTTCCCGACCTGCCGCCGCTCACCGGAGGTCTGGTGGGCTACATCGGCTACGACGCCGTACGCCGGCTCGAACGCCTGCCCGACCTCACCACCGACGACCTGCACCTTCCTGAGCTCTCGCTCATGCTGGCCACGGACCTCGCGGTTCTCGACCACGAGGACGGCACGCTGCTCCTGATCGCCAATGCCGTGAACTGGGACGACAGTCCCGAGCGGGTCGACGAGGCGTGGGCCGACGCGGTAGAGCGGCTCGACACGATGACCAAGGCCCTCAGCCAGCCGACGCCGTCGTTCGTCGCGGCCGCCGACCTGCAGGCCGATCCGGCGTACGAACGGCGCCGGACTCAGGCCGAGCACATGGCGGCGGTCGAGCGGGCGAAGGAGGAGATCCGCGCCGGTGAGGCGTTCCAGGTCGTGGTGTCCCAGCGCTTCGAGCGCCGGACGGCGGCGCGCGCCTTCGACATCTACCGCGTGCTGAGGTTCTCGAACCCGTCGCCCTACATGTACCTCCTGCGCTACGACGACTTCGACATCGTGGGGTCGAGCCCCGAGGCGCTCGTGACGGTGACCGGCGAGAAGGCGATGACGCATCCGATCGCGGGCACCCGACCCCGCGGCAGCACCCCCGAACACGACCACGCCCTGGAAGTCGAGCTGCTCGCGGATGCGAAGGAACGCGCCGAGCACCTCATGCTGGTCGACCTCGGCCGCAATGACCTCGGCCGCGTCTGCGCGCCCGGGACCGTCGAGGTCGTCGACTTCATGACGGTCCGCCGCTACAGCCACGTGATGCATCTGGAGTCGACGGTCGTCGGGCGCCTGGCGGAGGACAGGACGGCGTTCGACGCGTTGTGCGCCTGCTTCCCGGCGGGGACGCTGTCGGGCGCGCCGAAGCCCCGGGCGATGGAGATCATCGAGGAGCTCGAGCCGACCCGCCGGGGGCTGTACGGCGGCGTCGTCGGCTATCTCGACTTCGCGGGGGACCTCGACGCCGCCATCGCCATTCGTACCGCCCTGCTGCGCGAGGGCGTGGCCTACGTCCAGGCCGGCGGCGGCATCGTCGCCGACTCCGACCCACTCGCCGAGGACGCCGAGACCCGAAGCAAGGCGGCGGCGGCCCTGCGGGCCGTGGCGGTCGCGGAGACGTTCACGCAGCCATGACGCCCCGGCGGGAGATGACGGTCGCACTCGTCCTGGTTCTGGCGGGTGCCGCGCTGGCGTTGTTCGCGGCGGGTCGTACGTGGGTGAGTGCCGAGTGGGCTGTCCCCGACTACCCGGCCGTTCGGGTGGTGGTGGGTGGGGGAGAGGCCGCACCCCTCGTCCGCGCCGCCGGCCTGGTCGGGCTGGCCGGGCTCCTGGCGGTACTCGCCACCCGCCGCTCCGCCCGGCGGATCGTGGGCGTCGTCCTCGTCCTCACCGGTGTGGCGATGGTGGCGGCCTGCGTGGCGTTCTGGCTCCAGGACTCCGCGATCGCCGACAACGCGCTCGCGACGGCGGTGGGGGACCCGACCCTCACCGTGCACGCGTCGGCGCGGGCGACGAGCGGCTGGCCGGTGGTCGGCTGCGTGGCCGGCGTACTTGTCACCGTCGGTGGCCTTTTGACCGCACTCGGTGGTTCCCGCTGGCCCGCGATGGGCAGCCGGTACGACGCGCCGGGTGGCTCCGGGGTGGCCCGCTCCACCAGACCGGCCCGCTCCACCAGACCGGCCGGCGCCACCGAGTCGTCTCGCGCCACCAGGGCAGCGCGGGCAACCGGGTCGGCTCCGCCGGAGCGGTCCAGCCACCCAGTGGCCGATGATGCCTGGGCCGCGCTTGACCGGGGCGAGGACCCGACCACCCGCGGCTGAGGACCACCCCGCCGTGATCGCCGCCCCCTCGGCCGGCAGATCTGGGACGCGGGAGACAATGATGAAGGCAACGGGCGAAGGAGAGGTACGAATGTCGGACGCACCGGGCGGTTCGATTCACCCAGGTCACGGCAACAGTCCAGCGGCCTGGACGACCGTCACGATCATCTTCCTCGGCTCCGTGGTGGCCGGTGTGGCTGTCGTCATGGCGGAGTGGTGGCTGTTCTTCGTCGGTGCGGTCGGCGTGCCGTTGGTGGGCCTGGTCATCGGCAAGATCCTCTCGAGCGCCGGCCTGGGCACCGGTCGACCGCCGCGCTACAGCGCCGAGGACGTCGCGCATGCGGGTGCCCGGAAGTCCCAGGAGGAAGGCGCCGAGACCTCCTGACGGCCACGCTCGCCGATCAGAGTGCGACGGCGCGTCGTTCCTGCGACGAGCGCCCGATCGCCTCGATGAGGCGGTGGCGTCGAAGTGCCTGGGCGAAGTCAGGGTCGTAAGGTTCGCCGTCGCGTAACGCATGGGCGATGCGGTGGTAGGCCTGTGCCACGTTCCACGGGCTGCCCGCCGGAGTGTCGCCCGGGATCGGTGTGTAGCGCGCCGGCGGGGTGAGCTCGGTCATCGGGTCCGAGCCACGCGCGCCGACGAGCTGGTTGGGACCGATCTGGGCAGACGGGCCGGTGAGAACCAGACTCCCCTCGCTGCCGTGGATCTCGATCCGCGTGCCGGTCGGGTTCGTCGGCACGGTGGCAACCTGGACGGCGACCTCGGCGTCACCCACCAGGCGACCGGCCACGCTGATGCTGTCGGGAGCGGTGACGCGGACCTCTTCACCGGTGTCGGTGTGCCGCCAGTGCCGTATCCGGGTCGCCACCCGCGCCGACACCTCCGCGAACTCGCCGAGCAGGAAGCACAGCGCGTCGATGGTGTGGCCACCGGGGATGGTGAGCGGGTTCGCCCCGTTCGCGAGGTCGGCCTGCCAGATACGTCCCGTGCCCCGCTCGGTGATCGCCTGGGGTTTGACCGTGACGTTCGCGACCAACACCTCACCGACGTAGCCGTCCGCGATGAGGTCGCGGGCATACCTGACGTGGGAGTCGCTGCGCGCCTGGAGCCCCACCATCGTGCGCAGTGACCGCTCACGAGCGGCGTCGGTCATCTCCTTATGCCTCGGTGAGATTGGCGCCAAGTGGCCACTCGCAGAAGACCGGCTTCCCGGCGCGCAGCCCGGCCATCACCAGGTCACGGTGCCAGGGCACACGGACCACGACGGCAACGAGGTCGACGTCCGGGTGGGCGACCATCTCGTCGATGTCGTGGAACGCCAACTCGGCGCCGAACGCCTGTGCAGAGGCCCGCGCAGTGTCTTCGCGTGAGGTGCAGACGGCCTTGAGTTCGAACTCGGGAAGGGCCTGCAGCGCGGGCACGTGCGCATTGGCTCCCCAGCCGCTGCCGCCGGTCGTGACGGTGGCACCCACGATCCCGACGCGGACTGGTGTGGTTGCCATGGCTCGTCAACCTCCTGGATGTGGGCTTCGACCATTCTCCCAAGACTGGTCCGAGGACTCGCACCAGGCGGCCAGCTGGTCGACGTCGACGTCGCGGCTCGTGTCGACCCTGCGAACGGGGCCGAGCGCCAGTGGCTGCGCGTGTTCCACCATCCGCGCCCACTCCTCGCCGTGGCTCATCAGGGCGCCGTGGATCGGATGGGACGACTTCGCCCGCGCGACGTACCGCGACCAGGCAAGCTCGGGTGAGACGTCACACCACACCTCCACCGGGCAGCTGACGCCGGCGTGGGTGAGGCCCGCTTGCACGAGCGGGCGGACGTCCGCCCGCCAGGAGCTCTCCAGGACCGCTCCTGCCGGTGCGTACGCCAGCAGGGACCACATGGTCTCGCTCGCGGCACGTCCCAGGGCGGCGTTCCACTGCCGTTGTGTCCGGCCGTCCGGGGAGGCGACGCCGAGCACGTCGGCGTGCGTCTCCTTGATGACATCCTTGCTCAACAGCGGGAGGCCGAGCGCCCGCGCGAGCTTCGGGGCGAGCGTCGACTTGCCCGCGGCGGGTAGGCCATTGACCAGGACGACGAGCCGGCGCGGAGACATGACCCGCAGACTAGGGGACACCCTTGATCGACCAGGTGCGGCAGGTTCGGTTGCCATGGTCGACCGCGATCCCGCGAAGGAGCGTGACCTGTGCGGCTTGACACCCTCGACGAACGGATCGTCTCGCTCCTCCTCGACGACGGTCGGGCGAGCTTCGCCGACATCGGCGCCAAGGTGGGCCTGTCGGCGCCCGCGGTCAAGCGCCGGGTGGACCGGCTGCGCCAGTCGGGTGCGATCACCGGCTTCACGGCGAAGGTCGAACCGGAGGCGCTGGGTTGGACGACCGAGGCCTACGTCGAGCTGTACTGCCAGGGCAAGACCTCGCCGACGACGATCCGCGACGGGGTCGCGAGGTTCCCGGAGGTGGTCTCGGCCTGCACGCTCACCGGGGAGGCAGACGCGCTCGTCCACGTGCTCGCGGCCGACATCCGCCACTTCGAGGAGGTGCTGGAACGGATGAACGCCGAACCTTATGTCGTACGCACGAAGAGTGCTCTGGTCCTGACCCGGCTGTTGGACCGGCCAGGTCTCACGCCGGCCGGCTGAGTATTCTCGTCGGACACAATGGCCGCGAGCCGCTCCCACGCAATGATTCGGTGCCCGTGCCCGAAATGACGCAACGATCCGCTACTTGGAAGGACGTTGCGCGCATTGGATCGCTCCTGGTCGGCGACCTACGCTCATGACGTACGTACGCGAAGGGGCGACGATACGTACGCGTCGGGGCGAGGGGGGCGCGATGACCGAGCGTCGTGAGGTCATGCACAGGCAGAGCACGCGGGCGGCGACCCGGCGGCGGTATCTCATGTGCCGGCCGAGGTATTTCACGGTGGCGTACTCCATCAATCCGTGGATGCACCCCGACGACCCGGCCGCGTGCGTGGACGGCGAGCGCGCGCTGGCTCAGTGGGAGACGCTCCGGCAGACCTATGTCGACCTCGGCCACGAGGTGCACCTGATCGACCCGGTGCCCGGCCTTCCCGACATGGTTTTCGCCGCGAACGGCGCCGTCGTCGTCGACGGCCAGGCGTTCGGTTCGCGGTTCCGGCACGTCCAACGGCTGCCCGAGGCGGTGCACTACCTCGCCTGGTTCAAGACCCACGGCACGACGGTGGGGGTGCGCGACACCTACGTCCCCCTGTCGGTCGCCGAAGGCGAGGGTGACTTCCTCACCATGCCCGACCGGATCCTCGCCGGTACCGGTTTCCGGACCGAGCCGGGTGCCCATCGCGAGCTGGCCGAGTTCACCGGTCGCCCGGTGGTGTCCCTCGAACTGGTCGACGCCCGGCTGTACCACCTCGACACGGCACTGGCAGTGCTGGACGAGGAGACGATCGCGTACTACCCACCGGCGTTCTCGCCGGAGAGCCAGGAAACGCTGCGGGAGATGTACCCGCACGCGATCCTCGCCGACGAGGCCGACGCCATGGTCCTCGGGCTGAACGCCGTGTCCGACGGGCGCCACGTCGTCATCCCGGTCCAGGCGACCAGTTTCGCTCGCCAGGTCGCCGAGCGTGGCTTCGAACCGGTCACGGTCGACGTGTCGGAACTCCGCAAGTCCGGTGGCGGCCCGAAGTGCTGCACGCTCGAGATCCGGCCGGCACGGGAGCGCGAGGGGGAGCGGCGATGATCAGCGACGTGACCTCGCGGGCGGGCGAGGCCATCGGCCTCGCCGAGCGGTACGCCGCGCACAACTACCACCCACTTCCGGTCGTCGTGGCGGAGGCCGAGGGCGCCTGGGTGACCGACGTCGACGGTCGCCGCTACCTCGACTGCCTCGCCGGCTACTCCGCGCTGAACTTCGGCCACCGGCACCCGCTGCTCCTCGCCGCCGCGCGGGAACAGTTGGACCGGGTGACCCTGACCAGCCGGGCGTTCCACCACGACCAGTTCGGTCCGTTCTGCTCCGAGCTCGTCGCGCTCACCGCCACCGCGGGCCTGCCCGACGACGCGATGGTGCTCCCGATGAACACCGGAGCGGAGGCCGTCGAGACCGCGTTGAAACTGGCGCGCAAGTGGGGCTATGAGGTCAAGGGCGTGCCCGACGGAACGGCGAAGGTCATCGTCGCGAGCGGGAACTTCCACGGCCGCACCCTCAGCATCGTGAGCTTCTCCGACGACCCGGACGCACACGACCACTACGGTCCCTACACGCCCGGCTTCGCCACCGTGCCGTACGGAGACGCAGGTGCCCTGGCCGACGCGATCGACGACACGACGGTCGCGGTTCTTCTCGAACCGATCCAGGGCGAGGCCGGCGTCATCGTGCCACCGGACGGCTACCTGGCCGCGGTACGCCGGGTGTGTACGCAACGCGGTGTGCTGCTTCTCGCCGACGAGATCCAGTCCGGCCTCGGGCGTACCGGCACGACACTCGCCTGCGAACTGGCCGGTGTGGTGCCCGATCTCGTGATTCTCGGCAAGGCATTGGGTGGTGGGATCGTCCCGGTGTCCGCGGTGGTCGGCTCGCGTGAGGTCGTCGGCGTCGTGCGGCCGGGCCAGCACGGGAGCACCTTCGGTGGCAACCCGTTGGCGTGCGCCGTCGGCCGCGCGGTGGTCGGCCTCCTGCGGGAGGGTACGTACCAGGCCCGCGCCCGCGAGCTGGGCGCGGTGATGCACGAACGCCTGCAGGGCTTGGTGGGTTCCGGGCTCCACGCGGTGCGCGGTGTCGGCCTGTGGGCCGGCCTCGACGTCGACCCGGCCCTCGGCACCGGCCGGGACATCTGCGCGTCGCTCGCTGAGCGGCGTGTGCTCGCCAAGGACACGCACGGCTCCACCATCCGGCTCGCACCGCCCCTGACGGTCGAGCCCGCAGACCTCGACTGGGCACTGGACCAGCTGGCTGACGTCCTGCGTACCCGCTGAGCCCGACCCGTCGGATGGCCCGCCGCAACGCCCGGCGGCCTGCTGTGGCCAACGACCTTGTCGACCCCGCCACCGTCCTCCACAATCTCACTCGACCGGCGACGGGTCCCCGTCGCACCGGACGAACTTCCTTGCATTGTTGAGGATTCGCGCCTGCCCTCCTCAAGGTCGGGCATGAGAGGTGTGGCATATGCGACCCGAGATCCAGGGTGCCGGGGACGACCGTTCCAGCATTCTTCCTACGCCATCGCGCCGGTCCGTCCTCGGCGGCATCGCGGTCGGCGTGCTGGCCTCGACCGTCGGCACACAGACCGCGACCGCGGCCACTGGCGGCGGGATCAGTTGGCCGAAAGACCAGGCCCTCCCACGCTTCGCCGTGCCGACGCGGCTCGACGCCGCCGACATCACGACGCTCTCGGGCGACGAGAAGCTGTTGCTCGGCACGCTTCAGGGCATCGTCAACCGCACCTCGCCCAGGGTCTACCTCATCGGTGACGACGCGACGGGCGGCGAGGGTCGCACCACCTGGCTGGAAGCCGTGGGCGTTCCCTTCACCATCCACGACAACGCGTGGACGCTGGTGGACAAGTACCACACCACCGCGCGCGGCATCATCGTCTACGACCCCGACGTCCCCGACTCGATCAACGTCGCCACCACCCTGGCCGGGCTGGAGAACGCGGTCGTGTCGAGCCCCGCATTGGCCGACCCGCTGACCGGCGACTACGGCTTGCAAATCCTCGAGGATCTGCGGGGGCGCTTCACCAGTCGGGTCGAGGCGTACACCTGGCAGTTCGACCACCTCTGGTCGCGTACCACGCACCGCATGCTGGTCGGACTTCCGCCACAGCGCGACGTCAACCTGCCGCCCGGTGTGCCGGACGGCTACACCACCTTGGCCAAGGTCGACGCACACGAGCACGACGCCGCCAACCGGCAGGTGTACGAGTTCGACCTGACCGACCACCTCGGGACCGAGGGTGTGTGGGTGCGCTTCGACGACGCGTTCACCGGCGACGGCTGGGGACCCGCCGTCACCGAGGTCGTCCTCACAGCGGACGGGGCCGAGGTCGCGCGGTTCACGCCCGGCACCGACGCCGAGGAGCCGTACCTCTTCGACGCCAACAACTCCCAGACCAGCCTCGGCCCACCGCTGCACCGGTTCGCCGACGGCGACCGTTACTTCGTCTACCGGTTCGAGCCGCCGGCGGGTGCTCAGCAGCTCACGCTGTCGGTCGAGATGTGGAACGAGTTCACGCTGTCGGTGACGGGCGTCGAACCGGTGATCCCTGGCCAGGAAGGGTTCGCCTACCTGCGCGACTACGCGGTGGCGAACAAGGCGATGACGTTCTGGCTCGACCCGAACGTGCCGGAGGAGCGGGCCCTGTTCGAGCAGATCATGTCCGACGTCGCGCCGACGACGCCGTACCTCGGCTGGTTCGCGCAGGACATCGCGGGGGAGTTCGGCGGCACCGAACTCTGTTCCGCGCACGGTGTCTACGTGCTCGCGGCGGACTGGTTCGAGAACATGAGCGTCCACTCGGGTGCGAGGGCGCCGATCTCCGACGAGCAGAAGCCAGCGCCGAAGGTCCCGCTGGAGAACAAGATCTACGTCACGTTCACGATGTCCGAAGGTGACAACCTGCAGTACAACGAGCACCGGCTCCGGGTCCTGTGGGACAACCCCGCGCGCGGTGACGTGCCGATCAACTGGACGACCACGCCGATTCTGAAGGACGCGGCTCGGCACTTCCTCAGCTACTACCAACGCACGGCCACAGAGAACGACCTCCTCGTCGCCGGTCCGTCGGGCGCCGGCTACATCTACCCCAACCCGTGGCCGGACGAGACGTTCGCCACGTACACCAAGCAGACCCGGCGCTACATGGCCGACACCGGCATGGACATCGTGTACGTCCTGAACCGGGTCGATCACGCCGACGTCGACCTCAGCGAGGCGAAGGCCCGTGCCTACGTCGAGGACGTCGGGCCCACCGGGATGCTGCTGAACTGGGGCGGGACGAGCGAGACCTCGCTGCTCCTCGGTCGTACTCCGCTGTCGACCATCCGCGGTGTGGGCGCCGTCGACGAGGCGCAGAACACCTTGGCCGACGCCCTCGAAGGCTGGGACGGCACCTCGCCCGCGTTCGTCGCTCTCGGCGTCAATGCCTGGAGCGTCACCCCGGCGGACCTGGTGACGGTGACCGAGTCGCTGGGTCCGGAGTTCCGCGTGGTGCGAGGCGACCAGTACTTCGACCTGGTGGCGACGGCGCTCGACGCCTGAGCCGGTCAGCGCATCGCCTGGGCCGATCAGACGACGGCTGGTCTGTCAGGCGCCGAGGACGGTGAAGGGTTCCCAGGGCAGGTTGCGTACGACCATGAACACCACCGCAAGGCCGATCAGTGCGCCGGTCAACCGGCGTCGGCCCACAGGTGTGAGGCGGGGGCGCGGCAACCGCAACCGGCGGTTCCCGTGCCGCTCCAGCACCCAGCTCATCCAGACGTAGCCCGCCACCGTTGCCGCCACGAGAACCGGCGCGTTGAAGAGGAGCGCGCTCGCGAGGTCGCCGTGCAACAGTGCGGCGACCATGCGGGTCGTCCCGCAGAACGGGCAGGCCAGCCCGGTGGTGCTCCGCAGCAGGCAGGGGACGCCGAGGGTGCCGCCACTCCACGAGTAGATGCCCGCGATACCCAATCCGCCGAGCGCGGCGACCGCCATTCCCGCCAGGACGCTGGCTGGCGGAGTGGCTGGTGGATGGGAGTCCGGCACACCTCAACGGTAGCCGTCGGCAGGCGCGCGGTGCGGTCCGAGGCGTACGACCGCGGGTTGGTGTCGGCGCCTGGTAGCGCGTGGTCGCCATGGACGGCAGACTCTCTCCCTGGGACTCACCCGGGAGCTGTTCCCTGCGCGCCTGCGGGTCGCTAGCCTGCTCGGGTTCACTAGGACACTTTCGAATGGAGACGGTTGTGAGTACGCCGAACCCGCCTGCGGGCTCTGACCCCCACGAGCAGGGACAGTCGTCGGGCCGCGGCGGGCAGCAGCCCCACGGTCAGGGCGAGTACGGCCAGCCGGAATACGGCCAGACGGAGTACGGCCAGGGCGAGTACGGCCACGCTGGGCAGTCGGGTCAGCAGTACGGCCAGGGCCAGTACGGCCAACAGCAGTACGGCCAGCAACCGTATGGCCAGCCTCAGGCGGGTCAGGGTCAGTACGGTCAGCAGCCGTATGGCCAGGGTCAGGGCCAGCCAGGTCAGGGCCAGTACGCCCAAGGCCAGGGCCAGTACGGCCAGCAACCGTATGGCCAGCCTCAGCCGGGTCAGGGTCAGCCGGGTCAGGGTCAGTACGGTCAGCAACCGTATGGGCAGCCTCAGCCGGGTCAGGGTCAGCCGGGTCAGGGTCAGTACGGTCAGCAACCGTATGGGCAGCCTCAGCCGGGTCAGGGTCAGCCGGGTCAGGGTCAGTACGGTCAGCAGCCGTATGCCGGTCAGCCCTACGGTCAGCAGGCCTATGGCCAGGGGCAGTACGGCCAACCGGACCCCTACGGCCAGTACGCGCAGCAGTACGCCCAGATGGTGGGACAGCCCGGTCCGGACCAGCTCGGCACCTGGTTGCAGCGCGTCGGCGCCACTCTCCTTGACGGACTGGTCACCGGCATCCCCCTTGCCGTGAGCTATGCGCTCTACATCCCGTCGCTCGCGCAGGGAACTCCGCCGGACGGCGTGACCGGCATCATCGCCGGCCTGCTCGGACTTGTCAGCCTCGGGCTGGGGATCTGGAACGTCGTCATCCGGCAGGGGAGTACCGGCCAGACCGTCGGCAAGCAGGTCCTTGGCCTGAAGTTGCTCCGTGAGTCCGACGGTCAGCCGGTTGGTGCCGGGGTGGCGTTCGTGCGTGCCCTCGCCCACGTTCTCGACGGCATGGCCTGTTACATCGGCTATCTGTGGCCGTTGTGGGACCAGAAGCGCCAGACGTTCGCCGACAAGATCATGTCCACCCTCGTCGTCAAGGTGTGACTCCTCTCCGTACGACGATTCCTCAGGGCCCCGCGCTGTGTGCGGGGCCCTCGCTTGTGTCCCGGCTCGGGTCGACTCGAGCCGGGCTCGGGGCAGGCTCGAGGTGGGCTTGGAGCACGCTCGGGGGAGCCATCCGGTGTCGGCCCGGCGACTGGGCGTCGTTAGTCTGAACCTCGTCCTCAGGGACTGCACGGGCCGCGGGGAATCGGGTCCGTTCGAGCCCTGGTAGCCGCGCAGGAAGGACCTGACCGCGTGAGCGTCCTCGACGACATCCTCGACGGCGTGCGTGCCGATCTAGCCGAGCGCCAGGCGAGAGTCTCGATCGAGGATCTCAAGGCTCGGACCGCGCACCTGCCGTATGCGATCGACCCGATGCCGGTGTTGCGCGGCGACCGAGTGGCGATCATCGCCGAGGTCAAGCGCTCGAGCCCGAGCAAGGGTGCGCTGGCCGCGATCGCCGATCCGGCCGCATTGGCGGTGGACTACCAGGCCGGCGGCGCGGCGGCGATCAGCGTGCTCACCGAGAACCGCAGGTTCGGCGGCACGATCGATGACCTGCGGGCGGTCCGGTCCGCTGTCGAGGTCCCCCTGCTGCGCAAGGATTTCGTTCTCACCAGTTATCAGTTGTGGGAGGCCAGGGCCTACGGCGCCGACCTGGTGCTGCTGATCGTCGCGGCACTGGACCAGAACGCACTGGTCTCGCTCATCGAACGTGCCGAGTCGATCGGCCTCACTCCGTTCGTCGAGTGTCACACCGAGGAGGAGGTCGTCCGCGCGGCCGACGCGGGCGCGAAGGTCATCGGTGTCAACGCCCGTGACCTGAAGACGCTCGAGGTCGACCGGACCGCGTTCGCCCGGCTCTCGCCCAAGATCCCCGACAACATCGTAAAGATCGCCGAGTCGGGCGTTCGTGGACCCCATGACGTGATCGAGTACGCACGAGCCGGCGCTCACGCGGTGCTGGTCGGCGAGAGCCTCGTCACCGGCAAGGACCCGCGCTCGGCGGTCGCGGATCTCGTCGCGGCCGGTGCGCATCCCGCCCTTCACCACGACTGAGTGGCGCCCATGACCGATCTTGTGACGAGCTTCCCCGCCGGAACACCGGCCGGACCCGACGCGACCGGGCACTGGGGCCGGTTCGGCGGCCGGTTCGTTCCCGAAGCCTTGATCGCGGCGCTGAACGAACTGGACGCGGCACGGGCTGAGGCGCTCGCGGACCCGGCGTTCGCCGGAGAGCTCAACCGGATGCTTCGTGAGTACGCCGGCGTGCCAAGCCTCCTCTATGACGCGACCCGCCTTTCCGAGGTCGCCGGTGCCCGGATCCTGCTCAAGCGGGAGGACCTCAACCACACAGGCGCCCACAAGATCCGCAACGTGCTCGGGCAGGCCCTGCTCACCAAGCGGATGGGCAAGCGCCGCGTCATCGCCGAGACAGGCGCGGGCCAGCACGGCGTCGCCGCCGCGACCGCCGCCGCCTACCTCGACCTGGAGTGCGTGGTCTACATGGGCGAGGAGGACACCCGTCGGCAGGCGCTCAACGTCGCCCGGATGCGGATGCTCGGCGCCGAGGTGGTTCCCGTCCGTTCCGGCAGCCGCACCCTCAAGGATGCGATGAACGAAGCGCTCCGCGACTGGGTGGCGACCGTCGACCACACGCACTACCTGATCGGCTCGGTGGCCGGGCCGCACCCGTTCCCGGCGATGGTGCGTGACTTCTGCCGCGGGATCGGCGACGAGGCGCGCGCCCAGTCGCTCGAGCTTCTCGGCCGGCTGCCGGACGCGGCCTGTGCCTGCGTCGGTGGTGGCTCCAACGCGATGGGGCTGTTCGCTGCGTTCGTTCCCGACGAGGACGTCCGGCTGTACGGCTTCGAGGCCGGTGGCGATGCCAGCGAAGCAGCAATCCGACATGGCGACACGGGCCGGCACGCGGCGTCGATCAGCGGTGGGCGGATCGGCGTCCTCCATGGGTCCCGGTCCTACGTCCTGCAGGATGACGACGGCCAGACGATCGAGAGTCACTCCATCTCGGCCGGGCTCGACTATCCCGGTGTCGGCCCCGAGCACAGCTGGCTGCATGACACCGGTCGCGCGACCTACGCGCCCGTATCCGACGCGGAGGCGATGGAGGCGTTCCGGCTGCTCACCCGGACCGAGGGGATCATCCCGGCGATCGAGTCGGCGCATGCCGTGGCCGGGGCGCTCAGGGTCGCGAAGGAACACGGACCCGACGCGGTCCTCCTCGTCGGACTGTCCGGGCGCGGCGACAAGGACATGGACACCGCCGCGCGGTGGTTCGGGTTGCTCGACGAGAAGCCCGGCTCGGACGCGCAGGAAGAGGAATAGGACATGAGCGTCACACCCCTCTTCGACAAGGCGCGGGGGGAGAACCGCGGCGTACTCGTCGGCTGCCTCCCAGCCGGCTTCCCGACCTACGACGACGCGATCGCGGTCATGAAGGCCATGGTTGACGGCGGGGTCGACGTGATCGAGGTCGAGTTGCCCTACTCCGACCCGACGATGGACGGACCGGTGATCCAGGCGGCGTCGGAGCAGGCGCTGCGTGGCGGGATCCGTACGACCGATGTGCTGCGGACCATCGAGGCGGTCGCCGGAACCGGCGTCTGCGTCATCCTCATGACCTACTGGAACCCGATCGAGCAGTACGGCCTCGACCGGTTCGCCCGCGACTTCGCCGCGGCGGGCGGGTCGGCCCTGGTCACACCGGACCTGATCCCGGAGGAGGCCGGCGAGTGGATCGCGGCGTCCGACGCGGCCGGCCTCGACCGCGTGTTCCTCGTCGCGCCGTCCTCGACCGACGAGCGGCTCCGGATCACGGCCGACGCCTGCCGCGGCTTCGTCTACGCGACGTCGGTGATGGGAGTCACCGGAGCCCGGGCGCAGACCTCGCGGATCGCGCCGGACCTTGTGACCCGTACCCGCGCAGTGACCACGCTGCCGGTCGGCGTCGGGCTCGGCGTCTCCAACGGTGACCAGGCCGCCGAGGTCGCGTCGTACGCCGACGCGGTGATCGTCGGTTCGGCGTTCGTTCGCCGGGTCCTCACCGCCTCGGATGGGAACGCCGGCCGGACGGGAGTCGAGGAGCTCGCCCGGGACCTGGCCGCTGGAGTCCGGCGTCGTGGGCACTGACACGGCAGACCCCACCGCCGCCACATCAGCTCCCGGAAGGCACCGCTGGCGCGCCGGCGCGCCCTGGGTCTCGTTGGCTGCGCGGCTGGTCCTTGGCGGTGTTCTGCTCGTCGCCGGAATCCTCAAACTCGGCGTCGCCCCCACCGAACAGGTCCGGGCCGTGCGGGCGTACCAACTTCTGCCGTACGGCGTCGACGCGGCCGTCGGCTACACCCTGCCGTTCGTGGAGATCGTTCTCGCGGCGGCGCTCATCCTGGGTATGGGGACCCGGGTGACCGCCGTCTTCTCCGGGGTGCTCATGCTGGTGTTCGTGGCCGGTATCGCCTCGGTCTGGGCGCGTGGGCTGTCGATCGACTGTGGCTGCTTCGGCGACGGCGGACCGGTGGACCCCGCCCAGACGAAGTACCTCGAGGAGATCCTGCGAGATCTCGGACTCACCCTCTGTGCGGCGTGGCTGGCGGTCTTCGGCGCCGGTCGGTTCGCGCTCGACACCAGACGGACGCTCGGCACCAGTCAGACGTTCGATACCGGACAGCCGCTCGACACCAGTCAGACGGGGGAACTGACATGACCAAGAAGTCGGCCCGCGACGCGCTCAGGGCCGAGCGAGAACGGCAGGCGGCGCAGGAGCGGCGGCGCGAGAACTTCGCCCGGGTCGGCATCGCCCTCGTGGTCGTGCTCGCCATCGTCGCGATCGCGGGCGTCGTCCAGTGGCAGCGATCGCGGATCGACGCCGACGCGGCCGCCCCGGCCGGCGTCGTCGAGGGTTATTCCAAGTCGAGCGGAGCTGGCACCGGAGCCGCCGGCCTGGGCAACGGCGTGGGCCTGGGTGAGGCCGATGCGCCGGTCGTCGTCGAGATGTTCGAGGACTTCTCCTGTCCGCACTGCCAGGAGTTCGAGGCCGGCGCCGAGAAGATGATCAGCCAGCAGGTCGAGAGCGGCAAGGTCCGGGTCGTCTACTACCCCGTGACGCTCGACAACTTCGGTCGCCCGACGGAGCTGTCGGCGAACGCCTTCGCCTGTGCGGCCGACGAGGGCAGGGCGAAGGAGATGCACAACGCGCTGTACATCAACTTCCGGCAGGACTGGACGACCGACCAGCTGGTAGCCCTGGGCCGGTCCGTGGGACTTGACTCCGGGTCCTTCCGCTCGTGCGTACGCGAGGAGAAGTTCGCGGAGTGGGTCCAGTCGATCGACCAGACTGCGACAGATCGGGGCGTTTCCGGAACGCCCACCGTCTTCGTCGACGGCAAGCCGCTCGATCCCGAGGACACGAGCCCGACCGCGCTGAGACTCGCCATCACCGATGCGCTCGCGGGCAAGCCGTGACCGGGTAGTGTCCGTCCGGTAAGCGCGGCCCCACCGGCGCGAGGCCGCCCGCAGGCCGCGCATCCCGAGGAGCACAGGAGTACACCCGCCCATGCTGATCCAGGCATTGATTCCCAGTCCGTCCCAGGGAGTCTGGCACCTTGGTCCGGTGCCGATCCGGGCGTACGCCCTGTGCATCATCGCTGGCGTCATCGTCGCCGTCTGGCTGGGCAACCGCAGATGGGTCGCCCGCGGCGGCCGCCCCGGTACGGTCGCCGACATCGCCGTCTGGGCGGTGCCGTTCGGCCTGGTGGGTGCACGGATCTACCACGTCGCCACCGACTACCAGCTCTACTTCGGGGCCGGGCGTGATCCGCTCCGTGCGTTCGCCGTCTGGGAGGGCGGCCTCGGCATCTGGGGTGGCATCGCGTTCGGTGCCCTCGGCGCCTGGATCGGCTGTCGGCGGCGTGGGATCCCGCTTCCGGCCATGGCCGACGCTCTGGCGCCGGGCATCATCCTCGCCCAGGCGATCGGCCGATGGGGCAACTGGTTCAACCAGGAGCTCTTCGGCGCTCCGACGTCGATGCCGTGGGGCCTTCAGATCGACCCGGCGCACCGCCCGCCCGGCTACGAGCAGTACGAATCCTTCCAACCCACCTTCCTGTACGAAAGTGTCTGGAATGTCGGGGTCGCCGGTCTGGTGATCTGGGCAGACCGTCGGTTCAAGCTGGGCCACGGCCGGGCGTTCGCGCTCTATGTGGCGGGCTACACGCTGGGACGGGGCTGGATCGAGTACCTCCGGATCGACCCCGTCAACCAGGTCGCCGGCCTGCGGCTCAACGTGTGGACGTCGGTGGCGGTGTTCCTGGCGGCGGTGCTCTACATCGCCATCTCCGCCCGACTCCGGCCGGGCCGCGAGACGGTCACCGAGCTGGGCGACGACAGAGCCGCGGTGGCTACGGACGGTAGCGCCCACACCGAGCCGCGGGTCGGCGCGCCCGGCAGTCACGCCCACGGGGACGGCGACGAGGCTGAGCAGCACGAGCTCGGCGACCAGCGGGGCGTTCCGGTCGAACTCGGTTTCGAGGTCCGCGGCCCGGAGTCCGCGGGACGAACGTCACAGGGCGGGTCCCGGCCCAAGGATGCACAATGATGTTCGGGACGATGCACAATGTCAGGTAGGTAGCTCGACGCCGAGCCGCTTCGACCCGTTTCCGCTCATTCGGACCGGGTCCGTCGTCCCTGGGCCACTTCGGGCCGCATGGCCATCAGGAGAGGGATGATGGCCGGCGCCCGGATCGCTCCGCTACCCTGCATGCAATCTCCAGGGCCAACGTCGTCCCTCGAGCACGTTCGGGGGTCCGGGGGTCGTCCCCCGGGCTAGTACCTTCAAACGCGAGTTCGACGACGGGAGTATCCACATGCTCGGAACGCCCCCGCCGCCGCACGGCCTTTATGACCCGCGGTTCGAGCACGACGCCTGCGGCGTCGCCTTCGTCGCGACGTTGAGCGGTGAGCCCAGTCGGCAGATCGTCGACCAGGCGTTCACGGCGTTGCGCAATCTCGACCACCGCGGTGCCTCCGGGAGTGAGCCCGACTCCGGTGACGGAGCCGGGATGCTGATCCAGATTCCCGATGCGTTCTTCCGTGCGGTTTGTGACTTCCCACTGCCGCCTCCGGGGGAGTACGCGGTCGGGACCGCGTTCGTGCCCGATGACGACGATGCCGATGCCGCCGTCGTACGCCGGGTGGGGGAGGTCGCGGCCGAGGAGGGTCTGGTCGTCGTCGGCTGGCGTAACGTCCCGGTTGCGCCTGAGCTGCTCGGCAAGACGTCCCGTGCGGTGATGCCGCGGTTCCGCCAGCTCTTCGTGACGAGTGTCGAGGGCGGGGCGCTTCCCGGTCTGGCGCTGGAGCGACGGGCGTTCGCGCTGCGCAAGCGCGTCGAGAACGACACGGACGTGTACTTCCCCTCGCTGTCGTCGCGCACCCTTGTCTACAAGGGAATGCTGACGACCGAGCAGTTGGAGCCGTTCTTTCCCGATCTGTCCGACCGGCGGGTCGAGAGTGCGATCGCGCTGGTGCACTCCCGTTTCTCCACCAACACGTTCCCGTCCTGGCCACTCGCTCATCCGTACCGCTATCTCGCCCACAACGGCGAGATCAACACGGTCATGGGCAACCGGAACTGGATGCGCGCCCGCGAGGCGCTGCTCGCCTCCGACCTGCTGGCGAAGCCCGGGTCGGACGACCAGCATGGTGCTGGCGACCTGCAGCGGCTCTACCCGATCTGCACGCCAGAAGCGAGTGACTCCGCCACCTTCGACGAGGCGCTCGAGCTGCTCGAGATGGGCGGACGTTCGCTCCCGCACGCCGTGCTGATGATGATTCCCGAGGCGTGGGAGAACCACACCGAGATGGACGCCAAGCGGCGGGCGTTCTACGAGTTCCACTCCTGCCTGATGGAGCCGTGGGACGGTCCGGCGTGCGTGGCCTTCACCGACGGTACGCAGGTGGGGGCGGTCCTCGACCGCAACGGCCTGCGTCCGAGCCGGTACTGGGTCACCGACGACGGCCTCGTCGTCCTGGCGTCCGAGGTCGGCGTGCTCGACCTCGACCCCAAGTCGATCGTCCGCAAGGGCCGGTTGGAGCCGGGCCGGATGTTCCTCGTAGACACCGCCGAGCACCGGATCATCGAGGACGAGGAGATCAAGGGCCAGCTCGCGGCCGAGCATCCCTACGACGAATGGCTCCACGCCGGCCTGATCCGGCTGGAGAACCTCCCGCCCCGTGAGCACGTCGTCCACACGCACGCGTCGGTCACCCGTCGGCAGCAGACGTTCGGCTACACCGAGGAGGAGTTGCGGGTCATCGTCGCCCCGATGGCCCGGGTGGGTGCGGAACCCATCGGGTCGATGGGCAGTGACACCCCGGTCGCGGTGCTGTCCGGGCGGTCGCGGCTGCTCTTCGACTACTTCACGCAGCTGTTCGCCCAGGTCACCAACCCGCCGCTGGACGCGATCCGCGAGGAGTTGGTCACCTCACTCGCCGGGACGATCGGCCCGGAGCGCAACCTGCTCGAGGCAGGGCCCGCGTCGTGCCGGCAGATCGTGCTGCCGTTCCCGGTGATCGACAACGACGAGCTGGCCAAGATCGTCCACGTCAACCGCGACGGTGACTTCCCCGGCTACGCCGCGCACGTCGTCAAGGGCCTTTACCGCGTCGAGGGTGGCGGAGCGGAGTTGGCTCGCCGGCTCGAGGAGATCTGCACTGAGGTGTCGGCGGCGATCGCCGACGGCGCGCGGGTGATCGTGCTGTCCGACCGGCACTCCAACGCCGACCTGGCGCCGATTCCGTCGCTGCTCCTCACCGGAGCGGTGCACCACCACCTGATCAGGGAGAAGGCGCGGTCCAGGGTCGGCCTGGTCGTCGAGGCCGGCGACGTCCGCGAGGTGCACCATGTGGCCCTGCTGATCGGCTACGGCGCGGCGGCGGTCAACCCCTACCTCGCCATGGAAAGCGTCGAGGACCTCGTGCGGGAAGGGGACTTCCTCACCGGGATCGAGACCGAACAGGCCGTCCGCAACCTCGTCAAGGCGCTCGGCAAGGGCGTGCTCAAGGTCATGAGCAAGATGGGCGTGTCGACGGTCGCGTCCTACACAGGTGCACAGATCTTCGAGGCGATCGGCCTGGGGCAGGACGTCATCGACAGGTACTTCACCGGCACCACGTCCCGCCTCGGCGGGGTGGGGCTCGACGCGATCGCCGAGGAGGTACGCCGCCGGCACGTGCAGGCGTATCCCCGGGACGGGGTCGCGCAGCCGCACCGACGCCTGGCGATCGGGGGCGAGTACCAGTGGCGGCGGGAGGGGGAGCCGCACCTGTTCGACCCGGAGACGGTGTTCCGGTTGCAGCACTCGACCCGCAGCCAGCGGTACGACATCTTCAAGCAGTACACGAGCCGCGTCGACGAGCAGGCGCAGCGACTGATGACGTTGCGTGGGCTGTTCTCGCTGCGCAGCGGGGTCCGCCCACCCGTGCCGATCGAGGAGGTCGAGTCGGTCGAGAGCATCGTCAGGCGCTTCTCGACCGGTGCCATGTCGTACGGCTCGATCTCGATGGAGGCGCACTCGACGCTCGCCATCGCGATGAACCGGATCGGCGCCCGGTCCAACACCGGCGAGGGCGGCGAGGACGCGGAGCGGCTCTACGACCCCGAACGCCGCAGTGCGATCAAGCAGGTCGCGAGCGGACGGTTCGGCGTGACGTCGGAGTACCTCACCCACTCCAGCGACCTGCAGATCAAGATGGCGCAGGGCGCGAAGCCCGGCGAGGGCGGCCAGCTGCCGGGCGGCAAGATCTACCCGTGGATCGCCAAGACCCGGCACTCCACGCCGGGTGTGGGGCTGATCTCGCCGCCGCCGCACCACGACATCTACTCGATCGAGGACCTCGCGCAGCTGATCCACGACCTGAAGAACTCCAACCCGTCGGCGCGGGTGCACGTGAAGCTGGTCGCCGAGGTCGGGGTCGGTACGGTCGCTGCCGGGGTGTCCAAGGCGCATGCCGACGTGGTGCTGATCTCCGGCCACGACGGCGGCACCGGCGCGGCGCCGCTCACCTCGCTCAAGCACGCGGGTGCGCCCTGGGAGCTGGGCCTCGCCGAGACCCAGCAGACGCTGCTGCTCAACGGGCTGCGGGACCGGATCGTCGTCCAGACCGACGGGCAGCTCAAGACTGGGCGCGATGTCGTGATCGCCGCACTGCTCGGCGCGGAGGAGTACGGCTTCGCGACCGCGCCGCTCGTCGTGTCCGGCTGCATCATGATGCGGGTCTGCCACCTCGACACATGTCCGGTCGGCGTCGCGACCCAGAACCCCGAGCTGCGCAAGCGCTTCAACGGCAAGCCGGAGTTCGTGGTCACCTTCTTCGAGTACATCGCGCAGGAGGTCCGCGAATACCTTGCGGAGTTGGGGTTCCGCAGTCTCGACGAGGCGATCGGCCACGCCGAGATGCTCGACGTCGGACAGGCGGTCGAGCACTGGAAGGCCTCGGGGCTCGACCTCAGCCCGATCCTCGCCGTGCCCGACCTGCCAGGTGGCGCCGCACGCCGGTGTGTGACCAGCCAGGACCACGGCCTGGAGAAGGCGCTCGACAACCATCTCATCGAGCTCGCCCGCGACGCCCTCGACAAGGGCGAGCCGGTCCGTGCGCAGGTGCCGATCCGCAACGTCAACCGCACCGTGGGCACGATGCTCGGTCACGAGCTGACGAAGATCTACGGCGGCAGGGGACTGCCCGACGACACGATCGACCTGACCTTCATCGGGTCGGCCGGCCAGTCGTTCGGTGCGTTCGTTCCGCCTGGGATCACGCTGCGGTTGGAAGGCGATGCCAACGACTACCTCGCCAAGGGGCTGTCCGGTGGGCGGATCGTCGTACGCCCGGACCGAACGGCCACGCTGGTGGCGGAGGACAACATCATCGCCGGCAACGTGATCGCCTACGGCGCCACCGGTGGCGAGCTCTTCATCCGCGGCAAGGTGGGCGAACGGTTCTGCGTCCGCAACTCCGGGGTGACGGCGGTCGTGGAGGGCGTGGGTGACCACGGTTGCGAGTACATGACCGGCGGCACCGTCGTCGTCCTCGGCGCGACCGGACGCAACTTCGCGGCCGGCATGTCCGGTGGCGTGGCGTACGTCCTGGATCTTCGACCAGGGCGGATCAACCAGGAGATGGTCGATCTGGAGCCGCTCACCGACGATGACAAGGAGCTGTTGACAGCCTTGGCGAAGGCGCACGGCCAGGCAACCGAGTCCGCGGTGGCGGAGAAGCTCCTTGCGGACTGGCCGGCGACACTCGCCCGGTTCACGAAGATCATGCCGCAGGACTACAAACGGGTGCTGCAGGCGCGCGCCCGCGCAGAGGCCGAAGGACGCGACGTCGACCAGGCGATCATGGAGGCTGCACATGGCTGACCCCAAGGGCTTCCTGACCACTCCGCGCGAGGTCGCGCACCGCCGTCCCGTAGGCGAACGCCTGCGGGACTGGAACGAGGTCTATCCCGGCAAGGGCATCGGCCACGCCCTGCTGCCGATCATCTCCGCCCAGGCCGGGCGCTGTATGGACTGCGGTATCCCGTTCTGCCACCAGGGTTGCCCGCTCGGCAACCTCATCCCCGAGTGGAACGACCTGGTCTGGCGTGACGACTGGCAGGCCGCGATCGAACGCCTGCACGCGACCAACAACTTCCCGGAGTTCACCGGCCGGCTGTGTCCCGCACCCTGCGAGACGGCCTGCGTCCTGGCCATCGACGAGGCGACGTCCGGTGGAGCCGTGACGATCAAGAACGTCGAGGTCGCGATCATCGACCGGGCGTTCGAGGAAGGGTGGGTGACCCCGCAGCCGCCGGAGTGGTTGACCGGACGCACGATCGCGGTCGTCGGCTCGGGCCCGTCCGGGCTCGCCGCCGCCCAGCAGCTCACCCGGTCCGGTCACACGGTCGCGGTCTACGAACGCGCGGACAAGATCGGTGGCCTGCTGCGCTACGGCATCCCCGAGTTCAAGATGGAAAAGCGGATCCTCGACCGCCGGATCGACCAGATGGCCCGCGAGGGCACGATCTTCCGCGCCGGTGTCAACGTCGGTGTGGATGTGACCGGCCAGGACCTGCGTACCCGCTATGACGCGGTCGTCCTGGCGATGGGCTCGACGATCCCGCGTGACCTGCCGATGCCCGGACGCGACCTGGCCGGGATCCACCAGGCGATGGAGTACCTTCCGCAGGCCAACCGGGCCGCGCACGGTGAGGAGGTCCCCGACCAGATCACCGCCGCGGGCAAGAACGTCGTCATCATCGGCGGCGGGGACACCGGCGCCGACTGCCTCGGCACCGCTCATCGCCAGGGCGCGAAGAGCGTTGTCCAGCTGGAGATCATGCCGCGCCCGAGCGACGAGCGGCCGGTCGCCCACCCGTGGCCGACGTACCCGATGATCTTCCGCGTGTCGAGCGCACACGAGGAGGGCGGGGACCGGAAGTACGCCGTGTCGACGCAGGAGTTCATCGGCGACGACGAGGGGCGGCTCCGGGCGTTGCGGCTGGTCCAGGTGAAGTTCGAGAACGGCCGGTTCGAACCTGTGCCCGGCACCGAGGAGGAGATCCCCGCCGAGCTCGTCCTGCTGGCGATGGGCTTCGTCGGACCGGAACGTGGCGGCCTGCTCGAACAGCTGGAGGTCGAGCTCGACGAGCGCGGAAACATCGAGCGGGACGCGTCCTACGCGAGCAGCGTCGACGGGGTATTCGTCGCCGGTGACGCCGGCCGCGGCCAGTCGCTCATCGTGTGGGCGATCGCCGAGGGGCGTGCCTGTGCGGCAGGTGTGGACGCCTGGTTGCGCGGAGGCGAAACCGCGTTGCCGGCCCCCATCCCGCCCACAGCCCGCCCCCTCATGGCCTGACGCCGTTCGCTCCCGTCTCCGTTGACCTGTCGGAGGTTCTCGTCGTAGAAGACGAGAAACCTCCGACAGGTCGCAGACGGCCCCAGGACACGGAAGCTGAGCCCTCAGAGGGAGTAGAGGCGGCGGGCGTTGTCGGCGCCCACCATCGCGCCGATCCGATCAGCGTCGGCGAGGGTGAGGGCGCCCTGCCTCCGCCAGCGGTCGAGAAGCCTCCCGAACGCCTCCCGGAACTGCGCGGCGCCCGCGAGATAGAGCTCCGGCAGTCCGTACGCGTCGCTCGAGTACAGCAGCTTCCCGAACGGTGCCAGTTCGCAGAACTCACCAAGGACCGCTTCGGCACGGATCCCGGCATGGGCCACGGTGAGCCCGACATCGACGTACACGTAGGGATGTACGGCGGCCAGCCAGCCGGCCTCACGGTGGTACGGATAGCAGTGCAACAGGACGATCGGCGTCCCCGTCGGCTCCGCCGCTTCGAAAAGGCCCTGCAGCAAGGCGGGGTTCACGCTGGTGAGCCGCAGGTCCCGGTCCCCGAAGCCGGTGTGCAGCTGGACCGGCAGGCCACGATCAAGACCGCACCAGAGAACGAATCGCAGAAGGACCGGATCGTCAAGGCGCCATTGGCGGATCGCCTCGTCCGCTCCGTGCCTTCCGGTGTAGGCGAGCCATCCACGGGCGGCATCCCGGATCTCGGCCATGCCCGGCCGGCTCGCGGGCACTGCGAATCCGTGGCGGTAGGCCAGGATCGACTTCACGGCGACTGCGTCTCGCGTGGCGTCGACAAGCGTGGCGACATAGGCGTCGGCGAAGTCCTCAGCTGACACTCCTGACGACGCGAGGTCCTCGGCGACCCGTTCGAGGCGTACGACTGGACGAACCTCCGCACGTGCGGCAGATGCCAACTGTGGCAGGGAAACGGGGCCCGTGGCTCCGAGCCCGGTGTCGACCAGCAGGTGTGAGAGTCCAGCCGCTTCGAGTAGCCGGCGCCGCACATCGGCCGGCGGCAGTTCGGTTCGCCGCACGAGGTACTCGTCGAGCGGCGCGCCGGGCGGCAGGCCCAGTGGTGGGGCGCACCATCGGCGGAGCGCGAGACCCAACTGCGAGTCGGCGTACGAGACGCCCGTGGGGGCGGGCTGCGTGGCCTCGGTGAGGAAGAGTTCGAACGCCTGCCGATCCGGTTGCCTGTCGACCACGACATGGCAGTGCCCGTCGACGAGTGGCTGGTCGAGCCCGGTCACGGGACCTCCTTCGTCGGCCCCAGGACCAAGGTGCTGTGCTGATGCGTGACCTCACGTCGTTCGGCCACGCATCCGTCCCTTCTCGCCCACTCCCACGGCCTGGGCTCAGTACGCCCATCGGGTCGCGGCGACGATCTCGGCCGGTGCCGCGTCGGCGAAGAGCTCCACCTCGGCCCGGTGGACGGCGAGGAACGCATGCAGCAACGGCTCACCCAGCGCGGTGGCCAGGATCTCGTCGGCTTCCAGATGGGACATGGCTTCCAGCGCCGACTGGGGGAGCCGGGGCGGACGGTCGGCGGGAGGCACGGTGGCGGGGTCGACCCGCATCTCGGATGGCAGCCGGCGTCCGCGGTCGATCCCGGCGAGTGCCACGGCGAGGACCGCGCCGACGACGAGATACGGGTTGGCACTGCCGTCGATGCACTTGAGCTCGACGTTGGCGGCGGTGTGCTCGGAGCCTGCGGTGCCAGTGATCAGGCGGATCCCCGCCTCGCGGTTCTCCCGTCCCCAGCACTGGTAGGGCCCGGCCCAGTGCTGCGGGACCAGGCGAAGGTAGCTGGCAGGGCTGGGAGCGCCGATGGCGCACAGAGCCGGCAACCGGTCAAGCAGCTCCGCCACCAGCGACTCTGCGCGTCCGGTCAGCCCATAAGGTCCCGAGCCGCCTGCGAACAGGTTCGCGCCGTCAGCCCAAGCCGACAGGTGCAGGTGCGACCCGTTCCCCACGCCCGCCGCCTCGACGACCGGCGCGAACGACGCGCGCCAGCCGTAGGTCTGCGAGACCGCATGGATGGTCTGCCGGACGAGCACGAGGCGGTCGGCCGCGGTGACCGGATCCGCTGCGGAGACAGACAGTTCCAGCTGACCTGGTGCGTACTCCGGGTGGAACTGTTCGACGGGCACGTCCTCGGCGGCGAGCGCGTCGAGCAGGTCGTGCGCATAGTTCGACAGCTCGATCACCCGGGTCATGCCATAAGCCGGGCCCTTGCACGCCGACTCCACGGCATGGTCGCCGCCGTCCTCGGCGTCCCGGCCGACGACCCACTCGACCTCGAAGGCCATGCGGACGTCCAGGCCACGGCCGACGGCCTCGTCGACCGTCCGGCGGGCGAAGGAACGCTGGCAGGCGTGGTAGGTCTCACCTTCCTGCGTCCTGCGATCGACCGGAGCCCATGCCCAGCCGGGCTGAGCCGCCAGAACGGTGACCTGGTCGAGGTCCGGAAAGAGGCGAAGGTCCCCGACGGGTCCGCCGATGTGCGTACTGGTCGTGATGGAGTCCCCGACCGTGAAGACGTCGAACACCGGCGACATGCCGACGCCCCACGCGACGGCGTCGGCGAGTCTCCTGGTGGGTACGGCCTTGACGCGCGTGATGCCGGCGTTGTCGACCCAGGTCAGTGCGATCGCCGCGACGTGTCGCAGTGCGAGTTGCGAGCCGAGCTCCTTGGCGCGTGCATCGCGGCGCCGGCGCGGGTCGCGGTCGAAGACCTGAGGCATGGTCTGATCCTTCCCACCGGAAGCCCTGGTAGAAAGATTCCCGTGCGGCTCGTCGATGTCCATGCTCGGTACGCCCGGCGTACGCCATGGGTACTCCGCGGTGTCGACGTCGAGCTCGGCCCTGGTGAGACGGTTGTCATCGAGGGACGCAACGGCTCCGGCAAGTCGACGCTGCTGCGGGTCATCGCGGGGTTGCTGCCCGTGGGTCGGGGTGAGCTGTCCGGCCGTCCCGCTGTGGTCGGATGGCTGCCGGAGCGCCTTCCGCTCGGGCGACCTTTCACCGTACGGCGCTATCTCCAGGCCATGGCGAGGGTCCAGGGCCTCACTTCCGACGAGGGACGCGCACGGATCGACGAGTTGGCCGGAAGGCTGCATCTCACCGAGTTCCTCGACACGTCGTTCGCCTCGGTGTCGCAGGGCACCCGGCGCAAGGTGGGATTGACACAGGCCTTGCTCAGGCGACCCGGACTCCTCGTCATGGACGAGCCGTGGGAGGGCCTCGACGCCACCAGCCAGAAGGAGGTCCCCGCGCTGGTGGCGGAGGTCACCGCGGCTGGTGGTTTCTGTGTCGTCACAGACCACCGGGGCCGGTCGGGCGACCTGGGACCGACCAGGCAGTGGACGCTCGAGGCGGGCCGGGTGTCCGACACCTGTCCGGTGTCCGAGGACCGGGACGTACGGAGCGAGCCGTGACCCGGGTCGTCGCCCTTGTACGCATGCGCATCGCTGCCTACGTCGGGCTTCAGCGGGTCTGGCCACCCCTGGTCGCGGCCTTGGCGCTGGTCTCGGTCGCCCACGCCGGGGGAGTGGCGCCACCCAACCAGGCGTACGCGTTCTCGGCCGCGCTGCTGTTCGGCGTCTTCGGCTGGCAGACCAAGCTCGTGCTCGACACCGAGCCCGACGAACAGCGCTTGCTGGCCAAGATCGGCGTCGGCTCCCGGGGCCGTGAGCTCGCCGCCGGCCTGCTTGCTGCCCTCGTCATGGTCCTGCCGGTGGTCGTGCTCGGTGTCGTGGCTCCCCTCCTCGTCGGCGCGGTCGAGATCTCCGGGGGTTGGCCGGAGTGGGCGGCTTGGGTCGCATTCGGGGGGTGGCTCCATGTCCTGTCGGCGATGTGTGGGTTGGCCGTCGGCGCCCTGGCGAGCCGGCCAGTCATCGCCGGCGCGGGATGGTCGGTGATGATCGTCCTCGCGGTGCCCGTCCTGGTGCTCGTCCTCGGGTCGCGGCAGTCGCAGACCCCCCGCTGGCTGGTCCCTCAACTCTTCGCGGCGTCGCGCATCGAAGGCGCCGCTGACCTCGGATCGGCCGGCGTGATCACCGTGCACGCCCTCGGGTGGGCCGCCTTGCTACTCGCGGGTTACGCGGCCCTGCGACGAAGCCGGTTCTGACGCAGGCATAGAGTCGGCTTTGTGCGCCGCGCAAAGATTGTTTGCACCCTCGGTCCCGCTACCTCCACACCTGAGCGGATCGGCGAACTCGTGGACGCCGGGCTCGACGTTGCCCGACTCAACCTGAGTCACGGCAGCCACGCCGAGCACGAACGCATCTACCGGTTGGTCCGCGAGGCTGCCGAGGAGGCCGGCCGTGGGGTCGGGATCCTCGTCGACCTGCAGGGACCCAAGATCCGGCTCGGCAAGTTCGCCGACGGTTCGGTCAACCTCGTCTACGGTGACCGCTTCACGATCACCACGCAGGAATGCGTGGGTGACGTCACCCGCTGCGGGACGACCTACGAAGGGCTGCCGCGCGACGTCGACGCGGGAGACAGCATCCTCGTCGACGACGGCAGGCTCGCGCTCGAGGTGGAGTCCGTGACCGACACCGATGTCGTGACCCGGGTGGTCGTGGGTGGGCGGGTGTCGGACCACAAGGGCCTCAACCTGCCGGGTGTGGGGCTCTCGGTCCCTGCCCTGTCGGAGAAGGACCTCGACGACCTGCGCTGGGCGCTGCACCTGCGGGCGGACATGATCGCCCTGTCGTTCGTCCGGAACGCCCGCGACGTCGAGGACGTCCGGCGCGTGATGGCGGAGGAGAAGGTGCGGCTTCCGGTCATCGCGAAGATCGAGAAGCCCCAGGCGGTCCAGAACCTCGACGAGATCATCGACGCGTTCGACGGGTTCATGGTGGCCCGTGGCGATCTCGGCGTCGAGATGCCGCTCGAGGATGTTCCCCTGGTGCAGAAGCGGATCGTTGAACTCGCCCGCACCAACGCCAAGCCGGTGATCGTCGCCACCCAGATGCTCGAGTCCATGGTCAACGCACCACGGCCGACCAGGGCCGAGGCTTCCGACGTCGCCAACGCGGTCCTCGACGGGACCGACGCGGTGATGTTGTCGGGGGAGACCAGCGTCGGGCTCTATCCCATCGATGCCGTACGCACGATGGCCCGGATCGTCGAGACCACCGAGGAACACGGTCTCGAACGGGTGGCAGGCATCCAGTGGGAGCCTCGTACCAAGGGCGGGGTGATCGCCAAGGCCGCCGCCGAGGTGGCCGAGCGTTTGGGTGCGAAGTTCCTCGTCGCCTTCACACAGTCCGGTGACACCGCTCGGCGGCTGGCACGCTACCGCTCACGGGTACCACTTCTGGCGTTCACGCCGGAGGAGGAGACCCGCCATCAGCTCGCGCTGACCTGGGGAGTCGAGACGTTCCTCGCGCCCACGGTCGCGCACACCGACGAGATGGTGAAGCAGGTCGACCGGTCACTTCTCGCTGTCGGCCGGTGCCGCCGAGGCGACAACGTGGTGATCGTCGCCGGTAGTCCGCCAGGCATCCCGGGGTCCACCAACGCACTGCGAGTCCACCGGATCGGCGACGCGGTGACCGAGGCAGCACCGGCATACCGGCTGTGAGCTGACCGTCCTGCGTCGGGTCGTGACCCCGTGTCGTCTCAACCCGCTGGTGCCGTCCCGGCCTCCGGCGAACCCGGGTGCTGCTCGTCGAGGAAGCGGGCGAGCAACCCGCGAATGATGGTGGCCATGGCGAACCCGTGCTCCTGCGACCAGGCCCGCAGCCGTGCGTGGTCTGCCGTCGGCAGGCGTACCGGCACCATCTGGTAGTCACCACGCATCGGGTCGGACATTCCGAACAGCAGCGCCTGTCGGGCAGCCTCAGTGTCGCCGGGGCCCTGGTGGGCCGCGTGTCGCGCGGCGAGCGATCTGGCGATCTCCGCTTCCGGGCCGGGTGCCTGGGCGCCGAGGTCGCGGAGCGGCGGCGCGGCCTGCGGAATGCGTTCGAACAGCCAGCGCAGGACATCGCGGCGCTGCGCTTCGGGAAGGCTCCCGAGCGCTCTCAGGAGGAGTGTCTCCGGACCTTCGGGGGTATCTGGTTCAGCGGGGCTCGGCGGGCGGGCGGAGCCGGCGGGGTCGGAGTTGGGCCCGGTGGGCTCGTCGGTGAGTCTCTCGGCCACGACGACCTCCTCGGTGTTCTGCGGTTGGGCGGGCACTCTGGTGTTCAGCGGCCCGGAGTCGGTGCCCTGTCCTCGCCAGAGATATCGCAGAAGATATCGCTCCATGCCAGGGGGATTCCAGTACCTACGAACTGGCCGGCTGGAGCCGCCGACTTCAGGACTTCGGTCCGACATGGGCGTCGAGGGCGGCGACTGCCTCTCGCCGAGCCACCGAGATCTGCCGTGGGTTGGGCTGCCGCCAGGCGATCCCGAGCAGGTCTAGTGCCCACGTGCAGAGGGCACGGATGTCGGCGGAGGCATTGGTGAAGAAGTAACGCGGATATTCATATCGCTTCGGCGTTCCATTCACCGTGCGTACGGTCCAGTTGATGATGCGGCAGCCGTCGGAATGGAAAAGCCCACGCAGGAACCTGCCGGGGTATTCTTCGACGATTTCGCGCTGCCAGGATTCCAGCACAATAGGTCGAGTGTGTTTCATGCCTGGCCCGTGCTGCGGAAACAAACACGGCCAGTGCTTCCAGGTGAGCTTTATCTCGGTACAACCCGGCTGCTGTCGGGTATGGACCCGGCCGCCAGACTTTATCCTCGCCAACGTATCCGCGATCTCGATGGTGAGGCGCGGGTATCGGTGGTCGCTGTAGATGGCCAGCGAGTAGACGCCGTCGTGCTGATGTGCGATGTGTCCGTCGCCGAGATACCAACCCAGTATCAGTGCATATGCTGCACGGTCGAGCACGGCTTCACCGCAGCGTGGGCAGGGGACGGTCGAGTGAACCTGTCCTCGTCGCAGTCCGCGCCGGCGATAGAGTCGACGCCACCGTCGAATCGTCTCGAGGGCGACTCCGCAGACAGTCGCATTATCCCGATCCCGGAGACCGGCGTCGGTGAGGAGGAAACTGAGGTCGACGAGTTCCTGCGGCCTGATATGGGGCACACTGCCATGCTCCCAACATCCACCGACAATGCATCACGTCAGCTGTGCCGGGTGTGGGATTCGAACCCACACGCCCTTTCGGACAATGGCTTTTGAGGCCATCATGTCTACCGTTCCATCAACCCGGCGAAGTGCCCGAACGAATCCTACCGGGTCATGTCGACGGGCTGGAGGTGGCGGTGGACGGGTACGCTGGCGGCGCTCGCATCGTGCAGCTCTGGGCAGGAGGATTGCGCCGTGACCAACCCGACCGAGCGCCAACCACGCCGGGTCGTCCTCGCAGAGGACGAGGCGCTCATCCGGCTCGACCTCGCGGAGATGCTGGGTGAAGAAGGCTACGACGTGATCGGCCAGGCGGCCGACGGCGACAGTGCCCTCGCGCTCGTCCGTGAGCTGCGGCCGGATCTCGCGATCCTCGACGTCAAGATGCCCAAGCTCGACGGCATCACCGTGGCCGAACGCATCGGCGACGAGGGCATCTGTCCGGTGATCATCCTCACGGCATTCAGCCAGCGCGATCTCGTCAACCGCGCAAGCGCCGCGGGAGCGATGGCCTACCTCGTCAAACCGTTCACCAAGGCCGATCTCGTCCCGGCCATCGAGATCGCCGTCTCGAGGTTCACCGAGCGCGTCCAACTCGAACATGAGGTCGCCGGACTCGCCGAGCGGCTCGAGACCCGCAAACTGGTCGAGCGCGCGAAGTCCCTGCTGCAGCAGAAGTTCGATCTCAGCGAGCCCGACGCCTTCCGCTGGATCCAGAAGACGGCGATGGACAAGCGCGTCCCGATGCGCCGCGTCGCTCAACTTGTGGTGGACGAAAGTGACAACGTGATTGCGGACGGTGGCGAGTCAGGCGATCCAGAGGCTCCGACTGGGTGATTTTCCCGACATGGGGGCGTCCAGAGTTACGAGACGGTAAGAGCGTCCCCGGGTCCGTTCACCGGAGTGCCCCCGTACAGCTAGTCTCTGCACACTCCGTGAAGTACGGGGGCGGCGCGACGTGCGCCGAATCATGCGGCATCGGGAGGAATCGTGGGTCGGACATCCGACCTGGGCGCAGGTGCGATCGTGGCACCGCTCCTGACCACGGCACCTCCCACGGAGCCTCGACAGCGGTGGCCATTCCCGCTGCGGAACACCTTTGAGACCGGCGTCCCCCCTGTGGCGGGACTTGTCGTGCCGGCTCGGTCCGCAGTAGGTTCCGGCACCGGTCGGCAGGCGCCTGTCACATGACGTGACTGCCGCGACACCATGACGTGTGGGTGGCTATGGAGGTATTCGTGTACAAAGCACGACTGGTGCGGGCCGTGGCGTTGGCAGCGGTGGTTTCGCTGAGCCTCGCTTCGTGCGCGCAGAACACAGGCGGGTCCAACAGTGACACCACCGAGTCCGACAGCGCGCCGGGCCGGGTCGCAGTCAAGCCCGACGCTGCCCCGCCGATCCCCACGGGCGCTGTCCTGCCCGCCGGCGACGGGCAGGGCAAATGTGCAAAGGGCACGTCGATCGCCTACATCGGCACGATCGCCGGTGCCAGCGCGGCCCTGGGCCTCAACATCCTGCACGGCGTACGCCTTGCGGTGAAGGAGCACAACGAGGCCAACCCTGGTTGCCAGGTGAAGTTGAAGGAGTTCGACTCGGAGGGCAGTCCTGACAAGGCCCCTGGCGTCGTCACCCAGGCCATCAACGACCCGTCGATCCTTGGTGTGATCGGTCTGCCGTTCTCCGGTGAGTCGAAGGCCGTCGGCAAGGCGTTCAATGATGCCGGCCTGGTGACGGTCAGCCCGTCGGCGACCAACCCCGGGCTGTCGACGAACGGCTGGAAGACGTTCTACCGAGGGCTCGGCAACGACGCGTCGCAGGCCCCGGCCGTTGCGACGTTCATCTCCGACACCCTCAAGGCCAAGAAGGTCTGTGTCGTCCGTGACGACTCCGAGTACGGCATCGGGCTCGCCGACCTGACGACCGAGGCGCTCGGCAGCAAGGTCGCCTGCGAGCCGAAGATCAAGACCGGCCAGAAGGAGTTCTCCGCGGTCGTGGGCGAGATCACCTCCGCTGCCCCGGACGCGGTCTTCTTCTCGGGCTACTACCCCGAGGCGTCACCGTTCGTCCAGCAGCTGCGGGACGGCGGTTTCGAGGGGTCGGTCGTCGCGCCTGACGGTGTTCGCGATGACGAGTTCGTCAAGAACGCCGGTGACGCCGCCGAGGGCGTCTACCTCAGCTGCCCGTGCCTGCCCTCCGCGGGGTTCGAGGAGTTCTCCAAGAACTTCAAGGCGCTGTCGGACAGGGATCCCTCGACCTACTCGCCCGAGGGTTACGACGCGACCACGATCCTTCTGCAGGCGCTGGACCAGGGCGCCGAGGACCGCGCGGCAGTGCTCGACTTCGTGAAGAACTACGAAGGCCAGGGACTGACCAAGCAGTTCAAGTGGGACGAAACAGGTGAGCTCACTGAAACGCCGATCTGGATGTACGAGGTCAGGGACGGTGAGATTGCCCACCTGAAGGACCTCAGCAAGTAAGTCCGGCGACGGGACGGGGCGCGGCAAGCCCGAGTTGACCTCGGTGCTCCGCGCCCCACCCACGTCGCCGCCGACCTCGACCACAACGGACGGACGTCTGCGTGACACTCCACCTTGCGACCGGCCTCATCCAGGCCAGCGGCGGCTGGGTCGACTTCAACACCGACCTGCTGATCGACCGGTTCTGGGCAAACACGATCGACGGTCTCGCCTACGGCAGCATCTACGCGTTGGTGGCCATCGGATACACCCTCGTCTACGGCGTCCTGAAGCTGATCAACTTCGCGCACTCGGAGGTCTTCATCGTCGGCGCCTTCGCGGCGTACACGACATTCGTGTTCCTCGGGTACGAACCGGGCCCGACGATCGACAGCGGGCTCGGGCCGCTGATCGTCAACCTCGCCTTGGCAGGGCTGGTGGCGATGATCTGTGCGGGCGTGATCGCGCTGGTGCTCGAGCGCGTGGCCTATCGCCCATTACGACGGCGGAACGCACCCCGGCTCGTGTTCCTCATCACCGCGATCGGCGCGTCGTTCGCCATCCAGCAGATCTTCCTCATCTGGCGGGGCGGCAACCCGGAGCCGGCGATTCGGTTGCTCGCTCCCGAGGCGGTGTTCGAGTTCGGGACCACGCGGATCACCCAGATCCAGATCATCGTCTTCGTGGCCGCTATCGCGCTGCTGGTCTTCGCCGACCAGTTCATCAACCGCACCCGGCTCGGGCGCGGCATCCGGGCCGTCGCGCAGGACCCCGACACCGCCGCGTTGATGGGCGTCAACAAAGAGCGCGTCATCATGCTGACGTTCATTCTCGGCGGGGTTCTCGCCGGCGCTGCCGCGCTCTTCTACATCATGCAGATTCCCCAGGGTGTGTTGTACAACGGTGGCTTCCTCCTGGGAATCAAGGCGTTCACGGCCGCGGTCCTCGGCGGCATCGGCAATCTCCGGGGAGCCCTCGTCGGCGGTCTCCTGCTCGGCGTGGTGGAAAACTACGGCCAGTCGTTCTTCGGTGGTGAGTGGCGAGATGTCGTGGCGTTCGTCCTGCTCATCGGCATCCTGATGGTCCGGCCCACCGGCATCCTCGGTGAGTCGCTCGGAAGGGCGCGGGTATGACCGGCCGGTGGGTCGCGACCGACCGCGTGCCGTTCGGCCAGCAGGTCCGGGACCGGTGGAACTCGCTCAGCCGGGCCCAGCACTGGGTGCTGATCATCCCGCTGCTCGTCCTGGTCTATCTGCTTCCGGTCCTCAACGTCTTCCCGCTGACGACGGAACCGTGGACCGACTACGAGCTCGCGCTGTTCAACGCGGCTCGCTTCGGGCTGATCGCGCTCGGGCTCAACATCGTGCTCGGACAGGCCGGGCTGCTGGATCTCGGTTACGTCGGGTTCTTCGCCATCGGTGCGTACGTCGCGGCGATCATGACAAGCCCCGACTCGTTCCTCACCAACCCCGAATACTCGTGGATGGTCGTGGTCCCGGTGGCCATGATCATCACGATGATCTCCGGCGTCGTCATCGGCACTCCCACCTTGCGGTTACGTGGCGACTACCTCGCGATCGTCACCCTGGGCTTCGGTGAGATGGTGCGGCTCCTCGCCGACAACGTCGAACCGCTGCGGGGAAACCGGGGCTTCCAGGAGGTCGGACGCCCTCCAGGCACCTATGCCGACGGGTCGCCGATCTTCACCCAGACCGACGGCAAGCCGTGGTACTGGCTCACGGTGACGTTCATCATCGTGATCCTCCTGCTGGTCGGAAATCTCGAACGCAGCCGGGTCGGTCGTGCCTGGGTCGCGATCCGTGAGGACGAGGACGCCGCCGAACTGATGGGCGTGCCCACGTTCAAGTTCAAGGTGTGGGCGTTCGTCATGGGCGCAGCGGTCGGAGGGCTCTCCGGCGTTCTGTACGCGGGACAGATCGGGTTCGTCAACAACCAACGCTTCGACGTGGTGACGTCCATCCTCTTCGTCGCGGCCGTCGTTCTCGGCGGATCGGGCAACAAGGTCGGAGTCCTGCTGGGTGCGCTCGTGATCTCGTATGTGCCCGACCGGCTCCAGTTGGCACCGGAGTACCGCTTCCTGATGTTCGGTATCGCCCTCATCGTCCTCATGGTCTTCCGCCCGCAGGGCCTCATGGGCGCGCGACAGCGGCTGCTCGCCCGCGGCCGGCAGGCGTACGTACGGCTGGTCGGCCGGCCTGAGCAGGCCGGGACCGAAAGCGCCCTCACCGACTCCGGCAAGGGGGTGAACGCATGAGTGGTCGGCCAGAGGAGAGTGCGCCCGTCAGCGACGACCGCACCGCGGTGGACCCGGTGACGACGCCGCCCGCCGGCGAAGGGCTGTCGGTCGAGGTCCGCGACATGACCGCGGCCGAACGCGCCGAGCACTTCGCCGAGGTCGCCGAAGCCGTCGCACCCGACCGGGAGATCGACGTCGAGGTCGGTGGGACGCTGCTCGAGCTCCGGGACGTGAGCCTGCGGTTCGGTGGCCTGGTGGCGCTCGACTCGGTGTCGTTCGCGATCAAGCGTGGCGAGATTCTCGGCCTGATCGGCCCCAACGGTGCCGGCAAGACCTCCTGCTTCAACGCCATGACCGGTGTCTACCGGCCGACTTCGGGCGAGATCCAGCTGGAGGGAAGGCCACTCGGTCGTACCAAGCGGCACCAGATAACCCGGCGGGGCATCGCCAGGACGTTCCAGAACATCCGGCTCTTCGAAGGCATGACCGCGTTGGAGAACGTCGTCGTCGGCACCGACGCGCGGCACCGCACGAGCGTGTCGGGCGCGCTGTGCAGGTTCCCCCGGCACTGGCGGGAGGAGCGGGAGGGTGTCGAACGCGCCATGGCACTCCTGGAGTTCGTAGGGATCGCAGACCGGGCGGCTGACCGAGCGCGGAACCTGCCGTACGGCTACCAGCGCCGGCTGGAGATCGCCCGAGCACTCGCCACCGAGCCGAAGCTGCTCTGCCTCGACGAGCCGGCGGCCGGCTTCAACCCGGCGGAGAAGGACCAGTTGATGGACCTCATCCGCCGGATCCGGGACGACGGCTACACCGTCCTGCTGATCGACCACGACATGCGGGTCGTGATGGGTGTGACCGACCGGATCGTGGTGCTGGAGTTCGGCAAGAAGATCGCCGACGGTACCCCTGCCGAGGTGAGGGACGACCCGGCCGTCATCGCCGCCTATCTGGGGGTTGTCGACGATGCCACTGCTTGAGGTCGACGGGATCTCCGTCCACTACGGCCGGATCGAGGCGTTGCGCGACGTCTCCTTGACGGTGGACGAGGGCGAGATCGTCACCTTGATCGGCGCCAACGGCGCCGGCAAGACGACGACGATGAAGGCAATCTCCGGCCTGCTCCCTCTCACGCGCGGGACCGTCCGCTTCGACGGTGACGACATCTCCAGGCTCCGGGCGGACCTGCGGGTCGTCCGAGGCATCTGCCAGGCGCCGGAAGGGCGAGGTGTGTTTCCCGGCATGACGGTCCGGGAGAACCTCGAGATGGGGTGCTACACCCGTAAGGACCGCCAGGGCATCGCCGAGGACTTCGCGCGCGTGTTCGAGCTGTTCCCGCGGTTGGCCGAGCGCTCCTCCCAGGTGGGAGGAACTCTGTCCGGAGGCGAGCAGCAGATGGTCGCGATCGGCCGGGCGCTGATGGCGCGGCCTCGACTGCTGCTTCTCGACGAACCCTCGATGGGGCTGGCCCCCCAGTTCATCCAGCAGATCTTCCAGATCATCACCGAGATCAACAACCAGGGCACGACCGTCCTGCTGGTCGAACAGAATGCCCACCAGGCGTTGAGCCGCGCACATCGTGGGTACGTCCTCGAGACCGGCCTGGTGACCAGGACCAGCACCGGAACCGAACTGCTCGCCGACCCCGCGGTCAAGGAGGCCTACCTCGGCATGGCCTGAGCGGCCGCGTAGCTCGAACGGGGCAGTCCCGCCACGTGGCCGGCAAGGCTGCCGCGGACAAGAGCAGGGCGGCCGAACTCCACCTGAAGCGGGGCGGGAGCCGGAACACTGTACGTATGGAGTGTCAGACCGAGCGGTTGCTCATCCGGGACTTCGAGGCGGGCGACCGCGCGGCTGTCAGCCAGTGGCGCTCCGACCCCGAGGTCATGCGCTATCTCGACCAGCCGCTCGGTCGTGATCCGGACGCCTGGTTCGATGCGGTCCTGCGTTTCACCGCACAGGACCCGCGTGGGTCGCATGACGCCGCGATCGTTCTTCGCGCCACCGGTGTGGTGATCGGCTGGATCGGCATCGGACGCACGATCGATCCCGGCGCGGGCGATCTGGTCGTGGGATACGCACTCGGGCGCGCGTGGTGGGGCAAGGGGTACATGACCGAGGCGCTCGCCGCGGTTCTGGCGTACGGCTTCACCATCCTCGGAGCGCGGACGATCTCCGCGCAGTACTACGTCGCCAACCCGAAATCGGCGAGGGTCATGGAGAAGGCCGGTATGCAGCCCGCAGGTCAGGCGACCTCGGCCAATCCGGCGCTCGGCGCGAGCGAGCGGTACGTCGCGCGCCGGGGGACCTGGCGGCGACCTGACGACGACGATTCGGCGACTCCCGCGTAACCGGCAGCAGCCGATGATCGTCGGTCATCACCCTGGGCCATGAGGCCGGCGGAGCCCCGTCAGCGCACCCACACCACGACGGCGGTGACGAGCGGGGCGGCGACCAGGGCGGGGAGGAGGTCGCCGACCGGCAGCTGCTTGATCCGCAGGAGGCGCAGCGCGACGCCCACCAGAAGCAGCCCTCCGGTCGCCGTGAGCGCCGAGATCTGGGCCTCACTGAGGAACTCGCCGGCGGCGGCACCCACCAACGTGAGCCCGCCTTGGATAACGAGAACGGCGAGGGCGGACGCCGCGACTCCCCACCCGAACGACGTCGCGAACGCGATGGCGGCGAAGCCGTCCAGGGCCGCCTTGAGGGCGAGCTGGTCCGACCCGCGACCGAGGCCGTCGGAGATCGACCCGAGCACGGTGAGCGGGCCGACGCAGAACACCAGCGAGGCCGACACGAACCCCTCGACGAACCGACGCCGCTCGGCCGAGGCTGACCCGGCGGAGAGCCGACGCTGGAGCGCGTGGCCGAGGCCTTCGAGCCTGGTCTCCAGGCGCAGGAGCGACCCGACGACGCCGCCCAGCACCAGCGAGGTGAGGATGATCAGGATCGGTGCACTGTCGCCGACGGCCGCGATCAACGCCCGGTCGCGCACCGCGAACGCCGCGAATGCCGCGATCAGCAGCGTGACCAGGCCCAGGGCGTCGGTCACGACGTCCCGCGTGCGCTGCGGCAGCCGGTGGCCGAGCAGGACACCGAGGGTCGCGCCCACCAGGACCGTGACGACGTTGAGGAGCGTCCCGAAGCCAGGAAACACGCCCGGAGACTACCCGGGCCAAACTGGGGCGACTGATCCAGGACCGGGTGGTTACCCTTGGGCGTACAGGCATCGACCCGGCCATCACCGGCGAGCCTTCCGGAAGAACGGGATCCCTCCCCAACGACGCGCCGCCACGGCAGCCGTCCGGACGGAACGAGACGGATCCTCACTAGACCCGGACGGGTCCGGCCCGTCACAGCCGGCCAACGAGCGGGTCCGACCGCGCGCCTTCAAGGGCGGGCACCGGGCCAAGCGAGGTGGTACCGCGGGCGGTCACCCATCGGGGGTTTCCTCGCTCGTCCTCGCACCAGATTCCGCAGGACAGCCTGCGGTGGTGAGGCGAGGACGAGGCGACGATGTATCCGCGACACCGCGACGATGCGGCAACCCCGGCCCCCGACGCGTCCAGTACGACGTTGCCGGCGACGCCGTCCTTCCCTGAGCTCGAGCGCGAGGTGCTGGAGTACTGGGAGGCGGACAAGACCTTCCAGGCGAGCATCGACCAGCGGGATCCGGGCCCGAACGGCTCCAACGAGTTCGTGTTCTACGACGGTCCGCCATTCGCGAACGGGCTGCCGCACTACGGCCACCTGCTGACGGGCTACGTCAAGGATCTTGTGCCGCGCTACCAGACGATGCGCGGACGCCGGGTCGAACGCCGGTTCGGGTGGGACTGTCACGGTCTCCCCGCCGAGGTGGAAGCCGAGCGCGAGTTGGGCATCTCGACCAAGCGGGAGATCGTCGACCTCGGCGTCGAGCGGTTCAACGCCGCGTGCCGGACCTCGGTCCTGCGCTACACGTCGGAGTGGGAGCGCTACGTCACCCGGCAGGCGCGCTGGGTCGACTTCGCCGGCGACTACAAGACCCTCGACGTTTCGTACATGGAAAGCGTTCTGTGGGCGTTCAAGACGTTGTACGACAAAGGCCTGATCTACGAGGGTTTTCGCGTCCTGCCGTACTGCTGGCGCTGCGAGACGCCGCTGTCGAACACCGAGACCCGGATGGATGACGTCTACCGCGACCGGCACGACCCCGCCGTCACGGTCGCGTTCGAGGTGGAGACGGGGGAGCGGCTGCTGGTCTGGACGACCACTCCGTGGACGCTGCCGTCCAATCTGGCGGTCGCCGTCGGACCGGACATCGACTACGCCGTGGTGGAGTCCGACGGGGTGCGCTATGTGCTGGCGGAGTCCCGGTTGGCGGCGTACGACAACGAACTCGGCGGCGCGGCACGCGTCGGCACCCTGCGCGGCTCGGAGCTCGTCGGCCGCCGTTACACGCCACTGTTCGACTTCCTGGCCGACACGCCGAACGCCTTCCAGGTGCTCGGTGCCGAGTTCGTCTCGACCGAGGACGGTACCGGTGTCGTCCACCTCGCACCGGCGTACGGCGAGGAGGACCAGGCCGCCTGCGACCTGGCCGACATCCCCACCGTGGTGACGGTCGACGACCACACGCGGTTCACCTCGGTGGTCCCGAGCTACGAAGGCCTGCAGGTCTTCGAGGCCAACCAGCCGATCGTCCGCGACCTGAAGCAGCGCGGCGTGCTGCTGCGCCACGACACCTACACCCACAGCTATCCGCACTGCTGGCGCTGTGACACGCCGCTGGTCTACAAGGCGGTGTCGAGTTGGTTCGTCGAGGTGACGCGGTTCCGCGACCGGATGATCGAGCTGAACCAGCAGATCGACTGGACGCCCGCGCACGTGAAGGACGGGTCGTTCGGCACCTGGTTGGCGGGCGCCCGCGACTGGTCGATCAGCCGCAACCGCTTCTGGGGTTCGCCGATCCCGGTGTGGAAGTCCGACGACCCTGCCTACCCACGCGTGGACGTCTACGGTTCGCTCGCCGAACTGGAGCAGGACTTTGGTGTCCGCGTGACCGACCTGCACCGGCCGTTCGTCGACGAGCTGACCCGGCCGAACCCCGACGACCCGACCGGACGCTCGACGATGCGCCGCGTGCCCGAGGTGCTGGACTGCTGGTTCGAGTCAGGGTCGATGTCGTTCGCCCAGGTGCACTACCCGTTCGAGAACGCCGACTGGTTCGAGGACCACTATCCGGGCGACTTCATCGTGGAGTACGTCCCGCAGACCCGCGGGTGGTTCTACACCCTGCACGTCCTCGCGACGGCACTCTTCGACCGGCCGGCGTTCCGGCACTGTGTCGTGCACGGGATCCTGCAGGGCGACGACGGGCGGAAGCTGTCGAAGAGCCTGCGCAACTATCCGGACGTCCACGAGGTTTTCGACCGGTACGGCGCCGACGCCATGCGGTGGGCGCTGCTGTCCTCGCCGGTGCTCCGCGGCGGCGACGCGATCGTGGCCGACTCGGCGTTCCGCGAGGCCGTACGTCAGGCGCTCAACCCGTTGTGGAACGCCTATTACTTCTTCACGCTGTACGCCAACGCCGAGGGCGTCGTCGCCCGCTGGCGTACCGACTCGCCGCACGTCCTCGACCGGTACGTCGTGGCGAAGCTCCACGACACCGTCGCCGCGACGACGAGAGCGTTGGATGCGTACGACATCTCCGGTGCGTACGCCGAGGTGCGCGCGTTCCTCGACGTCCTGACCAACTGGTACGTACGGCGGTCCCGGGAGCGCTTCTGGTCCGGCGACCGGGATGCGTTCGACACCCTCTCCACCGTGCTGGAGGTGGTGTGCCGGCTGGCGGCACCGCTGCTGCCGATGGTGTCGGAGGAGGTCTGGCGCGGACTCACGGGGGAGCGGTCGGTGCATCTGACGGACTGGCCGGAGGCCGACGACCTACCCGCCGACCCGGGACTGGTCGCCTCGATGGATGCCGTACGCCACGTCTGTTCGGCGGCGCTCGCCCTGCGCAAGGCGAAAGGGCTGCGGGTCCGGCTGCCACTCGCTTCGCTGACGGTGGCGGCGCCCGATGCCGCCGCTCTGCAGCCGTTCGCCGACCTGATCCGCTCGGAGGTCAACGTCAAGGCCGTCGTCCTCGAACCCGATGACGCGGCGCACTGCGAACGTGTCCTCTCGGTGGTGCCGCGGGCCCTGGGGCCGCGTCTCGGCAAGGACGTCCAGCGGGTGATCCGCGCCGTCAAGTCCGGCGACTGGTCGATGTCGGAGGCCGGGGTCGTCGCGGGAGGTGTGGCTCTGCGAGAGGGGGAGTACGAGCTCCGGCTGGTGCCGTCCGATCCCGAATCGTCCGCGGCGTTGCCCGGCGACGCCGGTGTGGTCGTGCTCGACACCGAGGTGACTCCCGACCTCACCGCCGAAGGGGTGGCGCGGGACGTGATCAGGGTCGTTCAGCAGGCCCGCCGGGCCGCTGGCCTCGACGTCTCCGACCGGATCCGTCTCGTGGTGGACTCACCCGACTCGGGTGTACGCACGGCGGTCGAGGCGCACCGCGACCTCGTGACGGGCGAGACGCTCGCGACGGAGCTGGAGTTCGGCGACGTACCCGGCGAAGCCGAGACCGCCGAGGTCGGCGACCAGTCCCCAGTCCGCGTCTCCGTCCACCGCGTCCTCCCGTGATCATGATCGTGATCATGAACGGTTTCCGGTTCCACAGCCCGAATTTGGCCCTCCCAGTCGTAGGAACTGGGCCTCAGGCCAGGCCGAGGCAACCGAGCATCAGGCTGGGCGGAGGTGACAGGTGAGGCGGACCGTGCAGACCCGGCGGTCCGCCTCGTCGGAGATCACCACCTCGTACGTCGCGATCGTGCTGCCTCGATGGACCGGTGTCGCGACGCCGTGGACGACACCGGACCGGACGGCGCGGTGATGGGTCGCGTTGAGGTCGACGCCGACCGCCACCTTGTCCGGCCAGGCGTACATCGTTGCCGCGAGCGACGCGAGCCCTTCGGCCAGTGCGCAGGAGGCGCCACCGTGGAGGAGCCCGAAGGGTTGGGTGTTGCCTTCGACCGGCATCGTCCCGGTACACCGGTCAGGCCCTGCCTCGACCACCTCGATGCCCAGCCGCTCGTGCAGGGGTGCCAGGGGGATGTCCGCGAGATCGAGCGCTTTGCCCGGATCCGTCATGCCCGCTCCTTCGTCGTCTGCTGCCACGCCTTGTCCGGCAGTGTCGGTGCCTGAGACTAGAGTCGCCTGCGTGGTTGTTCACGAAGCCTCCAACACAGATCAGCTCGGCGCCGACACGCCCGACACTGGCCAGGCCGATGCTCCGCGCCTGCTGCTGCTCGACGGCCATTCCCTGGCCTACCGTGCGTGGTTCGCGTTGCCGCCGGAAAACTTCTCGACCGCGACCGGCCAGACCACGAACGCGGTCTACGGCTTCACCTCGATGCTCATCAACATGATCCGCGACGAACAGCCGACCCACATCGCGGTGGCGTTCGACGTCGGGCGCAAGACGTTCCGGGCGGAGACCTTCGCCGAATACAAGGCCAACCGGCAGAAGACTCCCGACGAGTTCCGGAGCCAGCTCTCGCTGATCAAGGATGTCCTCGAGGCGCTCCGGATCCCGCACCTGGAGTCGGAGGGGTACGAAGCCGACGACATCATCGCCACGCTTGGCATCCGAGGTGTCGAGCTCGGCTATGACGTTCTCGTCTGTTCGGGCGACCGGGACACCTTCCAGCTCGTGTCGGACCGGCTCACGGTGATCTACCCGACCCGTGGCGTGTCCGAGGTGGCCCGCATCACCCCGGCGGAGGTCGAGCGGCGCTATGCCATCCCGCCGGAGCGCTATCCCGACCTGGCAGCCCTGGTCGGCGAGACCAGCGACAACCTGCCCGGAATCCCGGGGGTGGGGCCCAAGACGGCGGCGAAGTGGCTCAACCAGTACGGCTCACTCGATGACCTCGTCACCCATGTGGAGGACGTCAAGGGCAAGGCCGGTGAGTCGTTGCGTACGCACCTCGGTCAGGTCCTGCAGAACCGGCAGCTCAACGAACTCGTCCGCGACCTGACCCTGCCGCTCCAGCCGGTCGACCTGGTGATGCAGCCGTGGGACAGGGACGCCGTGCACCAGGTGTTCGACGCGCTGGAGTTCCGGGTGCTGCGTGACCGTCTCTTCGCGACCCTGCAGGCACCCGAGCCGGAGGCGGAGGAGGGGTTCGACGTCGCCGGCCAGAAGCTCGAGCCCGGCCAGCTGACCGGCTGGCTAGAGGAGCACGCGACCGGCGACGTCCGCACCGGCCTGCACGTCCAGGGCAGCTGGGGACGCGGCACCGGCGATGTCGCTGGGGTGGCCCTCGCGTCCTCCGACGGTACGGCGGCCTGGGTGGAGCCGGGTGAGCTCACGCCCGAGGACGACAAGGCCCTGGCCGACTGGCTGGCCGACGCCCGCCACGAGAAGGCGCTGCACGACGCCAAGGGCCCGATGCTCGCGTTGGCCGCGCGCGGGTGGGAGCTGCGCGGCGTCACCAGCGACACCGCGCTCTCGGCCTATCTCGTCCGCCCCGACCAGCGGTCCTACGACCTGGCCGACCTGACGCTGCGCTACCTGCGGCGCGAGCTGCGCTCGGAGGAGCCCGACAGCGGCCAGCTCAGTCTCGAGGGCGTCGACCATTGCGGTGTCGCGGACACGGCAATGGTGGCCGCCCGGGCGGTGATCGACCTCGCGGCCGCGCTCGACGACGACCTTGACGAGCGCGGTGGCGCCCGACTGCTGCGCGAGGTGGAGCTGCCCCTTGTCGACGTCCTCGCGCGCGTCGAGCAGGCGGGGATCTGCGTCGACGTGGAGCGGCTGTCGGGCCTCGAGGCACATTTCGCCGGGCAGGTGAAGCAGGCCGCCGACGAGGCCTACCGGGTGATCGACGAGGAGATCAACCTGGGCTCACCAAAGCAGCTGCAGGTCGTGCTGTTCGAGAAGCTCGGCATGCCCAAGACCAAGCGCACCAAGACCGGCTACACGACCGACGCCGAGGCTCTCCAACAGCTCTACGCCCAGACCGAACACCCGTTCCTGGCCCATCTGTTGGCCCACCGGGACGCGTCGAGACTGCGTTCGACCGTCGAGGGTCTGCTCAAGACGGTGAGCGACGACGGCCGGATCCACACGACGTTCAACCAGACCATCGCGGCGACCGGGCGACTGTCGTCGATGGATCCCAACCTGCAGAACATCCCGATCCGCACCGAGGAGGGCCGCCGGATCCGGGAGGCGTTCATCGTCGGCGTCGGCTACGAGTCCCTGCTCACCGCCGACTACAGCCAGATCGAGATGCGGATCATGGCCCACCTGTCGGCAGACGATGGCCTGATCGAGGCGTTCCACTCCGGCGAGGACTTCCATGCCGCGACCGCGTCACGAGTGTTCAGCGTGCCGGCTGCCGAGGTCACCCAGGAGATGCGGGCGAAGATCAAGGCGATGAACTACGGCCTCGCCTATGGTCTCTCCGCCTACGGCCTGTCCCAGCAGCTCCGCATCGAGACTGCCGAGGCGCGCGAGCTGATGGACGAATACTTCGAGCGCTTCGGCGGCGTACGCGACTACCTGCAGGGTGTGGTCGCCGCCGCCCGCAAGACCGGCTACACCGAGACGATGCTCGGCCGGCGCCGCTATCTCCCGGACCTCACCAGCGACAACCGCCAGCGGCGCGAGATGGCCGAACGCATGGCGCTGAACGCACCTATCCAGGGATCCGCGGCCGACATCATCAAGGTCGCGATGCTCGGCGTCGACAGGGCGCTGCGGGAGGAGAAGCTGCGGTCGCGGATGCTGCTCCAGGTCCACGACGAGCTGGTCCTGGAGGCGGCGCCCAGCGAGCGTGACCAGGTGGCAGAACTGCTCCGCCGCGAGATGGGTGGCGCAGCCGAGCTGACCGTTCCGCTCGACGTGTCCGTCGGTGAGGGCCGCACCTGGCACGAAGCCGGCCACTGACCTCGCCTGCTCTGCCGACGACGTTGAGGTGCCGCCCGCGCGGGCAACCTCTGCTCGGCCCTTGGCTGGCTCCCTGTGCCGCCCCGCCAGGCTAGACGGAATGCCTCTGCATACCGTCTAGCCGCGGTTGGCGCAGCTGAGGATCAGCGTTCCCGGGATGAGCCGGCCGCGTAGGGGACTCCAGCCTCCCCAGGTCCGCTCGTGACCGTCCGGCCACTCCGGCTCGACGAGATCGGTGAGGACGAAGCCCGCAGAGGTCAGCGCTCGGACCCAGTCGCCCAGTGTCCGGTGATGTTCGACGTAGGTGAGAGCGCCCCGCTCGTCGGTCTCGGCGTACGGCGTTCGGTCGAAGTAGGACTGCCGCACCACCAACCCGCGCGGGCCCGGGTCGTCGGGAAACGCCCACCTGACGGGATGGCTCACGCTGAAGACCCACCGCCCACCCCGCCGCACCACCCGCGCCACCTCGCCCATGACAGCGTCGACGTCCGCGACGAACGGCAGTGCGCCGTACGCCGAGCAGGCGAGGTCGAAGCTCGCGTCCGCGAACGGCAGGGCGCCCGCGTCGCCGCACACCACTGGCACCCCCACGCCGGTCACCTCGTCGAGTCGTCGAGAGTGCTGCAGCTGGCGCAACGACAGGTCCACCCCCACCGCGACAGCGCCCTGCGTACGCAACCACCGTGCACACTGCCCGGCACCACAGCCGACTTCGAGCACGCCACGGCCGTGGACGTCACCGAGCAGTCGGGCGTCTGCTTCGTCGAGCCCTTCCGGTCCCCAGACAAAGCCGGAATCTCCCAAGAAGTCCCCGTGCTCGCTCTGGTACCCGTCGGCACTGGCGTCCCACCAACCGCGATTGGCATGGACGCTTGCTGCGGGCGCGTACGGATCACTCACCCGATCGCCCGCCATCTCGCCCGCCATCTCCCACCGGCTCGCCGGGTGCAGGCACGATGCGCCTCCTGTCACGTCAGGCTTCTAGGATGCTCGACATGACCGCCGCCCGAGCCGATGACCAGTCTGTCGACCCGTTCTTCCACGCCGACGACCTGTGCACGTTCGTCGACGCGGCCCCTTCGCCTTACCACGCATGTGCCGAGGTGGCCGACCGCCTGGAGGCTGTCGGCTTCACCGCGCTGAACGAGACGGCCCGCTGGCCCCGCGAACCCGGGCGCTTCTACACGCTCCGGGCGGGATCCCTGGTGGCCTGGAGCACCGAGACCGCACACGGCCCCGGCACATCGTTCCGCATCGTCGGGGCTCACACCGACAGTCCCAACCTGCGGATCAAACCGCATCCGGACACCAGCCGGGCGGGCTGGCAGCTCCTTGCCGCCGAGCCCTACGGCGGCCCGCTGCTCAACTCCTGGCTCGACCGCGACCTGGGCCTGTCTGGACGGGTGTCGGTCCGTACGCCCGAAGGGGTCGCCGAGCACCTGCTCAAGGTCGATCGGCCGATCGTCCGGGTTCCCCAGCTGGCGATCCATCTCGATCGGGAGATCCGCGAGACCGGTGTCCGGCTCAATCCCCAGCAGCATCTCTTCCCCGTCTGGGGTGTCGGCACCTCTCCGGGTGACTTCGCCGGCTTCGTGGCGGAGGAGTTGAAGGTCGAGCCGTCCGACGTCCTCGGCTGGGAGCTCATGACCCACGACCTGGCTCCGAGCCGTCGGATCGGGCGGGACGGCGATCTTGTGAGCGCGCCACGCCTTGACAATCTGGGCACGACCTACGCCGGGCTCCAGGCGCTGCTGCGGGCCGTCCAGGCACCGGCCGAGGGTAGCGTCCCCGTTCTTGTCCTCTTCGACCACGAGGAGGTCGGCAGCGTCTCCGACCGGGGTGCCGCTTCGACCCTGCTGCCGGCCGTGCTCGAACGGATCGTCCTCGCGGCCGGGGGCGACCGGGAGGACCTGCTCCGAGCGCTGGCCGGCTCGATCTGCGCTTCCGGTGACATGGCCCATGCGACCCACCCCAACTATGCCGAACGTCATGAGCCCCAGCACCCGATCCGGATCAACGCCGGGCCGGTGCTGAAGGTCAACGTCAACCTGCGGTACGCCACGGACGCCCGCGGCACCGGGGCGTTCGTCCACGCGTGCGAGCAGGCCGGCGTACCGCTGCAACGCTTCGTCAACCGTGCGGACCTCCCCTGCGGCTCCACGGTCGGTCCGATGACCGCGGCCGGCGTCGGCGTCACCACGGTCGACGTGGGCGCGCCCCAGCTGGCGATGCACTCGGCGCGGGAGATGTGCGGCGCGGCGGATCCGGGCATGTACGTCGATGCACTCGCCGCGTTCCTGACCCCGGCGAACTGACGATGGTGGCCGACGACACCTCGGCTCACGACCCTGACCAGGGGGAAATCCCCAGCCCTGGTCGCAGCCCCAGCCCCGGTCGCAGCCCCAGCCCCGGTCGCAGCCCCAGCCCCGGTCGCAGCCCCAGCCCTGGTCGCAGCCCCAGCCCCGGACTCACGCCGCCGCCTGGACCCCTGCTCAGCGCGGCCCGCGACCTCCTCGGTGCAGATGCCCGACCGCTCTCCGGTGGCTACAGCGGAGAGACCTTCCTGGTGGGGGCACCGGGGGAGGAGGCGGTACTCCGTCTGTACGTCCGAAACCCGGACCGGGCCGTGGTTGACGCCGCTCTCCACTCCCTCCTGCGTGACCTGATCCCGGTGCCGCGCGTCCTCGAGATGCGTACGCAGGGACCCGCTCCGGCCGCTCCGGCGTTCCTGCTGACGGAGCGACTGCCCGGCGAACGCATGGATCTCTGGCTCGCCGAAGCGCCTCGGGCCAAGCGCCGGGCGGCGGGCGAGAGCGCCGGCCGTCTCCTCGCGCGCCTGGCCGGCGTTCCGTTCCTGCGGTCCGGGCAGTTCGTGGGGGCCGATCTGGCGGTCCAGCCGTGGCCGACCAGCGGTGCTGGCCTCGAAGACTGGGTGGAGGCGCACCGCGGCCGCGGTGCTTTTGCCCAGTGGTCGGACGATGACATGGCGGGGCTGCTCGAAGTCGCCCGGTACGCCCAGGATCTGCTCGACGCCGCGCCTGACCGGACGTGTCTCGCCCACAGTGACGTCAACCCGAAGAACCTGCTCGTCGACCCCACGTCCGGGGAGATCACCGGGCTCGTCGACTGGGAGTACGCACACAGCGGATCGCCCTACACCGACGTCGGCAACCTGTTGAGGTTCGAGACTGACGAGGCGTTCTGCACGGCCGTCGTCGCCACCTTCGCCGCTCAGGCTCCTGCCGTCTCGCCGCAGTTCGTCGAGCTCGGCCGAGCGGTCGATCTCCTCGCCCTGGTCGACCTGGCCGCCCGGGACGGGGGAACTCCGGTCGTCGATCAGGCGTGCCGGCTTCTGCGCGAGATGAGCCGATACCGTAACCTTGCCGCTGGCCGTCCGACATGGCGCTGAAACAGCCGCGTCGAAGACTCGAAAGAGCACGCCCGGAGGGAACCCAGCCGGGTTTCACTGCGTTGATCTTTGCCCGTTACGCGGGGTTGCGTTGACCCTGATCACAGGGCCCCCGTATCCTGACATGAGCGTTGTGGGCCTGTGCGACCTCGGACGGAGCAGGCTCGCGCTCTTACCTGTCGAAATCACCCGGTTCCGGCGCCAGGCAGCGACGAGGACTCTCTCGGCAGTTTGATCCAAGGGTCCACGCGCGCAGGAGACGACGACCACGCCATATCGGAGCCACCATCCAGATGACGAGCAGCATCGAGGCCCCGCTGAACGACACAGCACCGGCCCAGCAGGAGACGCCGCAGGTAGCGGTGAACGACGTGGGTTCGGAGGAGGCCTTCCTCGCCGCGATCGACGAGACAATCAAGTACTTCAATGACGGTGACATTGTCGAAGGCACCGTCGTCAAAGTCGACCGGGACGAGGTCCTGCTCGACATCGGCTACAAGACCGAGGGCGTGATACCGGCTCGCGAGCTGTCGATCAAGCACGACGTCGACCCGAGCGACGTGGTGAAGGTCGGCGACCCAGTCGAGGCGCTGGTCCTGCAGAAGGAGGACAAGGAAGGCCGGCTGATCCTGTCCAAGAAGCGCGCGCAGTACGAACGCGCCTGGGGCACGATCGAGCAGATCAAGGAGGAGGACGGCGTCGTCACCGGCACCGTCATCGAGGTCGTCAAGGGCGGTCTCATCCTCGACATCGGTCTGCGCGGCTTCCTGCCGGCCTCTCTCGTCGAGATGCGACGGGTGCGTGACCTGCAGCCCTACGTCGGGCGGGAGCTCGAAGCCAAGATCATCGAGCTGGACAAGAACCGGAACAACGTCGTCCTGTCCCGGCGCGCGTGGCTCGAGCAGACCCAGAGCGAGGTCCGGCAGAACTTCCTGCACCAGCTGCAGAAGGGCCAGATCCGCAAGGGCGTCGTGTCGAGCATCGTCAACTTCGGCGCGTTCGTCGACCTCGGCGGTGTCGACGGCCTGGTGCACGTCTCCGAGCTGTCGTGGAAGCACATCGACCACCCGAGCGAGGTCGTCGAGGTCGGTCAGGAGGTCACTGTCGAGGTTCTCGACGTCGACCTTGACCGCGAGCGGGTGTCCCTGTCGCTGAAGTCGACGCAGGAAGACCCGTGGCAGCAGTTCGCGCGGATGCACCAGATCGGCCAGATCGTGCCGGGCAAGGTCACCAAGCTGGTGCCGTTCGGCGCGTTCGTCCGGGTCGACGACGGCATCGAGGGCCTGGTCCACATCTCCGAGCTGGCCGAGCGGCACGTGGAGATCCCGGAGCAGGTCGTCCAGGTCGGCAACGACGTGATGGTCAAGATCATCGACATCGACCTGGAGCGGCGCCGGATCTCGCTGTCGCTCAAGCAGGCCAACGAGGGTGCCGAGGCGATCGGAGAGCACTTCGACCCGACGCTCTACGGCATGGCTGCCGAGTACGACGACCAGGGCAACTACAAGTACCCCGACGGCTTCGACTCCGAGACGGGTGAGTGGCTCGAAGGTTTCGAGCAGCAGCGCGACCAGTGGGAGCGGGAGTACGCCGAGGCCCACCAGCGCTGGGAAGCTCACAAGAAGCAGATCGAGGCGGCCCAGCAGGCCGAGTTGGACGAGGGCGGCGAGGAGTCGTCGGCGGCCGCACCGTCGTCCTACGCCTCCAGCGAGCCCGCCAAGCCGGCGGAGGGCACGCTCGCGTCCGACGAGGCGCTGGCAGCACTCCGGGAGAAGCTCACCGGCCAGGGCTAGGACCACCTGCGAACCCGCACGGGACTCGCACGCCGAGAAGGCCCCGTCCGCGAGGACGGGGCCTTCTCGGCGTCATGGGCGTGGCGGGTCAGCGCCGGCGGCGGCCCGCCAGGCCGCCCAGGGCGAAGATCAGGTTGATGGACACGATCGCCCCCCAGATCAACAGGACCAGGGCGACACTCGTATCGGCGGCGATCGCGGTGAGTGGGATCGACATGACGATCGACACGATCGCGAGCGCGAGCGCCTGACCAGAACGCAGCGAGGCGGCCTTCGCGAGGGCCTTCTCGTGTGCACCGGCGTCGCCGACTCGCTTCGCCACTTCGTCGGCGACCCGCGCCTCGATGGCCTTATCGATGCGTTCGACGAAGGACTCGACGATCGCGGGCTCGTACTCCGCGCCCAGGTCACGGCGGGTCTGCAGCGCGGCCTCGGCCTCGTCGCGCGGGATCTCCACATCAGCCATGGATCTCGTTATACATCGCGATGCGTACTTCCCGCGAGGTCGCAGACAAATGTCAGGGTCCACCAAGGACCGCCCGACCTACCGGCCGGACCGTGCCCTGCGCCTCTGGGCGATTGATGGTGAGCCGTCCGGAATCCGGTAGGAACCGCCGTATCTGCTGGGGATTTCGCCGTACCGCCCGACCTGGCAGGGCCGGATGGCCACCTGCACAGCCGGAAAGGTCTCAATGCGGAGCACCACTTTGTCGCGCCCCTGTCCGGACGCTGTCTTGTCGGCGACACTGGGGGTGTGCACGAGCTCGGATGGCAACCAGCGGGCGTTGGGCTGTTCGTTCCCGGACGCCGGGACGACGCCTTGGTTGCCGAGGTGCGCGATGTGGTCACCCGGCTCGACGGGCTGCACGATCCGGTCGTACGCAGATGCTCGCCGATGACCTCTCTCGCCCTACTCGATGCCGACCCGATCGAGGTCGTCGTGGACGGCTCGGTGTTCGAGCGTCCCTACACCGACGAGAAGGTCGCCTACGAGCTCGGCGACCGCCTGCGGGACCTGCTGATCGCGCTCGCGGTGACGCTGCGGCCGCTGTATGCCTCGGTCGTCCTCGAAGCTCCGTTCCTGTCGCCGAAGGATCTGCTGGTGACGCCTGAGCCCGACTTGTTCCTGGACGCCTGGTTCGACCTGTCCAGGCTGCATGTGGGGGTTGCTCAGGCCTACTCGGGCGCCCACGTCGAACAGGTCGGCGGTGGTCTCTACGTGTCGACCAGAGCGCCGTTCAATCCGGCGAGGTTCGACGAGCCCCTGGCGGTCAGCCTGGAGCGGGCCCGGCGGGCGATGGCCCAGGTCGTGGCGCACGGCTGAGCCCCAGCCGAGCTCGGCCAGGTCGACCTGTCCTGATCACGGATGTCCGGTAGTCTCCGCGGCGTGCTGCGGGTGGGGCTGACCGGTGGGATCGGGTCGGGCAAGAGTGAAGTCGCCCGGGTGTGGGCGGGGCGTGGTGCCCTCGTCGTCGACGCGGATCGGTTGGCCCGCGAGGTCGTCGAGGTGGGCACGGATGGGCTGGCGAGCGTCGTTCAGGAGTTCGGCGGCAGGGTCGTCCGTCCGGACGGCTCTCTTGATCGCGCGGCTCTTGGCGAGATCGTGTTCGCCGACGCCGAGGCACGTAGGCGCCTGGAAGCGATCGTGCACCCACGGGTGCGGGCCCGGGCGGCCGACATCGAGGCGGCCGCGGACCGCGGGACCGTCGTCGTCCACGTCATCCCGCTCCTGGTGGAGACCGGGCAGGCCGACCGCTTCGACGTGGTGGTCGTGGTCGACGTGCCCGAGGACGTCCAGGTCGAACGCCTTCGCCGGACCCGCGGGATGACCGCCGGGGACGCCCGGTCCCGGATCGCCGCCCAGGCCGGCCGGGACGAACGCCTCGCCGCCGCCGACATCGTGATCGACAACGCCGGCGACCTGGATGATCTCCGTACGAAGGCCGACAGCGTGTGGGCGGAGCTGGAGAAGCGCGCCGCTTCAGCCTGACCGTGGCGGGCCTTCCCAGCCGGTGCGGGGCGCGTTGTCGGAGGGGCGGGCTACGGTGGCTTCATGCGTCCGCTCAACGACATCAGGCGCAACGTCGCCCCCTTCAAGGTCGTCTCCGACTTCGCGCCCTCCGGCGACCAGCCCCAGGCGATCGAGGACATCGCCCGCCGGATCGAGGCCGGTGAGCGGGACGTCGTGCTGCTGGGCGCGACCGGCACGGGCAAGACCGCGACCATCGCCTGGGTGGTGGAGCAGCTCCAGCGCCCGGTCCTCGTGATGGAACCCAACAAGACGCTGGCCGCGCAGTTCACCAACGAGCTGAAGCACTTCTTTCCCGACAACGCGGTCGAATACTTCGTCTCCTACTACGACTACTACCAGCCGGAGGCCTACGTCCCGCAGTCCGACACCTACATCGAGAAGGACTCCTCGATCAACGATGAGGTCGAGCGGCTGCGGCACTCCGCCACCAACTCCCTGCTGACCCGGCGTGACACGATCGTCGTCGCCTCGGTGTCGTGCATCTACGGCCTCGGTTCGGCGGATGAGTACCTCGGCCAGATGACCACCCTGAAGGTCGGCCACGAGGTCGAGCGCGACAAGCTCCTGCGCCGGCTGGTCGAGATGCAGTACTCCCGCAACGACGCTTCCGGAGCGCGCGGCACCTTCCGCGTCCGAGGCGACACCCTCGAGATCTTCCCGAAGTACGAAGAGATGGCCGTCCGGGTCGAGTTCTTCGGTGACGAGGTCGAGCGACTGTCGACGCTGCACCCGGTGACGGGCGAGATCCTCTCCGAGGACCAGGAAACCATGATCATGCCGGCGTCCCACTACGTTGCAGGTGCGGAGCGGATGGCCCGCGCGATCCGCGACATCGAGGTGGAGCTGGGCGAGCGGCTGCAGGAGCTGGAGCGGCAGGGCAAGCTGCTCGAGGCACAGCGGCTGCGGATGCGTACGACCTACGACATCGAGATGATGCAGCAGATCGGAACCTGTTCCGGCATCGAGAACTACTCGCGGCACATCGACGGCCGGGCCGCCGGATCGGCACCGCACTGCCTGCTCGACTACTTCCCCGAGGACTTCGTTCTCGTCATCGACGAGTCGCACGTGACAGTGCCGCAGATCGGGAGCATGTACGAAGGCGACATGTCCCGCAAGCGCACGCTGGTCGAGCACGGCTTCCGGCTGCCCTCGGCGATGGACAACCGCCCGCTGCGCTGGGAGGAGTTCCTCGAACGCATCGGGCAGACGGTCTACCTCTCCGCCACGCCGGGGTCGTACGAGATGGCGAAGGCCGACGGTGTTGCCGAACAGATCATCCGCCCCACGGGTCTCGTCGACCCGGAGGTCATCATCAAGAACACCAAGGGACAGATCGACGACCTCATCCACGAGATCCGGCTCCGCGAGGCGAAGTCCGAGCGGGTCCTGGTCACCACGCTCACCAAGAAGATGGCCGAGGACCTCACCGACTACCTCCTGGAGCAGGGCATCCGGGTGCGTTACCTGCACAGCGAGGTCGACACCCTGCGCCGGGTGGAGCTGCTGCGCGAGCTCCGGATGGGGGAGTACGACGTCCTGGTAGGCATCAACCTCCTCCGCGAGGGTCTCGACCTGCCGGAGGTGTCCCTGGTCGCGATCCTCGATGCCGACAAGGAGGGCTTCCTGCGTTCGGGCACGAGCCTGATCCAGACCATCGGCCGGGCAGCACGCAACGTCTCCGGCCAGGTGATCATGTACGCCGACTCGATCACCCCGTCGATGCAGAGCGCCATCGAGGAGACCAACCGGAGGCGGGCGAAGCAGGTTGCCTACAACAAGGCCAACGGCGTCGATCCGACCCCGCTGCGCAAGCGGATCGCCGACATCACCGACATGCTGGCGCGCGAGGACGCCGACACCCAGAAACTCCTGGGCGGTGGCGGCCGGCAGCAGACCCGCGGCAAGGCGCCGGTGCCTGAGCTGGCCAGCACGGGGGAGGCGGGGCGCCACGCCCGCGACCTCGCCGCGATGCCGGCAGCGGATCTCGCCGACCTCATCCAGCAGCTCAACGACCAGATGCGGGTCGCGGCCGAGCAGCTGCAGTTCGAGATCGCGGCCCGGCTCCGCGACGAGATCAGCGAGCTGAAGCGCGAGTTGAGGGGAATGCACGAGGCCGGCCTGAAGTGAGATGACGCGCGACGACAGCGGTAGCTCTCGGCCCCGATGCGAGCTGAGGCCGAGCGCTGGCTGCTCGCGGCCGGTTTTCGCCAGTGGGAGGCCGGCGAGTACACCTCCGAGCAGTTCGCCCGGTCCATCGAGCGCGAAGCGGTGCTCGTTGTGCGCCAGGGCACGCGGCTCGTCTCCACCGTGACGATCGCCCGCGACGACGGCTTCATCTGGGCGGGCTGGACACTGGCGGACCGGCGCACGGGCGGAACTGGACCGTGAAGACGACGGTCGGCAGACCGCTGGGAGGATTCGCATGACGGGGGCCGACGGCGATGCGATCATCGCCTCATCGCAACCAGCACCTCCCATGGCAGGCACGAGCGAGCGGTAGGAGACGGACAGCCATGAGTGCACGCTCGTACGACAAGGAGAGTGCGACGGCACTCGAACTCGCCGAATGGGCCAGCCAGCGGATCGTCCGCGGCCGCCCGACCGCGGTGACGACGAAGGCGCACGACGCCGACCTCGTGACGGAAACCGACCGCGAGATCGAACGCCATGTCCGGGCGGTGATCGAGGCCCGGTTCCCCGACCATGCCGTCGTCGGCGAGGAGTACGGCGGCGAGCCCGCGGACGGCGGAGGCCCGACGTGGTACGTCGACCCGGTGGACGGCACCACCAACTACGCCAGTGGCCTGCCGTGGTGTTCGTTCAGTCTCGCGTTGGCCGACGGTGCCGGACCGGTCGTTGGTGTCGTCGCGGATCCGTTCCGGAACGAGGTCTTCAGCGCGACCCGGGGCGGACCCGCCACCTGCAACGGTGTTCCCCTCCGCTGCCGGGACGTGTCGAGCCTGGCAGGCGAGGTCGTGGTCACGGAGTGGGCGTCCTACCGCCCGTGGCCCGGCATGGACGTCATGCTCGAGCGGCTGTCCGCGCAGCACTGCACGACCCGCATCATGGGCTCCTCGGCCCTCTCCCTGGTGAGTGTCGCGGCGGGGCGGGCGGCGGCTGGGGTGATCGGTGAGTTTCACCCGATCGACGTCCTCGCCGCAGTCTTCATCGCGGCGCGGGCCGGTGCCGTCGTCCGCGCGGAGGACGGCGGTGCCACGTTGTTTCCGGCCACCGGTGGCATCGCGGTCGCCGCACCAGGTGTGGCGACCGCGATGTGGAACGCGTGGGTGCCGGCTACGGCCGCACGATCTTGTTGAGAGATCAGGGTCGTTGGGCGAGCATTGACGCGTCAGCGTCGACACGGTGCCGCCCCGCGGTAGGTCGCGTGCGTTCCTGCGGTGCCGCCCTCGCATTCGCAGACGAACGGTGGGTCGAGATGAGCTTTCCTGGCGTTGCGGGTCCGGCGGCGCTCCACACCTGCGGAGGTGGCACGAGCCGATGCAGCCCGCTGAAGGCGTTCGCCGCGAGCGAGGGCTGGTACGACGACACGGTCGTCCCGGCCCTCGGCTAGGGGCGGGTCGGTCCGGGTCGTGGGGCGAGCAGGCATGTCATCCGCTGCATCCGCATTGGTGGTCGGCGAGTTCCTCGGGGGACTGCGCGACGAAGGGCCGGTCGAGACGCTGCCGAAGGCGACGGCATACGTCGCTGTCGAGGTCGGCGACGGGCTCAGGTATCGCGTCGAGCCAGGGTCGCTTGACGCGTCGGCGTACCTCACGGCCGACCTGCTGCTGGACGGAGTCCATCTCGCCGTCTTCCAGCTGACCCTGCGCGAGGGCGGGCACGGGCCGATCTTCGTCGTGAGCTTCGGCCTGCTCAACCAGTGCGGCGCCCGGATGCGGATCCCGCTTTCCGCTGCCGACCAGAAACAGTGGCTCCTCGGCCGCGAAGGCGCCTGGCTCAAGCCCTTGTGCTGGGGCGACGCCGTTGACGTCGCCCGGGTCGACCGGATCGAGCTGACCGTGCACCGTAAGGGGCCCGACCCGGTGCGCTGGTCGATGTCGCCGCTGTGCATGGCGCCGGACGCGCCGCCTCTGCTCGACAAGCCGTTGCTGCCTCGCGGCCCGCTGCTCGACGAACTCGGTCAGAGCACTCTGCACGACTGGCCGTCGAAGACCCGCAGTGTCGCCGAGGCGAGCGGTCGGCTCCGCCGGCAGCTGGCCGCCGCGGGGGATGCGCGCTGGCCTGCGGGCTACTCCTCGTGGGGCGGGTGGGCGGCGGGCCGCCGCGCGGCTACCGGCTACTTCCGGGCCGAGCACGACGGGCGGCGGTGGTGGCTGGTCGACCCCGCCGGGCACCTGTTCTGGTCCAGTGGGCCCAACTGCGTGCAAGGCGTCGTTGACAGTACGTGTACCGGCCTCGAGGCGGCACTCGAGTGGACGCCGCACCGCGCCGGCCCTTATGCGGATGCGATTCGTACGGGCCGGAACGGCTCCCTGGTCGTCAACTATCTGGGGACGAACCTGATCCGCGCGTTCGGGATGGGTGGCTGGTGGTCGGCATGGTCCGAGCTCGCACTCGCGACCCTGCGGCGGGCCGGGTTCAACACGGTGGCGAACTGGTCCGACTGGGAGATCGCGCGGGCCGCCGGCTTCCCGTACGTACGACCCCTCCAGCCGAGGTGGCGACGGACGCCGACCGTCTACCGCGACTTCCCCGACGTCTTCCATCCGGGGTTCGCGACCGACGCGGAGACCTTTGCCGAGCAGCTGCGCGACACCGCGGAGGATCCGGCGCTGATCGGCTACTTCCTCATGAACGAGCCGACCTGGGGCTTCGCGACCGAGACGCCGGCCGCCGGGATGGTACGAAGCCCCGGCAACTCGGCGACCCGACGGGAGCTCGTCGGTTGGCTCGCCGACCGCTACGGCGACGACGCCGGACTGTCCGCGCGTTGGGGAGGCAAGGCGAGCTTGACAGCGATCGGCGAGCGTCCCTGGTCGGGTGCGCTGACCACCGAGGCGGAGCAGGACCTCGCCGACTTCAGCGCGGTCATGGTGGCGAAGCTGTTCGACACGTTGAGCCGGGCCTGCCGGGCGGTCGACCCGCACCATCTGAACCTCGGCGCCCGTTACTACACGGTGCCGCCGGCCTGGGCGCTCGCGGGCATGGCGTCGTTCGACGTCTTCAGCATGAACTGCTACCGCGAGCGGGTGCCGGCGGCCGACCTCGCCAAGGTGAGCGACGCCCTCGGGCGCCCCATCCTCATCGGCGAGTGGCACTTCGGTGCCCTGGACGCAGGACTGCCGGCCAGTGGGATCGGCCATGTCCCCGACCAGGCTGCCCGGGGGCAGGCGTTCCGGGTCTATCTGGAGGACGCGGCGGCACAGCCGTGGTGCGTGGGCGCGCACTACTTCACGCTCTACGACCAGTCGGCGATCGGCCGTTTCGACGGCGAGAACTACAACATCGGCCTCGTCGACATCTGCCACCGGGAGTACGAACCCCTCGTGGCCGCGGCCCGGGAGAGCCACGCGGCGATGTATCCGGTCGCGCTCGGCCAGCGGGAGGCCTACGCCCGCGAGCCGGAGTACCTGCCGAAGCTCTTCCTCTGATCACGCCGACGACGCCTCGCCCGGACGCAGGGAGGCGGCCGGGTACCAGTTGGTCGCGCCGGTGGCATCGAGGCTCGCCCGGCCGTACCAGCCGTCGGACTCTCGTACCCACCAGTCGAGCCGGGCCGGCCACCAGCGGCCGTCGACGAGGACCAGGACCGGCCTGGCCGGGTTGACCTTCCGCGAGACGGTGGCACCGGCCTCCTGCGGGGACTGGCCGGAGTTCATGGTCGCCGCCAGCTCGGTCGCCTCGGGCTGGCCGAGGTCCTGTCGGCTGTGCCAACCATTGACCGCGGCGTCCCAGACGCCGTAACCCTTGGTTGTCTTGCGTACGGCGAACCGGTTGATCATGTGCTGTCCCTCTCGATCATGACCTGGGCAGGGCAGATCGAACTGACGTTCGAATGATAGCGCCTGCGGTGCGTCGCGCGCGGGACGGTCCGAGATGGCTGGTGCCGTCGATCCGGAATGGGCGAGAATCCGATGATGGTCGAGCCTGCGAAACACACGCGCCCGGAACTCGGCGAGGTCTTCGCGAATCCTGGGGTCGCGGATGCCTACGCACACCGCGCGCCGTACCCACCGGAGGTCTTCGACATCCTGGAGGAGCTGATCACCGAGGAACCGCGCGCGGTGCTCGACATCGGCGCGGGAGACGGAGCCATCGCCCGTCCACTCGCATCAAGAGTGGGCCAGGTCGACGCCGTCGACGTCTCGGCCGCGATGATCGAGGCGGGCCGCCGTCGCCCAGGAGGGGAGCGACCCAACCTGCGCTGGATAGTCGGTGCGGTGGAGACGGCGGAACTGGGCGGGCCGTACGCACTCGTGACTGCCGGGGCGAGCCTGCACTGGATGCGGTGGAGACTGACGTTGAACCGATTGGCCCGAGCGATGACTCCGCACGCGTACCTCGCCATCGTCGAGCACGGCCCTCGTGAGGTCCCCTGGCAGGACGATCTGGTCACGGTCATCAAGCGCCATTCACGTTACCCCGACTACGATCCCCGGTTCTCCGTCGTCGGGGCCCTTCAGCAGCGGGGCCTCCTCGAGCTGAGCGGCAGCGCCGAGAGTTCCCCGACGCCGTTCCGCCAGTCGGTCAGCGACTACGTGGAGCAGTTCCACTCGACGTCGTCCCTCGCCCGGGAACACATGTCGGAGCAGGAGGCAAGGGACTTCGATCTCGCCGTCGAGCAGGTGGTCCGGCCCTGGGCGCACGACGACACCCTCGAGCTGACGATCGTCGCCACCCTGGCCTGGGGTCGTCCCCGGCCAGCCGGGGATGCGGGGCGTCGCGAGTGAGGCGTGATGGGAGAGACAGGGCCTGAGGATGTCCCGCTAGAGAATCCGGGCACCACCGGCGTAGCGCGCGAGCCGGTCGGGGTCGAGTGCGAGGCCGAGCCCCGGTGCGTCCGGGATCGTCAGCATGCCGGCGCCGTCGAGAGTCCACCGTCCGGTCACGATGTCGTCGATGTACGGTGAGCCGGTCCGGTACTCCACCAGATACGTGTCCGGAAGCGCCGACGCCAGCTGGAGGTCCGCCGCCAGGCCGACGGCGGTGTTCCACCCGTGGGGGATCAGCCGCACGCCGTGCTCCTGCGCCGACCAGCCGATCCGCCGGGCCTCACTCAGACCTCCGCATTTCGTGGTGTCGGGCTGGACGATGTCGAACGCCCCAGCCGAGAGAAACGGCGCGAACGCCTGCCGCCGGGTGAGGACCTCGCCGCCCGAGATCGGCACGGAGGACGACCGCCGCAGGGCCACGAAATCGTCGAGCGCATCGGGTCGTAGCGCTTCCTCGAACCACGCCACCCCGTGATCGGCGAGCATGCGCGACGTCCGAAGCGCCCACGCGTAGTCGCCGTCCCAGAAAGCGTCCGACCCGCCGGCGTCGACGGCGAGGATCGCGTCGTCACCCACGGCGGCGCGGGCGGCTGACACGATCGCCTCGTCCGTGCGGGCCCCGACCCGACCGAACGGGCCCCACCCGATCTTGAACGCCCGGAACCCCTGTGCCGTGAGTTGGTCCAGTGTTTCGGTGAGCGGACCGGGTTCGGTCATGAGCAGGGAGGCGTACGGCATCACCCGATCGCGGAAGCGGCCACCCAGCAGCCGGCCGACCGGCTGCCCGCACGCCTGACCGAGGATGTCCCACAACGCGACGTCGATGCCGCTGATCGCGTGGGTCAGCGTGCCGCCGCGGCCCATCCAGAACGAGTGCTGGTGCAGTTTCTCGCTGACCCGCTCGGGCTCCAGGGCGTTCTCGCCGCGGTAGAGCGGTTCGAGCACCTCGAGCGCCGCGCGTACCAGCGACTCTGAGGTGAAGACGCTGCCGACTCCGACCAGTCCTTCGTCGGTATGGACCGCGAGCAGGGTGTGGACCACATCGTCAGGTCGCAGCTCGTGGCTCCAGCCGCCTTCGGGAGTGGCGCCACGAAGCCCAGCGACGCGTACCTCGGTGATCTTCATGGCCTCGAAGCCCGTGGATCAGCGATTGTCGTACTTGTCCGGAATCACGACGCTCAGTGCGAAGCTCACCAGAGCGGCGATGATCGCGCCCCAGAAGCCGGCCCAGAAGTCGTCGACGACGAACTCGAGCTCGAGCTCGCCGGCCAGCCAACCCACCAGCAGGAACAGCAACGCGTTGACCACGAACGAGATCAGGCCGAGCGTCAGGATGTAGAAGCCGCAGCCGACCACCTTGATGATCGGCTTGAGGACGGCGTTGATGATGCCGAAGATGACGGCTACGGCCAGGAGCGTGCCGACCTTGCCACCGGTCGAGCTGGACGTGAGCTCGATTCCCGGGACCAGCGTGGCCGCGAACAGCGCCACCGCATTGACGAGGATGCGTACGACGATGGAGATCACCCGCCGATCCTTCCACGGTCGGCCCCGCCGTGAAAACACCCATGTGTGGTCGGTCACCTCACTCGCAGACGAGCTCGCTTCACCGGCGCCCCCTGGAACTGACCATCTAGACTTGTGCGGTTGCCCTGGTTCCTGGGCAGCGTCTCGCACCAGTCGTCCGGGCCATGCCCTGTATATGGGCCCTGGATAAGGGGGATGCGTCGTTGGCAGCCTTCTCTGACCCCGCCACCTCGTCGGAGCGCGCGGAGATCGAGCAGGAGCAACGCTACGTCGACCGGGTCTACGACCGGTTGGCTGTCATGGTGGCCCGCGCGACGGAGGTCGGCCGCGACGGCCGGGACCGTGGGTTGCTGGACTACACCGGCGAGATCAAGGAAGAGGACTACCGCAGCCTCTTCGAACGAGATGTGCTCGTCGACCACGCGGTCCGCCGGCTCGCCGTTCTCGACGCCCAGCGCGAAGGTCTGGTGTTCGGGCGGCTCGACCACCGCGGGGGCGAGATCCGCTACGTCGGGCGGATCGGCGTACGTGATGCCGAGCACGAGCCGCTCGTCATCGACTGGCGGGCGCCTGCCGCCGCGGTCTTCTACCAGGCGACGGCGGCCGACCCGAAGGACGTCGTACGCCGACGGATCCTGCGCTGTCAGGGCCAGCGGGTCGTCGGGGTGGAGGACGATCTGCTGGACCCGGAAGCGGCGCCGGCGGATCTGCCCGTCGTGGGCGACGGCGCGCTGATGGCGGCGCTGACCGCTGCCCGTGGACGGCAGATGCGCGACATCGTGGCCACCATCCAGCACGAACAGGACGAGATCATTCGGGCGCCGTCGCCGGGCGTCACGCTGATCAGCGGCGGCCCGGGCACAGGGAAGACCGTCGTCGCGCTCCACCGGGCGGCCTACCTGCTCTACTCCGAGCGGCGCCGGATCGCGGGCGGTGGCGTGCTCGTCGTCGGGCCGTCGCCGGTCTTCATGAGCTACATCGAGCGCGTTCTGCCGACGTTGGGTGAGCACGAGGCGACCTTGCGTTCGCTCGGGGAGGTCGTCGACGGGATCGTTGCCACCCGGACCGATCCGTTCGACGTCGGGCTCATCAAGGGATCGCTGCGGATGCGCCGGGTGCTCGGCCGGGCGGCGCGAGGGCCGGTACCCGGTGCGCCCGAGGAGCTCCGGATCTACGTCGGCGGCCGGATTCTTCGGTTGGACGCCGAGGAGTTGGCCGAGGTCCGGCGTACCGTCCTGCAGCGCGGCGCGCGCCGCAACCGGGCCCGCGGCGACGCCGTTCGCGGTCTGGTCGCAGCCCTGTGGCGCAAGGCGTCCGCCGACAGTACGACGGCCAACGGGCGAGGTGCGCGGTCGGACTTCGAGGAGTCCGTCACCGATCTCGACACGTTCGAGGAGTTCGTGGACGCCTGGTGGCCGGTGCTCACGCCGGTGCAGGTGCTCCGCCAGCTCGCCGACCCTGAGAGGCTGCGCCAGGCCGCCAAGGGCGTGCTCCGCCCAGCCGAGGTCGACGCGCTGACCGCCACGTGGGCCGGCGGCGCCGACGCGGGCAAGGACGGATTCTCGGTCGAGGACGTCCCCCTGCTCGACGAACTCCACGCCCTGCTGGGCGAGCCTCCGCATCGGCCGGCACCGCGGGATCCGTTCGAGATCGACGGTGTACGCGAGGTCACGACTGCCGCTGACCGCGACTACGCCGCGCGGGCCCGGGCCGAGCGGGCGACACAGTACGACGGATACGCGCACGTCCTGGTCGACGAGGCACAGGACCTCTCGCCCATGCAGTGGCGGATGCTCGGGCGGCGCGGCCGGCATGCCAGCTGGACGGTCGTCGGTGACCCGGCGCAGAGCTCATGGCCGGACATCGACGAGGCCGAGGCCTCCCGTGACACGGCTCTCGGCCGGCGGACACGGCGGACGTTCCATCTCAGCACCAACTACCGGAACTCCCAGGAGATCTTCGACCTCGCCGCGAGTGTGATCCGGCCCGAGATCCCCGACCGGCCGCTCCCACGGGCGGTCCGCGCCACCGGCCACGCCCCCGACCACGTGGTCGCGACGGAAGCTGGCCTGCCCGACGCGCTGCGCCGGACCATCCTGGACCTGCTCGCCAGCGTGCAGGGCACTGTCGGTGTCATCGCCCCACAAGCCATGGCTGAGACGGTGTCCACCTGGGTGGCCGACGCGAACGCGGCGAACGGTGCGAATGGGTCGAACGGCTCGACAGGCGGCGAGCGGACACAGACCGGGTACGAGGGCGATCGGGTCGTCGTGACGACCGGTATCGCCAGCAAGGGTCTCGAGTTCGATGCCGTCGCCCTGCTGGAGCCGGCGGAGATCGCGGCGGAGACCCCGGTCGGGACACGGACTCTTTACGTCGCGCTCACCCGGGCGACGCAGCGCCTGGCTACGGTCGGTACTGACGCCGGGTGGCCCGCCCACCACGCCAACCGGCGGCCAGATTCGCTGCATCCGCCGGAGCGGCACCAGGGCCTGGCACCGGCCGGCTGACGCGGCCGACACCCGTCTCACGGGAACGACGGGTTTCGACACGAAGGCCGCCGTCCGGCGGAAATGTGCGGATCGGGGCCAGTGTGGCCCGCGGGTAATAGGGTTTCGGCAGGCCCACCGTGGTGGATGGTGAGCCGGAGGGGGCGGCAGTGGCGGAGCCGGTCGAGACGCATGACGGGGCTCGCGTGTTCACCCTGCCCAATCTCCTGAGCTTCGCCCGGCTCGCCGGGGTCCCGTTGTTCCTCTGGCTGGTGCTCGGACCCAAGGCTGACGGCTGGGCGATCATCGTGCTCGGCCTGTCCGGTTTCAGCGACTGGCTCGACGGCCAGCTCGCCCGGCGGCTCGGCCAGGTCAGCGCACTCGGCAAACTGCTCGACCCGTTCGCCGACCGGCTCTACATCCTGGCAGTCCTGGTGGGTCTCGCCCTTCGCGAGGTCATCCCGATCTGGCTCGCCGTCCTCATCCCGTTGCGTGACGTCCTGCTCTTCGGGCTGATCGTTTTGCTGCGCCAGCGCGGTCACGGGACGCTTCCCGTGCACTTCCTCGGCAAGGCCGCGACCTTCTGTCTGCTGTATGCGTTCCCCCTGCTGTTCCTCGGTGACGGCGGGGGAGCCTTCGCCGCGGTGGCCAAGGTCGTGGGGTGGGCGTTCGCGATCTGGGGCACCGGACTTTACTGGTGGGCAGGGGTCCTTTACGGCTTCCAGGCGTCTCAGCTGCTTCGCCGATCCCCGCCGGTCCAACCGGTATCGGCCGAAGATCAGCTCCACGGGTAGGGGTCGGGAGGGGAGGGGATGTGAGAGCTGTCGTCATGGCAGGCGGCGAGGGTACCCGCCTGCGACCCATGACCACCAGCATGCCCAAACCTCTGCTCCCCGTCGTCAACCGGCCGATCATGGAGCACGTCCTGCGGCTGCTCAAGCGGCACCAGTTGACCGAGACGGTGGTCACGGTCCACTTCCTCGGCTCGATGGTCCGGGCATATTTCGGTGACGGCGAGGACCTCGGCATGGACCTCACCTACGCCACCGAGGAGAAGCCGCTCGGCACCGCCGGCAGCGTCAAGAACGCCGCTGCCGCCTTGTCCGACGACACGTTCGTCGTCATCTCCGGTGACGCGCTCACCGACATCGACCTGACCGCGCTGGTGGACCATCACCGGCGCTCAGGCGCCCTCGCCACCGTGTGCCTCACCCGGGTCCCCGACCCGCTGGAGTTCGGCATCACGATCCTCGACGACGACGGCCGGATCGAGCGCTTCCTGGAGAAGCCGACCTGGGGCCAGGTCTTCTCCGACACCATCAACACCGGCATCTATGTCATGGAGCCGGAGATGCTGAGCCACGTCGGTGCGGCCGAGAACGTCGACTGGTCCAGCGAGGTGTTCCCGCGGCTGCTCGAGGCAGGTGCGCCGCTCTACGGTTACGTCGCCGACGGCTACTGGGAGGACGTCGGCACCCATCGCAGCTATCTCAAGGCCAACTACGACGTCCTCGACGGGCAGATCGCGATCGACATCGACGGGTTCGAGGTCTCCAAGGGGGTCTGGGTCGGGGAGGGCGCCGACGTCGACCCCGACGCGACCCTCAAGGGCCCGTTGTACGTCGGGGCCTACGCGAAGGTCGAAGGCGGGGCCGAGTTGCGTGACCACACCGTCGTCGGCGACAACGTCGTCATCCGCAGCGGCGCGTTCCTGCACCGAGCCGTGGTGCACGACAACGCCTACATCGGCGCGCACTCCAACCTCCGCGGTTGCGTGGTCGGCAAGAACACCGATGTGATGCGCGGGGCCCGGATCGACGACAGTGCGGTCGTGGGCGACGACTGCGTCATCGAGGAGGAGGCCGTCCTCCATCCCGACATCAAGGTCTATCCGAGCAAGACGATCGAGGCCGGCGCGGTCGTCAACCAGAGCGTGATCTGGGAGTCGCAGGGCCGCCAGGCGCTCTTCGGCCCGCGCGGGGTGAGCGGGATCGTCAACGTCGAGATCACCCCTGAGCTGGTGGTCCGGTTGGCGAGCGCCTACGCGACGACGCTGCGCAAGGGAGCGACCGTGCTCACCGCGCGGGACACCTCGCGGTCGGCCAGAGCGCTCAAGCGGGCGGCGATCGCGGCGTTCACCTCGAGCGCCCTGAACGTCTGCGACCTGGAGGTCTCGCCCAACCCGGTCGCCCGGCTGGAGACGTCCAGGAGCAACGCCGGCGGTGGGCTGCTCATTCGTACGACTCCCAGCCGTCCCGACTCGGTGGACCTGATCTTCATGGACGAGACGGGCGCGGACCTCTCACTCGCCGCGCGGCGGAAGGTCGAGCGCGTGCTCGGCCGGCAGGAGTTCCGCCGGGCGTTTCCCGGCGAGATCGGTGACCTCACGTTTCCGTCGCGGGTGGCGGAGACCTACGTCCATGACCTGCTGGCCAACATCGACGCGTCGGGCGTCGCCGGGACGGGTCTCAAGGTCGTGGTGGACGCAGGCCGCGGCACTGCCGGCCTGTTGCTGCCGAGCCTGCTCGGGAAGCTCGCGGTCGAAGCGTTCACGGTCAACTCCGGTGTGGACGAGCGCAGCCCGACCGAAACGGCGGAGCAGCGCACTCGCGCGATCGCCAACCTGGCGGAGGTGGTGGCGTCGTCGCGGGCTGCGTTCGGTGTGCGGTTCAGTCCGCTGGGCGAGCGGATCTCGCTCGTCGACGAGACCGGCAATGTCATCGCCGACGAGCGGGCGCTGCTCGTCTTCGTCGACCTGATCGCGGCTGAGGCGTCGGAAGGACATGTCGCGCTACCGGTGACGACGACCCGGGTGGCCGAGCAGGTCGCCGCTTTCCACAACGTCGGGATCCGCTGGACCACGACCGCACCGGACGCGTTGGCCACGGCCGCTGCCGCTGACGGTCTGCTTCTGGCCGGCGACGGTCGGGGCGGGTTCATCGTCCCGGAGTTCTCCAACGCGGTCGACGGCTTCGCCGCGTTCGTACGCCTGCTCGGGGTGGTGGCGCGCACCCGGCTTCCGCTGTCGGAGATCAACGCCCGCATCCCGCGGGCCCACGTCGTCCAACTCGCGGTCCCGACGCCGTGGGCGAGCAAGGGTGCGGTGATGCGAGCCGCGATCGAGGCCGCCGACGGGCGTTCGCTCGACACGACTGACGGCGTACGCGTGCTGGAACCCGACGGCTCGTGGGCACTCGTCCTCCCGGATCCGACCGAGGCGGTGACCCGGGTGTGGGCAGAGGGGCGGAGTACGGAGGCCGCGACAACCCTCGCGCACCGGTGGGCGGACCTGGTGACCCGAGCCGGCCGCTAGCGCGCCCGGGATGGGCCAGCCGATGTCGAGGCAGACGAACAGTTGGATCCGTGGCCGGATCGGTCATGGTCGACCTGCCAGCCGCCGATGATCGTTTTTTGTGATCACCGCGCGGGACACACACCCAGCACGTCATGACACCATGGTCCGCATGGCCTCAGGGGAGCGGGAGGCGCCGACAGCGCGTCTCGAGGGTACGCCTGCGGCGCCTGGCCACCCGTCGGCGCCACCAGGCGCCTGGCCGCGCGCGGGCACGATCCTCAAGCGTGACGACTCGATGTCGCTCATGCGCGAGCTCGTCACGCATGCCCTCGACGACGGCTACGCGGCGGCCGCCGCGCGCCGCGGTCCCAGTCGTTCCCGTTCCCGCCGCGGTCTGGGCGCGACGCTGGTGGCGCTAGCATTGCTCGGCCTACTCCTCACCGTGGCAGCGGTCCAGACCAGACAGTCCGCTCCGGCGGTGGCGCAGGAGAAGGCGGAACTCTTGGAGCGGATCCGGGCCGAGACCGCCCGCAACGACGACATGCGTACCCACGCCGGCACACTGCAGGAGGAGGTCACCGTCCTTCAGAACGACGTCCTGGCGAGCACGGCGAGTGGCCAGAACCTGCGCGAACGCCTCGCCGCGCTCGACGTGCTGGCGGGAACAGGTCGGGTCGAGGGTCCGGGGCTCCGCCTGGTCATCGACGACGCGCCCGTCGACGAGGTCTCCGGGGCGAGCAGTGCGGAAGGACGGATCCTCGACATCGACCTGCAGCAGGTCGTGAACGGTCTGTGGTCGGCCGGCGCCGAGGCGATCGCCATCAACGGCCAGCGGCTCACCGCGTTGACCGCGATCCGCGGCGCCGACAAGTCGATCACCGTCGACTACCGACCGCTTGCCCGCCCGTACGTCGTCGAGGCGATCGGCGATCCCGACACCCTGGAGGCGCAGTTCGCCGAAAGTCCGGGTGGCAAGTGGCTGTTCAACCTCAAGGCAGTGCACCATATAGCACTTGGAACGGCGGCGGTTGACGAACTCCTACTGCCCGCCGACTCCGGTAACAAACTCCGATACGCGCGGACGGAAGGCGCCCAGTGATCGCGACGATCGGCCTCTTCGTCGGAATCATCGTGGGGCTGTTGCTCCAACCGGCAGTCCCTTTGTGGCTGCAGCCGTACCTCCCGATCGCGGTCGTGGCTGCCCTCGACGCGGTCTTCGGTGGACTGCGCGCGCTCGTGGACGGCATCTTCGACGACCGGGTCTTCGTCGTGTCGTTCATCGGCAACGTGCTGGTCGCCGCCGTGATCGTCTACCTGGGGGACCAGCTTGGCGTCGGCGCGCAGCTGTCGACCGGTGTCGTCGTCGTCCTGGGCATCAGGATCTTCTCCAACATGGCGGCGATCCGTCGGCGCCTGTTCAAGGCCTGATGGGTGGTACGAAGGCGATGGCCGAGCAGAAGCCCAAGGCATCTGGTGGCAAGAAGCCGCGTAATCCCGCATGGCGACGGCTCAACAGCGCGTTCCGCCTCTACATCTCCCGCGCCCAGTTGGCCGGGGCGCTGTTGCTGGCGATCCTCGGCTTCGCCGCCACCATTCAGGTGCAGGCGTTGCGCACCGACGACGAGTTCTCCGGTGCGAACAGGCCACAGCTGATCCAGATGCTCGATGGTCTGCAGCAGCGCACCCGCCGGCTGGAGGCGGAGATCAGCGAGCTCGAGTCGGCGCGGGCGGAGCTGCTGTCGGGTGCCGACCGGACCCGCGCGGCGGTCAACCAGGCCCAGGCGCGCGCCGAGACCCTTGGCATCCTCGCCGGCACTCTCCCGGCGAGCGGCCCAGGTATCCGGCTCACGATCTCCGACACCCGATCGGCCGTGACGGCGTCGTTGGTTCTCAACACGATCGAGGAGCTGCGCGATGCGGGAGCCGAGTCGATCGAGGTGAACGATCGTGTCCGACTCGTCGCCGGCAGTTACGTCCTCGACGGCCAAGGCGGCATCCTGGTCGACGGCACGCTCATCCCACCTCCGTACACGATCGATGCGATCGGGGAGACGCGGACACTCGCGACCGCGATGCGCATCCCCGGCGGTGTCGTCGACGAGGTGGGCCAGAAGGGCGGGCTGGTCACCGTCCTGGAACAGTCGAACATCCAGATCGACTCCTTGCACCGTCCGGTGACGCCTCGCTACGCTCGCCCGGCCCCGGAGGAGACCGCGAAGTCCGGCGACTAGCCTGTCTCCTCAGACGGGGTGTGCTGGCGCGGCGTGCGGTGGTGCTGCCCAGGAAATGTCGACAGCGAGGAGACAGTGGTGTTCCCGGACGACCTCACGTACACGAACGAGCACGAGTGGGTACGCGATCCCGGAGACGCCGAGGGTTCGGTCCGGATCGGCATCACCCATTACGCCCAGGACGCGCTGGGCGACATCGTCTACGTCAGCCTGCCACCGGTGGGTGAACAGGTGCGGCGCGGTGCGGTGGTCGGTGAGCTCGAGTCGACCAAGAGCGTGAGTGAGCTGTACGCACCACTGAGTGGCACGGTCGTCGCCCGCAACGACGCGCTCGACGAGCGCCCCGAGCTTGTCAACGCCGAGCCGTACGCCGCGGGATGGATGATCGAGCTACAGCCGAGCGACCCGGACGAACTCGGATCGCTCCTCGACGCCGCGGCGTACAAGGCGCAGGTCGAGCAGACCTGATCACGCGTTCCACACTGTCCGAGTAGCCGCTCATTCGCCGTTTCGCCCGGTTGGGTCGCGGATGGACGCAATCGCTGTGGGCTGCCCACCTCGACCATTGGTCAAGAGTTAGGGTGTGTGCGGTGGACGAGTTCAACTCAGACGACGAGAGAGTTCCGCCACGGGAGGGTCGATGCCTTTCTGCACTCAGTGCGGGCATGAGAACGCCGAGAACAGCAGGTTCTGCTCGCAGTGCGGCAGAGCGCTGGGGGGAGAACGACCTGTCGAGCAGACCGCGACGATCTCACTCGGCCTCGAGCCCGAATACGACCGGGCGGAGGCCGAGCTCCGTCCGCAGGAGCAGGCCGCCGTCGACGCCCTGCCCTACGACTGCGCGTTGCTCATCGTGCAGCGCGGTCCGAGCGCCGGGAGCCGGTTCCTGCTCGACGCCGACGTGGTGACCGTGGGTCGGCATCCCGAGAGCGACATCTTCCTCGACGACGTCACCGTCTCCCGTCGGCATGCCGAGTTCCGCCGCCGGCCGCAAGGTTTTGTCGTACGCGATGTGGGCAGCCTGAACGGCACCTACGTGAATCGCGATCGCATCGATGAGGTCCTGCTCATCGGTGGCGACGAGGTGCAGATCGGCAAGTTCCGCCTGGTGTACTTCGCCAGCCAGCGCGGTTTCGGCATGACGGGCGCACCCGAACGGACCGGTGCTGGTTGGGACGGGGGGCCGGAGGGGGAAAGACGGTGAGCGACGCTCTCCTTCGGGGGGTCCAAGAGCTGTACGCGCAAGGATTCCCTCGGTGAGTGGCGCGGCATCTGCGCGGTCCCACAGCTTTTCCATTGGTGAGGTTCTCGCGAGGCTGCGCGCTGAGTTTCCCGACGTCACGATCTCGAAAATCCGTTTTCTCGAGGCCGAAGGTCTGGTGGAACCGCAGCGAGCTCCGTCGGGCTACCGCAAGTTCGGCCATGACGACATCGAGCGGCTGCGCTTCGTGCTGACCGCGCAACGCGACCACTATCTCCCGTTGCGGGTGATCAAGGACCACCTCGACGCGCTCGACCGGGGCTTCGAACCGCCGCAGCTTCCGGGTCGGGCACTTCCGTCCGCGCCGTCTCCGCGAGTGCTGCTCGGCGGTGCGGACCAGGTGGGCGCGGAGGCGTTCGGGGCCAATGGTTCCGACGCGCGGTTGTCACGCAAGGAGCTCGTCGAGGACGCCGGGATCGACTCGGACCTGCTGGACCAGCTCGAGTCGTACGGCCTCGTCTCGGCCCGGCATGGCAGGGACCACTACGACGAGGATGCACTCGAGATCGCGAAGACCGCGGGTGAGCTCGCCGGGTTCGGGCTCGAGCCGCGCCACCTTCGTGCTTTTCGTACGGCCGCCGACCGTGAGGTGGGACTGATCGAGCAGGTGGTGGCTCCGCTGGCGCGGCAGCGCGGCATGGATTCGCGGGCCCGTACGGAGGACCGGATCCGGGAGTTGGCGGCGCTGGCGGTACGCCTGCACGCGCTCCTGGTGAAGACCGGGCTCGGGCGGTGAAGTGCGTCGGTCGACTGGCCACCAACCGACCGGGGTAGTGTGGACGAGTGCGCGAGCTCGACGTCGTTGGTGTCCGGGTGGAGATGCCTTCGAACCAGCCGATTGTCCTGCTCCGGGAGGTCGACGGCGAACGGTTCTTGCCGATCTGGGTGGGGCCCGCTGAGGCGAGTGCCATCGCTCACGCCCAGCAGGGGATCGTCCCGGCGCGGCCGCTGACCCATGACTTGTTCCGCGATGTGCTGATCGCGACCGGCCAGGAACTGACCGAGGTCCGGATCACCGACCTCCGCGACGGTGTCTTCTACGGCATCCTCGCCTTCGCGAGCGGTGTCGAGGTCAGTGCGAGGCCATCGGACTCGATCGCCCTGGCACTCCGCCTGAACGTCAAGATCGTCTGCTCGGACGAGGTTCTGACCGAGGCCGGCATCGCCATCCCGGACGAGCAGGAGGCCGAAGTCCAGAAGTTTCGTGAGTTCCTCGACCAGGTGACACCGGAGGACTTCGACACCCCAGGCTGAGGTCCCCTTTCGGTCTCGACCTCAGGTTGAGGTTTCGGGGCGACACGCCGGCCGTCGCGTTGACCCGTCACGACGCGCGGGCCTACCGTGACGAGGAAAACTTCGTGGATGTCATTCGGCTTCCATGGGGGGCGCTTCTCGCAGGAGGCGCAAGCATGCGGCTCTGCCGTATGACCAGCGGTCTCGTCCGGGTCGGGGTCGGGTAGGACTGGAGAGGGTGTCGCGCTCGCCGCGACCCCAACAATGTGGGAGGCGGCCGTGACAGGCACGGGTGACCAGGCGGGAGGCGGTGCCACCGGCGCCGCCATGGGCGAGAGTCCCGAGCGGACCGAAGCCCGCCGTACGGCTGGTGCGCAGGGTCTGCTGTTCGGACCAGCTGACGGCGTTCCGGATCCGCCCCAGGACGGCCTGGGCTACCGCGGTGCCACCGCCTGTGCCGCGGCTGGCATCACCTATCGACAACTCGACTACTGGGCGCGCACCGGTCTGGTGGAGCCCACCGTCCGTCCGGCGTCCGGCTCGGGCACCCAGCGGCTCTACTCTTTTCGCGACGTCCTGATGCTCAAGGTGATCAAGCGCCTGCTCGACGCCGGCGTCTCGTTGCAGCAGATCCGCACCGCGGTCATGCACCTGCGCGAGCGGGGCGCCCAGGATCTGGCGGAGATCACGCTCATGAGCGACGGTGCGAGCGTCTACGAGTGCACCTCGCCCGACGAGGTGATCGACCTGCTCCAGGGTGGTCAGGGCGTGTTCGGCATCGCTCTCGGGCGGGTGTCCCGTGAGGTCGAGGGCACCCTCGCGGAGTTCCCGGGTGAGCGGCCCGATGCCCCCGAGGACCACGAGCACCCAGGTGACGAGCTCGCGTTGCGCCGCCGCGCCCGGCTCACGGGCTGACGTTCGCAGAGGCGTTCGACCGGGAGTTCCCGGTGCAAAAGGTCCGTCCGGATGTTGTTCCGGTGGCCGGTTCGGCGGAAATGACCACGCCCGGTAGGTCTGTGGTCGCCCGTACGGTGCCGATGCCTCGCCCAGGAATCAGGTGCCAGCTCAGCGTGGTCATTGCCGCGAAGCCGGCAGCTGCTGGCGTGGTTGACCAAACTCCAGCCCGGACGCTGGTAGCGTGGGTCGAGCTGACAACCCCGCGTGGGAGAGTCTCCACGACCGGATGAACCGGCCGAAGTAGGGCGGTTACTCCTCGTAGGTCGTGGAGCGCCGAAGGGGCAACCCCCCGGAACCTCTCAGGCTCACGGACCATGCGGGCGAGGCGACTCTGGAGCGCCACGGTGGCGTGACAGAGGGGGACTCGACCTGACAGGCCACCTGCCTCGACCGGGGAGCTCCCATGAACGCCTCGATCTCGTCCAGCATCGGCTCCCAGCGGATCAGCGCTCCGCCGCCTGCCGCGAACTTCGCCGATCGCCACATCGGCCCGTCCGGCGAGGACCGGGCCAAGATGCTCGCGGCCTGCGGGTTCGGCTCGCTCGACGAGCTCACGTCGGCGGCGGTCCCGCGGTCGATCCGGACCAGACGCCCCCTCGACCTTCCACCGGCCGCGACTGAAACGCAGACGTTGGCGGAGCTGCGGGCGCTCGCGGCCATGAACCGTCCGATGACCCAGATGATCGGGTTGGGTTACTCCGACACGGTGACGCCGCCGGTCATCCGCCGAAACATCCTCGAGAGCCCCGCCTGGTACACCGCCTACACGCCGTACCAGCCGGAGATCAGCCAGGGTCGGCTCGAGGCGCTCGTCAACTTCCAGACCGTGGTGGGTGACCTCACCGGTCTCCCGGTCGCGGGCGCGTCGCTGCTCGACGAGGCGACGGCGGCGGCCGAGGCGATGATGCTGCTGCGCAGGACCAACCGGAAGAGTTCCAGCGACCGGTTCCTCGTCGACGCCGGGTGCCTGCCGCAAACGATCGCGGTGGTGCGTACGCGGGCCGAGGCGCTCGGTCTCGCCCTGGAGGTCGCCGACATCACGACCGGCCTGCCAGAGGGCGACTTCTTCGGCGTACTCCTGCAGTATCCGGGCGTCGACGGGACGGTGCGGGACCTGACCGAAATGGTGCGTGCCACGCACGAGCGGGATGCGCAGGTGGTGGTGGCTGCCGACCTGCTGGCGCTGACGCTGCTCCGGCCGCCCGGGGAGATGGGTGCCGACGTCGTGGTGGGGAGTGCCCAGCGGTTCGGCGTCCCGCTGATGTACGGCGGTCCGCACGCGGGCTACATGGCCGTACGCAAAGGACTGGAACGCTCCCTGCCCGGGCGCCTCGTCGGGGTGTCCGTCGACGCCGCCGGTCGACCGGCCTACCGGTTGGCGTTGCAGACGCGGGAGCAGCACATCCGGCGGGAGAAGGCGACGAGCAACATCTGCACGGCACAGGTCCTCCTCGCCGTGATCGCCGGGATGTACGCCGTCTACCACGGAGCCGACGGGCTCCGGGGTATCGCGGCGCGGGTCCACCGCCTCGCGGCGGTCCTCGCGCAGGGTCTCCGGCAGGGCGGCGTCGAGGTCGTCACCGAGCACTTCTTCGACACCGTGCGGGTCCGCGTGTCGGGCAGGGCGGCCGAGGTGGTCGCCGGCGCACGGGAGCGCGGTGTCAACCTCCGATTGACAGACGACGACCACGTGGGGATCGCCTGCGACGAGGTGACTGGTCCGGAGCAGCTCGCCGCTGTGTGGGCTGCGTTCGGCGTGGGTCCGTACGACGTGGACGGGATCGCCGCGGCGACGCCCGACGCCGTTCCGGTCGAGCTGCTGCGTACGACTCCCTATCTCACCCATCCGGTGTTCGCGCAGCACCACTCCGAGACGGCGATGCTGCGCTACCTGCGCGGCCTCGCTGATGACGACTTCGCACTCGACCGGGGGATGATTCCGCTCGGGTCCTGCACGATGAAGCTCAACCCGACAGCGGCGATGGAGCCGATCAGCTGGCCGGAGTTCGCGGGCATTCATCCGTTCGCGCCGGTCGAGGACGCACAGGGTTACCTCACGCTGATCCGCCAGCTGGAGTCGTGGCTGGCCGACGTGACCGGCTACGCGGCGGTGTCGCTGCAGCCCAACGCCGGGTCGCAGGGCGAGTTCGCCGGGCTGCTCGCGATCCGTGCGTACCACCGCGCCCAGTCTCAGGCGGATCGGGACATCTGCCTGATCCCGTCGTCCGCGCACGGGACCAACGCGGCGTCGGCCGTGATGGCCGGCATGCGGGTGGTGGTGGTCGGCGCGGCCGACGACGGGACCGTCGACCTCGAGGACCTCCGCGCCAAGGTCGACGAGCACCGGGATCGGCTCGCCGCCATCATGGTGACGTATCCGTCGACGCACGGTGTCTTCGAGGAGGACATCCGCGAGCTGTGCGACATCGTGCACGAGGGTGGCGGCCAGGTCTACGTCGACGGCGCCAACCTCAACGCCCTGCTCGGTCTGGCGCGGATCGGGGAGTTCGGTGGGGACGTCTCACATCTCAACCTGCACAAGACGTTCTGCATCCCTCATGGCGGCGGCGGTCCGGGCGTGGGTCCCGTGGCCGTCCGCGAGCACCTCGCGCCGTACCTTCCCAACCACCCGTTGCTCGCCCAGGCGGGACCGGAGACAGGTGTGGGGCCGGTGTCGGCGACGCCGTTCGGGTCGGCAGGCATCCTGCCGATCTCGTGGGCGTACATGCGGATGATGGGTGGGCCGGGGCTGCGCCTCGCCACCGAGTCGGCCGTGCTCGCCGCCAACTACGTAGCCACCCGGCTGGCGCCGCACTACCGCGTGCTCTACACCGGCCGCGACGGGCTGGTGGCGCACGAGTGCATCATCGACGTACGCCCGATCACGAAGCAGGTCGGCATCACCGTCGACGACGTGGCGAAGCGGCTCATCGACTACGGCTTCCACGCGCCGACGATGAGCTTCCCGGTGGCGGGCACCCTGATGGTGGAGCCCACCGAGTCCGAGGACCTGGCCGAGCTGGACCGGTTCTGTGACGCGATGATCGCCATCAAGGGGGAGATCGACCGGGTGGCGGCCGGCGAATGGCCGGGTGACGACAACCCGGTGCGCAACTCGCCGCACACGATCGAGATGTTGGCGGGGGAGTGGGACCATCCGTACTCCCGGGAGGAGGCGGCCTATCCGGTGGCGCCCCTGCGCCGACGGAAGTACTGGTCGCCGGTCCGCCGGATCGACCAGGCCTACGGTGACCGCAACCTGGTCTGTGTCTGCCCGCCGCCCGACGCCTTCGCGGAGTAGATCTCAGGCACCGCGCACATGTGACGTTTCAGCGCGGAGTTGTTGTTGACCATCCGGCCCGGATGGTCAACCACAACTCCGCACCGCTGCCCACTCGGTACGGGTGTGACCGGGTTGAGCCTGACCTGGCCGGCGACTCTGTCACATGATCCACTACCTTTGCCCCTGGGCTGGCCTCAATGGGATCAAACGGGAGAAAAGTAGGTGCCATGTCGCCATTCGAACCCCCAGCCAGCCACCGCTCGGGACCAGACTTCCTGCCGCCGGAAAGTCCGGGGGCTGCAGAGTCGTACTCGCCGATGCCCCCGGTCATCCAGCCGCAGAAGTCTCGGCGCCGAACGGCGCTCATCGTGGCTGCGGCAGCCGCGGCCCACGTCGTCATTGGTGCGGTGATTGCGTCCGCACACGGGTACCTCCCGCTTGGCGACGGGCCAGACACCGAAACCGTGTCGAAGCCGGTGGGTACCACCCGACCGAAAGCATCTCCGACCGGTACCCGGACTCCCTCACCGGTACCGACGGAGACGGCCGAGGCCTCGAAGCAGAGTGCTCGCGCCGACAAGCTCACTGCACGAGACTGGTACGGCGACGACAAGACAGTGGCGTACTCGAATGGTGATGCCAAGGCGACGATGCACGTGAAGGGCACTTGGGACCATGAAAGCTGTGCTGGCGCGGGCCGGAGCGCCTCGGGCCAGAAAGCCTTCGACAATGGTGGCTGCCTCTACGGCATCGAGATCGCCATGGAACACGGATCCGGACTGTTCTGGATCGACCAACGAGTGTTCGCTTACCGGGACGAGGCGTCCGCCGAGGCCGCCAGGAAGCTCATCGAGCAGAACGCCGACGAGATCGCCGAAGCCATGAGCTTCGGCATCCCGGAGATCGGCGCCCATCATGCTCTCGGAAGCGTCGACACCTTTGGCCGATGCATGGTCGTCGCGACCGCCGCACTCGACATGGACGGGATCAAGAGAAGCGGGGAGCAGGCGTTCGACAAGCTCCAGGACCAGGTCGTCGTGGTCTGGACATCCATCAAGGTGGAACCGGTCAACGCCTACATGTTCGGGGCCTACCAAGAGTCCTGCGGTTGAGCCCGCCGGGGTTTGCGGCGTGATGTGACTGTGCTGGGTAGAGGCTGACCGGCCGGGCCCATTGGCGGTCAGCCCCTACTCCACCTTCGATGGCTCGGTCGCCGGTCGTGGCCGGACCGGCCCGCTCAGACCTGGCCTTGCAGCGTGCGGACGGCGTCGGCGATGTACGCGTCGGCGACGTAAGTCAGCCCGGCAGACTCGACGATGCGGCGCGCCTCCTGAGATTCCGCCTCCGATGTCCAGCAGCCGCGTGGATCCGTGACGCCTTCCGACGACAGTCCGGACTGGCACCACACGGCGGTGGCGCCCATCCGTTGGGCGTCGGCGACGATCGCGGGGAGCTCCTCGATCGGCCGGAAGACGTAGACCAGGTCGCCGCGGTCTGGAGGGACGCCGATCCGCGTCTCTACGATCTCGCCGTCGCGAAGCTCACTGGCGAACACGTCGTCTGGCTTGGGCCCGCCGAACACCACTACCTCATAGCCTGCACGGGTCAACGTGTCTGGCACATCTCGCGACGGCCAGTCGTGCAACACGACGGTGCGGGCCTCTCGGAGGATCTCCTCGCAGCGAACTGGCATGCTTTTCCCCTCTCCTGTCGTTCTCACCGGCTGGCGTGGTCCTGGGTGTCAGTGCATGGTTGGGCGGGCCTGGGCGAAGACCCACCGGTGACCCTCAAGGTCTTCGGCGATGTACGTGCGCTCGCCGTGGAGGTGGATGCCGCGCACGATCGTCGCTCCGTTCGCCTTCGCGTGAGCGAAATGCGCGTCCAGGTCGTCGACGTACACGCGGGTCATGTGGGTGACCGGCAGGTCTTTCGATGGGGCATTCTCCAGCGGTGACAGGATCACGATGCCGTCTCCGACGTGGAACTCAATCCACGACGGGCTGGCGCCTTCCTCCGGCGGGCTGTCGACGTCCCAGGAGCCGAGCTGGAAGACGGTACGAAGCCAGCGGGCGGCTGCCGGCGGATCTTCGTAGGACAGGACGATCCCGAGACGACCTTGCTCGCGCGGCGTGCGCGACGCGGAGCCACGGCGCCTGCACCAGGCCACGAACGTGCCGAGCATGTGGACCCAACCGAAGCCGATCGTGGATGGGTCGCCGCCAGGAAGGAGGTACTGCTCGACCTTGACGCGCGTCCCGTGGTCGGTGGCCTCGAAGCGGATGTCGGTCTCGGTGTCCTGGACGGTGCCGCGGAGGATCAGACGGATTCCTGGCTCCCACACGGTGATCCGCGCGGTTTCCAGCATGTCCCCGCTGGACTCGTCGTAGATCTCGAGGATCCGGCCGCCGACACCGGGTTCCATCCGAAGCTCCGCGAGCCGTGAGGCGTCGTGGAAGTTGATCGGCCCGCGTACCCACCACAGGTCGATCTCTTGGGTGAAGACTTTGAAGGCCGTGTGAGGGTCGAGATCCACCTCCACCGATGCCGAGGCCGATGTCCTGGTCACGGGCGGGGTTCCTTGCGTTCGGCGTGGCGCTTGAAGGACTGGAGTTGTTCGTTCCAGTGGGCCTGCACCTGGTCCAGCCATGCCTGGGCAGCTGTCAGGGACTCGGGGCGGAGGCGGAAGATGCGCACGCGGGCGTCGTCGGGCACCCGTTCGTCGGTGACGAGACCGGCACTGAGGAGGACGCGCAGATGCCTGCTCATGGCGGGCGCGGAGGTTCCGGTCGCCTTGGCCAGCTCACCCGCGCGATGGGGGCGTTGGCCGAGCAGCTGGACGATCTCCCGGCGCGTGTGGTCGGCGAGGGTCTCGAAGAGCCTGTCGGCCCGTTCATCGGTCACGGACGCAATAATTGCAGCATATGTTAACTATTGGCAAGCCCTCGGTGGCCCTCGATTCGAGTTGTTGGAGGTTCGTCGCCTTAGAAGTCGACGAACCTCCAACGCGCGCAGGCCAGCGGTCCGCTGCTTTCGCGTCCGGCAGTCGACGGCCCAGGGCTCTGGGTCCTTAGCCCCTCACCGGGCGGATGGTCCACTACGTACGGTCGAAGGCCGTGGAGACCATGGACCACTTCGTCCTGAAGCGGGTAGTCGAAGACGAACGGCGCGCGCTCGCGGAGTACAACCGGGACCTGAGCCAGGAGCGACTGGAGTGGGTGCTCGAAACGTGCCGTGCACGGCGCCAGTTGGTCACCATGTATCGGGCAACTCGGGAACCGCGCGAGGCACATGCGGCGTATGCGCTGTGCCTGGCGGTCGTCGCCGAGTTGTACAGCGATCATCCGGATTACGATCAACGCTGGCGGCCGATGAGAGTCGTCGAGGCGGCTCACCTCTCCTGACATCTGCCAGCACTACCACGCCCGGTGCTCCCTACGCACCGTCTCCTGCTATGTGCTCTCGGCGATGTACCGTCCCTTGCCCTTGACCGTGTAGATCACGCCTTGATCGGTGAGGTCGTCGAGCGCGGGCGGACGCTGCCGATGGACACGCCGCATTCTTGGGGCTCCGCTGGGCCGATCAGGTCTCCAGCATGCTGGCCAGGGCCGGGCGTACACCCCACTGCTCCACCATCGTGGCGTACTCCTCGGCGACGTTCGATCCAGACACGGCACCCGTCCGGATGGCGCGGAGCAGCACGTTGCGGGGCGTGTGTTCGCTGCCCACGAACTGGATCGCCTCCACCCGGTAGCCGTGCTGGCGCAGGATGGACGCGCGCAACGCGTCGGTGAGCACGTCCGCGAAGCGTTCGCGCAGGATGCCGTGCCGGGTGATCATCGCGTACGGGTCCGGGACCTCGGCCTGGCTCAGCTGGGTCTGGATGTCGTGATGGCAGCACGGCGCGGCGAGGATGACCGGGGCTTCCCACCGCACCGCCCGAGCCAACGCCTCGTCCGTCGCCGTGTCGCAGGCGTGCAGGGACAGCACGACATCCGGCGGATCGGGAACCGTGGCGGCCTCGATGGAGGACTGGACGAAGGTCAGCTGCCGATCCCACCCGAGAGACGCGGCCAGCTCGGTGTTGCGTTGCCGCGCCTGAGGGCGTACGTCGACGCCCACCATCTGCAACGGGAATCCACGGACCGTGGCGAGGTAGCTCACCGCGGCGAAGGTGAGGTAGGCGTTCCCGCAGCCAAGATCGACCACTCGCAACGGCCGTGTGGGCGTCGGTCGGGGGACGCGTCCGGTTTCCACGGCGTCGTCGACGGCGGGTTCGAGGATCCGGAGGAACTCGTCGACCTGGCGGTACTTCGACTGCCGGCTGGGCTTGATCTGGCCGCGATGGTCGGCGATGCCGACCGCGCGCAGCACCGGATCGTCCACGGGCAGGAGTCGTGGCTTCGCCCGGTCGTGCTCCCTCCGTACGGCCACCTCGGCGTCGCTGCCGGCCTCACGCGGCTTCGTGTGGACCTGCGCCTCACCCTTCTTGGTGACCCGCAGCTGCACCACCTCGTCGAGCGTGTCGACGTGCCAGTTTCCGAAGGGCAGCTCGAGCAGCTCGTCGACGGCTCCGGCGGCGTCGCTTCCCACCGCGCTGTTGCGGGTGTGGGCCTGGGCTTCGTCGTACGTCGTCACCTGCAGAGCCCGGCCCGTCTTGAGGTCGACGTAGCGCAGCTCGGCCCGCCGCCACGGCACAGTGTGCCCGCGACGGCGGCCGGCCGCGACGGCGCGAACAAGGCGCTCGGGGTCGAGCAGCATCGCGCGCACGCGGTCGAGCGCGGCGCCGAGAGGTTCAGTGGGCATGGTGGTTCACGTCGGCATCGTCCTGGCCTACTCCTGGCGCGCCTGGATCCCGGACAGGCGTTCCAGCGCCTTGACGAGTGCGTGGTTGCCCTCGGCGCCGAGGCCGTCGCGCTGGAGGGTGCGATAGAGATGGAAGATCGTGCTCGTCGCGATGGTGGGTACGCCGACTTCGTCGGCCGCCTCCATCACCAGGCGCAGGTCCTTCTGCTGCAGGTCGATCGTGAAGCCCGGCCGCCAGTCGTCGCGGATCACCTGCGGTCCGCGGTTGGCGAGCATCCAGGAACCGGCGGCACCGCCTTCGACGGCCGCGATGGTCTTCTCCAGGTCGAGTCCGCCGGCCTTGGCGAAGACCAGCGCCTCGGCGACGCCGAGCATGGACACGACCACCAGGATCTGGTTGACGAGCTTGCAGGTCTGTCCGGCGCCGACGGGCCCGACGTGGGTGATCGTGCTGCCCATGGCGTCGAGGTACGGGCGTACGCGGTCGACGCTGGCCTCGTCGCCGCCGACCATGATCGACAGCGTGCCCTTGGCCGCGCCCTCGCTGCCGCCGGAGATCGGTGCGTCGAGGAAGCCGACGCCGCGTTCGGCGAGTGTCGCCGCCCACCCGCGGGTCGCCTCGGGACTGACGGTGCTCGCGTCGACGATGAGCGATCCGTCGCTGACCCCCTGGGCGAGACCGTTGTCACCGAACAGCACCTGCTCGACGTCCGGGGTGTCGCTCACACACGTGAAGACGACGGGGCAGCGCTCGGCCACCGCACGCGGCGAGTCGGCCACCTGGGCACCGGCCGTGACCAATGGCTCGGCCCGCGCGGCCGTGCGGTTGTAGACCACGACGTCGAATCCAGCGCGGAGCAGGTTGCCGGCCATCCCGGCGCCCATGATGCCGAGTCCGACAAAACCCACTGGCTCACTCATGCGGTCGTCCTTCTCCTTGCTCGATCACGGTCACGTGCAGTCTCGCGAGGCACGTCTGCATTGTCTCGGTCCACGTCTGCCAGGTCACGGTCACGTCCGGGCGAGGTGCTTCGCGAGGAACTCCAGCGCCGGAGGATACGCGTCGAGCTGGTTGACCTGGCGGGCCAGGCCGTGCCCCTCGTCGGCGTACACCCGGAGCTCACAGGGGATGTCGCGGGCCTGCAACGCTGCGACCAACTGCTCCGCCTCCGACAGCGGCACCCTCGGATCGTTGGCGCCATGGATGACGAAGAGCGGTGCGCGGATCGCGTCGACCCTGGTGAGTGGACTCGCCTCGTGCAGGAACTCACGGTCGTGCTCCAGCGAGCCGTACTCGCGTTCGCGGTGGCTGCGTCGGTAGCTCGACGTGTTCTCCAGGAACGTCACCAGGGAGGCGATTCCCACGATGTCCACCCCGGCCGCCCAACGCTCGGGCTGGAACGCGAGTCCGGCGAGGACCATGTAGCCGCCGTACGAACCGCCGTAGAGCGCTGCCCGCGCCGGGTCGAGGCCGACGGTCGGCAACCAGTCGTGGATGGCGGCGAGGTCGGCCACCGAGTCGAGCCGGCGGCGTACGTCGTCGAGGGCGTACCACCGTTTTCCGTACCCGGTCGAACCTCGCACGTTGGGCACGAGGACGGTGTGCCCCTGCGCGACGAGCCCGGCGACGATCGGATTCCACTGCTGGACCGACTGGCTCTCCGGACCACCGTGGATGACGAGGACCGCGGAGCCGTCACCGCCGTCGGCCGGTCGGTAGGCGAACACCGGGATCCGCTCGCCGTCCGGCGTCGGAACGCGGTGCGAGGTCGGGCGCGGGAGATCCTCCGGCAGCGGCGGCGCGTCCGGTGCGCGGACCGGGGTCAGCACACCGGTGGAGGGGTCGCAACGGATCGCGTACGCGGGTCCGGCTGGAGAGGAGTAGGTCATGGCCAACGCCGCACCAGACCCTGACCACACCGGGTCGGGAACGCGGACCAGCGCGGGGCATCCGCCCGGTGGGAGGTCGAGCACGCGCACGAGGCCACCGTCCGCGAGCCGGTGGATCGCCAGGGATATCGCTCCGTCGTCGTTCGTCGCCACCAGGACGTGTTCACCGTCCGGGGACGCCCACCCGATGAGGTCATGGGCGTCGTCGACGACGACTTCGCTCCATGTGCGGCTCGCCAGGTCGTACCTCACGACCGCGGTCATCTCCCGGCCGCTGTTGGTGGACAGCAACAGCCCGCTGGAGTCCGGGAGCCACGAGGGCGTACGCATGAACGCGTCGTCGTCCCATGCGGTGATCTCCTGGGCCTGACCGTCGGCCGTCGACACGAGGACGAGTTGGTAGGAGTTTGCGGGAGCGTTGGGCCGGGTCAGGGCCACCCAGCGGCCGTCGGGTGAAGCCTCAGCCTCCAGGACGTAGCCGCCACCGTCGTAGAGAACTCGTTCCTCGTCGGTCGCGACCTCGCGGCTGACGAGATCGAAATCGACGCCATTGCGGCGGTTGGTCAGGTAGAGCACGCGGCCGGGCTGGACGCCGGCGAGCCGGTGCAGCCAACGCGGATCGTGGACGAACGGGCGCAGGGCCGGCAGCTCGGACGAAACCTCCTCGGACAGGTCGAGGAGGGAGAGCTGTGCACGTTCGTTGCCGCCGGCATCGTGTTCGACGACGACGGTCCGGCTCTCCGGAAGATAGCGGCCGTTCGCGGGACCGTCGAGAGCGGTCAGCTGCCGCCATGATCCGTCGGTTCCGGCCTCGTAGAGCTGCATCGTGCCGGACGTGTCGTTGCCCAGGAGCAGCCGGCCGGTGTCATCGACGTCGCGGGCGGCGACGGCGGGAGCGGTGATGAGCCTGACCAGGAGCTCATGGGCTGGGAGGACGCCTGTCGCCATGGGAGGACCGTAACAATCCCGGCGCCCAGCCGTGGACCCGCGCCCTGCCCGGTCCCGGTCAGGCGCACCGGTTGACGGCCGCCTGGCGTGAGCGAGTCATCAGATGTCAGACAGAATGGGTGGGGAAGATACCCGATGTCTGGCCGGTACGAACGAGGAGACTTGATGGCAGATCCAACGTTTCGTGGTGTCGGCGTCGCCCTGATCACTCTCTTCGCCCCCGACGGGTCCGTTGACGTGCCCGGCACAGTGGCCCACGCCCAGCGACTGGTCGACGCCGGAGTCCGCGCCGTCCTGGTCGCGGGGACGACCGGCGAGGCGGAGACACTGGAAGAGTCGGAGCGGGAGGAGCTGATCGCGGCGACCCGCGACGCACTCCCGGACGACGTCACCGTCATCGCCGGCGCCAGCGGATCGTGGGCGCGGGGAGCGGCCGCCCGGGCACTGGCGGCGCGCAAAGCCGGCGCCGACGCCGTGCTGGTCAGCCCGGCTCGTGCCGGTGTGGACCAGGTAGCACTCTTCTCCGCGGTCGCCGAGGCGGTCGGCGACCGCAGCCGGGTGATCGGTTACCACAATCCCGGGCCTCTCGGCGTGCCCGGGATCGAGGTCTCCGCGCTGTCGGACCTGCCCATCGGCGCGGTGAAGGACTCCTCGGCCGACCCGGCGCGGCTGCTCCACGAGTTGGCGACGTGGGACGGGAACGTCTACGTCGGCTCCGGCGCGCTCATCGCTCTCGCGGGCCCGGTCGGTGCGACCGGTGCCCTGCTGGCGTTCGCGAACGCCGAACCCGAGACCTGCATCGCGGCGTTCGGCGGCGACGCGAAGGCTCAGCGGTCCCTGGCCGATCTGGTCGTCGAGGTCCGCGGATCCGGTCTGCGCGCGATCAAGCGGGCCGCAGCCGCGAGGTACGGCGTGTCCGACGTCCTCCGCCTGGCGCTGCGCTAGCCGCCCGTCCCCCGCACGCGACATGAACGGGCGGAGCTACGGGCAGCGGTGCCTGTCTTGGCGGGGAATGACCACGCTGCCAATGCCTGTCCCGAGGTGACCACGCTGCCCATGCCTGTCCCGAGGCAATGACCACGCTGCCCATGCCAGTGGCATTTGGCGAGGCGTCGACGCCCGTCCAGGCGCCCACGGGCCTGCTCAGCGTGGTCATTTGCGGCTCGGCGCGCCCGCGAGCAGGCGCTGGGAGTCACGACCGGCGGACTAGCTGGCCTGGCTCACGCTCGACATGTTGAAGTCGGGGACCCGCAGGGCGGGAGCGGCCACGCGAGGGAAGTAGTCGCCCCATTCTCGCGAGAACGCCGGCACCGTGCCGCCCGCCTCGGCGAAGCGCCCCAGCAGGTCGACCGGGCTCTCGTTGAACCGGAAGTTGTTGACGAGACCGACGACCTCGCCGTTCTCGACGAGGTAGACACCGTCGCGGGTCAGCCCGGTGAGCAACAGCGTCTGTGGGTCGACCTCGCGGATGTACCACAGGCAGGTCAGCAGCAAACCGCGTTCGGTCCGGGCGACCAGGTCGTCGATCGATCCGGCCGGGTCCGGGATGTCGAGGATGAGGTTGTCGACGTACGGCGTGACCGGCAGACCGGTGAGCTCGGCGGAGTACCGGCTGGTCGCGAGCGCCGACAGTTCGCCATCGCGGATCCAGTGCGTACCGCCCTGGGTGAGGCCGTTGTCGAAGACACTCTGGGTGGACGACGACGAATGGGCCACCACGAACGGCGCGCACTCCAACCCGGAGTACGCCGGGTCGGAGTACATCGCGAGGTTGCTGGGGGAGAGGCGTTCGCCCACCCGGGTACCGCCACCGGGTTTGCTGTAGACCGTCTGCCCCTCGTGGGCGTCCCGCGCCGACATGGTCCAGTACGCATAGATGAGCAGGTCGGCGACAGCGGTCGGCGGCAGCAGCGTTTCGTACCGGCCGGCGGGCAGTTCGATCCTGCGCTCGGACCAGTCCAGCCTGCGGTCGAGCTCACCGGCCAGCGTGGTCGCGTCGACGTCGGTGAAGTCCCGCGTCGCCTGGCCTACCCAGGCCGAGCCGCTGAGATCGGCGGACTTGCCCGTCATGGTGACGAAGCCGGTCGGCTGGACGTGGCGCATGCGCAGGCCCGTGGACGAACCGAGGTAGACCGTGCTCAGGTCGTGTTCGACGAAGCCGTAGTGGTGCCGGCCGGTGTCGCGGGCCTTGCCGAAAGCGTCTCCGAGGGCGGGGGCGAAGGTGTCGAAGACTCGGATGGAGGTCTCGGCTGGCGGTTCGTTCCAGTCGGAGGTGGCAGCGCCCTCGATCAGCGGCTGGGCGTCCTCTGCGGCATCGCCTGCTCGGGCGGCCTCCTCGGCGGCCTTCACCACGGTGTCGATCTCGTCCCTGGTCAGCGCGCTGCGGGTGACCACGCCGGAGGAGGTCCCGGTCTTGCCGGCGACGGTCGCGATCACGGTGAGGGAGCGGGTCAGCATGACGCCGTTGGTGGTGAGGGTGTTGTTGGCCCAGCGAAGGTTGGCGCTGGAGGACTCCGTGGCGAGGACGACGCACCCGTCGGCCTTGGACCTCGCCAGCGCACGCTCGACGGTCTCCTGCAGGGTCAGGTCACTGCTCACTGGTGTGCTCACCGTCCGGATTCCTGTGTGGTGTTGAGGATGCGTACGCCGCGGAACAGTGCCGACGGGCAGCCGTGGCTCACCGGCGCGACCTGCCCGGGCTGGGCCTTGCCGCAGTTGAACGCGCCACCGAGGACCCACGTCGCGGGTCCGCCGACCGCCTCCATCGAGCCCCAGAAGTCGGTGGTGGTCGCCTGGTAGGCGACGTCGCGCAGCTGCCCGGCGAGCTTCCCGCCCTCGATCTTGTAGAAGCGCTGCCCGGTGAACTGGAAGTTGTAGCGCTGCATGTCGATCGACCAGGACCGGTCGCCGACGACGTAGATCCCTCGATCGACGCGGCCGATCAGCTCGTCGGTCGATGGTCCGTTCGCCGCTGGTTGGAGCGAGACGTTGGCCATCCGCTGGATCGCGATGTGCGAGGGCGAGTCGCCGAATGCGCACCCGTTGGAACGGGCGTAGCCGAACGACTTCGCGATCCTGCGGTCGAGCTGGTAGCCGACGAGGACGCCGTCCTTCACGATGTCCCAGGACTGACCCGCCACGCCCTCGTCGTCGTAGCCGATGCTCGCGAGGCCGTGCTCGACGGTCCGGTCACCGGTGATGTGCATGACGTCGGAGCCGTACCGCAGCGTGTTGACCTTGTCCGGTGTGGCGAACGACGTGCCGGCGTAGTTGGCCTCGTAGCCGAGCGCACGGTCGAGCTCGGTGGCGTGTCCGATCGACTCGTGGATGGTGAGCCAGAGGTTGGACGGGTCGATGACGAGGTCGTAGCTGCCTGCCTCGACACTCGGGGCCTTGAGCTTGGCGGCGAGCAGGTCCGGCAGCTCGGCGAGTTCGGCGTCCCAGTCCCAGGTCGACGCGGGGGTGAGGAACTCCCAGCCACGCCCGGCCGGCGGCGCGAGGGTACGCATGGAGTCGAAGCGCCCGGACTCTGGGTCGTTGGCGAACGCCTCCAGAGTCGGGTTGAGCCGGACCCGCTGCTGGGTCGTGACCGTGCCGCTGCTGTCGGCGTAGAACTTCTGCTCCTTGACCTGGTACAGCGTCGCACTCGTGTGCGCCACGCCGTCGGCGGTCAGCAGCCGGTTGCTCCAGTCGGCGAGAAGCGCCACCTTGTCGGGCTCGTCGATCGTGAACGGGTCGATGTCGTACGCCGACACCCACGTGACGTCTCGGTAGACGGGCTCGTCGGCGAGCTCGATGCGTTCGGCGTTCATCCCGGCCGCGACACCGGCCACCTCGACGGCCTGCTCGGCGACGCGGACCGCCTCGGCGGGGGTGAGGACGACACTGGCGGCGAACCCCCAGGTGCCGTCTTTGATCACCCGGACCGCAAATCCCGTGTCCTCCCCGTCGCGACTGCCGACGAGCCTGGCGTCGCGAAGGGAGAGGTTCTGGGCCCGGATGCGTTCGAGCCGGAAGTCCGCGTGTTCGGCACCCAACTCCCGCGCCCGGGTGAGGGCGGCGTCGGCGAGGGTACGCAGCGGCAGGCTGAGGAAGTCGTGATCGATGTCATGCGGCACGAGGCCGAGCCTAGTACGCGCCGTGGACGGCCCTCCCCATCCCGGCCCCATCCCGTGATCATGACCATCTTTGGGCGGATCATCTGGGAGGGCCGGGGCGCCGAGCGACCACGCGCAGGCCGACCGGGGCGAAGCCGCCGTTGACGATCTCGCGTTCCTCGATGTCGCGCAGGGTACGAACGATGCGGAGGCCGGTTTCGTCGTCTTGGACCCGTCCGCCCAGGTAGCGGTACAGGTAGGCGAACTCGAAGGTGTCGCAGGTGCCGAAGCGTCGCGTGACCGCGGCCGTCAGGGCGGTGCCCGGATGCATCGGCTCGCGGTCGTGGTGCTGGTACTGCCAGTGGCGTAATGGATCAGCGGCGACGCTGGTGTCATCGGCATGGGCGAGGACGTTCGCGGCCTCGAGGATCGCGGCCATGTCGTAGAACCAGCCGGCGGTCGGCCGGTCGGCGCGTTCCCAGGCGAACTCGTCGAGCACCAGCTGCCCACCCGGCACCAGCAGTTCCCGGGCACGTGCGACCGCGTCGTCCAGTCGGGCCACATGGTGCAGCGACAGCGAGAACACCACCGCGTCGAACGGTTGGTCACTTGCATACTCGGCGATGTCGGCCGCGACCGCGCGCACCCCGCGGCCCGCCGCAGACCTGACCGCCTGCGGGTCGACGTCGACCCCGGTCACGTCGTAGCCCTTGCCGGTCAGAGCGAGGGCGAGATCGCCGTTCCCGCAGCCGGCGTCGAGGACGCGGGCGGGTGGGGCCGGCAGGTGAGCGGACAGGATGTCGGCCTGCTCGGCGGCGAGGGCGGTGCTGGGCCGACGCTGTCCCTGACCGGCATGAGACCTCGCCTTGGAGGTCATGAAGCGACGCCCTTTCGGCGTGCCCAGGCGAACGCGACCCACAGCGCGGTCGCGAGCGTGAGGATCCCTGTCCCCTGGAAGAAGACGTCGTTCGGGACCACCAGGTCGCCGCCGCCGGGATAGATCTGCTCCAGGTCGGGCGGATCAGTTCCGACGAGTCGAAGAGCGACGTAGAGCGTGTGGTTGTAGCCGCCTTCGTACACGCCGATCAGGACGATCCAGAAGACCAGCACCAGCCCCTGGTAGAGCCAGCGCGCCCATCGCCTGGTCCGCCCTGCGAGGAAGAGCCCGGCGGTGAGGACGTACGCCGCCGAGAACACGACGGCAAGGACGATCCGTTCGACGCTGGCGTAGCTGATCCCGCCGTACCCGTGGTGGATCAGCGTGGTGAGGAACACCGCCGTGACGAGCCCGATCGACGGACCGGATTGGGTGGAGCGAGCGGATTGGGTGGAAACGTTGGTCGCAGTCATGCGTCCAGCGTGCGGCGGCGCTGCCATGAGCACAAATGCAGGTTGGTTGGGTCTGCCATAAGCTGTGTGCATGTTGGACGTCTGGTCGCTCCGGGTGCTGATCGAGGTCAGCGAGCAGGGGTCGTTCTCCGCGGCGGCCGCGTCGCTGTCGATGACACAGCCGGCGATCTCGCGGCAGATCGCCGGTCTGGAGCAGCGGCTGCGGGTGCGCCTCTTCCGGCGTGTACCCCGCGGCGTCGTGCCGACGTCCGCCGGCAGCGTGGCAGTCGACCTCGCCCGTGACGTGCTGGGCCGCCTGCGGGCGATGGAGGCAAGCCTTGACGCTTATGCCGGCCTTGACGCCGGTCAACTGCGGCTGTCCGCCTTCGCGAGCGCCAACACCTCGTTCGTACCGGAGGCGATCCGCCAGTTCAGCGACGCTCATCCGGGCGTGAGTCTCAGCCTGGTTCAGGCCGATCCGTCCGGACCGCTCCCCGCGGTCCGAGAAGGGCGCGTCGACCTCGCGCTGGTCACTGCGTGGGAGCTGTTCGCCGACCCGCACGCCGCCAAGGGTGCGAGTGACCGTTCACAGCTCGCGCTGCAGCGGCAGGACGGTGTCGAGTTGGTCCCGCTCCTCGACGAGGACCTGCGCCTGGCTCTGTCGCGGGACCACCCGCTCGCCCGGCAACGGCGGGTCCGGCTCGCCGACCTTCGCACCGAGACGTGGATCGAAGGGGCGCACCCCGACTGCCTGGGGCCGATCGTTCCGTTGGCCGAGGCGCTCGGCGACCAGCCGCGGGTGGCTTTCGTCTGCGACGACTGGAATGGCAAGCAGGCGCTCGTCGCCGCCGGTGTGGGCATCAGTCTCGTGCCCAGCTTGGCGAGCGGCGCGATCCACAGCGGTGTCGTGCTACGACGGACCACACCGGCTCTGCCGACCCGCCGCCTGTACGCCGCCGTGGCCGAACCACCCTTCCGGCCACCCGCGGTCACCGCGATGCTGGCCGTGCTCACCGCCCTCGCCACCGGTCACGAGCCGTCCGAGTAAGCGGCGCGGGGGAACTTCAGCGGCGGATGACCGCACTGCAACCTGCCGGCAAGGTGACCTCGACAGTGGCGTCCGCCGTGGTGTGCGTACGCACGGTTCGCCCGGTTTCGTCGAGGACCGTGACGGCGGCCGTGCCGGAACCCGGGACCTTGACGGTCGTGGTCCGGGTGCCGCTGGCGAAGCTGCGCAGGAGCGCCGTGGCGTGCCCTTCGCCTTCGACGACGAGATGTTCGACCTCGGGCTGGACGAGGAGGGCGTCGACGAGAGCCGAACCGTGAGCACCGGTGGCCGTGACGGTGGTCACCTTGTCGACCGTCCGCGGCAGGGTCCGGACCGCGAGGAGGCCGGGGGCGGGTGAGTCGCCCTGGGCACCGACCTTGCCATGGTCCACCGTTCCCAGATCGCTGGCGCCCGCCCCCCAGCTACTGGCGCCCGCGCCCGGTGTCAGCTCGACTACCGGCATCAGGACGCTCGGTTCGGTGATCGCGACGTCCAACGTGACGCTGCCACCCTGGCCCAGGCGTACGCCGGCGCCACCGCTCCACAGGCTCTCGCCGGTCCAGGCCTCGGCCGGCTCGTGCCGGCTCGCGTCGCCGGCCAGGACGCCGGACTCGGCCTCGACCAGCTGCCAGGTGTGGCGTTCGGCGACATCGGCGGACCGGGCGACCGCGGCCACCCCAGGTGCGGCGTCGAGGGCGAGCATCGCGAGCAGGCCGTGGATGCTGGACTCGGCTCCGGAGTTCCGGTTGACCGTGCCGGTGCCGTCCACGCCGTCGAAGGTGCGGCCGGTCGCCTGGTCGTACATCGGCGTCCCCGCGGGGTTGTTCCCGAAGAACCACGCGGCCGCGACGCCGGCGACGGTCCGCAGGGCTGCCCGGCGTCCGGCGTCGGCCGCGGCCAGGAGCGACCCCACCCGCGACTCTGCGCCGTACGCGATCTGTACGTGGTCGGCAGGCGTGGGCAGCCAGCCGTTCTGCGGTCCGGCTGCGATCAGCAGGTGCGGTGTGAACGACGCCGTGTCGGACAGCGCGGCGTCACGCAGGCGCTTCTCGCCGAGCACGTCGTACGCCTGGGCAAGACCTGCCGGGGCGAGTCCGCCCCAGGCGTGCCACACGGCGCGGGACAGGGACCAGGGAAGGACCGCTCCGTACGGCCACGTGCGCGGAGTGCCGGCCCGCATCGCGGCGACGCCTTCGGCCAGTTTCGCGAGGACCCGGCGGGCGTGCGGGTCGCCACTCGCCCGCACGTACGCGGAAAGGCCCAGGAGCGCCTCCCCAGTGGCGTCGGCCCCGTCGGCGATGAGCCAGGCGGGTACGCGGGTGCCGTCGATGTCCAGCCAGTCGCCGTGGTGGTTGAGGACTTCACGGTCGACGGCGTCCAGCGCGAGTTCGAGCCGGTCGCGCAGGAACGCGGCGAAGGCGGAGTCTTCCTGATCGTCCGAGCCTTCGAACGCCGCGTATCCCTCGCCCAGCGCCCAGAGGGTCCGGGCAAGCCAGTACGAATCGGCACTGTCGGACGGGTCCGGCTCCTCCTTGGGCTCGGCACTCGGGTTGAGTGTGCCGTCGGGCTGCATCCACAGCACGACGTTGCCGGCGTCGGGCCCGGTCTCGGTCTGCAGGTAGGTGAGCCCGCGCAGGAGGTCGTACGCCGCGTCCCGGCTGGACGTCGCCCCGGTCTGCCGCCAGTGCCGCAGGTAGACGACGGCGGCGCGGCTGATGTCGTCCGCGTTGTACGCACCCTGGCCATACGTGTCGGTCGCCGGGTCGTAGGTGCCGCCGCCGATCCGCTTGTACGTACCGTCCGCCTGGCGGTCGGCGTAGGTCCACAGCACTCCGAGGTCGGGCTCCTCGGCGAGCCGGTAGGTGGAGTGCCGCGCCTGCCGTGGCGGGGCCACCACGTCGCGGAGCCAGTCCAGATGCGCGAGGTTGGTCAGCGGCTCGGCCGCACGGGCAGGGGCGGTGGCGGGTGAGCCCGCGATGGCTCCGACCGCTCCGACCGCCAGGACCGCGGCGACGGCGATGCCGGTAAGGAGCTTCCTTCGTACCTGCTGGGCCGTGCGTACGTGCGGGGCCGTGCGTAGGTTCATGGGATCCGCTCCAACCGGGCGACGCCGATCTTGGCGTCCGCCATGCCGTAGAAGACGTAACGCACGCCGTCGACTTCTTCGATAGCGGTGGGGAAGACGACGTTCGCGACGGTGCCGGTCAGTTCGTCCGCCGTCTCGGGTTCGAGGATCGGGGTGGGTGTGCGGGCGAGAACCTTCGTGACGTCGGACGGGTCCAGCAGCATCGCGCCCGCGCCGTAGCGCACCTGCTGGGTGGTCGGGTCCCAGCCGGGCGGAATATGTCCGGCGACGCCGTGGTGGAGGAGCAGCCAGCCCTCCTCGACCCGGATCGGCGGCGGACCCGCGCCGATCTTGAGTTCCTCGTACGCGTACTCCGACAGCGCGACGAGCCGGTGGTCGCGCAGGTGCACCAGGGCGCCGAGGTCGCGCTCCACCGCCGCTGCCGGGACGTACGACACCCAGATCCCGGGACGCTCGTCGGTGACCCCTGCCGGCAGGTGGACGCCCTCGCCCGGGCGGAACCAGCCGAGGTCCCACATCGGGCGGTGCAACATCGCGTACGCCGGCTCGCCGTCAGGACCTGGTACGGGCTCGGGAAAGAAGACCGCGTCCTTGTTCGGAAACAGGTTCAGGTCGGTGTCAAGGTCAGGTTGATAGGAGAAGTGCAGCGGCCCGAGCCGCCGCCACTGGCACAGGTCCTCCGACACGGCCAGCGCGAGCTTCGGGCCGAGGGGGCCGTAGGCGACGTAGGTCATCAGGTGCACGCCGAGCCGTGGAATCCACGTCGTGCGGGGATCCTCGACGCCGGCGTTGGCGAGGCCGCGTTCCCATCCCTCGTCGGGGGCGAGTACGACGCCGCGGCGCTCGACGCCGACCGGTACGCCGTCCTCGAGCACCACCTCGGCGAGCCCCACCCGCGACACGTTGCCGGACGCGACCAGCCGGGGGAGCAGGTGCAGCCGGCCGTCCGGCGTACGACCGCTGGCGGGGTTGAGTACGCCGTCGGCTTCGAGGTCGTTGCCTGGTTCGGGCGCCATCACCACGCCGAGCCGGGTGAGGGTGTACGGGACCGTTGTCGCCGTAGGGGCCGTGTCCTTGCCGGAAACGGAGGAGATGTCCTGCGGTGTCAAACTGCTCAACCTTTCACGCTGCTGCCGAGGTTGGTGGAGACGAAGTGGCGCTGGAACGCGAGGAACAGCGCCACGGCCGGAGCGGCCAGCACGCACGCACCAGCCAGGATCGCGCCGAACGGGTTGGCCGCCCGGGCCGCGACGCTGTCCATGTAGCTGGCCAAGGAGACCGCGAGCGGCTGCATGTCCGCTTCCTTGGTGATGAGGAACGGCCACAGGAACTCGTTCCACGGACCGATGAAGGTCAGCAGGACCGCGGTGAGCAAGGCGGGCTTGACAAGGGGAACCGCGATCCGGACGAGGATCGCCAACTCACTGGCCCCGTCGATGCGTGCCGCGTCGAAGAGTTCGGCGGGGAGCTGCAGGAAGTACTGGCGGAAGATGAAGACCGCCGTCGAGTTGATCGCGAACGGAAGGATCATTCCCAGGTAGTTGTCGGCCAGCCCGTAGTTGCGGGCGATCAGGACGTAGAGCGGGATGATCAGCAGCTGGAACGGCACGACCTGGACGAGCAGCATCGCGTGGAAGACGACACCGCGGCCGCGGAACTCCAACTGGGCCAGGGCATAGCCGGCCAGGACGCCGAACACCACCGTGGCGAGGATGACTCCGCCGGTGAAGAGGCCGGAGTTCAAAAGCGAGCGGAGCAGGTCGATGGCTCCGTCGATCTCGCGGTAGTTGGCGAGGGTGAGGTTGCCCGGCGCCGGGAACGCGCCCGCGGGAGAGGTGTCGGGCTCGTCCTGCAGACTGCCGATCAGCATGTAGTAGAAGGGAAACAGGAAGACGAACGCCCCGACCAGCAGGAGGACGAACCGTAGCACCGCTGGCCGGCGGGACCTCGTGCGCGGGTCCCGCACGGCACTGGCCGTACGATGCCGACCGGGCGTCAAGGTGTCCTTGACGGTCATGCTCTCACCTCTCGTCCAGCAGCCGACGCTGGAGCAGCGCGATGAGCAGGACGGCGACGACGAGGATGACGCCGATCGCCGAGGCGATGTCAGGATTGCCCTGTTCGATGCCGCGCTGGTACATCAGCAGCACCGGTGAGGCCGAGGCTCCGTCGGGTCCGCCGCCCCCGGTGAGGAGGTACGGCTCGGTGAAGAGGTTCGCCCCGGTGATGGTCGCCAGCAGGACCACCAGCGTCGTGGCCGGCCGAACTCCCGGCACCGTCACCGCCCAGAACGACCGCCACCGACCCGCACCGTCGACAGCGGCCGATTCGTACAACTCGGTCGGCACGTTCTGCAGGGCAGCGAGGTAGAGAAGAATGAAGAAGCCGAGCCCCTTCCAGGTGACGTACAACGCGATCGTCGGCATTGCCAACCGTTCGTTGACGAGCCACGACGGGTCGGGTGCGAGCGGGCCGAGCACCTTGTTGACCAGCCCGCCGGAGTTGAACAGGAACAGCCACACGCCGACCACGGCGACGCTCGCGGTGATGTAGGGGACGTAGTAGCTCACCCGGAAGAACGCCCGCAGCCGCATGCTGGCGTTGAGCGCGGTCGCCAGCACCAGCGAGAGCGCCGCCGTGAGCGGGACGTTGATCACCAGGAAGACCCCGACGTTCCGGAACGACCGCCACACCGCCGGGTCGCCCAGCACCGTGGCGTAGTTGGCCAGCCCGACGAACGGCCGCTCCACGATCGCACCGGGTGCGGCGAAGAAGTAGTCGTGGAACGACATGTAGACCGCGAAGCCCAGCGGGTAGGCGAAGACCGCCGCGAGGAATACGACGTAGGGCGCGACGAACACCGCCCCCAACGACGCTCGCCCACTGGGCTTACCGATCATCATGACGGCCCGATCCTGTCCGACCCTGTCCCGGTCCTGGGTCAGGACTGGCCGGCGAGGCCGTCGATCTTCGTCGCCACCTGGTCGAGTTCGGCGTCCACCGGCTGCTTGCCGAAGATCACCGAACGCGAGTACGCGTCGCGGAACGCCTGCCAGATCTCGATGGAGTTCGCGACGTTGGGCACCTCGACCGTGCGGTCGGCCTGTGCGGCGAAGGTGGCGTACTCCTCGTGCGCGGCGAAGTAGTCCGGGTATACCTCCGAGAGATCGGCCCGCATCGGCATCTGGCCGGTCATCTCGAGCAGCTTGCCGTCCTGTTCCTCAGCTGTGGCGAACTTCAGCAGGTCCCAGGCGGTGCCGCGGTTCTCGCAGGCGGAGTACATCGCGACGTTCTTCGCATCGGCGAACGTGTAGGTGTCCTCGGGCGAGGTGCCCCCGGAGGTCGGCACCGGGGCGACGCCCCAGTCGATCGAGTCCTTGTACGACGCGATCGCCCACGGCCCGACGATCGCCATCGCCGCCTTGCCCTCGCCGAACGAGTCGCCGTTGTAGGTCTCCTGCGAGGCGAGCTTCTCGTCGTAGAGGCTCTTCCAGAAGGCCGCGACCTGTTTGCCCTCGTCGGAGGCGAACGTCGCCTTGCCGTCGTCGACCAACTGCTCGCCTCCGGTCTCGGCCGCGAACAGCGGGTAGAAGTCGAACCAGGGTTGGAAGAACTCCGCCGTCGGTGAGGGCCAGATGGCGTAGTCGGCCGCGCCGCTCTTCACAATGGTTCTGGCGGTCTGGAGGAACTCCTCGTAGGTCTGGAGCGGCGGGTTGTCGGCGTCGATCCCGGCCTTGGCGAAGATCTCCTTGTTGTAGAAGATCATCACGGGGTTGGACTTCCAGGGCAGCTGGTAGTACTTGCCGTCGGGGGAGCGGTACTGCTCGGCACGGTCGCCGGTGCGCTCCTCGATGTAGTCCGTCGCCCCGTCGAAGTCGTCGAGCGGCACGAGGCCGCCCTGCTTCTGGAACTGCGGCACGGCGGCGGGCGCGGTGTTGAAGATCAGGCAAGGTGCGTTGCCCGCGGTGATCGCGGCACCGATCACTTCTTCCGAGCTCTTGCCCTCCGGGATCTGCTGCGCGGTGACCTTCTCCTTCGGATGGGCGGAGTTCCAGGCCGCAACCATCTGCTTGCCCCAGGCGACTTCCTGTTCGTTGTTGGAGTACCAGACCTTTATCGGTCCGCGGGCGGTGGCCGCGTCCGAGTTCGTCGTGTCGCCGCCACCGCAGGCGGTGGCCGCCAGCAGGGTCGCGGCGAGCGCTGCGGCGGATGTCGTGGCGAGGGTGCTGCGCTTCATGAGTCCTCCGAGGTAGAGCTGTGCTCCGCTGGTGGATTCCCCGTTGATGGTCTGCCCGTTGATGGTCTGCCTGCTGATCGGCACTGTGCGGTCGAGTTCCGTACGACGAGTTCGGCCGGGTCGAGCGCGACGTCGCCCGCGGGCTCGCCGTCGACGAGGGCGAGCAGGGTGCGGGCCGCGACCTGGCCCCAGCCGAAGACGTCCGTACGTACGGTCGTGAGGGACGGGTGGATGTGGGCGGACAACTCGGTGTCGTCGTAGCCCGTGACCGACAGGTCGTCCGGCACGGTGCGGCCGAGGCCCTGGGCCGCGCTGATGCCGGCGATGGCCATCAGGTCGTTGGCGTACACGATCGCCGTAGGTGGGTCTGGGAGTTCCAGCAGGCGGCGGGTGGCGGCGGTCCCGCCGGCGGCGGTGAAGTCGCCGACCTCGATCGGAGCCTCCGGCAGACCGTGGGCCTCGAGCGCGTCGACGAACGCCTGCCGGCGTCCGTGCCCATGCAGGAAGTCATCCGGACCGGCGACGTGCGCGATCCGGGTGTGACCGAGCCCTGCGAGGTGGTCGACCACCGCGGTGATGCCCGGCCGGTCGTCGAGACACACCGCTGGAAACGAGGACGGGGTGTCCGGGCGGTTGAGCGTCACGGCGGGCAGACCGAGGTCCTCGACCAGCGCGATCCGCGGATCACCCCGACGGAGGTCGATGAGGAACACGCCGTCCACCCGGGCGTCCTGCGCGAGGCGCCGGTAGCCCTCCTCCTCCGGTGGGCCGGCACCGACCACCTGCAGGACGAGCGCCTGGCCTTGACCGGCGAGCACCGTCTCGACGCCGGCGATGAAGGCGGGGAAGAACGGGTCGGACCCGAGAAGTGCCGGCTCCCGTGCGATGACCAACCCCAGAGCGAACGCCCGGGAGACCGAGAGCGACCGCGCCCGCTGGCTCGGCCGCCAACCCAGCGCGTCAGCGGCTTCGAGAATGCGTACGCGGGTGGCTTCGGCGACGCCGGGCCGGTCGTTGAGAGCGAACGACACGGCCCCCTTGGAGACGCCGGCACGGCGCGCCACGTCCGCGATCGTGGGGCGCCGCTTGGCCATCACACATCCCGAGGTGAGGATCCGGACATCTGTCGTTCACAAAACCGGTTCAGATCTAAACCGGTTCAGGAACCGGTTGTCAAGGGCGTGCGTCTGCCGTCGGCGAAGGGTCAGTTGTCGAGGGGGAGCTGGCTGCTGGCCAGCCGGGGTGGACCTCGACCGACCTGTGCCCCGTCCCGGGGCCGGGAACCTTGGCCAGGAAAAGCGAGCGCCCCACCTGCGGGGGGACAGGCGGGGCGCTCGGTCTGTGGGGCCGCTAGCGGCAAAGCGGCCGGATCAACGCAGCCGAACCTTCTCCTCGGGGAAGATGAGGTCGGGGTCGCCGCTCGAGAGGGAGTCCCGGTTGAGCGACCACAGCGATGGCCATCCACCGTCGACGTCGTGGGAGATCGCGATGTCCCAGAGCGTGTCGCCGGTACGGATCGTGTAGGTCTCCCGCTCGGAAGGCTTGGTCGCGGTCGTGCCCTCCGAGACCGCGGTGCGCTCCCCACTGCGGGTTGTCCGGTCAGCCGCCTCGTCGCGAGCGGCATCCTGGTCAGCGGAGTCGTCGCTGGTGGTGTCCTGGCTGGTGGTGTCCTCGCTGGTGCCCGTCGAGGTTGTCGAGTCGCCGGCCTTGTCGCTCTCGTCGAGACCGAGTTCGGCCGAGCAGGCGGGCCAGGCGTTCCACCCCTGAACGTCCAGCACCTTCTCCGCGATCTCGATCTGCTCCGCCTTGGTGGCGAGGTCCGCACGTTCGGCGTAGGTCGTACCGCCGAACTCCTCCCAGGTCGTCTGGGCGAACTGCAGGCCGCCGTAGTAGCCGTTGCCGGTGTTGATCTGCCAGTCACCGCTGCTCTCGCACTGAGCGAGACGATCCCAGGTGTCGGTCGTCGCGGCCTGAGCCAGACCGGTGAATCCGACGACGGGCACGGCGGCCGCCACACCGGTGAGCGCGGCGGTCTTCGTCACCTTCTTTGCGGTCCTGCTGGGTCGGCTCGCGCCGCGATGCCGTGCGTTCTTGGGCATGCTGGAGTGCTCCCTCTCGTCGCCTGCGGAGTGAGCTGTCGGGTTCGGGCGAGAGGAATGCCCGGCCGCACGAAAGCGGCTTCACCCCAAGGACCCTCGTAGCCTGCGCGGGTCCGTCGTTGGTTCCTCCGACTCCGCCCTCTCGATGGAAATCGGCCTTACGACACCGCTGGGCGGAGCTCGGCGAAGCGGGTCGTAATCGCGCCTGGCGCGGCGCGACCGGACAGACTCTAACGGTGTGGCCAATTCGTTAACAATCACCGATCGTGGACTATTGGCGCGGTCATTACCGCCGAAACCTGCGGAAAATAGGGCGATCCGGGCTCTGCGTCAGGTTCGTCCGTCGCCCTCCTGGCCCTCACGCAAAGTCCGTTTCGCACTGTTGCCATACGTTCCGTCGACAAATGCCCAGCTCGCCTGGAAGACGGCGAATCCTGCGGCCTTCACCGCGGCGCACACCTCCGGGTCGTCGTCGACGACGACAGCCACGGGAGCGGCCGCGGCGAGCCGCCGGACCACTCCGAGCTTGACCTGTCGGGCCGGGCGGCGGTCCCCGTCACGGCGCAGGTGGAGGGGCCCCGACGGTGCGTCGTGCCTGGCCAGCCACCGTTCGGTCGTATGCCGGAGCCGTTCGGGACGGCCGGACAGGTAGACCACTTCGTGCTCGGAAGCGAGCCTCCGGGCGACGGCGAGACCCTCGGCGAACGGCGGGTCGCCGGCCGCGGCAGCGAAGAACGCGTCCCAGTCCTTCGGCCGTCGTTCCACATGCCGTAGCCGATGTCGGACATCGGCCAGGACACCGTCGATGTCGACGACGGCGTACGCACGTCCGGAGGCGGGTGCCACGTCCGGCGGAGTGGGCTGCTGGTCCGGCATGCGGAGAAGCCTTCCAGGTCGGCCAGCCGCTTGGTACCCGCGCTGGCCCCCACGGGCTGGCGCTCGGGAGTTTCGGAGCCGCTCGTGCCGGCGGTTGCGGGCGTGGCGGCGCGCGCATCGTCGGCGGTCCCCGCTAGCGTGCCGTACATCATGGCGATCACCTCTGCGATGACTCGTCCCGGCCCGCAGGGCACGCCTGTCACCTTCGTGCACACCAGCGACTGGCAGCTCGGCATGATGCGGCGGTTTCTCGGTCCCGAGGCCGGCGCGCGCTACAGCCAGGCCCGCATCGACGCCATCGAGCGGATCGGTGCCGTCGCGCGCGAGCACAAGGCCGCCTTCGTGGTGGTGGCCGGCGACGTCTTCGACGCCAACCAGGTCGACCGGCAGGTCGTCTCGCGCGCCTGTGACGCCCTTCGCGCCATCGCGTGTCCGGTGCTGATGGTGCCGGGCAACCATGACTCGCTCGAGCCCGGCACGGTCTGGTCCAGCCCGATGCTGGCGGCGCACCTTCCCAGCCAGGTCGAGATCCTCACCGACTCCACACCCCGCCGGCCGGTCGCCGGTGTCGAGGTGGTCGGTGTTCCCTGGCGGACGCGCCGGTCGGTGAGCGATCCGCTGGGCGCGGTGGAGGGGTGGGCGGAGGTTCCGGACGCCGGCGTCGTGCGGATTCTCGTTGGTCACGGCCAGGTCGAGTCGCTCGCGGCCAGCTCGGGTGACCCGGCCCTGATCCGCCTGGAACCGCTGCAGCAGGCGATCGAGGAGGGTCGGCTGCACTACGTCGCGCTCGGGGACCGGCACTCGCTCACGTCGGTCGGGGAGACGGGGCGGATCTGGTACTCCGGCACCCCGGAGCCGACCCGGCCGGAAGAGGAACGGCCAGGCGAGGTCCTCGTGGTCGAGGTCGGTCCTCGCGACGCGTGCACCGTCACGCCCGTGTCAGTCGGCACCTGGCGGCTTCGGTCAAACGTGGTGGACGTCGACGTCGACGAGGGTCTCGACGAGCTCGCCGTGTGGCTGGGGGCACAGCCGGACAAGTCCCGCACCGTCGTACGCCTTGGTGTCCAGGGCAGCCTGACGGTCGGCGGTCTCACCAGGTTGGAGATGCTGCTCGAGGCGCAGGAGGAGGTCTACGCTGCCATCCAGCGCTGGAACCGGCACTGGGCGGTGACGGTTCTCCCCGACGACGGCGACCTGGACGAGCTACCGGTGACGGGCCCCGCGCGGGCGGCCCTGGAGGAGCTTCGGATCGCGACCGGTGGCGGGGACACCCAGGCGGCCGACGCGCTCGCGTTGCTCCACCGGCTCGCGGGTGGTGTCGCATGAGCCACGGCTCTGGGCGGACGCATCGGCCCGCACGGGCAGGACGCACGACAGGAGGTGCCGGGTGAGACTGCACCGGATCTCGTTGCGACACTTCCGCGGCGTCACCGAACGCGAGCTCGCCTTCGACAGCTCCGGGGTCACGGTCATCGTGGGCGACAACGAGACCGGCAAGTCGAGCCTGCTGGAAGCGCTCGCGTTGCTGTTCGAGCTGCCGGACGATTCGAAGGCGGCGAAGGTACGCGCCGTGCAGCCGGTGGGGCGGGACATCGGAACCGAGGTCGCCGCCGAGGTCAGCTTCGGCGATGTCCGGCTGCACTATCGCAAACAGTGGTTCCGGCAACGTGCGACCGAGCTCAGGGTCGAGCCGGACGACCGGGCGTTGACCGGTCGGGAGGCACACGACGAGGCGGCCCGGTTGTTCGGCGAGCACGTCGACCGGACGCTCTGGGCAGCACTGTCCGTCGGGCAGGAGGACAGCCTCGCCGTCCCGGTCGCCGGTTGGGTCACGGCCGTGCTCACCGCGTTGGACGACGTGGCCGGGGGCGAGGTCGACCACGGCGCCGCGGTCCCTCTGGTCGGTGCCGTCGAGGCCGAGTTCCTGCGCTACTTCACCCCGACCGGCCGCCCGACCGGCGAATACGCCCAGGTGCTCGACGACCGCGACAGGGCTCGGGTGGCGGTGGCGGACGCGGAAGCAAGGCTCGGCGAAGTCGAGCAGGACGTGGAACGGGCCGAGCGTCTCGGCCGCGACCGGGAGGTCCTCGCGTCTCGGCTGACCGAGCAGGCGGCACGGGTCGGCGAGCTCGAGTCCCGCCGGCTTTTCGCCTCGGAGCTGATCGGACGGGTCGAACGGCTGCGCCGCGACGCCGATCTCGCGAGGGAGCGTCGTATCGCGGCGCGTGGCGAGTTGTCGCGCCGTCACCAGCTCCGTCACGACGCGGCGAAGCGCGAGGAGACTGCGGCGGCAGCCGTGGAGGTCGCCCGCCAGGCCGGCGGTGTCCTGCGTACGGCCGAAAACGAGCTCGACCAGCGGACCGCGGCGTTGCGCACGGCCCGGGAGGACCTGGCGAACCGCCGCGCGACCGTACGCCGGTTCGAAGCGGACCTGGCCCGGCTACGCGACCGGGCCGACCTCGCTGCTCTGGAAGGGCGGTTGGCCGAGGTCGAGGCGGCCCGCGCCGACGAGCGTCGGCTGGCCTCCCAACTGGCCCAGGCCACGATCGACGACGGCGTCCTCGAAGCGGCCGAGGCCGCGCATCGCGACGTTCTCACCGCCCGGGCGGCCCTGCACGCGGGCTCGCCGAAGCTCGTCGTGGAGCGGCTGGGCGCCGGCGAGGTCGAGGTCGGGGGCGACCCGTTCACCGATCCGACGGTCGACGTCGTCGTCGAGCGAGACACGACGGTCGCTGTGCGCGGCATCGTGGAGGTGACGGTACGGCCTGGGGCTGGTGCCGCCGAGCTGGCCGCCGCGTGCGCCGACGCCGAACATCACGAGCGGGACCTGCTCGCCGATCTCGGGGTGTCCGACATCACCGACGTCCGCCGGGCGGCACGCGCCCGCGCGGAGTCTGCTCAGGCCCTGGCCGCGGCCCGCGACGCGTTGGCCCGCCGGCTCGACGGCGCGTCGGCCGACGACCTGATCGCGGACCGCGACCTGCTCCGCGCGCGGTTGGACGCCGCGGTGGCGGGCCAGGACGACGGTGGGGCCGCGCCCGACGCGGACGGGTCCGTGGCGGAGTCCTCCGACGAGATGCGTGCCGCTCTGGTCAGGGCACAGGAGGCTGAGGCGGCAGGCGCCCGGGACCTCGCCGAGGTGGAGGAGCGCGAGGCGCAGGCGCGCAAGCAGTACGAAACGGCGAGTGGCGAGGCGACCGCCGCCCGGGTCCGCGCCGAACAGGAGCTGGAACGTCGCGACGATCTCCACGCGGCGGTGGCGGCGGCCCGTGAGACGGCTTCCGACGACGACCTGAGTGCGGCGGTAGCGGAGGTCGAGTCGGAGTTCGCCGTCCTCGCCGGCCAGCTCGCCCAGGCTGAGGACGCGCTGGCCGCGAGCGGCGTCGACCGGCTGGAGGAGCGCCTGGTCGAGGCGGCCGCGCTACGGGGGCAGCTCGCCAGCCAGGTCGACGATCTCGCCGGCCAACTGCGGCGGGTCGAGGGTCGGCTCGAGATGGCAGGCGTGCAAGGGCTGGCGTCCGCGGTCGAGCGCGCGCACGCCGAACTCGCCCACGCCGAGACCCGGGCCGAGGCCGTCGAACGCCGTGCGTTGGCGGCCCGTCGACTCCGCGAGACGCTCGTGCGGCACCGTACCGAAGCCCGCCGGCGTTACTCCGCCCCGCTAGGCGAGCGGATCGAGACTCTGGGCCGGGTCGTCTACGGCCCGTCGTTCGGGATAGCGCTGGGCGATGACCTCGAGGTGCGGTCCCGGACCCGTGACGGGGTGACCGTGCCCGTGTCGTCGTTGTCGACCGGAGCACGGGAGCAGCTCGCGACCGTCGTACGCCTGGCGATCGCCGGGCTCACCGCCACGGACGGGAGCGGCGTCCCCGTCGTGCTCGACGACGCGCTCGGCTGGTCGGACCCGACCCGGCTCGAGGCGATGGGGTCGCTGCTGGCCAGGGCGGGGGAGAGCAACCAGGTCATCCTTCTCACCTGCGTACCCGATCGCTACGCCGGAACGGTCGCCGGCGCCCGCATCGTCCGGGTGGACGACACCTGAGCGGGAGTCGCGTGGCAGGCTTCCGCCCCATGAGTGAGGACGCGGTCGAGGTACCGGGTGGCCGAACCTCCGGCACACCGGCACCGCCCGAAGTTCGGCTGGTCGCGGTCAGGGAGGGCCACAAGCCGGTCCTCGACAGGTTGTTGCAGCTGTACCTCTACGACTTCTCCGAGATCCGGACGCTGGAGCTGACTCCGCACGGGACGTACCCGTACCGCTATCTCGACCACTACTTCGTCGAGGCCGGGCGGCATGCGTCGTTCATCGTGGCGGGCGACCGGATCGCGGGCTTCGCCCTGATGCGGCGACTGGACGACGGGACCAACCAGGTGGCGGAGTTCTTCGTCCTGAGGGCGCATCGCCGGCACGGTGTCGGCCGGGCGGCCGCCCGCGCACTGCTCCGGCGGTTCCCCGGCCGATGGTGCCTGGAGTTCGACCACGCGAACGCCGCGGCCGGTCAGTTCTGGCCTGCGGTGGTGGCCGAGGTGGCGGACGGTCCGATGGGTAGCCGCGATCTCGGACCACCCGAGGTGGACCATCCCTGCACCCAACTCACCTTCACGACCTCTGACGGGGCGATCTCGGCGGACGGCTAGACCGGCCGGGCCGCGCCTTCGCCACCGGCCTCACGGCGGTCATCGGCATCGGCGGGCAGGCCGGTCGTGCGTTCGGGATGGCTGTAGACCACGAAGCGCTCGCCGCGCAGGAATCCCACCACGGTCATCTCGAAGCGTTTGGCCAGGTCGACGGCAAGACTGGACGGTGCGCCCACGGCGGCGACGAACGGTAGCCCGGCCGCGAGGGCCTTCTGACAGATCTCGTATCCCGCTCGTCCGCTGACGACGAGCAGCTGGCCAGACAGCGGGAGGAGATCCTGCAGAAACGCCCAGCCGACCACCTTGTCGACCGCGTTGTGGCGGCCGATGTCCTCACGGGCACAGAGAAGCTCGCCATCGGGCGAGAAGAGGCCCGCCGCATGGAGTCCGCCGGTCCGGCTGAAGACGTCCTGGGCGGCACGGAGCCGATCCGGCAGGGCACACAGCGTCGACGCCTCGACCACGGGTCCCGCAAGGACAGGTTGACAGCCGCGGATCTCCAGCTCGGCAAGGCTTTCCTTGCCGCACACCCCGCATGCGGCCGTGGCGGCGCCGTACCTCGCCGACGGCGGTTCGGCCGGCGCACGTGCGAGGTCCACCGTCACGACGTTGTACAGCTGCTCGGCGGTGAGGCTGGCATCGGTGCAGTACGCGAGCCGGACCACATCGTCGGCCCTGGTAACGAGTCCTTCCGAGCGGAGGAACCCGGCCGCGAGCTCGAAGTCGGCGCCGGGCGTCCGCATGGTCACGACGATCGGCCGGGGAGGGGCACCCGGCCAGGCGACCCGGATCTCCAGGGGTTCCTCGGTGGCGAGCCGGTCGTCGCGGTCACGGGTCGAGCCGCCGTCGAGGTCGCGCACGCGAACCCGCACCGTGCTGCCGGGCCGTCGCCTGGACGCGTCCCTGCCCTCCTCCTGCATGACCCCATCCTCCCTTCCCAGCGGGGAAAAATCAGGTGCCGAACGAAGGACCGCGGTCCTAGCGGCAGGCCGACAGTCAGGCAGACGCGCTAGGTCCCCCACATCTCCATGGGCGTGATGGGTCTTCACCATCCCCAGGTGCGCCTCACCCTGGCGACAGCGAAGAACTCCACCGCCGCCCCGCCTCGCTCCATCGTCGTGGAGGGAGCCTGGGCGCACGAGATGTTGCTCGCCTCCGGTACGAAGGCCGACACGTTCCTGTGGTGCCCCGGCGCCGCGCGGACCACCCAGGCCCGCGTCTGCGCCGACCGGATGTGCGCGACGGCCAGCACTGCGTACGAGATCTCGGAGAAGGTCCTCGCCCGCCTGAGCGACCGCGAGAAGCCGGACGGCCTGGTGTCACTCGCGCAGCTCCCGCACTGGGACGCCGGGACCTGGGAGTTCGGCGAGTCCGCACTCGTCCTGGTGGCTGACGGCATCGAGTACGCGGGGAACCTGGGCACCTTGATCCGTACGGCCGACGCGTGCCGGGCCGAGTGTCTTGCCCTGGTGAACCGCCGCGTCCGGCTCACGCACCGGCGGGTGTTCGGAGCGAGTCGCGGGACGGTTCTTTCGATGCCGGTCCTGGAGTTCGCCGACGGATGGGAGGTGGCGGAATGGCTCGACCGGCACGGCTTCGAGGTCATCCTCGCCAACCCCCGAGCAGGTCGGACGTACCGCGACTGCGACTACCGCGAAGCGCGCACCGCCGTGGTCGTCGGCTCGGAAGGCCGAGGCCCGTCCCGCATGTGGTGGGGACGCCCCGTCACCGAGGTGTCGATCCCGATGCTCGGATCGGCGGACTCGCTGAATGTGGCGGCCTCCGCCGCGATCCTGCTCTTCGGTGCACGCGCCCGTCGAGCCGGTTGGTGACGTCCGCGCCAGCACGGTACGGACGAGCTCCGGCAGTGGTGACATCGGCCAGTGTCGGCGCCAACCCGCGTGGTGTCGCCTACGGCACAAGGCGCGGGCCACGACGGCTGTCGTGCCGGCGTTCCTCCGCCGTCTTGGCCGGGCGGCATGCTCGCCGGGGCGAGAAACTCTGCCGTACACGGGTCGCCCGTCACCCGGCGGTTGAGATCGCATGAGACGAACTTCTAGGGGTCACATGCGACGCTTGAGGCAACGGGCACTTCTGACGGCCGCCACCGGAATCTTCGCCGTCCTGCTCAGCGGGGCAAGTGCCCAGGCTGGGATACAGGAAGCACCTGCACCACAGAACTCCGCGCTCACCGCCGACGGCACTCCCTCGACGCCGCTGACGACACCGTCGTCGCCGCGATTCGTTCCACCCGCGCCGTCAGGCGGCCAAACCGAGGGCGCCAAGGACGGCACGTCGACAAAGGTCTGCGGCCCGCCCTTCATCGACAATGACCGTCGCCTCGGCCCGGTGCTGCTTCCGAAGACCGGTGTCCTGGGAGAGATCGTCGAGGACTATGTGCCGCTCGGCGGGCTCGAACCGGATCTCTTCCTGTACCGCTACCGGCTGCCGAACGACAGATGGCGTTATCCGCCCGACGCGGGCTTCGCCCACGAGGGTGGCTGGCCCAATGGCAGACCCCTTGCCGCACCGACGATATTGACTGTCGGAACGCTCATCGACCGGTTCGGACCTGAGGCGACTGGTGCGTTCGTCTCGCCGGTCGGAGCGTCGTTCGAAGGTCGTGCCATACCTCTGGACAACCTGAACACGTTCGACCCGGCGCGGCCGTGCAACTACTACATCTACCGCGTGATCAAGGAGTTCACGGTGGACAGCGGCCCGGCCGAACGCGCATTCCAGCAGCAAGGTGGAGATACGCAGTACCACCTCCTGAGCAGGTACATCCCCGCGGCCCCACAAACGGCTGAGGAAGTGCCCGTGAAGTGGCTTCTGGACAACGACTACCTCGAGCGGGCGAACTGACGGTGATCGCCAGGCCGGGTGCTGGTGATGTCCTGCAGGTCTGCTGGGTGGACGACGCCGGGAAGGTCCGGCGCTGCCGACATCCGGGCTAGCGGCAAGCGGCACCGCACTCCCGCCGGAGCAGTGTGTCGATGATGATCCTCTCCACGCCGCCGGTGTCCTCGGCGCGGTTGGCCCAGCCGTTGGTCGCGTCGGCGATGCGCTCCAGTGCGGCGAGGTCGGCCCGCGGGCCGATGCCGACGAGGGTGACCACGACGGGTCGCTCTGGATCGGCTTCGGCCTTCAGGCTGCTGAGAAGTTGCGTGATCGTCATGCCTGGCGTGCTTTCGTTCCCGCACGACTCGTGCCGTGACGACGCGGTTGGGCAGGCGTCGGTGAGGAGTACGAGCGAGTTGACGCGGGTCGGGTCGTAGCCGGCCAGGACGGCCCGATAGGCGGCGAGGACCGTGTCGTGGAGCGCGGCGCTCCCACCGGTCTGTCCGGGCAACGCGTCGAGGTCGGCGTTGAGATCGGCGCGGTGCTGCGGGGTGAGCGGTTCGGTGGCCGACAGCTGGACGTAGGGCCAGGCACCGTCGCGGTTTTCGGAGAACTGCCACAGGCCGACCGCCGCGGTGTTCGGCAGGTAGGTGAACGCCGTCTTGGCGGCATCGCGGGCCAGCTCGATCCGGGTGCGCTCGCCAGCCTCGACCACCATCGACTCGGACACGTCGACCACGGTGAGGAGGCGCGACTCGAGGCTCATGGCGGCCCAGCTTCTGAGCACCTCGTCGGCGTCGTCCAGGGTGCTGGGCGACAGGATGGTGACCTCGCCCGCGGCGTCGGCGTCTGGGGGAGGTGCCTGGTCGCGGTAGTCGCGGAAGCCGGCCTTGCGGAACTCCGCCCGGCCGCTCCTGGCGTCGGCGTACCGCATCAGGGTGGCGCCGGCCTCGATCAACCGCGCACCGTTCGGTTTCTCGTACAGGACGGCCACCAGGGGATAGTCGAGGAGGACGGTCCCACCAGCGGGTACGACCGGAACGATGTCGGCCTTCGGGTTCTGGCGCCGCACGTTGAGGACCCGCTGCTCGGTGGCGGGGACCCCACGGATCAGACCGTCACCGGTGGCACGGTCGAGCTCGACGTCGAGATCGTCGACGCGTTCCTTGGTCAGCGCGAGGATGCTGGTGCCGAGGTTGGTCCGGGCCGTCGCTGGCTCGTCGGCAAACGATCGCCGGAGGGCGAGCAGGGCGCTGAGCGCGACCCCTGACTCCTCCGCGTCGCCGAGGGCCATCCGGCCGGCGGTCGCCAGGGTGGCCCAGCTCCCCGTGTCGTCCTGCAGGTCGTCGGCCTGGGTCTGGCTGGTGGCGAGGACCAGCGGTGACGTGGCGACGGACGGGCTGAGGGAGAGCAGCCGGTCCTTGGGAATGCCGGTGCGCGCCACCCATTCCCAGGTGTCGGGGATCCACAGGTCAGGCGTCTTCGTCGCGCTGTCCCCGGAGAGCCGGGCGTAGACGTCGCGCGAGGCCGCGGGGGTCACGGAGTAGGTCACGCAGGCGCCGTCCACCGGAACCCGGTCGTTCTCGATCCGCGTGGCGATCCGCTTCAGCGGACCCGCGATCTCCGGCGGCGCGGCGAGGTGAACTCGGAGAGTGCCACTGCAGGGCTCAGGTTGGCCGATCGTGGCGATCCGGAGCTCCCGCACGACGACGAACGCCGCGATGGGGACCAGGAGGGCGAGCACCACCACGAGGACGAGGAGGCCACGGCTTCGGCGCGGCTGGCCTGCGGCGGCATGGCGTCCGGGCATGATTCACCCCTCCCACCCCAGCTCCCAGCGGAGACTACCTGAAATACGCTCCCCCTGGTCAGGTGTCCGCTGGTCACGTGTCCGCGCTGTCCAAGTGCCCGCTGTGGAAGTGGGCGCGGTCGCGGAGATCACCGTCGAAGGGAAGCGCCCGTGATGCTGATGCGTGCCGCCCAAGGGTTCGCCGCCCTCCGTGCGCGGGCCGATCTGGTGCTCCTCGGTCCGGCGTTCGTGGCCGCCATCGCCTACGTCGATCCGGGCAACGTCGCCACGAACGTGACTGCGGGAGCCGAGCACGGCTACCTGTTGGTGTGGGTGATCGTCGCGGCCAACCTGATGGCCGGTCTCGTGCAGTACCTTTCGGCCAAGCTCGGGCTCGTCACCGGAAAGTCACTGCCGGAAGCCGTGCGTGACCAGATGCCTCGACCGGTACGCCTGGGCTACTGGCTGCAGGCTGAGGCGGTGGCGATCGCGACGGACCTTGCGGAGGTCATCGGTGGTGCGGTGGCGCTCCGACTGCTGTTCGACCTGCCGCTCGTGATGGGTGGGCTGATCACCGGGTGCGTGTCGATGTTGCTGCTCGCCGTCCAGGACCGCCGTGGTCAGGCGCCGTTCGAACGGGTCGTCGTCGGGCTGTTGCTGGTGATCGCGGTCGGGTTCTTCGCCAGCCTGGTCGTAGCGCCCCCGTCGGCGAGCGGTGCGGTGTCGGGCCTCCTCCCGCGGTTCGACGGTACGGACAGTGTCCTGCTCGCGGCGGCGATGCTCGGCGCGACGGTGATGCCGCACGCGATCTACCTCCACTCGGCTCTGGCGCGCGACCGGCACGGCCGGCCGACCGGCGACCGGAAACGACCCATCCTCGTCGCCACCCGGGTCGACGTGGGGCTGGCGATGCTGCTGGCTGGGAGTGTCAACCTCGCCATGCTCCTCGGCGCGGCCAGTGCACTCGGCGGCATGGCCGGGGTCGACACCCTCGAAGGAGCACACGCCGGGCTCGGCCAGGTACTGGGCCCCACCGTGGCGATGTTCTTCGCGGTCGGGCTGCTCGCGTCCGGCCTGGCGTCGACGTCGGTCGGGTGCTACGCCGGTGCCGTGATCATGCAGGGGCTGCTGCGGGTCCGGATTCCGCTCCTGGTGCGCCGCCTCGTGACACTGGTGCCGGCGCTCGGCCTGCTGGCGGCGGGTGTCGAGCCGACGTGGGCGCTGGTCCTGTCCCAGGTGGTCTTGTCGTTCGGCGTGCCATTCGCCCTGGTCCCGCTCGTCGTGTTGACGGCGAGGCGGCAGGTGATGGGCCCTGATGTCAATGGCAGGTTGACAACAGTCCTCGCGAGCGGCGCGACTGCCGCCATCGTGCTCCTGAACGCCGTACTGATCGGCCTGGTCCTGACCGGGACGTCCTGAACGAGACGTCCTGCGCACACCACGTGCGCACACCTCCTGCGCACACCTCCTGCGCCCGATCTCCTTGTCCTGCGTCTCCCGCCGACCGCGTCGCGGCTGATCCCACCTGCTTCGGACGGCCGGAAGCGGCGCGTGATGTTGACGGCCCGGTGAGTGCACACGAGGCTGATGCGACCTTCTGAAGGATGGTTTAAGAAGTGGTCGACCTCCATGCCCGCAAGCGGAACCGCGCCCTGGTACTCGGGACCCTGCGTACCGATGCGCCGCTGTCGAAGGCGGAGATCGGCCGCCGGCTGGGGCTGAGCGTGCCGACCATCACGGAGATCCTCGGTGAGTTCGAGGCCGACGGGGTGGTCGCGGCCGTGGGCGAAGGTCCTTCGTCCGGCGGGCGGCGACCGATGCTGTACGGACTGCGTACGCACGCTCTTCGGGCGGTCGGCGTGAGCGTCGACCCGGACCGAATCACGGCGGTCGTCTCAGACCTGTCGGGGGATATCTCGACCGAGGCGGCACGTGCCATCGACCTCGCCGACGGCGACCGGGCATTCGTCGACGCTCTGGCAAGCGTCATCGACCACGTGCTCACAGCCGACGCCCCTGAACGCCTGGCCGGTATCGGGATCGCCGTGCCCACGATGATGCGCCGCTCGCAGAAGGGGCGCTTCACACCACTCGGCCATCCGCACTGGAAGGACGTCGACCTCCTCGCGGTCCTCGGGGAGCGGTACGGGCTGCCGATCGTGACGGAGAACCGTGCCCACGCCGTAGGGGTCGGGGAGTATCTCTTCGGCGCCGGGCGGGGAACTCCCGACCTGCTGTGCCTGATGCTCGGGTCCGGCCTCGGCGCTGCCATCCTTGCGGGCGGTGAGCTGTTCACCGGCGGCGACGGAGGTGCCGGGGCACTCGGGCGGTTGCTGCTCGAGGTTCCGGGCCGTGGCGATGCACGGTCCGCGCCCACGGTCGGGGGGCGGGTCGGTGCGGACGGCATCGCGGGTACGGCAGCCGACCGCCTCCGCGCGACCGGCCGGGAAACGCATCGGGGTGTCCCGATCACAGAACTCGACATCGACCACGTGATCGACGCGGCGGTCGACGGAGACGCCCTCATGGCCGAGGTCCTCGCCGACGTGGGACGCATCCTCGGAGCGGTCGTCGCGACCACGCTCTGTGTCACCGACTCTGACCTGGTGCTGCTCTGCGGGCAGACAATGCGGGCGGGACCGCTCATCGTCGACCCGCTACGCGACGCGTTGGAGAGCTGGTATCCCTTCGCGCTTCCGCGGCTCCGCGTCGGCCAACTGGGCGTTCATGCCGGTCCACTCGGCGCGGCCGCGCTCGTCCTCACCAACCTCGTCCGCGAGGCGCCGCTTCCCGGTCGGGAGGTGACCCGCTGATGGCGAGAAGCCCGAACGTGTTGTTCCTGATGACCGACGAGCACCGGTACGACGTGGCCGGGTACGCCGGCAACCTGGTCGTCCGCACGCCGAATCTCGACCGGCTCGCCGCGGGAGGCGTGGTGTTCGACAACGCCTACACCCCGGCGCCCATCTGCGTACCAGGCCGGCAGAGCCTGATGGCGGGGCAGTTGCCACGCACGACGGGCTGCCTGCGGTTCGGCCAGGACCTGCCGCCGGGTCATCCGACGTTCGCGCGGACGTTCGCGCGGCACGGATACGCGGCCGTGTGCGCCGGCAAACTGCACCATCAGGGCACCGACCAGATGCAGGGCTGGACGCATCGGATCGGGGCCGACACGGTGCTCGCGCCGGAGTTCGTGAGGGATCCCGCACCGGAGTTCGCCTCCCGTGCGTACACCCTCAAGGGGTTGAAGTGGTCGGACGCCAAGGAGGTCAGACGGGCGGGGATCGGGCGCAGTCCGTGGACGGCCAAGGACGACCTGGCCCTGAGCGGTGCGCTGGACTTCATCGAGGAGTACTTCTGCGACCCCTACTACGACCGTTCGACTCCGGATCGGCCGCTGCTGTTGAAGGTCAGCCTCAACCAGCCGCACTATCCCTACCTGGCTCCGAAGGATCTCTTCACCTACTACCTCAATCGGGTCGAGCCGTTCCTCGACGAGGCGGTGTCACCGCATCCGTTCCTGTCGACCCGCCAGGTGTGTCCCGGCGTCGATGCGACAGACGTCGAGATCCGGCGGGCGACGGCGGCGTACTACGCGATGGTGGAGAAGGCCGACGCGATGTTCGGCCAGGTGCTCCGAGCACTCGACCACGTGGGCCAGTCCCTCGACGACTGGATCGTCGTCTACACGACCGACCACGGGGAGATGCTCGGCCAGCACGGGGTGTGGGAGAAGCAGAAGTTCTACGAGGCGAGCGCCAGGGTTCCGTTGGTGGTCCGTTGGCCGGCGGCGTTCGGGCCCGGCCGGGTCGACGTGAACGTCAACCTGTGCGACGTGTTCGCCACCCTGTGCGCGCTGGCCGGGCTTGAACCGCCGCAAGGGCTCGACAGCCGAAGCCTTGTGCCACTCCTGCACGGCGACACGACCGGATGGCGCGACGAGTCCGTCTCCCATTTCGGACAGACGAACCTGATGATCAAGCGTGGTGACCTGAAGTACCAGTACTACGGGGAGAGCATGCCCGAGGTGTTGTTCGACCTCGATCGTGATCCGACGGAGACGAAGGACTTCGTGGCCGACCCGGCGTACGCGTCGGCGATGGAAACCTTCCGGGCACGACGGTCGGCGCTCGGCTACGGCCCTGACGCCGATCCCCACTACCGCAACGCGGGCTACGAGGAGTAGGCATGGCGACGACCGGCACTCGCCGATCGCCCGCCGGCGAAGCCGCTGGTCGTCGACCCGGCCGACGGCGCGAGCTCCATCGAGCCGAGTAGGTCCGCGCCCCACCCCGACCACGACATTGGCGACGACAGTCACGGAGTTCGAACCATGCCGGACCTTTCCCGTCGAACGATTCTCAAGTCTGGTGCCACGGCAGCGGCGGCCGGCTACCTCTGCGTCGGCAGCGCCGGTACGGCGGTGGCAGCACCAGCGGTGGCGCCAGCCGTAGTTGCGCCTGGCCGCCCACCCGACGAGGACGGCCACGAGCTGTGGCTGCGCTATCGCCTGGTCGGCCATGGCGGGCGCCTGGACGAGTACCGCCGCGCCATCGAGGGGATCGCGCCGGAGGGTTCGGGGGAGCTGCTGGGCTCCGCCGTCGCAGAGCTGCGGCGCGGCTTCGGCGGGCTGCTCGACCGGGACGTTCCGCTGGTCGATCCGGACGGCGGCGCTGTCGTCCTCGGTACGTACGACGAGTCGCCGGCGGTCCGCGCCCACGTCAGCCGGGACGAGATGGACGCGCTCGGTGACGAGGGCTACGTCGTCCGGACGACCGGGCGTTCCGGGATCGTGATCGGTGCCTCGCACCAGCGTGGTGTGCTCTACGGTGCGTTCCACCTGCTCCGGCTGCTGCAGACGTACCAGCGGCTCGACACACTCGATGTGCGGGAGCGGCCGGCCAATCCGCTTCGGATGCTGAACCACTGGGACGACCTGGACCGCAACGTCGAACGCGGCTACGCCGGCCTGTCGATCTTCCGTTGGGACGCGCTGCCCGAGCTCGACCCGCGCTACAGCGACTACGCACGGATCCTCGCGTCCGTCGGCCTCAACGCGACGGTCGTCAACAGCGTCAACGCGAACGCACAGTTCCTCGCCTCCGAACGCCTGCCCGGTCTCGCCGCGCTGGCAGGCGTGCTACGGGCCTGGGGTGTGCGGATGTTCGTCTCCGCCAACTACGCAAGCCCGATCGTGCTGACCGCCGGGGGCGCGGATCCGATCACGACCGCCGACCCGTTCGACGCGCGGGTCCAGCAGTGGTGGCAGGACAAGATCGCCGAGATCTACGACCTGATCCCCGACTTCGGCGGCTTCCTGGTGAAGGCCAACTCCGAGGGTCAGCCCGGTCCGCTGGACTACGGACGTACCCACGCCGAAGGCGCCAACATGCTGGCCGACCGGCTCCGCCCGTACGACGGTCTGCTCGTGTGGCGGAGCTTCGTCCACGAAGGCTTCTCCGACTGGGCGGAGTACCAGTACGAGACCTTCGCCCCGCTCGACGGCGACTTCGCCGACAACGCGGTCGTGCAGACGAAGAACGGCCCGATCGACTTCCAGGTCCGCGAACCGGTCCACCCGTTGTTCGGGGCGATGCCGCGGACCAACCAGGCGATCGAGCTGCAGATCACCCAGGAGTACACCGGCCACGAGGTCCATCTCTGCTACCTGGTGCCGCAGTGGAAGGAGGTCCTCGACTTCGACACGCTCGCCCAGGGGGAGGGCACCACCGTCAAGGCCATCGTCGGCGGAGCCGCCTACGGGCAGTCGAACGTCGGTCTCATCGGGGTGGTCAACTTCGGCGACGACCGCGACTGGACCGGGTACCAGTTGGGCGCGGCGAACACCCATGGCTTCGCCCGGCTGGCGTGGAACCCCGACCTGTCCGCCGAGGAGATCGTGACCGAGTGGATCCGGATGACGTTCACCCCTGCTGCGCCCTTCGTCGAGAAGCTGCGCCGGGTCATGCTCGACTCCTGGCGTACGTACGAGGCATACACCTCCCCGCTGGGCATGGGATATCTGACGTTCCCCACCGGGTCACACTTCGACCCGGATCCCCGGTCGACGCTGAACCAGTCCCACCACACGACAACCGAGGGCACGGGCTTCGACCGGAGCGTGGCGACGGGTTCCGGATTCGCCGGGTTGTACGCGGCGCACTGGTCCGAGCGCTACGAGTCACTGGAGACGGTCCCGGACAACCTGCTGCTCTTCCTGCACTGGGTGCCCTACACCCACCGACTCCACTCGGGTACGACGGTCATCCAGCACATCTACGACAGCCATTTCGCCGGCTACCAACGGGTCCTGCAGATGCGCGAGACCTGGCGCGGGCTCGTGGGACAGGTCGACGCCCGTCGCCATGCCGACATCCTGGCGACCTTCGACGACCACGTGTTCCATGCGCGACGGTGGCGGGACGCGATCGTCGCGTACTTCTTCGGCTACTCCCGGACGCTGGACGAGCGGCGAGGCTGGCTGGCGTACGAAGCCACTGGCGGCGCCCCACTCCTGCTCGGTGGCTGGCCGAACCGGCTCGCGTTGAGCGTGACCAACGGAACCGTCGCGACCCACGCCGTCACCGCGCGGGTGGACGTCCCCGGCGGAGGATGGACATCTGGCACCGTCTCGGCGGAGCTCGCGGCCGCCGCAACGGTGGAGATGAGGGCCCCGGTGCAGCCGCCGCTGGTAGCCGACCAGGTCCCGCTCGGGCTCACGGTGACGCCCGACGTCGAGCTGCTCGGCAACGCCGGTCAGCCGGCGGTCGTGGTGCCGGCCGGCCGCCGGTGCCACGTGGCCCTCGACGCGGGCTCCGGGTCGAGCCCGCTCGTCCCCGGCTACCAACGTCTGACACCACAGACGTCATGGGACCCCACGCGGGCGTACGGATGGGTCGGCAGGAGCCCGCAGGAGCGTGACCGGGGCGGGAGATGGGACGCCGCACGCCGGGACTTCTGCGGTGACACGGCTCCAGCGACACTGCGGCTGGCGATCCCGGCGGGCGTCCACGAGGTGTCGATCCTGGTCGGTGACGGAGGTCCCGACGTGTGGCCGACGTTCGTCGACGTCGACGGCGTACGCATCGCCGAGGGTGGCCGGATCCGCGGTGGCACCTTCGAATGGCTGCATGCCGACCTCGACGGCGGAGCGTCCGGGCGGGAGGTGGACCTCGCGTTCTCCAGCGTCCCCGGACGGTTCTGGCGGCTGTGCGCGCTGGTCATCATCGACCACGACTCGGTGGTGCCACCCGCGGTCGTGACCGATGTACGTGCGGACGGCGTGTGGTTCGGCGGCCGACCGAACGAGGTGACGGTGACGGTGGCGGGTACGACGCCGGACGCGCCGGCGGACGTCACCATCACCGTCGACGTTCCCGACGGCTGGTCGGTGGAGCCCGCGCTAGGCCAGGTGCCCCCCGGCGACGAACGGACCTTCGTCGCGGTCGTCACCCCGCCGTCGCCACCCGCGCTCGCGACCGTCGCAGTCCGGATCGAGGGCGACGCCGAGGCGGAGAAGTGGCCCCTCAACGTCGTGAGCGTGCCTGCTGCCGACGAAGCCGTGCTCGCCCTCGACGCCGGGAGTCCGACGAGTCCCGTGCTCGACGGCTACACCCGGCTGTCACCTGCGGAGACCTGGGACGCCGGGCGGGGATTCGGCTGGGTCGGGGAGCCACCCGACTTCCGCGACCGCGCCCGGATGGACGTCCTTCGCCGCGACATCGTCCTGGGCCGGGACCAGGCCTACGTGCTGCGGGTCGCGGTACCCGCCGGGCCGCACAGGGTCCACATCCTCACCGGAGACGCCTTCGCACCGTCCGGAACGACGACGGTCTACGAGGGCGACACCGAACTCGGGAGTTCCGGACCGGAGATCATCCCGCAGGCCGAGTTCCGGTGGTTCTCGTTCGTGCTGGACGGCGGGACGCCGGGACGTCTCGCCGACCTGCGCCTCGTCGGATCGCTACGGGACGGCTACTGGCGGGTGGCAGCACTGGTCATGCAGGGGGAGTAGCACCAACCCATCACCACGTCGGCAAGGGAGATCGGCTCATGCACACTCGGCTTCGACGACTGCTGCTCGCGGTGTTCGCGGTGTTCGCACTCGTTGTCACGGGCACCACGCCAATGGTCGCCGCCCAGGCCGTTGACGCCCAGGGCGTGGACGCCCAGGGGACGTTCACCAACCCACTGATGTCGAACTTCGCCGACGCGTTCTCCGATCCGGGAGTGATTCGCGGGAAGGACGGCTACTGGTACGCCTTCGCCACGGCGACCGTGATGACGCACGAGAACCAGGACGCGGGCGGTCCGCCGTACTACATGCCGATCGGCAGGACCGCCGACCTGGTGAACTGGGAGTACGTCGGGACGGTGTTCAGCGAGGAGAACCACCCGACGTGGAAGCCCTTCCCGGGAACGGGGTACTGGGCGCCGGACGTCCGCTACGTCGACGGAAGGTACTACCTGTACTACTCGCTTGCCGGCGGGGGGAACGCCGCCATCGGCCTCGCCACGGCGCCGACCCCGGCCGGGCCGTGGACCGACTCGGGTGGACCCGTCGTCGACTTCGTACCCGACGGCGAGGTCATGGAGATCGACCCGGCGCTGTTCGTCGACACCGACGGGACGAAGTACCTCTACTACGGTTCGTTCCGGCGTGGCGGCATGCATGTGGTGCGGCTCTCCGCTGACGGCACTCGAGCCGTGGGGGAGTCGACCCAGGTGGTCGCAGGCGACCGTGGGGAGGCGCCCTGGGTCGTCAAGCGGGACGGCTACTACTACCTCTTCTACTCCGCGTACGGATGCTGCGCGGTCGACACCGGTGGCTACCCGGTCTTCGCCGGGCGTTCGATGTCGCCGACCGGTCCGTTCGTGGACGCCGAAGGTGTTTCGCTGACGGCCACCGCACCGGGCGGGACGATCGTCAACTCACCCAACGGCAACAGCCTGGTCGGCACCGGGCACAACGCGGTCGCCGTGGACAGGTCAGGACAGGACTGGTACTTCTCCAACGCCAACAGCCGGTTCGACGCCTGGGGTGGACGCCCGACGGTGATGGACCGGCTCGACTGGATCGCTGGCTGGCCGACCGTCCGGGCCGGCGCATGGACGTCGGACACCCCGCAGCCGGCGCCCGCGGGGACATGGGACGTGGGCGGCACCTTTGCCGACGGGTCGCTACGTGGGTGGCGGCAGAGCCCCGAAGAGGCGTGGCGTCTCGACGAGGACGCCGACTCCGGCGCCTTCGTTTCCGCCCGATCGCGCGGCCCGCACCCGGTGCTGCTGCGCAGCAAGGAGACAGGTGCCGCCGACTACCGCGCTGAGGGCGATCTTCGGGTGAGAGGCGACGGTGCGGTCGGCCTGGTGGTCGGCTACCAGAACGCGGGCACCCACGCCACCGCCTGGCTCGACCCGGATCGGCGGGCCCTGGTCGTCGACGTCGTGGTGGACGGTGAGACCGTGCAGGCGGCGACCGGCCCTCTCCACGACGGATTCGCCTTCGACGCGTGGCACGCGGTCACGGCGGAGGTGCGCGGTACGCAGGCGACGTTCGAGGTGAGTGCAGCGATGGAGGGCAGTCCGCTGGCGAGACTGGACCTGGACCTGCCCGACGAGCTCGCCGGGCAGGCACCGGTCGGCGTGGTGTCCCGCGGCGGCGGTGGGCAGGCCGACAACGTCGGGACCGCCACGCTCTACGAACCGGTGACCGAGAAGGTGCCCGACCCCGAGGTCGGCACGCCCCTCCCGGAGTACGGCGACGAGTTCGACGGCACCACCCTCGGCCAGGGCTGGACGTGGGAGGGGGCGCCCAGGGGCGATCTGGCCGATGGTGCGTATGTCTGGGACACCCAGGACGCCGACTTCAGCCAGGACGACCACGCGTCGGTCCTCCTGCGGGAGGCACCGGAGGGCACGTACACCGTGGAGACGAAGCTCACCCTGCCCCTCGGCACGGGTCCGCGGGGGTATGAACGGGCGGGTCTCGTCGCGTGGATCGACCGGGGCGACTCCGTGCACGTGGCTCCCACGTCCACGGGCGCGACCCGACAGGCGTTCCTGTGGGTGGGCCCGGACGCCAGTCCGTGGCCGGACGCGGTGCAGCTCGGCCCGTCTGCGGACACGCTCTGGCTCCGGCTGCGGCACACGACCCACCCTGGTACCGGTGAGCACCTGTTCCAGGCGGCGACCAGTCGCGACGGGACGCACTGGAACTGGGGCGCCATGTGGCCTCTCCCGGGCGACGCGGCGCCACCGCGGATCGGGCTCGTCTCGATGGGTGGCGAAGGAGCGACGGCCAGGTTCGACTACGTCCGCGTCTACGGTCCCTGAGACGAGATCGTCCGCGGTGGCGTCGCGGTCCGGCAGGCTGTGTTCCCCGCGGCTGACGCTATGACCGGTCGGCCATGACGCCCTCGGCGTACATCTTGGCGATCACCGTTTCGATCGCCGGCTCCTGGATGGACAGGTCGGCCAGTGGGTACCGCTCGGCGATCGCGGACACGAGCGGTGCCGCGCTGGCGGCGGTGGGAAACGCGAGCCACTGCCGTGGTCCATCCCTCCGGACGACCCGCGCGCCCGGGACCTCGATCGCGGGCAGGGGCTCGGCCAGGTCGACGACGAGGGTCCGTTCGCTGTCGCCGAGCTGGTGCAGTCCGTCGAGGTCGCCGTCGTACATGAGGGTGCCGTGGTCGATCACCATGACCCGGGTGCACAGCTGTTCGATGTCGGTGAGGTCGTGGGTGGTGAGCAGGACCGTGGTGCCCTGTTCGGCGTTCAGGTCGCGGAGGAACTCCCGGACCTTCACCTTGCTCACGATGTCGAGTCCGATGGTCGGCTCGTCGAGGTAGAGCACCTCGGGGTCGTGGAGCAGGGCGGCCGCGATGTCGCCGCGCATGCGCTGGCCGAGGGAGAGCTGGCGGACCGGTACGTCGAGGAGTGGGCCCAGCTCGAGCAGGTCGACGAACCGGTCGAGGTTCTCGGCGTACCTCCCGTCCGGGATCTTGTAGATCCTGCGCAGCAGCCCGAAGCTGTCGCGCAGCGGGAGATCCCACCAGAGCGTGGTGCGCTGGCCGAAGACGACGCCGATCCGGCGGGCGAGGGAGAGCCGCTCCTTCGACGGCTCGATGCCGGCCACGCGCAGCGTGCCCGCGCTCGGCACGAGGATGCCGGTGAGCATCTTGATCGTCGTCGACTTCCCTGCGCCGTTGGGGCCGATGTAGCCGACCATCTCACCCCGGTCGACGGTGAAGGACAGGTCGGCGACGGCGTGCACCTCCGCCTTCGTACGGCGGATCCGACCGACCCGCCGGCGTACGACGAAGGTCTTTCCCACCCCGGACAACTCGATCAGCGCGCCAGACCCGGCGGGCTGTGAAGGTACGGACGGCGACATGTCAGCTCCCTGTACTGCGATAGCTACGGATTCCCGCGCGCCAGGCGAGCGCGGCGACGAGGGATATGGCGAGGGCTGCGACCGGCGAGCCGAACTGGAACGCCTTCGGCAGCCCGAGCGGGTCGGCGTGGCCGAGGATGTGCAGGGCCGGCATCCAGTTGACAAATGCCAGCGGGATCACGAACGTCGCCGCCCTGACCAGCTCCTTGGCGAAGATCGTCGGCGGGTACTGCGTGAGGAACGTCCCGCCGTAGGTGAACGCGTTGGTGACCTCCGCCGCGTCGCTTGCCGCGAACTGGAACGAGGCGCCGAGCACGAAGATCGCCCCGAAGATCACACTGCCGCTGAGGAGCATCACCGGCATCAGCAGCACCCGGTCCCAGGTCCAGTCGAGATCGAGTGCGAACAGCGACCAGACGAGCACCACGGTCGCCTGCGTGATCCGGCCGAGTCGGCGCAGTGCGAACTCGTCGCCCGCCACCTGGATGAACGCCGGCACCGGTCGCACCAGCATCACGTCCAGCGATCCCATCCGGATCCGGCGTCCGAGCCGCTCGGTGCTGCCGATGAGCAGGTCGGCCACGCCGAGCGCGAAGCTCGAGGTCCCGTAGAGGAACGCCACCTCCGGCAGGGTGAAACCACCCAGTTCGCGGGTGTGGGCGAACATGATGAAGATGGCCACGAAGTCGAGCGCGGTGACCACGAACTGCCCGGCCGTCAGCATGAGAAACGATGCCCGGTAGACCATCGTCGACCGGATCCACATCGCGACGATCCATCCGTACGCACGAAGCGCGTCAGCCACCCTGGACCACCACCTTTCGGGTGGCGAGGGAGGTCAGGAAGTAGCCGGCCACCCACAGCACCAGGGCCCACACCGCCTGGAAGCCGAACACCGGCAGGAGGTCGAGGCCTTGGTACGTGCCAAGGAAGACGTCCGCGGGGATCTGTAGCGCCGAGGACCAGGGCAGGATGCGGGCGAGGTCGCCGAACCAGCCGGGAAAGATGTTCAGCGGGAGAAGCATGCCGGAGAAGAACATCGCCAGCACTCCGGCGACCTGGTGCACTCCGCGGGAGTCGAGGAGCCAGAAGCCGGTGAGGGCGAAGAGGTAGTTGATCGAGAAGCACACGATCGCGCCGAGGAGCACGGCCAGGAGGAAGGCGAGCCAGGTCAGTGGATCGCGGGGGAGGGTGAGGGTGAAGACAAGCGCGCCGATGAAGGTGGGCGGGACGCCACGGGCGAGCAGGTGGAACGCCGCCCTGCCGAGATCGCCGGCGAGCCACCAGGCCTGGAAGCTGACCGGCCGGGTGAGGTCGACGGCGATGTCGCCGGTACGGATGCGTTCGGCGAGCTCGTCGCGGAACCCGCCGCCCCAGAGGCCACCGATCATGCCGAGCGACTGGCCGAGCCAGACGTAGGTGACCGCGTCACTCACGTCGTAGCCGCCGAGCCCGGGCCGGGCCTCCCACAGGGCGATGTAGGTGAACGCCATGATGAATCCGAAGACGGTGTTGGTGAAGACACCGGCGACCGTGGCCGCGCGGTAGGTCGCGAAGCGACGGAAGGTACGCAGCGCGATGGCCGCATAGACCCTCATCGGGGTTCGGGGCTCCCTTCGTGGAAAGGCATCCGGGCATCAGTGGTCAGGGCATCAGTGGTCGGGCATCGGTCGTCGGGCATCAGTGGTCGGGCTTTGGGCAGCGGGCATCGGGTTCGGGCAGCGGGAATCGCCCGGCCATGTGGTCATGGCCGGGTGCGAGTCGGGTGCTTGGCGCCGAAGGGTGCAGACGGGCTGAGCACGCCGAATGTCCCCCGAGCCAGCGCGGACCGGGGGTTCGTCAGGTGGAGAATTCTGGGCTGTGGCCCTGCTGTCGCTCGTCAGGGCATTTGTCGGGACCGGTCAGCTTATCGGCTGTCGGGCCGCGATGGGAAGGCACCTGTCCGCGGGTCTTCCCCCTCGATGGACTTCGGCCAGGTGGTGCGTGATAGGCAGGTGTGGTTCGATCGCTGCCCACCTGCGAGGACCGTCGACATGCCGCGACTGCTGACCGCCTACCGCGTGATGGCCTACGTCACCGGGATTGTTCTGATCGCTCTGCTGTTCGTCGCCGTCCCGCTGAACCACCTCGCGGACAATCCGGGACCGAGCGCGGTGATCGGGCCGCTGCACGGCTTCCTCTATGCGGTGTACGTCGTGGTCGTCCTGCTGCTCGGCTACGCGCGGCGGTGGTCCCTCTGGCGGACCCTCGTGGTGCTGGTCGCAGGGACCGTGCCGTTCGCCGCGTTCTTCGCCGAGCACCGGATCGTGACGGACGCACGTACGCAGGATGGCGGGGCTGGCGCACCCGACGCTGCCGACGAGACGGGACACGCCGGCGGACACGACACGGTCCCGGCAGCACATGACTGAGCGGCCCATGAGCGCGCGGTTCATGACTGAGCGGGCCCATGGCTGAGCAGCCGACGACGGGACACGCGGACGTCTTCGCACTCGCCCGGGAGCACGCCCGCGCACTCGTCGACGTGGACGGCGTCGTCGGCGTCATGGTGGGTGGGAGCCATGCGCGCGGGACCGCCGACGGGGGCTCCGACCTCGACCTCGGCGTCTACTACCGCGAACCGCTGGACCTCGACACCCTCCGTGCCCTCGCGAGCGAGACGGTCGGTCGGCCCACGGAGGTCGCCGGGCCCGGTGGTTGGGGTCCGTGGGTCAACGGCGGTGCCTGGCTCGACCTGAAAAGCGGCCGGGTGGACTGGATTCTGCGCGACCTCGACCGGGTGCACCGCGAGTGGAAGCGCGCGCAGCGAGGGGAGTTCGGGCTGCATCACCAGCCGGGGCACCCGTTCGGATTCGTCTCGACGACGTACGTGGGCGAGATGGCGTTCGGCATCGTCGTCGCCGATCCCAGTGGCGAGCTGGAACGACTGAAAGCTGCCGCGGTGCTCTATCCGAGCCCGCTCCGTGCGGCATTCGTGAACTGGCTGTGGGAGGCCGGGTTCAGCCTCGACATCGCGCACAAACCGGCCGGCCGCGGCGACGCGGCGTACGTCGGAATGTGCCTTGCCCACGCGGTCGGCATCATGGCGCACGCTCTCCACGCCCACGACGGTCGGTGGGTCGTGAACGAGAAGGGCCTCGTCGACAGCGCCGGTCGGCTGCCCTCGGCACCGACCAACTTCGCGAAACGGGCGCACGGCCTGTGCGCCGGTGGTACGGACCCGGCGGATCTCCTTGCCCGGCTCGACTCCGCGGCCGTGCTCCTCGACGACGTACGGGCCGGCGTCCGGCGGTGATCCTCAGGCAGGATGGGTCGCATGTCGAGCTCGCGGAGTCACACCCCAAGGGTTGAGGAGGAAGGTCCGGCGCGGGACGAGCTTGCGCAGGACCGGCTGGAGCGCGCCTTCCGCGGGCTGCTCGTGGCGGATCACCGGGTCCGGGCCGCGCTGACCTACGGCTCGCGCCCGGCCGGGCTCGGCGACGCCTTCTCGGATGTGGAGTTCTGGGTCTTCCTCGACGATGCCGAGCTCGGCTCGTGGTCGTTCCCGCACTGGATCGCCCAGGTGGCGGAACCGGATCTTCTTGTACGCAACGAGTCCGGTGGCTGGGTCGCCGTGGTCGACCGGCACATCCGGGTGGAGCTGCACGTGTGGCCGGCGTCCGACACCGAGGTCGTACGCAGCTGGCCGGGCAGGGGAGCGCCGGTCGAGGCGATGCTCGTCGTCGACCGGGACGGCCGGCTCGCGCCAGCACTGGCGGAGCTTCCCGTGCATCCTCCTGCGCCCTCCACGTCCTTCGAGGTCGCGGAGCTGTGCGGCAGATTCGCGAACTGGTGGCTCCTCGGCCGCAACGTCCTCGCGCGAGGAGAGTACGAACGCGCTGTCGACGCCCTCGCCCACGTACGCCGGCACCTGCTGTGGATGGCGCGCCTGGCCGAAGGTGCGACCGATCGGTGGCTCACGCCGTCGAGGTTGGCGGAGCGGGACCTGTCGCGCGAGACGCTGGACGCCCTCCGGGGGATCGGCACAAAACGCGGGCGTGGTGACAACCTGGCTGACGCCTTCGTCGCGGCGTGGGAACTCGGCATCCGGCTGTGGAGTTCGCTGGCACAGAAGTGGGGGTTCCACCTTCCTCCGCTCGCGGAGGAAGGCCAGTCCGCCCCGGACATCCCCACATAGGTCGACGAGGCCGCCGGGGCCCCGGAGTGGGACGGTTGAACGGCGTCAGGTCACCAGGGGTCGACGCCGAGTAGCTTGCGGCCAAGTGGTCCGGCGGCGGCGAGTTGGCGTTCGTTGAAGCGACCAGGTGCGGGCGCCTTGCCCGCGCCGTGCGGGTGGTCCTCCCGGGCGTACCGCATGAACTGCGCCACCCGCGCCACCGGACGGCGGTTGTGGGCCGCACCGTGCGGCATCAGGTGGTGCAGCAGGGCGAAGTCGCCCGCCTCGCCGGTGACCTCCACGCTCTCCAGGTGGGTGATCCGCTTCCAGTCGTCGTGCAGGTGCCGGCCCTGTGGATGCGCGCGCGACTCCTCCTCGACGATCTTGTGGCCGCCGGGCACGATGTGGATGCCGCCGCCGTCGGGAAGGACGTCGGTGAAGTAGTAGCAGCCGCCGACCTGAACCTCCTCCAGCGTGAAGAGGAAGTTGTCGACGTCCTTCGGTACGGAGGCGTCGATGTGCAGCGTCTGGCTGCGTGGAGTGTCGCGGTGCATGTCGTTGCGCATGGTGACGCCGAGCGACCCGTCGAAGACCCGGAGCCGGTGGGACTCCAGGAGCTGCGCGGCCACGTGGTACAGGCGTTCGTTGGCCCAGAGCGGCAGGAGTTCGGGTGTGTCGTAGGTGTGGTCGCCGGGCGATGCCATCGGCTTGATCCGCCCGTCGGCGCTGTGCCAGTGCTCGGGGATGTTCAGGTCGCGGGGGATCATGTCGAGGATGAGGTCGCGGTAGTGCGCGGCCTCCTCCCTCGAGATGGCACCGCGGACCACCACGTAGCCCTGCTCCCAGAACTGTTCGATCTCGGTGTCGGTCAGGACCTTTGGTGTGTCGACCACGGCGGTCACGATGCACTCCTCGGCTGCTCCGGTGGGGCGGCGTCGGACCGCCGCACCTCAACGGTACGAACGCGACCGGCATGGCGGCAGCGGGTTTGCCAGCATCGGCCAGCGCCACGGGCAGGCGCCGCCAACGACGACCCCTCGCCCAACCGGCCGCGTCAGTAGCCGGCGGCCTTGTCGACGACGTGGGTCAGCGGCTCGCCGTCGACGAAGCGGCGGAGGTTCGCGATGAAGATGTCCACCGCGCGCTGTCGCGTCTGTGGTGTGGTGGCTCCGTTGTGGGGCGTGATGATCGTGTGGGGCGCGGTCCAGAACGGGCTGTCGGCCGGCAGCGGCTCCTGCCCGTGTGCGTCGATGCCGGCGCCAGCGATCCAGCCGTTCTGCAGGGCGGCGAGAAGAGCGTCGTCGTCGGCGATACCGCCGCGGGAGAAGTTGACGTAGTAGGCGGTCGGCTTCATCGCCTGGAACTCCGCCTCGCCGAGCATTCCCCGCGTTTCCGGTGTGATCGGCGCGGTCAGGACGAGGAAGTCCACCCGGGGAAGGATCTTGTGCAGCTGGTCCGGCCCGTAGACCTCATCGACGTTCGGAGTGGGCTGCGGGTTGCGGCGGATACCCAACACCTGCATGTGGAACGCCTTCGCCTTCAGCGCGAGGTCGACACCGGAGTAGCCGAGGCCGAGGATGCCGACCGTGAGACCGTTGAGCTCACCGTGGGTGTGACGTTCCCAGCGTTGTTCGTCCTGCGCGCGTACCCACCGCATCGCGTCGCGGTTGAGCATCAGCATGAGCATGATCGCGTGCTCGGCCAGGGGGACGGCGCCGTTGCCCTTCGAGCAGGTGACCGTCACCGGGCTCGCGACCATCTCGGGAAAGACCTGGTTGTTGGGTCCCGCGGCCCAGCTGTGCACCCATGCCAGGTGTGATGCCTTGGCGAGGTTGGTCGCGTCGACATGGCCGGCCACCACATGCGCTGATCCGATCTTGTCCGCCAGTTCGTCGCCGGCGTACCGCTCGACGGTGGCCTCGGGGACGGCTGCGCGGATCTGGCCGAACTGGTCGTCGGTGACGCTGGTGACAAGCACGAGGGGGTCGCGCATGGATCACTCCACTCCACAGTCATGTCTGGGAAGACCTGCAGGTCAGGGAAGGCAGGCTGGTCTGGGAAAGCGCTTTACGCGCCCAGGATCTCACTGTTGGGCCCATCCGTGCGAACGGATGGCTGGCCGATTCCCGTCCTGTCGCGCGACGCGGAGACCGGATGAGCCGCGCCGCGACCCGTCAGCCCAGCCTTGACGTGACCCAGGCGGCGACCTGATCCAATACGGCGGCCGGCTCACAGGCGTACGAACTGAACGACGGCTCGATGTGGTCACGCAACCATGCGGCGAACCCCAGTTGCCGGGCGACGAAGTCCTCGTCGGTTCCTTGCCACGGCGGCCGCGCGCGCAGGCGTTCGACGAGTACGTCGTCCGGGCAGTCGAGCAGGCAGGAGTGGATCGGTCCGACGAGTTGGCGGGTCGGCAGCGTCTCGAGCTGGTCTGGTGTGATCGTGCCGCACAGCACGGTCGAGCGGCCGTTCTGGGCGATCCCGTGCGCGATCTGCAGCCACGTGGCTCGCCAGGCATCCCAGTCGAGGGCTGCTGTCCGACCTACCGCATAGCATCGGCCGGGTGCTGACACCTGACTGTCCGATCGAGACCGACCGGCTCCTGCTACGGCCGTTCACCCCGGATGACCACGACGCCCTGTTCGACATCCAGCGTCGTGCCGACGTGGCCCGCTACCTGTACTGGGAGCCGCGCCGTGCGGAGGAGATGCCCGACGTCCTGGCGAAGCGGATCAGCCAGAGCTGCATCAGGTCCGAGGGTGACGCCCTCGCACTTGCCGTCGTACGCCGTGACACCGGCGCACTGGTGGGCGACCTCCTGGTGTTCTGGGTGAGCCGCGAGCACCGGCTGGGCGAGATCGGGTACGTCTTCCACCCCGACCATGGCGGGCAGGGATTCGCCACCGAGGCGGCGGAGGTCGCCCTACGGCTCGGCTTCGAGGGACTCGGCCTGCACCGGATGATCGGGCGCCTCGACGCCCGCAATGTCCGCTCCGCCCGGCTCCTCGAACGGCTCGGGATGCGACGCGAGGCGCACTTCGTGGAGAACGAGTACGTCAAGGGCGAATGGACCGACGAGGTTGTCTACGCGATGGTGGAGACGGAGTGGCGGGCCACCAGGGCACGTGACGATACTCGCGTCAGCCGCGCACCAACTCCTTGAACCGTCGGCCACGTTCGACGAAGTTGCCGAACATCCCGTAGCTCGCACAGGCGGGCGACAAGAGCACCGTGTCTCCTGGCCGGGCCACGCTGCGCGCTGCCGCCACGGCGTCGTCGAAGCTCGCCGCGCGGTGCAGCTCGAACCCGTCCGGCTCCCCCGGGGACTCCCGCATACGAACGGATTCGGCGACAGTTTCCCGCGGACGAAGGGACTCCGCGATCGCGTCGGCGGTCTGGCCGAACACCACGGCGGCCCGGCAGCGCTCACGTACCCGACGCCCCAGGTCGGTGAAGGGCAGCTTCTTGTCGTAGCCGCCGAGCAGGATCACGAGCGGTCCAGTGACCGTGTCGAGAGCGGCGAGCGTGCGTTCGGGGGTGGTGGCGATCGAGTCGTCGTAGTAGGTCACACCATCGCGTTCGACGACGTACTCCATCCGGTGCTCGACACCGGCGAACGACCCGAACACCTCCTGCGCGGCGTCGCCCCAGCCGTCGAACGCCCCCGCCGTCGCGGCGACAGCGGCCGCCATGTTGTGCAGGTGGAACCGGCCGGCCAACCGTCTCGCCGACACGTCCAACACCCGCCCACCGTGGTGGATCGACTCACCCTGGATCCACGTGCCGCTCGTGGCGTCGCCGCTCTCGCCGAACCACCGGGTCGTGCCGCCAGCGAAGTTTCGTACGACTGGATCATCGGCGTTGAGCACCCGGAGGGCACCGTCGCGTTGGTGGGCCACGATGGCGCGCTTGGCGGCGATGTAGCGGTCCATCGAGCCGTGCCGGTCCAGATGGTTGGGCGTGACGTTGAGCACGACCGCGACCTGCGGGCTGCGCCGAATCGCGTCGAGGTTCTCCAGCTGGAAGCTCGACAGTTCGAGGACGACGACGTCCTCTGGCGCGATCGCGTCCACGACCGGAAGCAGCGAGACTCCGATGTTGCCGCCGAGCCAGGTCCGCCGCGGCCCTTGCTCGAGGATCCTGGCGATGAGCGTGGTCGTGGTCGTCTTGCCGTTGGAGCCGGTGATGCCATAGACAGTCCGGGCGCGACACAGCTTGACGAAGAGGTTCAACTCGGTGTCGACGGCGGGCGCGAGCGACAGCCAGGGAGAGTCAGGCGGTACGCCTGGGCTCGCGATCACGAGATCTGCCTGGCGGAAGTCCCTCTCCCGGTGCTCGCCCAGATGGAACTCGACCGGCCAGCCGGCCAGCTCGGCAACGGATGCGTGCAGATCCTCAGCGGGCTTGAGATCGGTGACGGTTACCTTGGCGCCCGACCGGCAGAGGTACTTCGTCACCCCGACACCCGCGTCGAACAGGCCGAGACCCATCACCGTCACGCGGGCGCCTTCCAGGCACGGAACATCGAGCAGCATCCGCCCATCCTCTCGCAGTCGGATGGCCGCCCGGGCGGACTCAGCCGGTTGGCGTCAGACGGTGAAGGATCTGCCGGGTCTGCTGGTCGGCGGGAAAGAACGACTCGACGGCCAACTCCGCGAGGGTGACATCGTTCGGGCTCCCGAAGCTGGTGACCGTGCTGTGCAGGTGAAGCTCCCCAGCCGGGTGCGCGAGCTTCAGGGTCAGCAGAAGCTCTCGGGAGGAGACTTCGTATGGCCGGTCCAGGGCTGCGGCGACGCCGGGATATCCGCGGATCTCGGCGACGAGGTCGACCAGCCTCGGGTCGCCCGTGAGCCGTGCGAGACGGGTGAGGCGGTGACCGAGGTGGGCGGTCCAGTCGTCCCGGTTGCGGATCCGCGGCGCCAGGCCGTCGGGGTGCAGGCTGAGCCGGTACACGTTGATCGGCTGCGCGAGAATCGCCGCATCGACGTCGACCAGGAGCGGTGCGATCGCGTTGTTGGTGCGTACGACATCACCGCAGCGGTCCAGGACGAGTGCCGGGTAGGGCTCGTGGCCGGCGAGCAGGCGTTCGAGCGCGTCGCTGATCGCGCGGGTCTGTGCGCTGTCCAAACCGGTCTCGGTGTAGGCGGGGGCGTAGCCCGCGGCGAGCAGGAGAGCGTTCCGTTCGCGCAGCGGTACGTCGAGTTGGTCGGCCAGAGCGAGCAGCAGCCTCCGGCTGGGCTGGGACCGACCGGTCTCCACGAAGCTCAGATGTCGGGCGGAAACGCCGGTGTCCAGGGCGAGGTCGAGCTGGCTCCGGCCGCGTAGGCGCCGCCACTCCCGCAGCAGATCACCGACCTGCGGGTTGTCGGCGGGGGCCAGCGGGGTCGCGGTCGGTGGGCTCCTCACCGCACCGACCATAGGCCGTCGCCCATTCGCCCGGCGACTACCTGGGAGGTAATCGACACGACGCCCCGATTCGCCGAAGCTCGTCTCGCAAGGTCACGCCCGCTCGGCGCTGAGCATCGTTCACAAGTATTCGACGAAGGAAGAAACCATGACGGCGTACGCGGTCGCCCGCCTCCGCAAGGCGCCGGTGCATGTGGAGGTGTTGACCTATCTCGAACGAATCCAGGGGACTCTGGATCCGTTCGGTGGGCGGTTCCTCGTGCACGGAGGGCCGGTGGACGTTCGGGAGGGCAGCTGGGCCGGCGATGTGATCATCATCGAGTTCCCCGACATGATGGCCGTGCGCAGCTGGTACGAATCCTCCGCCTATCAGGAGATCAAGCCGCTGCGGACCCGGCACCTCGACGGTGACGTCATCTTCGTGGAAGGTGTCGGACGGGACCACGATTCAGCCGGGATGGCGGCGAGCCTGCGCCAGACCCTCGACGCGCAGAGCTGACAGGCAAGGACGCCATGTCGTCGGTGTGCGCAGAGGACACGATCTCGCCGCCGCCGTCGGGCGTTGGACCGTCGGTGGTGACCCGACCTACTGCGGTCCGACATCAAAGGCGCGGACATGACCGTCCAGGTGCCCAGCTGCGCAGACTGGAATGTCGGCCAGTTAGTTCGGCATCTTGGTGGCGCCCATCGCTCGGCCGAGGCACAGACGCTCATCCACCGCGCCGACGCCGCCCTTGCGCTCGGTATGACCTACACGGTCGATCCCGACCTGGCGGTCGACGCTATCGACGAGTGGATGCAGCTCACTGCGATGCTGGTGATTTTCGAGATCGACCCCGGCCGCAACCTGCACTTCCATGCCACGACACCACACCAGAGAAGTCCGCGGAGTGGACGATCGATCTCACCGGCGACGTCATCACAGGGCATCGTGGTCGTGCGAAGGCGGCTGTGGTCTCGGTGCGGGGACCTGTGGCCGATCCTCCTTGTCTGCTACCGACGCCTACCTGTTCGTCGCAACGGAATAGCGATCGTCGGCGACAGCCAGCTGCTCGACCTGTGGCTGGAGGCGGTCCCGTTTGGCTGCCTCGACTTGGGGTTTTCGTAGCCTCCGCACCCTCAACGTCCGCGCCGGAGCACTGAGCTGTCGCCGATTCCGGGCAGCACCTGGGCGGTGAGGGCCGTGCTGGTGGTCGTGGACGCTGGTTGATAAGGGGTGGCGACTGGTCGCTGACTTCCTCGCCGAAGCGGAGTGCGGATCTGTCATTGGAGCGGTGGTGGCCTGCGCAGACCTGGGGTCAGGGCGAGTGCGGCCGCCGCGGTTGCGCCGACTGTGGCGATTGCTACCGCGCCGACGCTCAGTGGTGCCACTGTGAGGAGGGCGCCGGCCAGCAGTGGGCCGACGGCAATTCCGGCAGTTCCGATCCCGCCAACGAGGCCGAACACGTGGCCTTGGTCGGCGGGCGGGATGCGCTCGTACTCGACGGTGATGAAGGTGGCCGAGAAGAGTCCGGAGCCGAAGCCGGCCGTGAGCATCGCGCCGACCACGGCGGGCATCGGTGCGTGGGACGCGATGAGGACGAACGGTGGCACGAGTGCGAGCAGGACAGCGGTCGCCATCAGCAACCGTCGGTCGAGGCGGGGCCCCAGGATGCCTGCGAGTGAGGAACCGGCGATCGCGCCGATTCCGCTCGCGGTGAGGATGGCCGCGAGCTGGGGCGCGCTGTGGAGGACTGTCTGCCCATAGACGGGGGCGAGGACGCTATTCCAACCGGACATGGCGACGGCGAGCGCGAGCATGATCGTGATCAGCCGCACGAGAACGCGGTCTGCCCGCAACACCTGGGCTGCTGATAGCAGTGACGGTCGGTGGTCCTGGTGGGGTTGGCGTTCGGCTGGCAGGAACAGCTGGATGGCCAGACCGGAGACGAGGAAGGTCGCGGCATCGACGACGAGAGCCCACGGAGCGCCCACCAGGGCGATGGTGGCGCCGGCGAGGGGTACCCCGATCACCTTCGCGAGCTCGAGGGAGGCGAGATACGGTCCGCTGACAGTCTCGGTCGTCGTCTCTGCCAGGCGTGCCGTCTGCGCGAGCATGACCATGCTGGCGGCGACGGCGGGGGTGCGAAGGAGGCCGTTGACCGCGACCAGGACCAGGAGGAGGGGGTAGGCGATCCCGGTGGTCACGTGCAACACAGGAACGGCGAGGACTGCGAGGCCGGCGACAACGTCGGAGATGACGCGGGTACCGCGCGGGCCGAGATGCCGGATGGCCGACCCGGCGAACAGCGACGCTGCCGCGACCGCGAGAAACTCGCACGTGGCCGCGATGCCGGTGAGCGCCGTGTCACCGGTGGTCTGGAAGACAAACCATGGGAGGGCGACCAGACTCATCGCTCCGCCGACGGTGGAGACAAGATTGGCGCCCATAAGGGCGGCCAGGGGAGCACGTCGGCGAGGTCGCGTTACCGTCACGTAGGAAGTTTACGGCGTAAACGTGTACGGTGTAAACGTGCGGGAGTCGCGTGAAGCCGAACCGTGGAATGCGCCGTCAGGCGGAGTGCCAGTGAGCCGCCGCGACGAGATCGTCGACGCTGCGATCGCCATCTCCGAAGAGGTCGGCGTTGACAGCCTGTCGATGCGGCTGATCGGCAAGCGGATGGGTACCTCGGCCATGGCGATCTACCGGCACGTCCCTAGCCGGGAGGCACTCCTCGACGCCATGGTGGGCCGCGTCCTCGCCTCCGTCGCACTGCCTGGACCGGAGAACCCGTGGCCAGAACGCCTCCGGGTGATCGGACACGGGTTGCTCGATGCCGCCCAAGCCAACCCGACCGTCTTCCCGATGGTGCTCACCCGCACCTACCAGGCCGATGAGGCGATTGCTGTGATGCGGTCGATGTATGAGGTGCTGGCCGAGGCTGAGGTGCCGCCGGATGCCGTGCCGCGCGTCGAACGCATGGTCAGCACGGCCTTGATCGGTTACGCCGTAGCCGCTTCGACTGATGCCTTCTGGGCCGTGGACCCCACACTCGCGTCCGGTGAATTGAGAGTTCCTGACATGCGGTCGGCCGGGGGAGCCCTCGAACGCTGGCACGACGAGCTCGACCAAAACGTGGACGACCTCGTCATGCTGGTGCAGTCCCTTGCAAGGAAAGGATCGGCGTAGCGAAGATCCTTGACTCGATCTGTCCGTACGAGGATCGCCACCGAACGCCTACAGCCGCTCAAGGCAGCCAGTGAGACCTTCGACGACGGCGAGCACGTCAACCGAGCGATTGCGAGTGGCAGGCGAACTGCCCGCCGTGGAATCGTGCCGAGCTTGTCGTCCACACCGCTGGCAGCATCAGAACAAGCGACTTCCGTACTGCGCAGGAGCAGCGTTTCGACCGCAGCCGATCCCATACGCACAGCCCCGGTTAGTTCTGGGGCTCCGGGAGTCGGGGATGCTCGGTCGGGTAGAGCGCAACCATGAAGGCGTGGGCCTTGCCTGGATTTCGTCTGGGCAACTGCGCGAACTCGTTGACCAGGTCTAGGACGCGGCGGTAGAACTCCTCGGCGTCGGCGTCGTCGATCCAGGCGTAGCGCTTGATCGCGCGGAGATTGTCGTCGATGTGAGCGGGCGCGGCTTCGGCTGCCCACTCGGCCATTCGGTTAGGGATCAGCTCGGTCTGTTCAGGCGTGATCTGGCCGACGTAGAAGACTCGTGCGGTTCTGCCGTAGAAGCGTTCCTCCCGCCCTCGGATCGTGCGCGTTCGTACAACCTTGAGCATCCCGGCCTCGGCCAGCAGATCGACGTGATAGGCGACCGTGCTCTTTGGGCGCTTCACCGCGGAGGCTAGTTCTTGCACCGAGGCCGCCCTCTCGAGCAGTAGTTCGAGCAGGGTGCCGCGGAAGGAGTCGAACATGGCTTTGAGCTCCTGTGTGGAGGTGACGATGCGCACGTCGTCGAGCTCGTAGTCCGGCACCTGCTGACTGATCGACATTTCTCGATTGCTCCGCTACTGTGACTGCTCGAAATATCTGGATTAGTTCCGCGGCCAGGCTACGCGTCGCGGCACGAAACGATCAACTACACGCGATAAGCGCCAGGCGAGGGATCTCGTGACCGGCGAGGGCGGATGGGGAATCGAGGCTGGACATGGTTGTCGTGGTGGGTGTGGAACACGTTGGAGGGTCTTTCTGGGAACCGGCGGCGTCGAGGATCGAGTGCGCCGGACGTCGGCCGCACCCGGCGAAACGCTGCCTGACCTCGGATGAGGTGCCGAATGCCTGACAGGACGGCGGCCAAGCCATACACCGTCCGCCCGCTCGATGCGTCGACATGGGATGCCTTCGCGGAGTTGGTCGAGCGTAACGGTGGGGTATTCGGCGGCTGCTGGTGCATGGGCGGCCACCCCGAGGCCGCGCAGGAAGGCCTGGACAAACGCGCCGCGAAGGAGGAGCGCGTACGCACGGGCCGAGCCCATGCCGCGCTGGTCTTCGATGCCGAAGGCGTTGCCCAAGGTTGGGCGCGTTACGGCAGCCTCGAGGAGCTGCCGGGAATCAGTCACCGGCGCGCGTATGAGCAGGATCCACCACCGCGGCCAGACTGGCGCATCAGCTGCTTCTACGTCGACAAGCGTCACCGCCGGCAGGGCGTCGCCCGGGCCGCCCTCGAAGGGGCGCTCGACCAGATCGCACGGGCAGGCGGAGGGCTCGTCGAGGCGATCCCTGAGGTGACCACCGGGCGCACGGCGCATGGCCGGTTCCTGTTCAACGCGACGGTCGAGCTGTTCGAGCAGAACGGATTCCAGCGCGTACGCCAGGTCGGCAAGCACGCATGGATCGTCACCCGCGTCCTCGACCCCGCCTGACCTCAGTCGAGGCCACACCAGGCCCCGGCCCGAGCATCCGGATCCGCCCACAGTTATCCATCTGGCCAGAGCCCGTTCGACGAGCAAGGAGATCGCTATGACCACCCTGTCAGATCGACCCAACACCGCTTTGATGGTGATCGACGTCCAGAATGGCGTGGTGGCCGATGCGTACGAGCGCGACAGCGTCGTCGCCAACATCGGCACACTCGTCGACCGGGCTCGCGAAGAGGGCGTCGCCATCGTGTGGGTTCAGCACTCCTCCGAGCAGATGAGGAAGGGCAGTGACTCCTGGGCGTACGTATCGGAGCTGACGCGCCAGGAGCCAGAACCGTTGGTGCACAAGACATTCGCCGATTCCTTCGAAGACACCGACCTCGAGGACGTACTGGCCAAGGCTGGTGTCGGACGCCTGGTCGTGACAGGAGCGCAGACGGACGAGTGCATCCGGTCTACGATCCACGGCGCCTTTGTACGTGGCTACGACGTCACTCTCGTCGGCGACGCGCACACAACGGAGGATCTGAGCCCGTGGGGTGCTCCACCGCCGGACAAGGTCATCTCGCATACGAACCTCTATTGGCAGAACCACTCTGCGCCCGGCCGCACTGCCGGAGTCACGGAAACAAAGGACGTGACGTTCAGCGGCTGAAGGGCCGGCATCGGAGCGAGCCGACTGTCAAACGAACCGGCATGCTGCGCCGACGGCATCCACCGTCGAAGACGACCCTGGCCGGCTTGATCAAGCACATGGCCTCAGTCGAGGAGTGCTGGACCGCGGACGCTGCCCACCGAAGAGCACCTGCCCCGGCTACCGCCCAAGCCGAAGAGCCCAAGCCTGGAACGTTCGAGCGTTCCAGGGGCACTTGTGAAGCGTTGTGACGACCAGTACTGCCGCTACGACGTGTGCACGTGGCTGATACGGGCCTCGTAGCAACGCAGCTCGGATTCGGCTTCGACCTGGTAGAAGCCCGCGTGTTCGAGGGACCGCTGGGACGCAACGTTGTCAAGATCGGTGTCAGCGCGGATCGTCGTCACGCCGAGACCAGCGGCAATTTGCACGAGGGCTGCTACTGCTTCGGTCGCGTAGCCATGTCCTCGGGCGGAGGGCACCAGGCCGTAGCCGATCTCAGCGACTCCGCCATTGGGGGGTCCCTTGAAGCCAACGCCGCCAATAGCGAGACCGTCGGACCGACGCCTGATCTGGTAGTAGCCGAACGGACGCTGCTCGCCGTTCTGCTCGGTAGCACGCAGAAAGCTGCCGATGGCGGCCAAGTCCCCTTCGAATGGGTAGTCGGCCGCCCAAGCGTCGCCTGATTGGGGTGCACGATCGTGGATGCGCCGTGCCGCCAGCTCATCGATCGCGTGCAAACTCAACCGTTCAGTGCGGTAATCCACGTCGAACACTCAACCAGCATGAAGCGTCTGAGCTCAACCGAGTTGCGAGCTCTATCTGCCGCAAGACCCGTTTCTATGGGGGTGATGACCGCGACTTGACCTTCACCCATGTGTGAGGCTCCTACGTTCCTGGCATGCGGACTGAGAACGCCTTCGCGACCAGCCTGTCCATGACCAAGCTCTTCACCGGACGCGTCGTCGTCTTCGGTTCGGCATCCGGAGAGGCCAGCCTCACGACCCACGACCTGGTCTTCGCCCACCAGGTACAGGTCAAGGGACTGCACATAGGCGCATTGGCGACCGCGGCGCCTTCCATCTACCAAGGTCTGCTCGATGAGATCAAAACGCTCATTGAGCAAGGCGTGTATATCCCCGGCACTCCACACATTCATCCCCTCAGCGACGGCCCGGCCGTGCTCCAAGAACTTGAAGCGGGCGTGACGCACGGCAAGCATGCCCTCGACCCAACGCGATGGGGTGAGCATTGTGAGCCATCGCAACGCTCCGCTGTCGGAACGCTTGGACACTGCCACCCTCGTTCACCCGAACGCTGGCTCGTCGACGGGCGACAGCTCAGAACCCGCGCCGGGACGACGAATCAACGCCGCGGAGCAGCTCGACCAGCGGCATGTCGGCCAATGACGACAGCACCATGTCGGCGTCGTGGAGGGGAAGCTGCCTGGTCATCGCGTTGGGGACGACGACGCAGGACAGTCCGGCCGCCCTCGCCGCCGCCAGGCCGTTGGGGGAGTCTTCCAGGGCGATCGCCCGCTCCGGCGCGACGCCGAGTGCCTCGACGGCGACCTGGTAGAGCGCCGGGTCTGGCTTGGTCCTGCATACGTCCTCCGACGTCTTGATGGTGTCGAAGTGCTCGGTCAGGCCGAGCCGGCGCAGGTGCCCGTCGACCCAGCTCAGCGGTGAGCTGGACGCCAACCCGATCTTGAGGCCGTGTTCTCGCGCGTCCCGGAGATACGCCTCCACGCCGGGCAGGATCGGGTTGGCCGCAATCAGCTCGTGGACGCGGGCCCGCTTGGCGGTACGGATGGCTGTCCGGTCGACGCTTCGGCCGCTCAGTTCGGCGAGATGGGCGTACGGATCCCAACCGTGATCGGAGCTGCCGATGCACTGCGCCCAGATCTCGACCTCCAGTACGGCGTCATGGGCGGCGAAGATCTCCTGCCACGCCTGGAACTCCGGTACCTCCGTGTCGAGGATGAGCCCGTCGAAGTCGAACACCAAGGCCTCGAACACCAAGGCCTCGAACACCGGGGCCTCGAACGCCGGGGCCTCGAACGCCGGCATGGGTCGCGGGTCAGCCAGGCCGTCGCCGTCCTGCACCTCAGATCTCTCCACGACGACCATTCTGGGTGGTCGTAGGTCCGACGTGGTCGACGACCCGTGGAGGCGCCCTCGGATGCCGCGGGCGTCGAGGGGGAGGTAATTGCCCAGGCGGGCCACCTAGGCTCCGGGCATGGCAGCACGCGACAACCGTCGGGAGCCCCGGCCACGTGGCCGCCCGCCGCACCCTGACGTGCTGACGCCCACCGAGTGGGCGGTCCTGCTGAAGGTCCGGGAAGGGCTAGGTAACGCCGAGATCGCCCAGATCCGCGGATGTCGCGTCGACACCGTGAAGTACCACGTCGCGAACATCGTCGGGAAGCTGCAGCTCACCGACCGGGCAGCCCTGCGGCGCTGGTCCGGCCGACCACTCGGGGACGAGCCACGGCCCGGGATCGACCTCGCCCGCGCCGAGAGGAGACAGAAGATGGCCACTACGACCGCACCGGGCACGCTCACCGGGATCGCACCGATGTTCCTCGTCGACGACGTGGCGAGGACCGCCGAGTGGTACCGCGACCACCTGGGTTTCCAGATCGGCGACTACCTCCGCGAGGACCACGCGCATGGCCGAATGCACGAGAGCCTCGGTGAGCCCGTCTTCGCGATCCTGCACCGCGACGGCCAGCGGGTGATGCTGGGCCGGACAACGGAGCGCGGCAGCGGCGTGCACTCCAACCAGGAGTTCAAGAAGATCTCCTGCGACGCGTACTTCTGGGTCGAGGACGTCGAGGCGTTGTACGCCTATGCGAAGGCGGCCCGCGTGACTTTCCTGCAGGACCTGCACGACCGGTACTACGGCCTGCGCGAGTTCCAGCTCAGGGACTGCGACGGTCGGGTTCTCACCTTCGGCGGAGACCTGCCTGGCAGCTGAGCGGTCCCTGACGTGGACGGAGCCGGGTTCCTCCTGTTTGCGAAAGAAGCACCAGGAGTGGCGTCGTCGGCCGGCCGACATTCAGAACGTTGGCCTCGGGCGGCATCGGATCAGGCATTGGCGACAACCCGTTCGAACCCGTCGATCGCTTACCCGGTTGGACTGTCCTACGTCCGGCGCCCCTGGTGACGTGACCCCAGGGCCGGCCATACTCGAAGGCCCGCGTCCCAGAAGGAGTCCACGTCATGCAGATCGAGGCCATGGAGATCGAGTCCGCCGTTGACAAGGCGCTCGCGCGCCTGGACCTCGCGACGAAGGCGAGCCTGCTTGCCGGCAAGGACGTCTGGTCGCTCCCGGCTGTGCCCGAGATCGGGTTGAAGTCGCTGGTGATGTCCGACGGGCCGATCGGCGTACGCGGAACCCGGTGGACGCCAGACGACCCGTCGATCGCGCTGCCCAGCCCCACCGCGCTCGCGGCGACCTGGGATCCTGAGCTGGCCCGGCGTGTCGGGCGGCTGCTCGCCCAGGAGGCGCGCCGCAAGGGCGTGCACCTGCTGCTGGCGCCGACGGTCAACCTGCACCGGAGCCCGCGCGGTGGACGGCACTTCGAGGCGTACTCCGAGGATCCGTTCCTCACCGGCCGGATCGGGGTGGGCTACGTCGCGGGTGTGCAGGACGGCGGCGTCGGTGTGACCGTCAAGCACTATGTGGCGAACGACTCCGAGACCGACCGGTTCACCGTCGACGTCCGCGCGTCGGACCGGACGTTGCGCGAGCTCTATCTCGCGCCGTTCGAGGCGATCGTGCGCGAGGCAGGCGCCTGGGGCGTGATGACGGCGTACAACAAGGTCAACGGCACGACGATGACCGAGCACGACGGACTGGTGAACGGCGTGCTGAAGCGCGAATGGGGCTTCGACGGGGTGAATGTCTCCGACTGGACCGCGGCCCGCGACACCGTGGGTGCGGCGCTTGGTGGGTTGGACGTCGCGATGCCCGGGCCGCGGACCGTCTTCGGCGAGGCGTTGGCGCGCGCCGTCGAGGAGGGCAGAGTGCCCCTGACCGTCGTCGACGAGGCCTGCCGCCGGGTGCTGCGGCTGGCGGCGCGGGTGGGTCTGCTCGCGGGCGCGGGACCTGTCGTGGCGCCCGAAGCGCTCCCGGAACCGGTCGACGGCGAGGGCCTCGCGCGTGAGGCGGCGAGCCGGTCGTTCGTCCTGCTCCGTAACGACGGCCTGCTCCCGCTGGACCCGGGCAGGCTCTCGCGAGTGGCGGTCATCGGTGCGGCCGCGGCCGAGGCGCGCGTCCTCGGCGGTGGTTCGGCACAGGTGTTCCCGGAGCGGGTCGTCTCGCCGCTCGACGGTCTCCGGGCGGTCCTGCCCGAGGTGACATACGCCGTCGGCGCGGATCCGCGGACCAAGCTCGCTCCTGCGGCCGGCGACTTCGGGCTGCAGGCGGTGTTCCGGGCCGCCGACGGCACGGTCCTCGGTACGCAACCGCTCCAGGACGGCTCTGCCCGCTGGCTGGGCGACCTGCCGGACGGAGTAGACCTCGCGGCCCTGGACAGCGTCGAGGTCGCGGGCGAGTTCACACCAGCCGTCGCTGGCACGCACCGGTTCGGGATCGCCGGTGTGGGGGACTACCGGCTCGTCGTCGACGGTGTGGAGCGGTTCGCCGGCCGGCTGGAGGCCGACAGCGACGATCCTGGCGCGGCGCTCCTGAACCCGCCGGAGCTGCGCTTCGACGTCGACCTCTCGTCCGGACGTCCGGTGCAGGTGTCGCTGACCCACCGGGTCGCCCGTGCCGAGGACCGCGACGAGGGTGCGTTCATCACGTTCCGGCTCGGCCATGCCACTCCGACGCCTCCGGCGGACGCGCTGATCGAGCAGGCCGCCGCGGCTGCCGGAACCGCGGACGTCGCAATCGTCGTGGTGGGAACGACCGAGGAGGTCGAGTCGGAGGGTTTCGACCGGTCGAGCCTCGCACTCCCCGGACGTCAGGACGAGCTGGTCCGGAAGGTCGCGGCCGCCAACCCACGCACGGTGGTCGTCGTCAACGCCGGCTCGCCGGTGGAGATGCCGTGGCGCGACGAGGTGGCGGCCGTCCTGCTGGTCTGGTTCCCGGGCCAGGAGGCCGGCGCGGCCCTGGCCGACGTACTCACAGGAGTCGCCGAGCCCGGCGGGCGGCTGCCGACCACCTGGCCGGTGGCCGCGGCCGACTGCCCCATCCTCGACGTCGAGCCGGTCGACGGTGTGCTGGCGTACGACGAAGGGATCTTCATCGGATACCGCGCATGGCAACGCCGGGAAGGCCCCGCGCCGGCGTACTGGTTCGGGCACGGTCTCGGTTACACCGACTGGTCGTACGACACCATCGACGTACGACCGGCGAGCGATCCGGATCTCGCCGAGGTGACAGTCGGCGTCCGCAACACCGGCAACCGGGCCGGCCGGGAGGTCGTCCAGGTCTACCTCGCGGACGAGGCGCCCGAACCCGAGCGGCCCGCCCGCTGGCTCGCCGGTTTCGCGAGCGTCAGCGCGGCGCCGGGAGAAGCCGCCAAGGCGACCGTGACCGTGCCTCGCCGGGCCGCCGAGGTCTGGGACGACGGCTGGGCGCTCGTGCCCGGAACCTACCGGGTGGAGGTCGGCCGAAACGCCGCCGATGTCCGGGTCACCGCACCGCTGGCGCTCGGGTCGTAGAAACCCGGACAACAACCGTCCCGGGATGGTCATCGCTCCGGGTCCTTCGTACGTGTACAACGTGATGGACATGCCGAGTGACGACTACGACGAAGGGCACATTCGAAGCTTCACGGGAGCTTTTCCGGACCTGTTCCCGCGGGCGGTACGCCTGGCCCGCCGGATCCTCACCGACCAGGCATCGGCCGAGGATGTGGCGGCGGAGGCCCTGACTCGTGCGTACGCGGCCTGGGACCGGATCAACACCTCCGCCGGCCACCGCACCGCATGGGTCCTGAGGGTCACCACCAACCTCGCCATCGACGTCGTACGCCGGCGGGCGAACCGGGAGATGGTGACCGAGGCGTCGCCCGGCGAGCTCGAGACCCTCGGATCGTCACCGGGCCAGGTGGACGAGCAGGACGCCGCGACCACCCGACTGGTCCTCATCGACGCGATGCGCGGGTTGCCACGCCGCCAGCAGGAGGCGATCACCCTGCGGTATCTCGCCGGCCTCAGCCAGGTCGAGACCGCCCAGGCGCTCGGCGTGAGCACGGGAACCGTGGCGAGACATGTCCATCGCGGTCTCGCCGGCCTTCGGACCCACCTGGCCGAGTTGCAGCCGGCGATAGCAGGGATCACGGAACTCGTCGAAGGAGGACGCATGAAGATCAGTTCGTTGCGGGAGGCAGTGGAGCTGCAGGGCACCGACACCGTGCTCGAAGCGCACGTGACCGGGGTGCTGCCCGGGGAGTGGGGGTGGAGCGTCGACGTCGGAATCCCCGCCGTCCTTGTCATGCGCGGACGACGCCACAGGCCGATTGGCGACGACGACCTGTCCGCGCTCGTGGGCGAGGACGTCGACTGCGTGGTCGCCGAAGTCGACCTGGACCGCGAACGCATGGTCGTGGCGCGGGTGATGAGTGGAGTGGATGAGGAGGAGGAGTACGCCCGACGCCACCGGCTCGTGGCCGGGATTCGGCCCGGCGAGCTGCGGTCGGGACGGGTGCACTCGCTCGTACCGTTCGGTGCGTTCGTGGACATCGGCGGCCTGCATGGACTGGTGCACGTGTCGGAGCTGGGACGACCGGTGGAGCACCCCGGGGAGGCCCTTCAGGTCGGCCAGGACGTGGACGTCGAGGTCCTCGACACGAACGTCGAGCTCCAGCGGGTCGCGCTCCGCCTCCACCAGATCGCCTGAACGCGGTGAAACTCGCGCCGCCTCCTCATGTCCGGCACGGTTCGGTCGTACGGCACCATGGGAAGCTGCCGTGCGACGAAAAGGCGGGTGTGATGGGAGTACGTAGCGACTATCTGGCCGTTGCCGACTCGGCCGTGGCGTTGCTGAAGGGTCCGGCGGTCGCGTCGAAGTGGGCCGAGCCGAGTGCGCTCGAGGACTTCAGCGTCGGAGGGCTCGCGTTCCATCTGGCCAACCAGATCTTCCATGTCCCGCAGACGACACCGTCCTTCGGTCCGGCGATCTCGCTCGCGGAGAACTACGCCCGGGCCGCCTGGGTCGGCAAGGACGCGTCGCACGAGGTGAACATCGGGATCCGCCAGCGCAGCGAGAACGACGCCACAGAAGGCGTTTCGACATTGATCAGCCAGGTCGAGGCCGCGCTCGGCGAGGTCAGGGCGTTGATCGCCGAAGCACCCGAGGACCTTGTCGTCCACATCGAACGGGCAGGTTGGGACCTGACATTCGACGACTTCCTGACGACCCGGCTGATGGAGCTCGTCGTCCATTCCGACGACCTCGCGGTAAGCGTGGGGGTTCCGACACCTCCCGTGCCCGAGTCGGCGGCGCGGACGGTCGTGGATCTGCTGAGCGGGATCGCGGTACGACGGCACGGTACGACGGCGGTGATCCGGGCTCTGTCCAGGGCCGAACGCGCGCCCTCGACGATCGCCGCCTTCTAGCGCGGACGGTCAGCTCTCCCTGGCTCTGGCCCCGGCCCGGAATGGTTGGTGGCCGCCGGTGCCTTCGGACTCGCGCTGGTGCTCAACCAGGTTGGGCGACCAGTTCGGCGATCCGGCTGACCCGCGCGGCGACCACCGGGTGGTCGCGGGGGATTCCGCGTTCGGGAGCGAGCCAGCCACACAGGTCGGGAAGACCGTGTACCACCGCCGACCGCCTGATCGACTCCAGGTGGTCAGGCGGCAATGGCTGGACCCGCTGGTAGCCCTCGAGCAGCGCCGGCAACAGCGGGACGCCCAATACCTCCGGGGCGTTGAGATGGAAGAACCCGAGGTCGAACAGGGAGTCAGTGCCTCGGATCTCGCCGAAGTCGATGAGTCCGGTGTACGCACCACGCTGGACGAAGATGTGGGCCAGCGTGAGGTCACCGTGCGCGAGGGTGGCGTCCGGCACGGGGCGGGTGATCTCCTGCTCGACCAGCCGCTCGATGGCGTCGAGAGTCTCGGTGCTGAAGGCGGTGGCGAGTGGACCCGGCCATGTGTGGCGTGGCGGAAGGCCGTCGATGACGAACCTGCCGTAGGTGTCGAGCTGCGCCTGTAGCGGCCCGGGTCCGCGCCGCTGGATCCAGCCGAAGCCCTTCACCGGATGCTGGTTGAGCCGAGCAAGGTCGGCGCCCGCCTCCTGGAGTGCCGTGGTCGCACCCGACCGGACCGAGACCTGTTCGAGGGGGACGCCGTGGATCTCGGTGGTGATGAGGACAGAGCGCCCGAGAGCGGGGTCGAACGGCTCGACGTGGATCGGCTCGGGAACCCGGACACCCAGCTGGCGGAGCTGGCGGAAGAGCTCCGCCTCCGCCTCGAGATTCTCATCGGCCTCCTCCGCGAGCCGGAGGTAGAACGTCTCGCGGTCCCGGCGCAGACGGTAGACCTGGGTACGGAGGCCGTCAGGTGTGCGCTGACAGGAGACAGGCACCGTGGTGCCGAACGCCCTGTCGACGAGGGCGTCAAGAGCAGCCTGGTCGACGTCGGGCTTGCGGGCGAGCACGGGCAGGTATCTGGGCCCTTCATGCATGGCGGTAACCGTACGGACGTCCCTTTTCGAAGTAAATGCCCAAACCGGACATCTCCCGATCGGCTCAAGGCATTGGCTCGACGTGCCACGCGTCGCCGTCCGGCCGGAGCCGCCAGGCATCTGTCACCCGGAGGGTCCAGCCGTCGCCGTTCAACGTGGTGGGAAGGGTCGGCGGGGATCCGTCCCGAAGGGTCGAGGCATCGAGCGGCACCCAGATCTCGGACCAGTCGGGCGTGAGGAGCGCGCCGCCTGGTGCGACGAGTTCGCAACCATCAGGTGAGCGCCAGGCGAGGTGGCGATAGACGGTGCCGATGTCGAGGGGTGTGACCTGGCCCGGACGGAACGTCAGCCCGTTCCGCTGCCAGCGGATTCGTAGCACTCTCGATGCCGCGAACCGCCTCCTGAGCACGTCGACCTTGGATTGCTGCCGCTTCTCGCGGGCGGTTTCGAGTCGTCGTACACCCTCGAGTCCGTACGCTTCTCCACGCGCTTCGGCGGCGGCCAGGTCGTGGTTCTCAACCGTCTCGGACAGCAGTGCCTGGAGGTCCTTGACGATCTGCAGCCGACATCGCCATTCACTGCCGGTCGCGTCGAGAAGATATCCGTACGCAGGTCCGGTGTGGTACGGAAAGCTGCGTACCCACGACACCTCGTCACCGTCAGGAAGGTCCTGCACATGGTGGGCCAACGCCTGCGGTGAAGCGCCCGAGAGCCGCCAACCGGTGTACTCCGCCATTCCTTCGGCGATGTCGAGGTGCTGTTCGCGCATTGCCTCTGCCGCCGTCGCGTGCAGACCTCGACGACGGCGGAACAGCAGAGCATCGGCCGCCGCGGATCGCCACTCGTCGTCCGTCCCCACGAGCGCGAGAGCACGGGAGAGGGCGACGCTTTCGAGTCGTAACCAGATCCGCCCGTTCGCGGTGTCGAGCAGGTCGGCTCCTTGGACTCCGGTGGTCTCGAGCGAGGTGATGTCGGAGAAGAGCTGCGGTTGCACGACAACGTGCCACGCCTCGTGGAGCAACTCGCGTACGGCCGCCGCATCGGTGTCGTGGAAGGAGAACTCGCTGGCCGCCCATTGCCTACCCGCCCACTCGAGTGAGGTACTTCCCAGCGCGAAGTCCGGCGGCCGTGGGCCCGACCACAGACCTTGACCGTCGGGTGCGTACCCCGGTCGGCCCGGAGTGGCGGTGAGCAGGATCCGGTCGTCCTCGATGCCCATCCACGAGACGTCCGCGAGCGAGATTCCCCACAGGTCACCGTCATCGGCAACGAGACACGCTCGTGCGGTGGACACAAGTTCGGCGAAGCGTGTCATGGCCGCACGTCCAATCGTGACTGCCGCAAGGCGGCGATGGCGGCCTCCAGCACGTCGTCCCGGCCGGCGGCAAGCCCCTCCGGTGTTGGCGCGACGAGGATGTCGGGGTGGATGCCGAGGTTCTGGAACCGGGACCCGTCGGCGTAGGTGACCCGCATCCCGGTGAAGCTCACCGAAGCTCCGCCAGGAAGGTCCACCCAGGTGACGTTGCCGTTCGTGCCAGCGGTCGGTGTACCGACGAAGATCCCGCGGCCGGCGTTGCGGAGGCAGATGCAGAAGTCCTCCGACTGGCTGATCGCCCGATCGTCGATCAGCACCGCGACCTCTCCGCCATAGTGCAGGTCCGGGTCGGGATGGATGAGGTAGTGCTCCTGCGTCCAGTACTCGGCCACGTGGTCGCGCCCCGGTGTCGTTCCACCCCCGCCGCCTCGCCGCGCACCCGAACGCAAGGGAAAGTGGTAGTGCGGGCTGTGGCACGGCCGGTCGATCAGCCGGGGTACGACGGTGCCGCGCGGATAGCATCGCGGGTACCCACGCATGTCGAGGAGGAGACCGGGCGCGTCGACGAAACGGGCGAACGCCGCGTCGACGACCGCGGGACTCTCGGCCGTCGCGAGGTCGAGGTAGCCGAACTCCTCGACCCAGCGAGCTGCTTCCTGGTCGTGTGCCGGCGGACTCAGCTGAGCCGCCGGACGGCTCCGCGTCACCGTGACCTTCCGGTCGTGTCCGCCGGAGCTGACGGTCAGTTCGGCAGGTGAGTGCGCGGGCCCGAGGAGAACGACCCGCGACAGCCGCGCCATCCGTGCCTGGGGCGTCGAGGCGGAGATGAGGGGCGCGTACTCGGCGGCGACGTCGGTGAGTGTCCGGCCGTCGACCTGCGTCACCTCCATTCCCGGGACGAGCTGGTGACCGTCCTCGCTCCCGCTCTCGGTCCCGTCGAGCGGTTCGCCGACGACAACGCGATCGCCCAACGCCAGCAGGCGGATCGGTGGCGCATGCGTGGCCGACCGCGCGACGAACACCTGCTCGCGCAAGGCGTGGTTGACACTCACGTGACTGTCGTTGAGGTGTGCGGTCAGCTCGAGCAGGACCTCGCCCCAGGTGGCGATCGTGCCAGCCGCCTCGACCCGTGGGACCCACTCGTCGAGAAGGCGCGGCCAGTCGAGGTCGGCGTACTCCAGATGTGGAGAGAACTCACCGAGGACGCACCAGAGTTTGAACAGTCCCAGGAGCCGCGCCTCGCGGGAGGGCAGGTCCGGTGAGGTGCCGTCCGGCTCGTACGCCGGTGGAGCGGGCAGGACGAGCGGGGGCCCCGTCAGGCGTTCCGGCGTCCCGTCGTGAAGCAGACCTGCGGCGGCGGCGACCGCGGCGTCCGGATCGCTGGGCGACACGATGCGGTCAGGTGTGACGTCGACCAGACCGTGGCCGGTGGCGAGTCGATGGTGGCGTAGGCAGACCTCGACGTCTCCCCACAGCAGAAGCGACTCGCCGGCCGCCCGGGCCGCCGGAACATGAGGGCCGTCCGCGGTCTCGTGGACGACGAACGTACCCCCCGCGGACTGGAGTCCGGCCAGCGCCACCTCACATCGAGCGAAGGACTCGTCGTCGACGATGACCGCGAGCGGACCGCCGTAGGAGGGCAGTGCGTCGAAGTCGGTCGATGCGTACCTTGCGCGTACGGGTGGACCTGCCGAGCGCATCGGAGTGAGGAGACCGCCGGATCGGTGTTCCCAGGTCGAGCCGTAGACCGACCGCCGTCCCTCGTTCCAACCATGGTGGACGCGTTCGAGCCGGCCGGGCGTCGGGAGCGGGGAGTCGACGAAGAAGCCGAACGCCTCCGGCAGGGGGCTTTGTACCCAGGTAGCGGAGCCCATGGGGTACGCACGCCGCAGGTCGAGGACGATCCCGGTGGTGTCGGCGAGGCTGTCGACCGCTTCTCCCCACCTGGTCAGCAGGTCGGGCTGCTCGGTGAGGTCGGCGTTGCCGGCGTCCAGGTATCCGAGACCGCCCGAAAGCCGGCGAGCGGAGGGCAGCCGGACAGCTTCGACCTCCTCGCCTGCGCGGTCATCTCGGAGGCGGCCGGTAGGGGAGGTGTTGTTCGCGACCGCCCGGGTCCACCGATCGTCGAGGTGGCGGAGCAGGAGGTTGAGGGCGGCGGCGTACGCCTCGCCGGTCTGAGCCGCCTCCACGCGCGGGATGGCGGCCACCAGCAGGTCCTCCCACCGCTCATCTGGAACGGTCAGGCTCGGATGGTAGAAGTACAGCTCGCCCCACACACGCGCCAGTCCGGTCAGTCGCTCGATCCGCGCGGAGTCGCCAGCCATTGGTCGAGTATGACCTGGTTTCGCGTCGGTCCTCGGGCACGCAGACCGTGTTGCGATTTTCGCAACGTACGCATAGGCTCGATCTCATGGCCGACTCCACCGCGACCCGGGTGCGCGCACTGATCGAGTCCAGCGGGCTCACGCAGTCGGCGTTCGCCGCCAGAGCGGGCTTGGACGCGTCGAAGATGTCCAAGTCACTGTCGGGCGTGCGGCGGTTCACCTCGTTGGACCTCGCGCACATCGCTGAGCTCGGCGACGTGACCGTCGACTGGCTTCTCGGCGGCAGGGCCGGCCCGCCCGCGGTGGCTGCCCGCGCCGAGAGCGTCCATGACGGTGGTGTGGAAGCGGGCGTTCGCGAGGCGACCCGCCTGGCGCAGGCCCGGGAAGATCTCGCGTTCCTCGGCTACGAGCAGGCATCGGGGGCAGTGCGTTCGGTCGACGCTCCCGGCCTGCCGGCGGACAACGGCGCCCGCCTCGCCGCCCAGGTCGTCGGCGAACTCCGCAAGGCGGGAGGCGATCCGCTTGCCCGGGATCTCGCGTCCGTCGTCGAGCACTACTTCGGCATCGACGTCGCCGTGAGCATGATTCCGGCCGGGTGTGACGGCCTGGCCTGGCACGACAAGCACACCCGGCTCATCCTGGTGGCGACGAGCGAATATCCGACCCGGCAACGCTTCACGGTCGCTCACGAGCTGGGCCACCTGCTGGCCGGCGACGACCAGGGCCTCTCGATCGACAAGGACGTGATGGATCCGGAACGCCGGCGCCATCCGTCCGAGGCCACCGCCAACGCCTTCGCCGCCGCGTTCCTGCTTCCGGAGGATGCGTTGCGCGCCGCGGTACCGAGCGACGGCGGGTTGTCGGTCGACGACTTCGCCGCGCTGGTCATGCGCCTCTCCGTCTCGCCCAGCACCCTCGCCTACCGCCTTCACGCCCTCGGCCTCATCGCGACCCCGCTTCGGGAGGAGTTCCGTACGCTGACGACCGCCGCGTGCGCGTTCCGGGTGGGGCGGAGCGGTGAGTTCGCTGACTGGATCGAGTCGAGTCGCCGATCGCGGCTCCCCGCAGCGCTCGTCCGGGACACCTTCACGGCCTATCTCGACGGCAAGGCCACCTTGCGCCCGTTCGCCAACCTCGTCGGTGTCGACGTCGACATCCTGCGGCGGGCCCTCGAGACGCCGGCTGAACCGGGCGCCGGCGATCCGGAGCCCGAGTTCGTTCCGTGACCGCCTACTGGTTCCCCGACAACACCGTCCTCTGCAACTTCGCGGCGGTCGACAGCCTGGCGCTACTCGAGGAGACTCTCGCCGGGCGCGGTCGATGGGTGGAGGCGATCGCCTTCGAGGCGGACCGATCGGCAAGGACCTACCCGTGCCTCGCGACGATCGGGCGCGACGGTTGGCTCGGGAAGCCCGTCGAGATCACCGAAGCCCACGACATCCACCAGATCGAACGCCTCCGCCGCGCGGTCTTCGGCGGGCCACCGCGGCAGGCGCTACGCCACCTCGGCGAAGCCCAGACCTGTTACGTGATCCAGTCTTGGCCCGAGTTCGCCGGCTCGCACTGGGTGAGTGACGACCGGGAGGCGTTACGGTACGCCCGGCTGGCCGGCATACCAACCTGCGACACCGCCGGTCTGATCAGCGAAGCGATCGCGGGCGACCTTGTTTCGCGTACGCACGGCTATCAGCTCATGCGCGACATGCTGTCCGCCGGTCGCCACCCCCGCGTCCCTTCCCATCCCGCCCATCTCTGAACCCCGCCCACCTCTGAATCCCGCCGACATCCGAAGGCGAGGTAGTCGTCGATCGACGGTGGGACCACTCCGACAGGTCGCCAGGACCGTCCGAGCCGTCATGCGCTGATCACCTTCTGGCGAAGTGGGCGAAGCCTCGCCCGAGGGATCTCACCAGCCGCGGGAACGCCATTCGCCGAGGTGGGGGCGTTCCGTGCCGAGGGTGGTGTCGGCACCGTGACCCGGATAGACCCACGTCTCGTCCGGCAAGCGGTCGAACAGCTTGCGCTCCACATCGCCCAGGAGGCTCTCGAAGTCCTTCTTCGACCCGTGCGTGTTGCCGACCCCGCCGGGGAAGAGGCTGTCGCCGGTGAAGATGTGCGGCCGGCCGCCCGGCTCGTCGTACAGCAGGGTGATCGAACCCGGCGTGTGGCCGACCAGATGGATCACCTCGAGCGTGCACGAGCCCACCGACACCTGGTCTCCGTCGCGTAGGACCTCGTCGGTCGGTACCGGGATCCCCTCGGCGTCGTCGACGTGCGCCGTGGTCCGGGCGCCGGTGTGTGCCACGACGTCCGCGAGCGCCTGCCAGTGGTCGCCGTGCCGGTGGGTGGTGACCACGCGCGCCAGCGGGCCGTCGGCGTCGAGCAGGCCGAGCAGCGTTGCCGCTTCGTTGGCGGCATCGATGAGGAGCTTCTCGCCGGTCTCGCGGCATCGGAGAAGATAAGCGTTGTTGTCCATCGGACCGACCGCGACCTTGGTGAGGACGAGGCCGGTGAGCTCCCGGACCGCAGGTGGTCCGCCAACCGTTACTTTTCCGTCGTACGCCACAACTCGTCACGCTAGCGCACCGACACTCGACTCCGCGGTAGCCCTGTGGGCGGGTGTCGCTCGGCGACACCTGGGCCGGCCGCGGCAATTCGGTGGACTGGACGTGAGATCCTTACGTGTTGTGACGGACCTTCCCCAGCTGCTGACAGACCGACTGGCCCGTGCCTTCTCCGAGGTTGCCGGCGATCACGCCGACCCCGCGGTCCGGCGTTCCGACCACGCCGACTACCAGGCAGACGGCGCACTCCCGCTGGCGAAGAAGCTCCGACGCCCCCCGCGCGAGATCGCGGCCGCGATCCTCAACGTCGCCAAGATCGAGGACCTCGTCGCAAAGGCTGAGATCGCGGGTCCGGGGTTCCTCAACCTCACGGTCGCCGACTCCGCGCTGTCCCGAATCGTCGAGGAGATGGCCGCCGACGAGCGCGTCGGAGTTGCGACCGTAGCCGAGCCGCAGAAGATCCTCGTCGACTACTCCGGACCGAACGTCGGCAAGGAGCTGCACGTCGGGCACCTGCGCTCGACGGTGATCGGTGACGCACTCGCCAGGCTGCTGGAGTTCCTCGGCCACGACGTGGTCCGGCAGAATCACCTGGGCGACTGGGGGACGACGTTCGGCATGCTCATCGAGCACTTCGCCGATTCGGGCGCCGACCCGACCTCCGACGACTTCGCGCTCGGCGACCTCACGGACTTCTACCAGGCGGCCAGGCGGAAGTTCGACGCCGACGAGGACTTCGCCGACCGGGCCCGCCGTCGGGTGGTGCTCCTGCAGAGCGGTGACGCCGCGACCCACGCGCTGTGGAAACTGTTCATCGAGGAGTCGGAGAAGCACTTCCAGGGCGTCTACGACGCGCTCGACATCACCTTGACCCCTGAGCACAACGTCGGCGAATCCGCGTACAACGATGGTCTGCCCGGCATCGTGGAGGAACTCGACCGGCTCGGTCTGCTGCGGGAGAGTGACGGCGCCATCTGCCTCTTCCCCGAGGGTTTCACCGGCCGCGACGGCAAGCCGTTCCCGATCATCGTCCGCAAGCGCGACGGCGGCTACAACTACGAAGCCACCGATCTGGTGGCGATCCGCCGGCGCCTGCTCGACCTGCATGCGGACCGGATCTACTACGTCGTCGCCAACGAGCAGCGGTTGCGGCTCGCGATGCTGTTCGTGGCGGCCCGGGACGCCGGCTGGCTCAAGCCTCCAGCCACCGCGGAGCACATCACCATGGGGATGGTGCTCGGCACCGACCGCAAGCGGCTCCGGACCCGGTCCGGAGACCTGCCCAAGCTCGCGGACCTGCTCGACGCGGCGGTACAGCGCGCGGAGGCCGTGGTCAGCGAGAAGGCACCTGACCTCGACGCCGACGAGCGGTCAGCCGTCGCGAGAGCGGTCGGGATCGGGGCGATCAAGTACGGCGACCTGTCCAACGACCGGATCAAGGACTACCTGTTCGACCTCGACCAGATGGTCTCCTTCGACGGCAACACGGCGCCGTATCTCCAGTACGCCCGTGCGCGGATCCTTTCGGTGTTCCGGCGTGGGGAGATCGATCCGGCGAGCATCAAGGGCTCCGAGGTCGTGCTCACCGCCCCGGAGGAGCACCGGCTCGCGCTGCGGCTCGCCGAGTTCGAGGGCGTGCTGCACAAGGCGGCTGAAGGCGTCGAGCTGCACCGGATCTGTGGGTACCTCTTCGACCTGGCCACGGCGTTCACGGCGTTCTACGAACACTGTCCGGTTCTGCGTGCCGAGGACGAGAAGACGAAGGCCAGCCGGCTCGTCCTCTGCGACGTGACCGGGCGGGTCCTCGCCACCGGGCTCTCCGTCCTGGGCATCTCGGCTCCCGACCGCATGTAGGAGCCCCCTGTGGCGGCGCTGGTCTCTCGGTGCCGCCACAGCGCGGTCGCCGACCGAGTGGACGCTCGGCGTGGAAGGATGACAGCCATGAGTGAGTCCGTGAGCACGACAGTCGAGCTTCGCGCCGCGATCGACCGGAGCGGTTACTACCCGGATGTCGTCGCCGACGCGCTGGAGACCTGCCTCGCCGGTGAGCGGGTGCTGTCGTACTTCGTCCACCACGAGCCGACGTTCACCCGCGACGAGGTGACCCGCCACATCACCGTGCTGGTCCTCACCCCGACGCGGCTCATCGTGGGCCACACCGACGAACACCCCGCCGACGACAGCCTGCCGACGCCTTACGCCACGGCGTCGACCGAGGCGGTACCCATCGACCGGGTGAGCTCGGTCGTGGTGAGCCGCGTGGTCGCCAACCCGGCGGCGTACGAACCAGGCGGGGCTGTGCACTCGGCGATCCTCACTGTCGGGTGGGGAGCGATGGGACGTCTGGAGCTGGAGCCGGCCGCCTGCGCCGACCCCAACTGCGAGGCCGACCACGGCTACAGCGGCACGTTCTCCTCCGACGACGTGACGGTCCAGGTCAGCTCGGCCGCCGAGGGTGGCGACGCCGTCGGACGCCTGCTCGGGTTCGCGCAGGAACTGTCGAGCGTGTCCCGGCGCCCGTCGGTCCGGTGAATGCTGGTCCTCCCGAAGTACGGCGAGGCCGCCCTCTCTGATCTCGTCGCGGCCGCGATGGCGGGTCTGGAGGTCGAAAGCGCGCGGAACCTGCTCGGGCTGCCGCCGGCGAGGCGGTACGTCGTCCTCCTCATCGACGGGTTCGGCTGGAACCTGCTGCGGACCTACGCCACCGAGGCGCCGTACCTCGCCGGGCTCGCCGACCAGAGCGGGCGGCCGCTGACCGCGCCGGTGCCGTCCACGACCTCGACGAGCCTGGTCAGCCTCGGCACCGGGCGCCCGCCCGGTGAGCACGGGGTGGTCGGCTACACGATGCTGGTGCCGGGCACCGACCACCTCCTCAACACCCTGCGCTGGAACACCACCGTCGAGCCACTGGTCTGGCAGCCGCACGCCACTCTCCTCGAGCAGGCCGAACGTGCCGGCGTCGCGGTGACATCGGTGTCACCCAAAGCGTTTCGCGGCTCGGGCCTCACCGTGGCGGGGCTCCGCGGTGGCGAGTTCGTGGCGGCCGACAGTGCCGGGCAGCGGATCGCATACACCGCGGAGGCGTCGGCCCGCGGCCAGCGCAGCCTGGTCTATCTGTACGAAGGAAGCCTCGACTGGACCGGCCATCGCGACGGCTGCCACTCGCCGGCCTGGAGACACCAGCTGGCAGCGACCGACGCCTTCGTCGCGCGCCTCCGTGCGGCGTTACCCGCCGACGCGACGCTGCTCATCACCGGCGACCACGGCATGCTCGACGTACCCTTCGACCGACGGGTCGACGTCGACAGCGACCCGCGACTCCGTGCGGGGGTCTACCTCGTCGGCGGTGATCCACGGTTGCGCTACCTCTACACCGAACCTGGGGCGACCGACGATGTGGTGGCGGCCTGGCGCGAACGGCTCGGGCCCGACGCGGTGGTGCTCACCCGGGACGAGGCCGTGACCCAGGGCTGGTTCGGTCCCGTGGACGAACGGGTGCTGCCGCGCCTGGGTGATGTCGTGATCGCTTCGCTCGGCGATGTCGCCGTGGAATGTGCCGCCGAGTTTCCCATGGAGGCGAGCCTGCTCGGCTGGCACGGCTCACTCACCGCCGACGAGATGCTGGTGCCCCTCCTCGTCGCCGCCTGATCCGTTGGGAATGATCACGCATACGTGATCATTCCAACGACACCCGGCAAATTCGCCGCGCATCGTTGGTACTTGCCAGGTAAGCGTGATCATTTACGTCCAGCGGCATTGGCAGTGCGGGGGATGTGAGGTAGCCCACCCTTTTCGACCACGAGTCGATCACGGCGTGTCTCGCAACCTGAGTTTGCAAGGATGGCTCGCCGTGGCCGAACTCGTCTTCTTCACCGGAACGATGGACTGCGGCAAGTCCACCCTCGCCCTTCAGCTGGACTACAACGCGCGGCAACGTGGGCTTGCCGGGCGTCTGTTCACCTGCAATGACAGGGCCGGGCAGGCGACGCTCTCCAGCCGGCTCGGACTGACCGTGCCGGCGATCGAGGTCAAGGCCGATCTCAACCTGCAGCGCCTGCTGGTGGGGGAGATGACCGCGGGCGCACGGATCGACTACCTGATCTGCGACGAGGCACAGTTCTACTCGGGTGAGCAGATCGAGCAGCTCGGCCGCATCGTCGACGAGTTGAGCGTCGACGTCTACGCGTTCGGGATCTTGACCGACTTCCGGACCCGGCTGTTCGAAGGCAGCCAACGCCTGGTGGAGCTGGCCGACCGGGTGGAGGCCCTGCAGGTGAGGTCGCTGTGCTGGTGCGGCCGGCCCGGCACCCACAACGCGCGCACCGTCGGCGGCGTCATGGTCACCGAGGGCGAGCAGGTGGTGATCGGCGACACCGAGGAGGTGCGGGCGCTCGACCTCGGCTACGAAGTGCTGTGCCGGCGCCACCACCGGCGGAAGGTGACGGCGCACGTCGGCAACTCAGGGTCGCTGTCGCCCGACGTCCTTCCGTTCGGCACCAGCAGCTGACCCAACGACGACCGGGAAACCGCGCGACCGCCCGTACGCAGGAACGTCCGCGCCAGCTCAGCACTCCTGCAGGAACCGGTCGAGCACCCGCGCCCCGAACCGCAGCCCGTCGACCGGCACGCGTTCGTCGACCCCGTGCGCCATTCCCCGGAACGCATAGTCGGGCGGCAGGCGCAGCGGCGAGAAGCCGTAGCCGGCGATGCCGAGCCGGGCGAACGCCTTCGCGTCGGTGCCGCCTCCCATGCAGAACGGCACGACGACCGCCTCGGGATCTTCGGCCCGCAGCGCGTCGCCCATGGCCCGGAACCATGGCGAGTCCACGGGCGCTGCGACGGCCTCGGTGTAGTCGAGCGTTTCGCGGCTGACGTCGGGGCCGAGCAGTTCGTCGATGGTGGCGAGGAACTCCTCCTCCGTGCCGGGCAACGCGCGCCCGTCGAGCAGGGCGTGGGCTGTGCCGGGGATCACGTTGATCTTGTACCCCGCGTCGAGCATGGTCGGCGTGGCCGTGTTGCGCACCGTGCCCGCGGCCAGCAGGCTCGCCCGGCCGAGGCGTTCGAGGGTGCCGTCGATGTCGGTCAGGTCGACGGGGACGTTCAGGGCCGCGCCGGCGTGTTCGAGGTAGGCCTGGACCGTCGGCGTGAGGCGTACCGGCCACACGTGGTCCGCGATCCGGCTGAGCGCCTTCGCGAGCTTCACGACCGCGTTGTCGGGGTTGGGCCGCGACCCGTGCCCCGCCCGCCCGCGTGCGGTGAGCCGCAGATGGATGGTGCCGCGCTCACCGGCCGCCACCGGGTAGAGGCGTACGCCGTCGACATGGAACGTATGCCCACCGGACTCGCTGATCGCCGCCGTACACCCGGCGAACAGGTCGGGGTGGTTGTCGACCAGCCAGTTCGCGCCGTAATCGCCGTGTGCCTCCTCGTCAGCGACGAACGCCACCACGATGTCGCGCCTCGGCTCCACCTCCCGGACCGCCCACGACCGCAGCACGGACAGGACCATCGCGCACATGTCCTTCATGTCGATCGCACCACGGCCCCACACGTAGCCGTCCTGGACCCTTCCGCTGAACGGCGGCACGGACCACTCACTCGGATCGGCGGGTACGACGTCGAGGTGGGCATGGACGAGCAGCGCGTCGGCCTCGGGGTCGCGGCCGGCGATCCGGGTGATGACGTTGGCCCTCCGGGGAGCGGACTCGAGCGTCTTCGGCACATAACCCGCAGCCGCCAGCGTGTCGGCGACGAAGGCGGCCGCCTCGCGCTCGCCCACGGAGTCGCCAGGTCCGCGGTTGGTGGTGTCGAACCGGATGAGCTCGGCGCAGAGCTCCTCGACGCCATCGTCGGGGTGGCCGGACGACCCGGAATCCTGCGTACTGGCTGGGCTCACAGCGGTCCTTCCTGGCTGGGAGGTGTGTGGGGTCTGGGGACGTGTGCGGTCGTGGCCCTTCCTCCGGACGCTAGGCGAGGGCAGGTTCGGTCAGTCTCAGCCGGGCGGTACCGGTCCGGACGTCCGATACGAGCTCGACCTCGCTGGCGAGCGGGACCGCGAGCTGCCCACGGCAGTGGCCGAACCCGAGTTCCCAGACGATGGGTACGCCGAGATCGCCCAGCCGGTCGGACAGGACCTCGCGGACGTCGGCGAGTTCACCACAGTCGACCCACGAGCCGAGGGCGATGCCGGCCACGTTGCGAAACCACCCGGCCCGGCGGAGGTGGCTGAGGTACCGGTCGATGCGGTACGGCTCCTCGGTGACGTCCTCGAGCAGCGCGATCGCCCCCGGAGGCGGCGGTGCGATCTCCGGGACCCCGGCACCACTCGCGACCAGGCTCAGATTGCCGCCGACCGCGATCCCGCGTGCCCGACCGGGTACCAGTGGCGCGGCCCGCGGACTCTCGAGCAGCACGCCAGCATCGGGCGCGAAGAGCATGCGGCGCAGATTGTCCTGGGCAACCGGGTCGTCGACGAAGGAGCCGCTGCCCACCATCGCGCCGAAAACGGTAGGGATTCGCAGCCGCGAGCCGATCACCTGGTGGAGTGCGGTGATGTCGCTGGACCCGGTGAAGACCTTGGCCGGTGCGGCGGCGAGTGCGTCCCAGTCGAGAAGGTCGAGAGTCCGCATCGCACCGTAGCCGCCGCGGGCGCAGAACACCGCGACCGTCTCCGGATCGCACCAGGCCCGCGTCAGGTCCTCGGCCCGTTGTCCGTCCGTACCGGCGAGATAGTCGAACCGGGGATGCCGGGCGTGGACGTACCTGCCGAGGCGTACGTCCAGCCCCCATGCCGACAGGATCGCCACCCCCTTGTCGAGCAGGTCCGGCGCCACTGGTCCGGCGGGCGCCACGACGCTCACCCGGTCCCCGGCGCGAAGTCGCCGGGGCCGGTCGTTCTGGCGGGGCCGGTCGTTCTGGCGTCCCCCGTGTTGTCCTGGCATCGATGCCACTCCTTCTCGCCGCGCCCGTCGACAGCACTTCGGAGCAGCCTGTCAGATGCGGCCTCGTCACGAGGGCGGTGGTCCGCGCGAGGGTAGCGATCGGTCATGGCGAGGATCAGCGGTTCCCGAGCCCGCGGGTTGTGTGTGGCATGGCGAGCGGATTTGGAAGACTGCGTGCCGTGAGTGCGCTGATCTCAGTCTCCGAGCTGTCCGAAACCCTGCGGTCGGACCGGCCGCCGGCCGTGCTCGACGTCCGGTGGGCGCTGACCGGACCACCAGGTCGGAGCCGGTACGACGTCGGCCACATTCCTGGCGCCCGGTTTGTCGACCTCGACAAGGACCTGTCCGCTCCGCCCGGCGGGTCCGGGCAACGCTATGGCGGGGGCCGGCATCCGCTGCCGGATGCGGAGGCATTCTCCCAGGCCATGCGGCAGGCGGGGGTGTGGGCCGACCGACCGGTCGTGGTCTATGGCGAGCAGGACGGCTTCGGTCCCGCCCGAGCATGGTGGTGCCTTCGGTACTTCGGCCACCCGGCGGTCCAGTTTCTCGACGGCGGCTTCCCCGCATGGATGGCGGCCGGCCTGCAGGTCGAGTCGACCACGCCGGACGTCGCGCCAGGTGACTTCGAAGCGCAACCGGGTGGGATGGCCCTGCTCGACGCCGACGGTGCCGCACGGATGGCACGCGAGGGCGTGCTGCTCGATGCCCGGGCGGGGGAGCGGTACCGCGGCGAGAGCGAGCTGGTCGACCCGGTTGCGGGCCATATTCCAGGAGCCCTGAACGCACCCACCGACGGCAACACCAGTGGCTCAGGCGGTTTTCGCGCCGCCGCGGAGCTGCGGAAGCGGTTCGCCGGCCTGGGTGTGAAGCCCGAGAGCCCGGTCGGCGTCTACTGCGGATCCGGCGTGAGCGCTGCCCACGAGGTGCTCGCGCTCGAACTGGCCGGAATCCCGGCCGCGCTGTATGTCGGCTCATGGTCGGACTGGGTGTCCGACCCGAGCCGTCCCGTGGCGACGGGCACGCATCCGGATCCGCCCGGTGCCCAACCAGGGGCACAGCAGAGCCCACCGACCGGCGGGTGGTTCGCGGAGCACGCGCGGGGTGGCGAGCGTCAGGGGTGAGCGCCGCACGGACCGAACTCCTGACCAGGCTCGCCGACCTCATCGAGGCAGTCCGCCGACCTCATCCGGTACGGGTGGCGATCGATGGCGTGGATGCGGCAGGCAAGACCACGCTGGCCAACGAGCTCGCCGACGTGCTCCGGGCGCGGCGTCGGCACGTGATCCGCGGGTCGATCGACGGGTTCCACCGGCCTCGGGCAATTCGCCGACAGCGGGGTGAGCTGTCGCCGTACGGCTACTACGCGGACTCCTTCGACACATCGGCCGTACGTACGTTCCTGCTGGATCCGCTCGGACCGGACGGTGACCTGCGGTATCGCTCCGCGGTCTACGACTACCGCGCTGACTGCCCGGTCGAGACGCCGCCCGTCATGGCAGTGCCGGACTCAGTCCTGGTCTTCGACGGCGTATTCCTGCTCCGCCCGGAGTTGCGAGCCGCGTGGGACCTCCGCCTGTTCGTCTCGGTCGGTTTCGCCGAGATCCTGCGCCGTGCGACCCGGCGTGACGCGGACCTGTTCGGCGACGTCGCGCAGGTGAAGCGCCGCTACCACGCGCGCTACCTCCCCGGCCAACGGCTCTACCTCGCCGCCGAGCGACCGGCGTACCAGGCGGACGGCGTCGTCTACAACGACGACCCCGCGAGGCCCTGCATGCGGATGCGGACCACCTCGCGCTGAGCCCACTCAAGACGACCGCCGGCCTCCCGCGCGTCCCAGGCGTCGAGTCCGTCTCGGGAACGGCCGCGAAGCAGTCGGTGCCACAGCGTGTCGAACAGCGGTGCGGCCTCGTCGGGCCCGAGGAGCCCTGCCTCGTGGCCGCACCAGCCGCGATCCCTCATTCCGTCGTACGCCACGATCTGAGCCGGCCGCGCATCGACGGGGACGATGTAGCGCGGAGCGTCGGAGGAACTGACCGGGCCGTCGTCATGGCTGCGGCCGCAGTCGCATCCGCGGCTGGCGACGGGGGCCGCGACGAAGAGAGCCGACTCCGGGTGGCGCTCCATGGTGACCCGGGTGCCGCGGCACCGGAACAGGACCAGGCCGCCGTCCGGGATCAGGGCGCAGACCTGGATCGGCGTGGGATGGGTGGGTGCGACGATGGTGAGCCCGCGCTCGGAAAGCGCGCGGGTCCAGTCGGCGAAATTCATCACGAACGTCCTTGAAGCTGCTGGTCGCGGGTGCATCGATCCCTTGGATGAGGACCAGGTCGCGAGGCCGGCGAATACCGGCACAAAAGCCGCGGAACCTGGGGTGGCTCAGCGACAACAACAGCGACAAGTGACGCGTGAACGCATGGCGGCCATTGTGCCAGCGGCATGCGCGTACCCCTTGGGCAGGGGTCCTCTGCCCAAGGGAGGCGGACCCGACCTAGTCCTTGGCCTCGCGGCCACCGCCGCCGAAGAGGATGTCGTCCCAGCTGGGAACCGAACCCCGACGGCCGCTCGAGCGGGCCCGCTTGCGCCGTGCCTCGGCGGTCGAGCGGGCCCGACGCGGTGTGGCCTGCTCGCTGCCGTTGGACCGCTCGGCGGCGGGCGGGGGAGCCGGCTCGGCCCGGGATGCGACGGCAGGTTCCTCGACGCGCTCGCTGTTGAGCGGATCATCAAGATCGGGCATCTCGTCCGGGGCGAGCTCCCCGGAGTCCGGGGTTGGCGGACCGGCGTCGGGTCGGTGCTCGCCGGACGTGTTCCGCCCCGGCTGTGGCTTGGGCCCAGACCCACGGGCGGCCAGGGTCTGCGACAGGTCGATCGTGTCCTCGGTCTCGGGAAGCTCAAGGGCCGGCTCGGCCGGGGTGACGCCCGGGTCCGGCGAAGGAACGGGTGCGAGCCGCAGCCGGTGACCGTCTCGGGTGGAACGACCCGTCGCGGAGCGGTGTCGTTCATCGGCGTCGTCAGGGGAGGGCCCGAACCCTGGCGCCAGCTCGGGCGTCAGCCCCGGAACCGGCTGGGTGGCCTCGCCGACGAGAGCCCTGGCGATGTCATCCGCGGACGTGACCACCCGGCCGAGCGGGTCGTAGCGGAACGTCGCCTTGTGGTCGGTGCCGCCGAGGCCGAACGACACGGCCACCACCCAACGTCCCTCGCTGCTCCGCCAGGCGTCCCAGCTCGCGTGGTCACGGCCCACCTGCAACTCGTCGAGACGCTTGCCGACCGCTTCGTCGAGAATCTGGCCGGGCCCGTCGCGGCCATTGCGGCGGAGTGCACAGCGGCGGGCCTGCTCGGCGATGTACTCACGCTCGGCGAGCACCGGGCCGGCGTAGCGCAGGATGCGTTCGATCGGCACGTCAGCCGCCGCCGCGATGTCCTCTGAGGACTCACCGGCCCGCAGGCGGGCCTGGATCTCCTTGGGACGAAGCCGGCTCTGCCGCTCCAGCGGCAATGCACCTTGCCGGGCCCGATCACTCACCACTGCTCCCCGTAGTCGATCGTCGACGCGTAGCGCGAACTCCTCGCCAGTGCGCTCGTGAGTCAGGACCAGATGGGTGCCGTCATCGCTGAGACGTACCAGCTTGACGTCGCGCATCGTCTCCGCCTCCCCACTTCTCGAGCCCGTCTAGTCTCTCCTGGCTCGGGAGGGCGACGCCAGGCAGCGCGCCGTGGACATCGGAGGTCCTTGGGCAGGCTTTGGATTAATCAGGCCGCGGATCGGGCAAGGCTAGCGTCTTCGGGCGAGGAAACCCGCGGGCCTGGCGCGCGGCCGGCGAGTGTGACGAGGGCGGTGGCGACGGCCGCGACGAGCGGGACGAAGAACCCCGCGCGTCCGCCGGCGGCGTCCACGACCAGTCCGGCGATCGCCGCGCCCGCCGCGACCCCCGCTGCCACTCCGGTGTGCGTCCACGCCATGCCCTCGGTCAGTCGCGACGCGGGCACCGTGCGCTCGATCACCGCCATCACGGCGACCAGAGTCGGTGAGATGGCGAACCCGGCGAGGAACATGACGACCCCGAGGATGCCGAGGTGACCGATGAACGGCATCGGGATCAGGGTGACGGCGAGCACCGCCGCACTCACCCGGAGCCGGACATGGGGTGGGGTACGCAGCCGCAGCGTGCCGATGACGAGCGCGGCGAGCATGCTTCCCGTCGCCCAGACCCCGAGCAGCACGCCGGACAGCGCGCGCTGGCCGCCCTCCGACGCGACGGCCACGACGACCACCTCGGCACTGCCGAAGAGGACGCCGAGACCGGCGCTCGCGACGACGAGCGGTCCGAGGTTCGGCCAGCCCAGAGCAGGTTTCCTGCCCTGCCCCGCCCGGACCTGGTGCACCGGAGGTTCCGTGCGTCGCTGGACGGCGAGCAGCAGTGCCCCGGAGAGTCCGGCGAACACCGCCGCCGCAAGTCCGGCGACGGGGCTGATCGAGGTGGCGAGCAGGGTGATGAAGGGTGGGCCGATCATGAACACCAGTTCGTCGATCAGTGCCTCGAGCGCGAACGCGGTGTGTAACCCGGGCCGGCCCTCCAGGACGTGCGTCCAGCGGGCCCGCACGAACGAACCGATCAGCGGGCTGGTGGCACCCGAGACGGCCGCGATGAGCTGCGGCACCGGCGAGCCGTTGCCGGCCTGGACGGCGACGATGACGCCACCCATCGACACCGCGTTGAGGAGAGCGAGCGGCGGGATGACGCGGCCTTGGCCGAAGCGGTCGACCAGCCGCGCCTGCACCGGAGCCGTGACCGCCTGCGCGACGATGAAGGCTGCCGCGACGGAGCCGGCGAGGCCGTAGGAGCCGCTCACCGCCGACACCAGGAGCACGAGGCCGATGCCGGTCATCGACATCGGAAGTCGGGCGTACCACCCGATCGCCGAGAACGCGAGACTGCCGGGCAGGCTCAGGATCGTGCGGTAGGGCGTGAACATGTGACCAGGGGCTCGCAAATGCTCGAAGGGTGAACTGGACTCGAGTTCGTTCACCCTAACGACGGGCACCGACAGACCGCCTGGGAATATCGACCCATGGCGGCCGAACCGTTCGATGCTCTCCTGCTGGTGTCCTTCGGGGGTCCGGAGAAGCCGGCGGACGTCCTGCCGTTCCTCGAGAACGTCACACGCGGTCGGGGCATTCCGCGCGAACGCCTCGCCGAGGTCGGCGCACACTACGACCTCTTCGGGGGGCGGAGCCCGATCAACGACCAGTGCCGGGCGCTGCGTCAGGCGCTCGTCGACGAGTTCTCCGCGAGCGGGCTCGACCTCCCCGTCTTCTGGGGAAACCGGAACTGGGACCCCTACCTCGTCGACGCCCTGCGCGAGCTCCGTGACGCTGGCGCCAGGCGGGTGGTGTGCCTGCTGACCAGTGCCTACGCGTCGTACTCGGGCTGCCGGCAGTATCGCGAGGACCTCGCGGCAGCCCTCGCGGAGGTCGGTGAGGGGGCGCCGGAGTTGACCCGACTTCCGCACTACTTCAACCGGCCGGGCTTCGTCGCGCCGTTCGTCGACGGTACGCAGGAGGCGTTGGCTCGGCTGCCCGTGGGCGCTCGCGTGGTGTTCGTGACCCACTCGATCCCCGAGGCGATGAACGACGCGAGCGGCCCGGACGGCGGTCGCTACGTCGCCGAGCACCGTGACGTGTCCGCGGTCGTCGCCGCCACGGTGGCGGAGCGCATCGGCACCCGCCTCGACTGGGACCTCGCCTACTGCAGCCGCTCGGGTCCGCCCGCCATGCCGTGGCTCGAGCCCGACATCAACGACCACCTCGCCACTCTCGCCGACAAGGGCGTGCCCGGCGTCGCCGTCGTACCCATCGGTTTCGTTTCCGACCATATGGAAGTGATGTACGACCTGGACACCGAGGCGAGGGCAACCGCCGAACGGATGGGGCTGGCGTTCGCGCGCGTTCCCACGCCCGGTGTCGACCGGCGGTTCGTCGCGATGGTGCGCGAACTCGTGCTCGAGCGGATCGCGATGGCCCGCGGAGAGATCGCCCAACCGCCGGCCGGCGCGGTCGAAGGTCTGCTCGGGCCGGCGTGGGGTGACTGTCCGGCGGGCTGTTGCGCCAATCTTCGTGGACCGCGCCCCGCCGCCTGTGGCGCCGACTGACACGCTCCTTCTCGCAGGAAGCCCGCAGGAAGTCGGCCGCGAGGGTTCCCCCACGAAGTCGGCCGCGGAAATCGACATCTGGAAATGTGTCGCTACGATGACCTGGATATGGCCGGCGCATGACGGGGAAACAAACCGCGGAAATGGCCGGCTCCCTTCCTTGGGTGACCACGGACACTGCTGAGTAAACACGCGATGCAGACATTTCCCTCAGGGCACGGTGCTCTTCCCTGCGAGGTGACGACATTCGTCGGTCGCCGCCAGGCGGTGGCGGACGTCAAGCGCCTCTTGTCAGCGGCGCGACTGGTGACGTTGACCGGGTTTGGAGGGGTCGGCAAGTCCCGGTTGGCCATGCACGTCGGTCGTGAGCTCCGCCGAGCTTTCCCTGACGGTGCGTGTCTGATCGAGCTCGCGAAACTCAGAGACCCGCTGCTCGTCGGACAGGCGGTCGCGGCCGCACTGGATGTCCGCGACCGGTCAGTTCGCAATATCGAGTCGGTACTGTTGCGCTATCTCGCAGACAAGCGAATGTTGCTCATTCTGGACAACTGCGAACATGTTCTCGACGGATGCGGCGAACTCGTGACGCGCCTTTTGTCGGCGGCACCAAAGGTACGGATACTGGCGACCAGTCGGGAATCACTCGGTATTTCCGGTGAACACAGTTGGCGCGTTCCTCCTTTGGCATTTCCTACCGAGACCGCCGCGGGGACCATGGCCGTTTCTCGGCTTGCGGGGGAGGCGACAGGTCGGTTACCGGCCCGCCGGCACGAGGCTCTGATGCTCTTCGAGGACCGAGCCGCGGCCGTGTCGCCCGGCTTCTCCGTCAACGGCGACAACGAGGCGACCGTCGCCCGGCTCTGCCAGCGTCTGGACGGCGTACCTCTCGCCATCGAACTCGCGGCGGTCCGGATGCGGATGTTGTCGGCGGAGCAGATCCTCGCGCGGTTGGAGGATCGCTTCCGGCTGCTGACGGACGGTCAGCATGACGCGCAGGGCCGGCACAGGTCGTTGCGTGCGGCGGTGGAGTGGAGCTTCGACCTCTGCACCGAGACCGAGCGGTTGCTGTGGGCACGGTGCTCGGTGTTCGCCGGCGGGTTCGACCTTGACGCGGTGGAGAGCGTCTGCGCAGGCGAGGGCCTGTCCCAGGAGGACGTCTTCGCCGGCGTGACGGGACTCGTGGACAAGTCCATCCTCAGCTGCGACCACACCGGGCGGGCGGCGAGATACCGGATGCTGGAGACGATCCGGCACTACGGCCAGGAGCAGCTCGTCGCCAGCGGCGAGGAGGCCACCGTCCGGCGCGGGCATCGCGACTACTACCTGCGGATCGCCGAGCAGTCCGACGCCGACTCGTGCGGTCCACGCCAGGCCGAGTGGATGGCGCGGCTACGGGCCGAGCGATCGAACATCTGGGCCGCGCTCGACTATTGCTTCACCGAACCAGGGGAGGCACGGGTCGGGCTGCGGATGGCGTCGGCGCTGTGGTTCTACTGGGTCGCGTGTGGTGTCGTCCGCGATGGTCGGCTCTGGTTGGACCGCGCGCTTGCCCTCGACGCCGCGCCGAGTGGTGAACGCGCCCGCGCGCTGTGGATGGCCGGTTGGATCGCCAGTCTGCAGGGTGACAACACGGCGAGCCGGCGCCTGCTCCGTGAGTGTCAGGGCCTCGCCAGGCAGCTCGGCGACGAGACCGACCTGACATATGCGAGCCAGTTCCTCGGTGAAGCGGAGACCTTCGTCAACGACCTCGAGCACGCGATGCCGTTGCTCGACGACGCGTTGTCCCGGCATCGGCAGGCGGACGCCTGGACGGCGCCGGGACTGCTGATCTTCGGTCAACACGCCAGAACCGACTTCCTTCGCGGCGATGTCGACCGTGCTGTCGCCCGGCTCACCGACGGCCTGAAACTCTGCGTGTCGCTGAACGAACGCTGGACGCTCTCGTGCACGGAGTGGAACCTCAGCGTCACCTGGTGGGCAGCGGGGAACGTGCGGGAGGCTGCGAAGTACGCCGGCGACGCGTTGCGGAAGAAGGCGGAGCTGGACGACCAGTTCGGCATCCCCTTCTGCCTCGAGGTCCTGGCATGGGTCGCCGCGTCCGACTCCCACCCGCACCGAGCCGCGGTGCTCTTCGGTGCCGTACGCAGGATGTGGGACCTGATCGGCCGTCCGCTCTTCGGCTTCACCACCCTGCTCGAGTGGAGTGCGGAGGCCAGGCAGCGCAGCCAGGTCGCCCTGGGTGAGGACGCGTTCGCGGCGGCCGAGCGGATCGGTGCCACAGTCCCGCAACAGGAGCTGATCGCGTTCGCACTGAGTGACGAGGCGGATCTCCAGGTGGAGGCGGGCGGCGCTCCCGTCGCTGTGCCGTCGACCGGGCGGGACACGACCGCCGTACGAATTCCGGCTTCCCGGAGGCCCGCGGCCCCGGCGGCCCTGACCAGACGCGAACGCGAGGTGGCCGCACTCGTCGCGGAGGGGATGACGAACAAGGAGATCGCCTCCCGGCTGGTCATCTCCCGCCGGACGGCGGAGGCACACATCGAGAACATCCTCACCAAGTTCGGGTTCAACTGCCGCGCACAGATCGCGGCATGGGCGGCCGTCAACGCCGAGCTGGCCTGAGGTGTCCTCGGTGGCGACCGGATGCGCCAGCGCGTCGCGCTGCGCGGAAGAAACTTCCGATCCAGGACATTAGGCTCTGGATCATGACTGCGGAGACGACGCCCGGACCAGGCGCGGACGCCGGGCAGGATCCGGTGGCCGATCCGGCGACACCGTTCCACGACCTCGACCACTATGTCGCGCTGCGGCGGCTGACGGGCATGTGGCTGGCTCCCGACGGGGGCCAGCTGGTGGCGGCCGTCCAGCAGCTCGCCCCGGACAGGAAGAGCTACCTCAGCGCGCTGTGGCGGATCGACCCCGACGGGGATGGGCCCGCCCGGCGCCTGACGCGTGGCGCCAGCGGCGAGACCAGCCCGGCGTTCCTCCCCGACGGGTCACTGCTGTTCGTGTCCAAGCGAACACACGCCGAATCCGAAGGTGCCAAGGAGTCCGACGACGAGAAGCCTGCCCTGTGGCTGCTCCCCGCCGCCGGCGGCGAGGCGCGTGCGGTGGCGACAAGGCCAGGCGGGATCGCCGGGGTAGCGGTCGCGCGCTCCGCCGGCACCCTGATCGTGTCTGCTTCCGCGCTGCCGGGAGCGAAGACGCCTGAGGACGACGCCGAACGCCGGAAGGACCGCAAGGACCACGCGGTCGCGGCGATCCTGCACGAGGGTTACCCGATTCGGCACTGGGACCACGACCTCGGTCCCGACGAGGTACGCCTGTTCGCCGCGGAGCGGCCGCTCGCGGGCGAGGCGGAGGAGGACGAACCCGTCGACCTCCGCGACCTGACCCCTGAGCCGGGCCGTGCCCTCGACGAGGCCAGTTACGACGTCAGTCCCGACGGCAGCACCCTGGTGACGACGTGGGGCGTTCGCCTCCCACGCGGTGACGTACGCGCCGAGCTCGTGGCGATCGACACGGCGACGGGCGAGCGCCGGGTGCTCGGCGGCGAACAGGCCTACGAATACGGGGAGCCGCAGATCTCGCCCGACGGCCGGTGGGTGGCATGCGTACGCCACCTTCGCAGCACGACGGAAGCGCCGGCGGACAAGACCCTGTGGCTCGTGCGGCTCACCGGCGGACCGGGCCGCGACCTCACCCCGGAGCTGGACCTGTGGCCGACCGGGCCGCGGTGGTCGCCTGACGGGAGCGTGCTCTACTTCGTCGCCGACGAACTCGGCCGAGCGCCGGTGTTCGCGCTCGAGGTCGATACCGGTGACATCCGCCGGCTGGCCGCCGACGCGGCCTACACCAATCTGTCAACGGCGCCGGATGGCCGGTCGCTCTACGCTCTGCGTACGTCCATCGACGCGCCGCTCGCGCCCGTCCGGCTGGCCGTGGACCGTGAGGACCAGACTCCGACATTCCTGCGCGGACCGGACGAGGCGCCGGCCGTTCCCGGTCACGTCAGCCAGGTGAGGACGGAGACGGTCGACGGCACACCGCTGCGGGCCTGGCTGGTCCTGCCCTCCGGCGCGTCGAGCGACACACCCGCTCCGCTGCTGTTGTGGATCCACGGTGGCCCGCTCGGCTCGTGGAACGCGTGGAGCTGGCGGTGGAATCCCTGGCTGATGGCCGCCCGCGGCTACGCCGTGCTGCTCCCGGACCCTGCCCTCTCCACCGGTTACGGCCGCGAGTTCGTCAAGCGGGGTTGGGGACGTTGGGGTGCTGAGCCCTTCACCGACCTGATGAGCATCACCGACGCCGCCTGCGCCCGCGACGACATCGACGAGCAGACGACGGCCGCGATGGGCGGGTCGTTCGGTGGCTACATGGCCAACTGGGTCGCCGGACACACCGACCGGTTCAAGGCGATCGTGACGCACGCGAGCCTGTGGGCCCTGGACCAGTTCGGGCCGACGACCGACGTCGCGGCGTACTGGTACCGCGAGCTCACACCGGAGCGCGCTCTCGCCAACTCGCCGCACATGTTCGCCGACCGGATCCGCACGCCGATGCTGGTCATCCACGGCGACCGTGACTACCGCGTTCCGATCGGCGAGGCGTTGCGGCTGTGGTGGGAGCTGTCGTACCGCCACGAGGGGGAGCCGGACGACTTCCCGCACCGCTTCCTGTACTTCCCTGACGAGAACCACTGGGTGCTCAGCCCTCAGCACGCGAAGGTGTGGTACGACACGGTGCACGCGTTCCTCGCCTGGCACGTTCACGAGGAAGCATGGGCGCGACCTGACCTGGTCTGAGGCTCAGGGGCACCATGAGGCTGATGCCGGTAGCTTTCCGGATCTGGCCGCGCTCGTGCCGCAGCGAACGTGATCGACATGGCGACGCGTCCTGGCGGTGGCGCAGGTGCGGGCCCGGCCGATGGCCGGTGCGCACCTCGTTCGACCGGAAGCGGGCATTGCAGACATTGCACGCCAACTCGCGCTTTCATTGCGCGAAACGGGTTGCATCCAACGGGGACTGCGCACATTTCAGCAACAAAATCGGGTTACATCTTGCTGGATGTGGTTCCGTTCAGCCGGGTCGAAGGTATAGCTTCCGGGCAGTCAAACTCCGTCTCGCGGACCTGCGAGGCGGAGTCCCTGTGACCTGATGTCCCAAGCCTGCATGGAGAGTTCCCGTTCGACTGCGCTGTGTAGTTATCGAAGGCTGTTGTTGTAGGAAAGCAGGCGGCGCTGCCGAGGCAGCAAGCGCCGTACGACCGGGAGGTGAAGGTGTCGGCGACCGACCAGACGGAGCACGCGGTCGAGCAGAGCAAGACTCCGCGACAGTCCGGACGAAGGTCCGCGGCGCGATATGTGGTCGGTCGGATAGTCAAGGCACTGTTCACGATCTACGTCGTCGCGACGGCGACGTTCTTCCTCGTGCGACTCCTTCCTGGCAACCCGGTTGACGTCTACATCAACCAGCAGATCGCGCAGTACGGCATGAGCTACCAGGACGCCGCCAACCAGGCCGCGGGACTGTTCTCGTTCGATCCCAACGAGCCGGTTCTCCTGCAGTACCTCGACTATCTCGCCGGCATCGTGAGGGGTGACTTCGGCGAGTCGCTGCTCTCACCCGGCTCGTCCGTGCTCGGCCAGATCGGTGCGTACCTTCCCTGGACGCTCTTCAGCGTCGGCATCGCGCTCGTCGTCAGCTTCATCCTCGGCATCGGGATCGGGATGATGATGGCCTACCGGCGCGGCGGCATCTTCGACCATCTGATGACCTTCGCCGGCTCGGTGACGCACTCGGTCCCCAACTTCCTGCTCGCGATGATGATCGTCGTCTTCTTCGGCGTACAGCTGGAATGGCTGCCGATCGCCGACATGCGCGGTGCCTACTCGCCCGGCGTGGTTCCGGCGTTCAGCGCGGCCTTCATCGCAGACGCGCTCTACCATGCGGCGTTGCCGATGCTGGTCTATGTGCTGACCTCGCTCGGCGGTTGGATGCTGGTGATGAAGTCCTCCACCGTCGAGACGCTCGGCGAGGACTACGTCACCGTCGCCCGGGCCCGCGGGCTCACCGACCGGCGGATCCAGTTCCAGTACGTCGGCCGCAACGCGATGCTGCCGCTCTTCACCAGCTTCGCGTTGTCCCTGGGATTCGTCGTCGGCGGCTCGATCCTGGTCGAGCAGGTGACGCAGTACCAAGGCATCGGATTCCTGCTGTTCGAGGCGGTCAACCGGCGTGACTATCCCGTCCTCCAAGGGATTCTGCTGGTCGTCACCATCTCCGTTGTGATCGCCAACCTGGTCGCCGACCTTCTCTACAGCCGGATCGATCCGCGGATCCGGATCGCGAGCGGAGGGAACTGACACGTGGCCCAGATTCTCGAGCCGAGCGCCACGGACTTCCACGCTCCGCCACCACCGGACGAGAAGGACGTCGGTGTCTTCAGGGCGTTCGTCCGTGCGCTGATGCGCAGTCGCACCGGCTTCATCGGGTTCCTCGTCTTCGCGGGCATGGTGCTCATCTGCCTGATCGGTCCGCTGTTCACCCCCGACGACCTGCCGACCGACGTCGCGAGGATCTACGCCCCACCGACGCTCGCGCATCCCCTGGGCTTCGACTCCGAGGGACGCGACGTGCTGATGCAGCTCATCAACGGTGGGCGAACGGTCATCTTCGTCGGCTTCCTGGCGGCACTCGTCTCCACCGTCATTGCCGTCCTCTTCGGGGCACTCGCGGCGTACGTCGGTGGCCGGGTCGACTCCATCATCGTCACCGCCACCGACATCGTCCTGACCGTTCCGGGCATCATCCTCCTGGCGGTGCTCGCAGCGTTCTACCGGGTCGGAAGCTCGTGGGCACTGGCGGTGATCCTGGGCATCCTGGGGTGGCCGGGGCTCTTACGCGCCGTGCGCGCACAGGTGTTCTCGTTGAAGGAACGCGAGTACATCGAGGCGGCCAAGCTGCTCGACCTCGGCACCGTCCGGATCGTCGTCCGCGAGATCCTGCCCAACATGGCGAGCTTCATCCTGATGAACTTCGTCATCGGCATGACGAACGCCATCTACGCCCTCGCCGGCCTTTATCTGTTGGGCCTCGCGCCGATGGAGGGTGACAACTGGGGCATCATGATCAACTTCGCGTGGACGCGAGGGGCGATCTTCTTCGAGGGCAGCTTCTTCTACATCATGGGCCCGGTGCTCGCGATCTGCATCCTCCAGCTCGCGCTCGTGACGATGGCCCGGTCGTTCGAGGAAATCCTCAACCCGCGGCTGCGGCACAACTAGGAGGACGTACGCAAGTGGATCGCGAGCAGGAGAGTCCCACGGTGACCGGATCGGCGTCCGGCGTCGCCGCGACAAGTGAGCCGATCCTGTCCGTGCGGGATCTCTCGGTGGAGTACAAGACCGGCCAGGGTGTGGACGATCCCGCGCAGCGTGCGGTCAACAGTGTGAGTTTCGACCTCTACCCGGGCGAGAGCATCGCGCTGATCGGCGAGAGTGGCTGCGGGAAGACCACGCTAGGGCTCGCGATTCTGCGTCTCCTGCCCAGGCTTGGTTCGATACCGAGCGGATCGATCACCTATCGACGCAGGGACGGGTCGGTCGTCGACCTCCTGAGCCTGAACCACGAGCAGCTGCGTCAGTTCCGGTGGAGCGAGTGCGCCATGGTCTTCCAGGGCGCGATGAACTCCTTCAACCCCGTCCTGCGGGTCTGGGACCAGATCTATGACACCATCCGGGCACATGACACGTCGATGTCCCGCCACGACGCCCATGACCGCGGTGTCGAGGTGCTGAAGGAGGTCGACCTCGACCCCGACCGGGTACTCAAGTCGTACCCCCACGAGCTGTCCGGCGGGATGCGCCAGCGGGTCCTGATCGCGATGAGCATGCTGTTGCGCCCGCAGATGCTGATCCTCGACGAGCCGACGACCGCACTCGACATCCTGACCCAGCGGGCGATCGTCGACCTCATCCACGACCTGCACGACAAGCTCGACTTCGCGATGATCTTCGTGTCGCACGACCTCGCGGTGGCGGCCGAGCTGGCGACGCGGGTCGCGACGATGTACGACGGCGAGATCGTCGAGATGGGCGATGTCAGGGACATCTTCTACCGCCCGCAACACCCTTACACCACGAGCCTCATCAACGCCGTGCCCACGGTTGCCGACGGTTCGACCGTCCTCGAGTCACCCGTCGATGCCACCGGCAAGGAGTCGCCCGCGAACGGAGGTCCGGCCGATGAGTGAGCTGTTGGAACTCGACTCCCTCACCCACGTGTTCAAGACCCGTCGGGGCGAGGTCCGTGCCGTGGATGACGTGTCCCTCAAGCTCGCCGAGGGCGAGGTGCTCTGTCTCGTCGGCCAGAGCGGCTCCGGCAAGAGCACCGCGGCCAAGATCGCGTCCGGTCTGCTCAAGCCCACCGAGGGTGCCGTGCGGTTCGACAAGGGAGACATCTACGCCAAGGGCCACGGGCACAAGCAGCGGTTCAAGAGCTTCCGACGAGCCGTTCAGTACGTCCATCAGGATCCGTACGCCTCGCTCAACCCGATCCAGGACGTCATGGCCACCCTGTCCGCGCCGCTGTTCCGGCACCGCCTGGTGCGCAGCAGGTCGGAGGCCCGCAGCCGGGTGTCGGACCTCCTGACCCAGGTGGGTCTCACACCTCCGGAGACGTTCCTGACGAAGTTTCCGCACCAGATGTCAGGCGGCCAGCGGCAGCGGGTGGCGGTGGCCCGGGCGCTCACCCTCGACCCGCGGCTGATCATCGCCGACGAGGCGACCTCGATGCTGGACGTGTCGATCCGGATCGGCCTGCTCGGCATGCTGACCAAGCTGCGCAAGGAACTCGGGGTCGGCTTCCTCTACATCACCCATGACCTCGCGATGGCGAAGTACTTCGGTCGCGAAGGCAACATCGCCGTCATGCACGTGGGCCGGATCGTGGAGTTCGGCCCGACCCTCGACGTCATCGCGGACCCGCAGGATCCCTACACCCAAGCACTTCTGGAGGCTATTCCAGAACCAGACCCCGACCTGGCGCGGCGCAAGCGCGCCGCCCGCCTCGCGGCCAGCCGAGCTGGCCAGGACAAAGGAGTTCCGGCGGCATGATCGGTCCCGGAGCCGGAATGGCGGCATTTCGATGGGCGGCATTCCTTGCCGTGTGCGCAGGGTTCCTGCTGCTCGTCGTCCAACCCGGGACAGCCGAGTTCGTGATCACCGTGTTCATGCTGTGTCTCAGCGTGTTCTTCGCTGGGGCGGTCGCTGTTCTCGTACGAATGAAGAATCGCTGAGGAATCACCTCCTTATGCGGCACAACCCTTTGATGGGGAGGAACCCAATGAATGCAACACCTGGCCCGGTCGAGCGGGAGTTGTCCCGTCGACACGTGCTCGAGATCTTCGGTTTCGGTGCCGCGGGGGCGGCCCTCCTCGCCGCGTGTGGCGGCGGCGGGGGCGGGACAGGCACCGGTGGCGGTGGCGGTGGCGGTGGAGGCGGCAGTGCCGAGTTCGCCGGTGCGTGGCCATACCAAGTGCCGCCGAAGGGTCACTTCAACCTGATGAGCGGTGTCACCGACGGCATCATCGCCGGTGGTGCCTATCAGGACCTGGTGGTCCTGCCCGGTGGGATGTACTACTGGGCGGACAAGAAGTGGGAGCTGCTGCTCGCCGAGAACTTCGCCATCGACGACGCTGCCAAGACCTTCACCTACACCGTGCGGTCCGGGCTCACCTGGAGTGACGGCAAGCCCATCACCAGCAAGGACGTCGTCACGACCTTCTGGTGTCTGCGGGTCATGCGTAACGTCGTCTGGAACTACGTCTCCAAGGTCGAGGCGACCGATGACCAGACGGTCGTCTTCACGATGAACAACCCGTCGACGGTGCTCGAACGTTACGTCCTTCGGCAGGCGATCTTCGCTGACGCGGTCTACGGCGAGTTCGCCACCCGTGCTCAGGAGCTGTTCGACGGCGGCAAGGACCTCGACAGTCCCGAGGGCGGCACGCTCAACAAGGACCTGCAGGCGTTCCGGCCGGAGGCGGGCAAGTTCCTCGCCAGCGGCCCGTTCACCTTCGACACCAACAGCATCACCAACGCCCAGCTGACGCTCGTCAAGAATGACAAGGGTTACCTGGCCGACACGGTGAAGTTCGACATCGTCACCCTCTTCAACGGCGAGACCCCGACGATCACCCCGCTCGTGCTGAGCAAGAAGGTCGACTACGCGACCCACGGGTTCCCGGTGGCAACGGAGAAGGAGTTCATCAACAAGGACATCCGGGTGCTCCGGCCACCGGTCTACTCCGGTCCCGCCCTCTTCATCAACCTCGACAAGCTCAAGGAATTCAAGGACGTCAAGGTCCGGCAGGCGCTCGCGCACGCCATCAACCGCGACCAGAACGGCACGGTCTCGCTCGCCGAGTCCGGCAAGGGCGTCAAGTACATGGCGGGGTTCTCCGACATCCAGGTGCCGGACTGGCTGAGCCAGGAGGAGCAGGACCAGCTCAACCCGTACGAGTTCGACCAGGACAAGGCGGCTTCCCTGCTCACCGAGGCAGGCTGGAAGAAGCAGGGCAACAACTGGCTGAAGCCCGACGGTAAGCCGGCAAGCTACGAGCTGACCTTCCCGGCCGAGTTCGCGGACTGGTCTGCCGCGGGTGCGGAGCTCGCCAAGCAGCTCTCGTCGTTCGGCATCCAGGTGAAGGGTCGTGGCGTCACGCACACCCAGCAGCCGATCGATGTCGACAAGGGCGCGTTCGAGTTCGCGATCCAGGGGTGGGGCGCGGGCAACCCGCATCCGCACTTCGCGTTCGTCGCGGACTTCTTCACCCACAACATCCCGATTGCGGCCAACCAGGGCGGGAAGGGCAGCGCGTTCGAGCTGAACCAGACCACGGAGGCGTTCGGCAAGGTCGACCTGGAGAAGACCGTCACCGAGGCGGGCCAGGGTCTCGACGAAGCGGAGCAGAAGAAGAACGTCGCCACCGCGGCGATCGCGTTCAACGAGCTGTTGCCGATCATCCCGATCTTCGAGCGGTACGGAAACAACGCCGCGCTGGAAGGGGACCGGGTGAAGGCCTGGCCGCCGGACGATGACCCGATCCTGCTCAACTCGCCGTACGCCGACAACTTCACGGTCCTGCTCATGCTGACCGGGAAGCTCGAACCCGCCGGCTGAGCGAGAGTTCGGCCGACCCCACGCGGTCAGTGGAGCGGCGGAGCAACACGGGCGGACCCCCGACAGGCATGCCCTGTCGGGGGTCCGTCCGTGTCCAGGTCACCCGACCCCTCGGGTCATGCTTTGTGGTCTGCGCTTCGCGCCAGGCGCTTGCCTTGGATGAGGGTGCCCTCCTCCAATACCTCGTTGGCGCCGTGCGCCCCTCACACAATGTGCCGTGCGAACTCATCCGGCGGACAAGGCCTCCTCCGCCGTTTCCGGCCGCCGCCTCGCGCCGAGCCAGGCGTCCTTGAGCGAGATCTTCGCACCCATCCGCAGGATCGCCCCCTCGTAGATCCGGGCGCCGGCGACGACGAGAAACGCGATGGCCGCCAGCATCAGGCCCAACGCGAGTCCCGTCTCCCACCAGGGCGCCGAGCCGCGGGACATGCGTACCGGCGCGCACAGCGCGGAGAAAGGTGGGATCACGCCGAGCAGTCGCGACGCCAAGCCGTCAGGGTTGAAGTTGACGTAGAACGTGGCGAAGAACGACACCATGATCAGCATGTTCGCCGGCCCGATGACGTTCTGCAGCTCCTCCTGACGGGACACTCGCGCGGCGCTCGCCGCGAACACCGCACTGTAGAAGGCGTAGCCGAGAACGAACCACAACAGGACGAACCCGACCGGGACCAACAGGTCCGGCGTCACCTCCAGCATCCCCGTGGCGTTGCCGAGCAACAAGCCGAAGGCCGCGATCAGAGTCAGCTGGAGGAACCCGAGCAGCCCGATGCCGAGGATCTTCCCGGCCAGCAGGGCCTTGGTGTTGATCGCCGAGAGGATCAGCTCGACTACCCGGCTCGCCTTCTCCTCCACGATTCCGAACGCCACCCACATGCAGTAGCCGATGATCTGGCCGTAGAGGACGATGCTGCCGATGAAGGCCACCTGACCCCGCTGCTCGGCCTTCGGGTCCGGCGGGTCGAGCGCGTCGACGGCGAGCGGAGGCACGGACTGGACGGCCCGCGCTTCGTCCAGGTCGAGCCCCTTGGCGCGAAGCTGCGCCGTGGCGGTCACGTCGCGATGGGCCGCCTGCAGCGCGGCCGCGAGCGTGTCGTCCAGGTCCTCCTTGACGAGGATCTTGTCTTTCATGATGTAGGCGTCGAGGTCGCCGTCCTCGACGGCCACCTTGGCACGCGCCTCGGAGGAGTACTGGTGCTGCTCGACGGTGATGCCGAGCAGCTGCTCCTGGGCGTTCACCGCCGCCGACAGCTTGTAGATGCCGTCGGCGATCGCCACCTTGTGCGTACCGTCATTGCCGAACAGTTTCGGCATGAACAGCACGGCTCCCAGGATCACCAGTGTGATCACGGTCGAGAACCAGAACGACCGGTCACGCAGCCGTTCGGACAGCTCACGCCGGGCGACAGTCCGCGTCGCCTCCCGGAAGGTCAGAGCCGCGCTCATGCTGGTCTCCTTTCGCATGGCCGCTGCGGTGCCTCACTTCGGCACACCTCGTCCCTCGGCGTACCTGCGTGGGGGCTCCTCGCGCTCATGCTGGTCTCCTTTCGCATGACCGCTGCGGTTCCTCACTTCGGCACACCTCGTTCCTCGGCGTACCTGCGTGGGGGCTCCTCGCGCTCATGCGACGACCTCCGTCTTCTGCGAGTCCTGCGTTCCGGTGGCGTTCCCCGGAAGGGCGCTGTCAGCCTCGGAGACGGCTTCCCGGAAGAGCTCCGCCAGCGTGGGGGTCAGCCAGCGGAACTCCTGGACCGCGCCAGCGGCACGGGCAGTGTCGAGCAGGAGTTGGTCGTCGGTTCCCTCGGCGAGCTCGACCACCGTCTCCGTGGCCGCCCTCTCCGTCGGTCCAACGGCAGCCCGCTCGGTGAGGACCTGGGCGCCCCGCACTGCCGCGCTCCACCCCGGCGGTGCGCCGACCACCACCCGGTAACGGCGTGGACGGTCCTTGTTGCGAAGGTCCTCGACCGGGCCGGACGCGACGATCCGCCCCGCCTGGATGATCCCGACGGCATCGCACAACCGCTCCACGAGCTCCAGCTGGTGGCTGGAGAAGAGGACGCCGACACCTCGCCGGACCCGCTCGCTCAGAATGTGGGCGAGGGCATCGACCCCTACCGGGTCGAGGCCGGAGAACGGCTCGTCGAGCACGAGCAGGTCCGGATCGTGGACCAGCGCGGCGGCCAGCTGCACCCGCTGCTGGTTGCCGAGGGACAGTTGCTCCACGCGTTCGTTCGCTCGGTCGGCCAGGCCGAACTCGCCCAGCAGCGAGGCGACCGACGCGGCTGCCACCGTCGGCGGGGTCCCGCGCAACCGGGCCAGATAGATCAGTTGGTTCCGGATCCGCATCTTGGGGTAGAGGCCGCGTTCTTCGGGCATATACCCGAAACCCCGGCGGGCGTCGGCATCAGCCGGTCGACCGTGCCAGTGGACGGCACCGGCGTCCTGGGCCAGGACACCCATGAGTATGCGCATCGTGGTCGTCTTGCCAGCGCCGTTCGTCCCGACGAATCCGACCATCTGGCCGGGCAAAACGGACAAGGAGAGGTTATCGACGGCGACGCGGTCGCCGTATCGCTTGGTTACGCCAAGTAGTTCGAGCACCAACCAAGGCTCTCAGGCGTACACCTTGCTCGATGTCATCCTCGGGGACGGTTTCCTATCGCTCCGGGGTAGGATCCGGGCGCCCCCCATGAAAGAGGGGTGACAGTGACACAGGCGTAACGGGGATGTACGTCCGCAAGATCACGAGCGACACGCGGATCCAGTACGAGTGTGCCGGATCCGCATAGGGCAGAATCTGCGCCCGCGAATCGGGCACAAGTTCAGCCCGCCACGCGTTACGTGCTCGACAAGCGGTGATGGGCGCACCGCCAAGCGCGCCACCACCAGAGGGGGTCGAGCGCGACGTTTGCGCACAAGGATGTGCGTACCGCAACACCCGCTGAGCCAGGGGGAAGAGGGACGATGGCCACCGACTACGACGCGCCACGCAAGACAGACGAAGAGCTCTCCGAGGACAGCATCGAGGAGCTCAAGGCGCGGCGCATGGACAAGAACTCAGGGAAGGTCGACGTCGACGAGGCCGAAGTAGCCGAGACGTTCGAACTTCCCGGTGCCGACCTGTCCAACGAAGAACTATCCGTGCGGGTGCTGCCCCGCCAGTCAGACGAGTTCACCTGCTCGAACTGCTTCCTGGTCCACCACCGGAGCCAGCTCGCATTCGAGAAGAAGGGCCAACCGGTCTGCCGCGACTGTGCTGCCTAGCCCGGTCCGGGCCGCCTGCTGGTGGCCACGGACAAGGGTCTGGCCCCGCTCGCAGGAACGCGTCCGGCGCCGTGTTGACCGCTCGAGAAGTCGGTCGGCACGGCGCCGGACGCGTCGCGTGTGACCCGCGCTGGCCCTATGAGCCGGAAACCGGATGCCCGCGTCACGCGGAGTCGTCGGGCCGCAGGCCGGGCGGCAGCTCACCGGTCCACTTGCGCCACATCCGGGCGGCCTGACGGCCGGCAAGGAGCCTGGCGACCGCGACCCCGACACCACTCGCCACCGCCCAGGTGACGGCTTCGCGCCAGGTGAGGTCCGGATCGTCCGGGTCGGCCGGCGGCTCATTGCCGGTGATCCAGCGCCAGCCGGTGTCGACCACCTTCTTGGTCACCGCCACGGCGGCGAAGGTGCTCAGGCCGCGTACGACAGTCCATCCAAGCTTCGACCCAGCCACGTGAAACCTCCGTTCTTGTCCCGAGTCTTCCACGCGGTACCGGTCCGCGGGGTCAGTCTCGAGTCCTCGCAGCCGCCACCGCGTCGTCGAGCGCGCGGGCGAGGGCTTCCGGGCGTCGGGTCGCGACGTACCAGTACGGCGTCGGATCAGCGGGGTCGGTGACCTCGACGCGGATCCCGCGGGGGAGGTACGGCCGCAGGAACATCCGCGCGGTCGCGTCTGCCGCCGGCCCGCGGAGGGCACGCGCCTGCGCGGACGAGAGTGGAAGCGCCGAGCCCACCGCCGTGAGGGGGAGGCGGGCAGAGCCCACCCGGAGCGAGTGCTGGTCGACCCGGATCGCGAGCCGACCGTAGACGAGGAGGCCGGCGGCGCACAGCAGCGTCGTGGCGAGTCCGGCGAGGTGCCCACCGAGATGCGGCCACCCGTGCTGGGCCGCGAACCAGAAGGAGCCCGCCAGCCCGCCCACGACCAACCACCACCAGACCGGGACCCACAGGCGCTCGGTGTAGCGGGTGGCGCCAGCAGTGGACTGGTGCCGGTCCGGGTCGATCTCCGCCGGTGCGTTCACGACCGCCAAGCCTCCCATCCACCCGCTCGGTGCCACGGGTAGGGTCGGGCACCGTGACCCCCGAGAACGACGTACCGGTTCTCATCCGGCGTCTCGACCCAGACGTCACCATTCCCGCCTATGCTCATGCGGGTGACGCCGGTGCCGATCTTGTCACCACGGTTGGCCTCACCCTCCAGCCGGGGGAGCGTTCGGTCGTCCCCACTGGCATCGCCCTCGCGCTGCCGGCCGGGTACGCCGCCTTCGTCCATCCGAGGTCCGGCCTCGCGGCACGATGCGGGATGTCGATCGTGAACGCGCCTGGCACCGTCGACGCCGGCTACCGGGGAGAACTCCGCGTCGTCCTGATCAACCTCGACCCGCACCAGCCGATCGAGCTTCGCCGGGGCGACCGGATCGCCCAACTCGTCATCCAGCGTGTCGACCGAGCCCGCTTCATCGAGGTCGACACCCTGCCCGAATCGCTGCGAGGTGACGGCGGCTATGGCTCGACCGGTGGCTTTACCGAGGCGGGCCAGACCCGTGGGGGAGGAACCTGACGTGATCTTTCGCAAGGCGCAGCCTTCACAGACGACCTCCGATCTCGACGCGCGGGACCGGAGGCGTCGCGGCCGAGGTCCCGACGACGCCATGCCTGACCAGGCGGCGTGGGATCCAGCAGATCCGTACGCCGGGGGTGCACCGACCGCCGCTTCCGGAGCCCCCGGCGTCCCCTCACGCCCAGGACCCTACGACTCCAGCGAGGTGGAGCACGGCTCCGATCCCGCGGCGGCCGGCCGGGACGACTTCGGCGCCCTGCAGATCCCCAGAATGGCCGGAGTCGAGGTCAAGGTGGGAATCAACCAGGCATCACAGGTGGATGCCGTGTTCCTCGTGCAGGGCGCATCAGCGCTCGAGCTACGCGCCTTCGCGGCGCCGAAGAGCCGCGGCCTCTGGGACGAGGACCGGCGCAGCGTCTCGGCCGACGTCACGCGAGCGGGCGGGGTCGTGACCGAAGGGGAGGGCCCGTTCGGACGCGAGCTCAAGGTGATCATGCCGGGTCGGACACCTGACGGTCAGCCGGTCAACAAGACCTTGCGGTTCGTCGGCGTCGACGGCCCACGCTGGGGCCTCCGCGGCACCCTGCACGGCCAGGCCGCCTCGGACCCGGCGGCTGCAGGCCCCCTGCTTGCCGCCATGTCCGCGATTGTCGTCGTGCGCGGCAAGAGTCCGATGGCGCCCGGCGAGATGATCCCGTTGCGCGACCCCCATGCTGCGCGACCTACGTAGGCGGGCTCGGAACGGCTCCGCAGCCGTCCGGCGACTGGTCGACCGGCCGAAGCGGCACGGGCACGGGTAACCTGCGTCGCATGACCGAGGCCAGGAGGCGTGACGCCCCATGAGTGAGGGTGGAAAGACCACGCGCACCGGCATGTGGCGCCGCGCCCTCTCCCGGCTCGCCAGCAGCCAGGACGCGCTGGAGGCCGCCGAGCTGCAGGACGACGTGTTCGAATCGGGCTATGAGCCGATCGGGAGCTGTGCTCACCGTGAACAGGTCCAACTCTGCGGCACCCTCCGCACGGTCACCCTCCGACCGCGAGGCGGCGTCCCGGCGCTGGAGGCCGAGCTGTACGACGGTTCCGGCTCCGTCACCCTGGTCTGGCTGGGCCGGCGCCGGATCGCCGGCATCGAACCGGGGCGCGGCCTGATCGCGAAGGGGCTGATCGCTTTCCGCGACGATGAGCGGATCATGTACAACCCACGCTATGAGCTTCGGCCCTCAGATGACCCGGACCAGTAGGGAGCAGCGGTGACCGACCAACCGCCAGCCGAACAACAGCGCGTGGACGAGCCGGAACCTTCGGCGCAGGAAGGGTTCTCCCTCGTCCGGGCGTTCGGCGGCTGGGGAGGCATGCTCGACGCGGGTATACCCGGCGTAGCTTTCCTCATCGCCTACACGGTGTCTGGCCAGGATCTCCGGTTGGCGCTGATCATCGCCCTGTCGGTCGGTGCGGTGTTGGCCGTGATCCGGCTGGTACGTCGCGACCCGCTACAGAACATCATCGGCGGCTTCATCGGCGTCGCCATTGCCGCGCTGATCGCGAACGCCACCGGGAAGGCCGAGGACTTCTATCTCCCGGGTCTGTTCATCAACGCCGGCTACGCCGTGGCCTATCTCGTCGGAAACCTCCTTCGCTGGCCGCTGATCGGTCTGATCGTGGGCTTCGCCGCGGGCTGGGGAACCACCTGGCGGCAGGATCCCGTGCTGCTGAGCGCGTTCATGCGGGCAGGTTGGCTCTGGGTGGGTCTGTTCGCGGTCAAACTGGCGGTGCAGTTGCCGCTGTATCTCGCCGGCGAGGTCGTCGCACTCGGAATCGCCCGGGTGGCCCTCGGCTGGCCGTTGTGGCTGCTCGTCCTGTGGCTCAGCTACATCGTGATCAAGGGCTCGGTGCCGCGGGAGCACTGGGCGGCGGTGAAGCAGGCCGCCGACAAGATCGGGCAGGCCCGTGGCGGCTCCTGAGGTCCCGACGACACACGTGACAAAGCCGCCCTACCTGTCTTCGGTCGGAGGCTGGGTCTCATGCGGTGACAGGAGTTCCTGAAGTTCCTTCTCCCGCTCGGGAATGGCGACGAACAGCAACTCGTCATGACCCTCGAGGGGGGTGTCGCCGGTCGGCACCAACACCCGCCCGGACCGGACAATCGTGACGAGCGTGGTGTCAGGCGGCCAGGAGACGTCCTGGACGCGCCGGCCGATCGTCGTGGAGTCCTCCGGAAGGGTGAGCTCGACGAGGTTGGCCTCACCCTGTCGGAAGGTGAAGAGGCGTACGAGGTCGCCGACACTCACGGCCTCCTCGACGAGTGCGGCCATGATCCGCGGCGTCGAGACGGCGACGTCCACACCCCAGGACTCGTTGAACATCCACTCGTTCTTGGGGTGGTTGACCCGGGCGACCACCCGCGGGACACCGAACTCGGTCTTGGCCAGCAGGGACACGACGAGGTTGACCTTGTCGTCTCCCGTCGCGGCGATGACGACGTCGCAGCGGTGCAGGGCGGCCTCGTCGAGCGTGGAGAGCTCACAGGCGTCGGCCAGGAGCCACTCCGCGTGCGGGACGACCTCGACCTTCATGGCGGCCGGGTCGCGGTCGATGAGGAGGATCTCGTGGTGGTTCTCGACCAGCTCACTCGCGATGGACTGGCCGACGTTGCCGGCACCGGCGATGACCACGCGCATCAGAGTTCCTCCGGACCCGAGGCGAATGCGTTCTCCACCTTGTCGATCGTGCCCTCGCGCATGATGACGTGAACGAGGTCGCCGTCCTGCACGACCGTGTCGGGGCCGGGCAGGACGCCCTCGCCGAGCCTTGTCAGGAACGCCACGCGGGCCCCGGTGGTCCGCTCCAGATCGCTCACCCGGTGGCCCACCCAGGCCGCGTCGATGTGGATCTCGGCCAGGCGTACGGTCCCCGTGGGGTCACGCCACTCCGGCTCGGATCCTTCCGGCAGCAGCCGGCGGATGATCTGGTGGGTCGTCCACGGAATCGTGGCGACCGTGGGAATGCCGAGGCGCTGGTAGACCTCAGCACGCCCAGGGTCGTAGATCCGGGCGACGACGTTCTCGACCCGGAAGATCTCGCGGGCGATCCGGGCGGACAGGACATTGGAGTTGTCGCCGCTGGAGACCGCGGCGAAGGCTCCGGCCTGCTCGATACCGGCCTCGGCGAGGACGTCGCGGTCGAAGCCCATGCCGGTGACGGTCCGGCCGCCGAAGCTCGGGCCGAGCCGGCGGAATGCCTCCGTCGCCCGGTCGACCACGGCGACGCTGTGGCCGCGGTCCTCGAGGCTGTGCGCGAGTGTGGAACCGACGCGTCCGCAGCCCATGATCACGATGTGCACGGTGTCCTTCTTCGCCCGATCGCTGGTCGGATCGTCCCTGACGCTACACCGCGTCACCCCGCCGGTGGCGGACCGGGCATCGGACTCTGCCTGATCAGCAGCGCGCCCCGGCGCGGAAACCCGTACGGTGCCCGCCGACCGGCCGTCCGTCGCTACCTCTAGCATCCTTGCCGTGGGAATAGGCGACCTCGGCAAGCGGCTGCTGATCGGGCGCAAGCTCCGCAGTACCCAGATCCACCAGACGCTCCTGCCGAAGCGCATCGCCCTCCCCGTCTTCGCCAGCGACGCACTGTCCTCCGTGGCGTACGCACCGGACGAGATCTTCATCATGTTGTCGTTCGCCGGCCTCTCCGCGTACGCCTTCTCCTGGAAGATCGGCATCGCGGTCGGGATCGTCATGCTCGCGGTGGTGGCGTCGTACCGGCAGAACGTGCAGGCGTATCAGTCCGGCGGCGGCGACTACGAGGTCTCGACGGTCAATCTGGGTCACGCGGCCGGGCTCACCGTCGCCAGTGCCCTGCTGGTCGACTACGTGCTCACGGTGGCGGTGTCGATCTCCTCGGCCGCGCAGTACGCCGCGACGGCGATCGAGTCGTGGCAGGGGCACCAGACGACGGTCGCGGTGATCGCCACGCTCTTTCTCATGGCGATGAACCTGCGCGGGATCCGAGAGTCCGGTACGGCGTTCGCGATCCCGACGTACCTTTTCATGGCGGCGATTCTCGGGATGTCGCTGTGGGGGCTCGTCCGCTACTTCCTCGGGACGCTGCCGGACGCCGAGTCCGCCGATCTCCAGATCGCCGCCGAACCGGAGTTCGCGCAGGGCTTCGCGGGGCTTGCCGCCGCGTTCCTGCTCCTGCGGGCGTTCGCGTCCGGTTGCGCCGCGCTCACCGGCGTGGAGGCGATCAGCAACGGCGTTCCGGCGTTCCGCAGACCCAAGGGGCGCAACGCCGCGGCGACCCTGCTCCTGCTCGGCGTCATTGCCGTGGTGATGGGCCTGAGCGTCAACCTGCTGGGCAACGCCATGGGCGTGCGCATGGTCGAACGCCCAGCGACCCAGCTGCTCAACCCGGACGGCACTCCGGTGGGACCGGGCTATCACCAGGACCCGGTGATCAGCCAGCTCGCGGGAGGGATCTTCGACCACTTCCCGATCGGGTTCTACTTCGTCGCCGCGGCGACCGGCGTGATCCTGGTGCTGGCCGCCAACACGGCGTTCAACGGGTTCCCGGTCCTGGGGTCGATCCTGGCCCGCGACGGCTACCTGCCGCGGCAACTGCACACCCGCGGCGACCGGCTGGCGTTCAGCAATGGGATCGTCCTGCTGGCGGGGTTCGCGATCGTGTTGATCGTCGCGTTCGACGCCGAGGTCACCTCGTTGATCCAGCTCTACATCGTCGGCGTGTTCGTGTCGTTCACGGTGAGCCAGACCGGCATGGTCCTGCACTGGACAGCGCTGCTACGGACGGAGCAGGATCCGGGCGCCATCCGGCGTATGCAACGCAGCCGGTTGATCAACGGCTTCGGGCTCAGCGTGACCGCTGTCGTGCTGGTCGTCGTCCTCGTCACGAAGTTCACCCAGGGAGCGTGGATCTCGATCCTCGCGATGGCGGTGCTCTTCGTCCTCATGCGCGGAATCCGGGCGCACTACGACCGGGTGGCCCAGGAGTTGACGGCGGCGCCGGAGGATGAGCTGACCTTGCCGTCCAAGGTGCACGCGGTCGTCCTGGTCTCGAAGCTGCACCGGCCGGCGTTGCGGGCGCTGGCGTTCGCGCGGGCGTCGCGTCCGGACGTGCTCGAGGCGTTGACCGTGGATGTCGATCCGGAGGAGACCCGCAAACTCGTCGAGGAATGGGACCGTCGCGGCATCCCGGTGCCACTCAAGGTCCTCGCTTCGCCCTACCGCGAGATCACCCGGCCGATTCTCGACTACATCCGTCACATCCGGCGGGCGAGTCCGCGCGATGTGGTGACCGTGTACATCCCGGAGTACGTCGTCGGGCACTGGTGGGAGCACCTGCTCCACAACCAGAGCGCGCTTCGGTTGAAGACCCGCCTGCTCTTCACCACGGGCGTGATGGTGACCAGCGTGCCGTACCAGCTGCGTTCGTCGCAGATCGCCGAACGCCGGGCCGAGCGGCAGGTCAACGCTCCCGGTGGCGTACGACGCGGCGGACCCCGGCGGACCGGCGGGAGGCCGTCCGCACGGCGGTGACCACACGTGGCCCACCTCGGGCGCGTCGGCTACTTCTGGCGCTGGGTGGCTCGGTGACGGTGGTCGGCGACGCGGACTCGGTTGGCGCACCGGAGCGAACAGAATCGGCGCCGTCCTCCCCGTGACGTGTCGACGAACACGAGGCCGCACTTGTCCCGGTCGCAGCGCCCGAGCCGTTGACCTCCGGCGTCGCACAGTGCGTGCGCGAGTCCGGCCGCGGTCTGTGCCCGGACCCGCGTCACGACGTCGGGATCCTCGGGGAAGTAGTGCAGGTGCGGAAACCGGCCACCGTGCTGGCTCACGAACGGCCGGCTGGCTCCCTTCTCCAGCAGTGCGTTGATGGTGTCGACCTGATGCTCGAGGGACGTTTCTCCGTACGCCTGACGCAGTGAGTCGGCCCAGGTACGCAGTTGCGCGGCCTGAGTTGCGGAGAGCGTCCTGGTATGGACGTCGTGGGCAGCCAGCAATGCACGCAGGCCGTCCGGATCGTCGGCGCCGTGGGTGTGGCAGAAGTTGACCAGCGCGGTCGACAGTTGTGCCGCGGACCCGCCGTAATGGTTGAAGTGCACAAGCCCATGACAGCATGCTGGGGTGGTGCGACACAACAGCCCACATTCCGCATCCTGCCCGCCGGCGTCCCCGTCACCCAGTCCGTCACCCAGTCCGTCGCCCTGCCCGTCAGCGTGTCCGTCGTGCGGGTGGAGGTTGGCGGATCCGGGGGTGCGGCACCTGTCGTGGCACGCGACCTCCACCGGGTGGGTGGGGTACCTCCGCTGCGTGTGTGGTGACGTCGTGGTCATGGTGGCCGGAAGGGTCGCGGCGGCGGCCGGGCTCGCGGAGAGCGTGCCTCCAGCCCCGGGGGACTGATCGCCTAGACTCGGGCGGCAGATGAGGCCGGCGGCCGGCGGGCGTCAAACCTCCTGATCGCGGCCGTCGCGCCAGCGTCCAGCCCCGCAGTGCCACCGATGAGAGGGGACGCCAAGCGTGAGCCACCCGGGCCGAGGCCTGCTGCGTGTCGCGCGCGGCGGTCTTCTCGCCGTGTGCTGCGCCATGCTTGCCCTGGCGGGGCACGTCATCGGCGGTGGAGATGTCCCGAAGGCACACACCTGGGTCGCGGTGGCGGTGCTCACCGGCGCGGGGTTCAGCGTTCTCGCCGACCGACAGCGCTCCTTCGGCCAGGTACTCGCGGGGGCGGTGGCCGCGCAGGCGGGGTTCCACCTCGCGTTCTCGCTGACCGGCCCGGGTGCTGGCGATCACGCCCAGCCCGCCGCCGGCGGGTCTCACGGCATGGGCCTGCCCACGGATCTCGCCATGGTCGGCGGCCACCTGCTGGCAGCCGCCGGCACCGCCGCACTGGTGACCCACGGCGACACGGTGCTCTGGTCACTCGTCGAGCTTCTTGGGCTCGTACGCATGCCCCCGCTGGGCGCACCGCTCGTGGTCACCGTGCCGTGCTCACCGGCGCCCTCGCCGCCGGACCTTCCTCGACCGGGCGCCAGCCTGTGCGCCCGGGCGCATCCCAGGCGTGGGCCCCCGCTGCGTACTCGCTGACGTTCCACGTCGAGCCGAGCCGCGGCGACGCGATGTTCGCCGCCAGCTTCTTATCGCCAGGCGTTGCTGACGCGCAGCCGACCTCACCGAGTCGACGGTCGGTGCGCCGCATGCGCCACGTCACCGAAGGGTTCTCATGTTTTCCCACCCAGTTCGCCGCGGCGCGGTCGTCGCGGCGGCGACCGCGAGTGCGCTGGCCCTGCTCGCCGGGCCAGCGTTCGCCCATGTGACGGTCAATCCCCGGGAGGAGACGCAGGGCAACTACGCCAAGCTCGCCTTCCGTGTCCCCAACGAGTCCGACACCGCCGCCACCGTCAAGGTCAAGGTGTCCTTTCCATTGAAGACCCCACTGGCCTCGGTCCGCGTGAAGCCGCACGACGGCTGGAAGGCACAGGTCACCAGGACCAAGCTGCCCGAGCCGGTCGAGTCGGGCGACTACACCTTCGAGGAGGCGGTCAGCGCGATCACCTGGACCGCCGAGAAGGGCGTCAGGATCGGCCCGGACGAGTTCGACGAGTTCGAGGTCTCGGTCGGCCCACTACCGGAAGAGGAGTCGCTGGCCTTCCCCGCCGTCCAGACCTACGACGACGGCGAGGTGGTCGAGTGGACCGAGCCGGTCCGTGAGGGCGCTGCCGAGCCTGAGCACCCGGCACCCGTTCTCACGCTCACGCCAGAAGAAGGCGGCTCCGGCCACGGCACCGCACCCGCGGCCGACAAGGATGAGTCCGGCTCCGACGACCCGGCCGCGCCCGTCGAGGTGGCGGCGGTCGGGACGTCCGACCAGACCGCACGGCTGCTGGGCGGTGCCGGGCTGGGTGTCGGCGTCCTCGGCCTCGCCGCTGCCCTGCTGCTCCTGCTCGCCGTACGCCGCAAGGACGCCGGGTGACGGTCGTCCCGAGGGGACGTGGTGGCTCGCACCCCGGGTGGGAGCTGGCCACCGCGACCCCCCTTGTCCGGGTCCTGACGCTCGCGGTCATCCTGGTGGGATGCACGCTCGCCCAGCTCGCCGGACCGGTACCGGCGTCTGCACACAACTCGTTGGTGTCGAGCACGCCCGCCGACGGTGCGAACCTGCGACAGGCCCCCACGGCGGTGACGCTGACGTTCGACCAGCCGGTCGGGCGCCGGTTCGGCGTGGTGGCGGTCACCGGACCCCGGGGCGAGAAGGTCCAGGCCGGTGCGCTCGAGGTCTCCGGAGCGAAGGCGACGCAGCCGCTGCGGACGCTGAACCTGCCCGGCACCTACCAGGTCGCCTGGCGGGTCGTCTCGGTGGACGGGCATCCGATCACGGGCACTTTCCGGTTCCGGCTCCAGAAGGGGGCCGCGGGCCTCGCACCGTCGCCGGCGGACTCGGCGACACCCTCGACGGCTGCACCCTCGGCAACGGACCCGCCGACCGATTCCCTCACGGACCCGCCGACCGATACGCCGGCGCCGTCCGGCACGGCCACGACGCGGGCGAGCGGAGGCGGCAGTCGCTGGCCGATCATCGTGGGTGGGCTGGCCCTGATTCCGTTGATCGCCGTCGGCGTGGTGCTCGCCGTGCGGCGCAGCCCCACGTCGCCGGACTCCGGCGCCCACGGATGAGGAACCGCTGATGGCGACGGAACGCCGGAGTCCCGGTCTCGACCCGCGCGCCGCACCCTGGCTGGTCGCGGCGGCTGTCGTGTTGGGTGCGCTCGGTGTGCTCCTGGTCGCGCTGGGGGTGGGTGGGGGTGGACCGCAGCAGGCCGCGCCAGGTCTTCCCGACCCTGGTGCCCTCACCGGTTGGGGGATCCCGGTCGCCAAGCTGACGATGGACCTCGCCACCGTCGGTGCGGTCGGGTCCCTGCTCCTCGGCGTCCTGGCACCGTCACGTGGCGACGATCTCGATCCCGTCGCCGCGCGTGCGGTCCGTTCCGCCGCCGGGTGGGCATGGGTCTGGGCCGTCGCGGCAGCCGGCACGCTGGCGTTGACGCTGTCGGACTTCCTCGGCGTACCCCCTGGACAGGTCGACTACCAGAGCACGCTGCTGGGCTTCATCGCGGAGGTGTCCCAGGGACGTGCCCTGGGCGTGGTCGTCGTGCTCACCGTCGTTCTCGCCGGGGCGGCGCGCAGCGTCCGCACCCCGAACGGCGCGGCCCTCCTGCTGATCCTCGCGATCGCGGCAGCGCTTCCGCCGGTCCTGACAGGGCACTCGGCGGGGGCGGCGAACCATGACATCGCGACGTCGAGCCTGATCGTCCACGTCGTGGCGATCACGCTGTGGGTGGGTGGCCTGCTCGGCCTCGTGGTCTACGCGCGCTCGAGCCGAGCCGTCCTGCGTACCGCGGTGCCTCGCTTCAGCACGGTGGCGCTCTGGTGCTTCTGCGCCGCGGCAGCGTCGGGAGTCGTCAACGCCTGGGTGCGGATCGAGAGCGTCGAGCAGCTCGTCTCGACGTCCTACGGTCGGCTCGTCCTCGGCAAGGTCGTCGCACTGGTGGCACTGGGGGCGTTCGGCTGGTGGCATCGCCGCGCGATACTGCCCCGGTTGGAGCGCGAGGACTCGGGAGTGTTCCGCCGGTTCGCGGCGGGTGAGGTTGCCGTCATGGTGGCGACGGTGGCGCTGGCCGTGGCCCTGGCGCGAACTCCCACGCCGGTCGGGGAGGAGCGCCAGGCGGCCACGACGGCCGGCGCGCTCATCGGCTACGACGTGGCGCCGTTCTCGTTGTCGCGGGTGTTCTCCGAATGGCGGATCGACAGTCTCGTCCTCACGCTGGCGGCCATCGGGCTCGTGTGTTACCTGCGAGGCGTACGACGGCTGCGGGCCAAGGACATCCGCTGGCCGGTCGGTCGCACGATCGCCTGGGTTTCGGGCATCGCCGTCGCGGTGGTCGTGCTCTGTGGCGGAGTCGCGACGTACGCACCTGCGATGTTCAGCGTCCACATGGTCCAGCACATGACCCTGACGATGCTGGTGCCGATCCTGCTCGTCATGGGAGCGCCGGTGACCCTTGCCCTGCGGGCGTTGCCGGCGCACCATCGATCGATCGCGAGGACATACGGCGGGACCGAAGGACCGAGCGGCGGCGCCGGCGAGGAGGAGGCGGCGATCGATCGCGTTGGTACGGCAACAGATCGCGGACTCCGCGAGTGGCTCCTCGTCGTGCTCCACAGCCGCGTCGTGCGGGTGCTGACCTTCCCACCGGTCGCGCTTGGCCTCTACATCGTGAGCCTCTACGCCTTCTATCTCTCGCCGATGTTCGTGTGGGCGATGCGCTCGCACAGCGGGCACCTGGCGATGGCGGCGCACTTCCTGCTCGTCGGTGGCCTTTTCTTCGCGACGGTGATCGGCCTCGATCCGTTGCCGCACAAGCTGCCGCCGCTCGGCCGGATGGTGATGCTGTTCGCGTCACTTCCGTTCCATGCGTTCTTCGGCGTGATCGTGATGACGAGCACCACCCTGATCGGCGCGGCGTGGTACTCCTCCCTCCGGTTGGGTTGGGTCGATCCGCTGGTCGACCAGAACGTCGGCGGAGGCATCGCGTGGGGCGCGGCCGAACTCCCGTCCCTGCTGGTGTTGGGCGTGATCTTCGCCCAGTGGATGCGATCGGACACCCGCGAAGCGCGGCGTTTCGACCGGCGCGTGGACGCGGGGACAGACGTCGAGTTGCCGGCGTACAACGCCTGGCTCGCCCAGCTCGCGGCGAGGGAACAGCGGGGTACCAAACCGCACTGACCTTTCTCCTCGCTGGTCCGGGCATGCCGGCCCGGTCGGGTGGCGCGGTCCCGGCGCCACCGTGTATCTTGACATCGAGATACCTGTCCACCGCGAGCCGGTGAGTTAGGGCACCCTGACCAGTTCTGTCCGTGTTCGCGTAGGCAGGATGGCGACGAGGTACGCCCGCAGCAGCCGACGACGAGGGAGTACGCACAATGGCGAGCAACGACAACGGCGGCGGCCAGGGCCGGTTGGACAGCTTCGGCGCCCGGGGCCAGCTCGACGTCGGTGGCACGGCGTACGAGATCCACCGGCTCGCCGCCGTCGACGGCGCCGACCGTCTTCCGTACAGCCTGAAGATCCTGCTCGAGAATCTCCTGCGGACCGAGGACGGCGCCAACGTCACCGCCGACGACATCCGTGCCCTCGCCGGCTGGGAAGCCGAAGCCGAACCCAGCAAGGAGATTCAGTTCACCCCTGCCCGGGTGATCATGCAGGACTTCACCGGCGTACCGGCTGTCGTCGACCTCGCCACCATGCGCGAGGCCGTGCGCGATCTCGGCGGCGACCCGGCGTCGATCAATCCGCTCTCACCTGCGGAGCTGGTGATCGACCACTCCGTCATCGCCGACGTCTTCGGTGCGCCGGACTCGTTCGCGCGCAACGTCGAGATCGAGTACGAACGCAACGTCGAGCGGTACCAGTTCCTGCGCTGGGGTCAGGGTGCCTTCGACGACTTCCGCGTCGTGCCGCCCGGCACCGGCATCGTCCACCAGGTCAACATCGAGCACCTCGCCCGCGTGGTGTTCGAGCGCGACGTCGACGGCGTGACACAGGCCTATCCCGACACGTGCGTCGGCACCGACTCGCACACCACCATGGTCAACGGTCTCGGCGTCGTCGGATGGGGTGTCGGCGGCATCGAGGCCGAGGCCGCCATGCTCGGCCAGCCGATCAGCATGCTCATCCCGCGCGTCGTCGGCTTCAAGCTCTCCGGCGAGCTGCCCGCCGGCGCGACGGCGACCGACCTCGTGCTCACCATCACCGAGATGCTGCGCAAGCACGGGGTGGTGGGGAAGTTCGTCGAGTTCTACGGCCCGGGTGTCGGCGCGGTGCCGCTCGCCAACCGCGCCACGATCGGCAACATGTCGCCGGAGTACGGCTCGACGATCGCGGTCTTCCCGATCGATGACGAGACCGTGCGCTACCTGCAGTTGACGGGGCGTTCCGCGGAGCAGGTCGCTCTGGTGGAGGCGTACGCCAAGGAGCAGGGCCTCTGGCACGACCCGTCGCGAGAGCCGGACTACTCCGAGTACCTCGAGCTCGACCTGGCGAGCGTCGTCCCCTCCATCGCCGGGCCGAAGCGACCGCAGGACCGGGTGAGCGTGAGTGCGGCGAAGCAGGCGTTCCGCACGGTGTTGGGCGATTACGTCGGCGACGCCCAGCCGGTCGAGGAGAGGGGCTACGACGAAGCTGACGCGGAGTCGTTCCCCGCCAGCGACTCGCCCTCCTACACCGGCAGCAACGGCGCTGACGCCCCGCGCACCTTCGAGTCCGCCGCCGCGTCCGGCAACGGTCGCCCGAGTTCGCCGACCCGAATCACGCTCGCCGACGGCACCGAGTGCGAGGTCGACCACGGCGCCGTCGTGATCGCGGCGATCACCTCCTGCACCAACACCTCCAACCCGTCGGTGATGGTGGGTGCGGCGCTGCTCGCGAAGAAGGCCGTGGAAAAGGGGCTGACCAGCAAGCCGTGGGTCAAGACCACGTTGGCGCCGGGGTCGAAGGTGGTGATGGACTACTACGAGCGCGCGGGTCTGACTCCCTTCCTCGACAAGCTCGGGTTCAACCTCGTCGGCTACGGCTGCACCACCTGCATCGGCAACTCCGGACCGCTCATCCCCGAAGTGAGCCAGGCGGTCAACGACGCCGACCTCGCCGTCGTGTCGGTGTTGTCCGGCAACCGGAACTTCGAAGGCCGGATCAACCCCGACATCAAGATGAACTACCTCGCCTCGCCACCACTCGTCGTGGCGTACGCACTCGCCGGCAGCATGGACGTCGACCTCGTGAACGATCCGTTGGGCCAAGACTCGGTGGGCAACGACGTCTTCCTCGCCGACATCTGGCCGTCGGAGAAGGAGATCGAGGACGTCGTGGCGGGCGCGCTCGCTGCCGAGATGTTCACCCGCGACTATGCCGACGTCTTCGCCGGCGACGAGCGCTGGCAGAACCTTCCCACGCCGCAAGGCGATCTCTTCGCGTGGGACGCCGACTCGACCTACGTCCGCAAACCCCCTTATTTCGAAGGGATGCCGGCGTCGCCGGCGCCAGTGTCGGACATCACCGGCGCACGTGTGCTGGCGAAGCTCGGCGACTCGGTGACGACGGACCACATCTCCCCGGCCGGCTCGATCAAGCGGGACAGCCCGGCCGGTGCGTACCTCCTGGAGCACGGTGTCGAACCGCGGTCGTTCAACTCGTACGGCTCGCGACGCGGCAACCACGAGGTGATGATCCGCGGGACGTTCGCCAACATCCGCCTGCGCAACCAGCTCGCGCCCGGCACGGAGGGTGGCCTCACCCGCGACTTCACCGCCGGTGGCGAGGTGGCGACGATCTACGACGCCTCGATCCACTACCAGGCTGCCGGAACCCCGCTGGTCGTCCTTGCCGGCAAGGAGTACGGCTCGGGCTCGTCCCGCGACTGGGCGGCCAAGGGCACCGCGTTGCTCGGTGTCAAGGCGGTGTTGGCGGAGTCGTACGAACGCATCCATCGGTCCAATCTCATCGGCATGGGCGTGCTGCCGCTGCAGTACGCGCCGGGGGAGTCGGCTGAGTCGCTCGGACTCACCGGCGAAGAGACCTTCGACATCGTGGGGATCGAGGAGCTGAACTCCGCTAGGACCCCGCGGGAGGTGACGGTGCGCGCGGACGGCAAGGAGTTCCGCGCCGTCGTCCGCATCGACACTCCCGGCGAGGCCGACTACTTCCGCCACGGCGGGATCATGCAGTACGTCCTGCGTTCCCTGCTGTCACGTTGAGCGGCCTGCGTCCGGCTGCCCTGCGAGCCCTACCGCTCGGTCAGCTCCGGCCCGCGGGCTGGCTCGCCCGCCAGGTCCAGACCCAGGCCGACGGCATGGCCGGCCACCTCGACGAGATCTGGCCCGACGTCGGCGATAGCGCCTGGATCGGCGGGTCCGCCGACGGGTGGGAACGTGGCCCGTACTGGCTGGACGGCGTGACGCCGCTCGCGTTCCTACTCGACGACGTGATGCTCCGCGCGAAGGTCGACCGGTGGGTGGCGGCCATCCTCGACCGCCAGACCGACGACGGCTGGCTCAGCCCGTGCCCCGATGGCCAGGCCCGCACGGACGCCGATCCTCGCGCCGCCGGAGACGTGTGGCCGCGGATGGTGGTACTCAAGGCGCTGCTGCAGTACCACGCGGCGACCGGTGACGAGCGGATCGTCAAGGCGGCCTTGCGGTTCGCGCGCGCACTCGCGCCACGACTCGACCGGACTCCGTTGCACGACTGGGGTCGCAGCCGGTGGGCTGACCTCGTGCTGTCCCTGCACAGGCTGTACGACCTGACCGGCGAGTCGTTCCTGCTCGACCTCGCCAAGGCCGTGCATCGGCAGGGGTACGACTGGACCGCGTTCGCGGAATCGCTTCCTTACCGCGACAAGGTGCCGCAGGCGACCCTCGACGACTTCCGGCGGCGAGCCGGCGGCGTCTGGATGAACGACGACATGATGGCGACCCACGGCGTCAACGTCGCCATGGGGATGAAGGCGCCCGCCGTCTGGTCGCGCCAGAGCGAGGATCCCGCACCGCCCGAGCTTCTCGGCCGCCTGCTCGCCCAGCTGGACCAGCACCACGGGCAGGCATCCGGGCTGTTCAGTGCCGACGAACACCTGGCCGGCCGACACCCCTCCCAGGGAACGGAGACCTGCGCGGTCGTCGAGCAGATGTTCTCCCTCGAGACCGCCGTCGAGGTCTGGGGTGCGGCGGAGGCACTCGTCGACCGGCTGGAACGCCTTGCCTACAACGCCCTTCCGGCCTGCGCGACGGTCGACGACCGTGGGCACCAGTACGTCCAGCAGGCGAACCAGGTCGTGTCTCACGTGACGCAGGACCGCATTTACACCAACAACGGGCCGGACGCGAACGTCTTCGGCCTCGAGCCGCACTTTGGTTGCTGTACCGCCAACCGCCACCAGGGTTGGCCGAAGTTCGCTGCCCGCCTCTGGATGGCCACCCCCGACGACGGGCTGCTCGCCCTGTCGTACGCACCATGCGTGCTCGAGACGAGCGTTCATGAAACGCCCGTGCGGGTGGAGGTGCGCGGAAGCTATCCGTTCGACGACACGGTCACCGTCGTGGTTCGGGTTGACCAGCCGGTTGCGTTTCCGCTGTCGCTGCGCGTGCCGGGCTGGGCCGTGGACCCGCGCCTGTCTGTCGGTGACGCCCCGCCTGTCGCACTCGATCCCGGCAGCGTCCACCGGATGCACCGGGAGTGGGTGGGGGAGCAAGTGCTCACGCTCCGCCTGCCCGCCCGGATGCGGGCCGAACAGCGCCCGAACAACGCCGTGACAATGTGGCGCGGTCCGCTCGCCTTCGCCCTCGCGGTAGGGGAGTCGTGGCAACGCAAGGGCGGCCACGAGTCGTACCCCGACTGGGAGGTACACCCGACGACACCGTGGAACTACGCCGTCGAACTCGATCCGGCCAATCCAGAGAAGTCCTTGACCGTACGCCGACAGGCAGGCGTAGGCCCGCCCTTCTCACCGGAAGGCGTGCGGCTCGCGGTGCACGCCACAGGTCGGCGACTTGCGAACTGGAGAGTCGAGCACGGAGCCGCCGGCAGTCCACCACCCAGTCCTGTCGACACCAAGGCAGGGACGGACCAGGTCGTCCTCGTTCCATATGGTGCCGCCCGCCTCCGCGTGACCGAGCTCCCGTGGATGCCGCCACGCTGAAATCCGGACGGCAGAGGACTCTGCGCGCGGCTCCACGTAGGTTCTTCCTGCGGTAGCGCGTTCCGGGCCGCTGCCGGTCACGGCCCGTCGTCGACGGACAGCTGGCGGGTCAACGGCGGCGTCTCGAACTCGTCCTCCTCATCCAGGTCCTCATCACCTCGTCCGCGCAGCGCGGCGGCGCCGATGAGGATCAGGATGACCGCCCCGAGATTGATCCATGCGCCCGGCTGGATGTCTGCGATGGAGAGTTCGCCGGGCGGGACCTCGAGGACGACGGTCGTGACCCAGAGGCCCAGCGTGGCGAGGGCGAGCAGGAACGTCACCCACAGCAGAGCGCGGGACAGAAACAGGGTCGCAAGGACGCCGATGGCGCCGACCACCACCAGCGGGGTAGCCATGGACTGGTAGTAGGACGCCGCGGTCGCCGCCGGATCTGGTTGGAGCAGAAGCTGCTGCACTGGTATCTGGTCCGGGGAACGACCGTCCAACCAGTCGAAGTAGGCACTCGCGGCGACGGCGAGGGCACCGATGGTTGCGAGGACGGCTGCCCGTGGGCGGATGTCTGTCATGATCGGACCTCCTGAACCGATGACGACTGGCCCCGTGGCGGTAGACCCTCGCACCCTAGGCCCCCCCGGGTGTACGACGTCCACCTTGTGCACATGCCGCCGGCTAGTATGCCGGTCCCGCCATCGGGAGGGAACAGTGCGGCACAGCGGATCCGATCTTCGTCGCCGCTGCGGCTGGCCGCTACCTCCAGGTTGTACGCCTCACAACGCCGCACGCACCCGCGCGGCATAGTCGGCCGCCTCGGCGTCGTCGGCGTACTTCCGGCGCGGCCACAGGAAGCCACGCAGCCCGTCGCCTCTGGTCCGGGGAATCACATGGGCGTGCAGGTGCGGGACGCTCTGGCTGACCCTGTTGTTGACCGCGACGAACGATCCCTGTGAGCCGAGGCCGTTCTCCATCGCCGCCGCAAGCCGTTGCACGGCACGGAAGAACGGGTCGCGCAACGCGTCGGGCAGATCGAGCAGCGTGTCCACGTGGTCGCGGGGGATCAGCAGGACGTGTCCCTTGAACACCGGCCGGACGTCGAGGAACGCGAGGAGTTCGGGTTCGTCGAGGACCCGGTGCGCGGGGGCTCCCTCGGCGATCGCGCAGAAGGCACAGCCGTCCATGAGTCCAGAGCGTACGGACTCGGGCAGCCCCAGGGTCCGCGGCCAGATCCGGGCTTCCGTTCGGTCACTCTTCGTCATGGAGTAACCGCGGAGAAGATGGTGAACATCTGCGGGCCGATGAACACCGCTCCGTGGGTGTCGTTCCAGGGCTTGACGATCAGGTTGCGCACGGGTTGTCTTTGGCGCGTGACGCTACGGCCGGGTTCCCAGGCGTCGCTTCGGGCGGCGAACATCCGCCGGGTGCTGGCAACGGTCCGGGCACACGGCGTACTCAGCCAAGCCGAGATCGCCCGCCTCACCGGACTGTCACCGGCGTCGGTCTCCAACATCGTCCACCAGCTCGGTGACGCCGGAACCGTCGAGGTCTCCCCGGGCATCCGCGGGGGCCGGCGGGCGCAGGAGGTCCGGATCCGCTGCGAGGACGGCCTCGTCGTCGGCCTCGACTTCGGACACCGGCACATCCGCGTGGCCGTCGCCGACCTGCGGTTCGCGATCCGGTCCGGCCGCCGCCACTCCTGCGACGTCGGGGCCTCGGCGGCCGTGGCATTCGCCGCCGCCGAGAAGCTCCTGGTCGAGCTGCTCGACGACATCGGCGAGGACCGGACGAAGATCAGGGCCGCGGGAGTGGGGCTGCCGGCCCCGTTGCCACCCGGCGGCGGAACCCTCGGCTCGTGGCCGATCCTGCCCGGCTGGGAGGCCGTGGATCCGGTGCGCGATCTCGCGCAGCGCCTCGATGTACCCGTCTTCGCCGACAACGACGCCAACCTGGGTGCCCGTGGTGAGCTGTACTTCGGCGCCGGGCGCGGGGTCGCCAATCTTGCGTACGTCAAGGCGGCGACGGGACTCGGCGCGGGCCTGGTCGTCGACGGCTACGTCTACCACGGGTTCGGCGGCTCGGCCGGGGAGATCGGCCACCTGACCATCGACGAGACCGGTCCGGTGTGTTCGTGCGGCAACCGGGGGTGTCTCGAGACGCTGGTCGGCGCGCCGTACCTCCTCGAGCTCATCCGGCACAGTCATCCCGACCTGCACACGATCGAGGACCTCGTGGCCAGGGCTGTCGAGGGCGATGGCGGCTGCCGGCGGGTGCTCGCCGACGCGGCCCGGCACATCGGCTTCGTCGCGGCCAACCTGTGCAATGTGGTCAACCCCGAACGGGTCGTGGTCGGCGGTGACCTGGCCGCGGCCGGCGACGTCTTCCTCGACCCGCTCCGGGCCGCGATGCCCCGTTACGCCGTGTGCTCGGTGGCGTCGACGCCGGTGGTGGCCGCCGAGACGGGAGAGCGCGCCGAAGTCCTCGGGGCGCTCGTCCTTGCCGTCGAGCAGTTGGAGATCCGGCAGGGCCGGCCGGCCGAGATCCTCACTCCGGCGATGCCCGGTGACGGTGACGAACTGGAGCGCCCGCAACTCGTTTGAGTCGGCCGGAGCCGGTGATGGTCACCAACGTGGCCAACCCCACACCTGGCCACGGCGTCCCAGGATCAGCCGAAGGGCAATCTAGACTCGAGCGAACGGTCCGCGACGAGCCATCGGGCGGACCGTGCACGGCGAGTCCTTCGCGTGGCCGACCTGCAAGGAGGGATCTGGCAATGAGCCTGCTCGAGAAGGTACGGGAGCCTTCCGACCTGTCCGGCCTCTCCGAGCAGCAGCTCGTCGACCTGGCCCGGGAGATCCGCGACTTCCTCGTGACCAAGGTGTCCCGCTCCGGCCACCTCGGTCCCAACCTCGGCATCGTGGAGGTCACCCTCGCGGTCCACCGGACGTTCGACTCGCCGCGGGACAAGATCCTCTTCGACGTGGGCCATCAGGCGTACGTCCACAAGATCGTGACCGGCCGGCAGGCCGGTTTCGACCTGCTGCGGCAGAAGGGCGGCCTGTCGGGTTACCCGAGCCAGGCGGAGTCGCCGCACGACGTGATCGAGAACTCCCACGCGTCCACCGCCCTGTCCTACGCCGACGGCCTTGCCCGGGCGTACCAGCTCAAGGGCGAGGACCGCTACGTCGTGGCCATCGTCGGTGACGGGGCGCTGACGGGCGGGATGGCCTGGGAGGCGCTCAACAACATCGCAGCCGCGAAGGACCGGCGCCTGGTGATCGTCGTCAACGACAACGGCCGGTCCTACCGGCCGACGGTGGGTGGCCTCGCCCAGCACCTCAACGCGCTGCGGACCAACCCCCGCTACGAACAGGTCCTCGAGCTGGTGAAGCGCTCCCTCGGCCGGACGCCGCTGGTGGGTACGCCGGTGTACGACGTCCTGCACGGGGTCAAGCGCGGCCTGAAGGACGTCCTGGCGCCCCAGGGGTTGTTCGAGGACCTCGGCCTGAAGTACGTCGGACCGATCGACGGGCATGACCGGGTGGCGATCGAGTCCGCGCTTGACCAGGCGAAGCGGTTCGGCGGACCTGTCCTCGTGCACTGCGTCACGCGCAAGGGCGCCGGCTATGACCTTGCCGAGCAGGACGAGGAGGACTGCCTGCACCAGATCCGCACTGATCCGACCGGTACCTGGACGAAGGTCTTCAGCGACGAGCTGCTCGCCCTCGGCCGGGAGCGGTCCGACCTTGTGGCGATCACGGCGGCCATGCAGGGTCCCACCGGACTGGATGCGTTCGCCCAGGAATATTCCGATCGGTTCGTGGATGTCGGGATCGCCGAGCAGCATGCCGTGACCTCGGCGGCGGGGCTGGCCCTCGGCGGCATGCACCCGGTCGTCGCGATCTACTCGACGTTCTTCAACCGTGCGTTCGACCAGATGCTGCTCGACGTGGCCCTGCACAACTGCGCGGCGACGTTCGTCCTCGACCGGTCCGGGGTGACCGGCGACGACGGTCCAAGCCACAACGGCATGTGGGACCTGTCCATCCTGCAGGTCGTGCCGGGGCTCCGGGTCGCGGCACCGCGGGACGGCGCGCGGCTGCGCGACCTGCTGCGCGAGGCGGTGGCGGTCGACGACGGTCCGACCGTCATCCGGTTCCCGAAGGGCCCGGTGGCAGACGACATCCCCGCAATCGACGCGATCGGCACTGTCGACCCCGACCTGGACGATCCGGGCGGTTGTGACGTCCTGGTCCGCGAGGGGGAGCGGGACGTCCTGCTCGTCGCGGTCGGTGCGATGGCCACGACCTGCCTGGAGGTCGCCAGCCGGCTCAGCGAGCAGGGGATTGGCGTGACCGTGGTCGACCCGAGATGGGTGAAACCGGTCGATCCGGGCCTCGTGCGCCTCGCCTCCCAGCACCGGCTGGTCGTGTCCGTCGAGGACAGCGGGCGGGTCGGAGGCTGTGGAGCGGCCCTCGGCCTCGCCCTCGCCGACGCCGGCATCAGCACGCCGCTGCAGGTGGTCGGGATCCCGCAGCGGTTCCCCGAGCACGACAAACGTGCCAGCCTGTTGGCGGAGTTCGGGCTGGGCGCCCAGGACCTTGCCCGCGCCATCGTGGAACGCGTGGCCCAGCTCGACGGTGCGACCCTCGCGAGCGGCGATCCCGATCCGCTGCCCCGTAGCTGAGTCCCTAGCTGCCCCGTAGCTGATCGTCCTGCAGCCGATCGCCCGTAGCCGGTGGCTGATCGATTACTCTCCGGTTTCGTTTCGCTGCTGTGATGCCGGGGCACGCGTGGCGCCATGAAGCTGCTGCGCACCAAGCCGGTGGAAGGGGCGATCTCCGACACGCTGGAGCCGGAGCATCGTCTGAGCAAGAGCCTCGGAGCTCTCGACCTCACCGTGTTCGGGGTCGGAGTGACGATCGGCGGTGGGCTGTTCGTGCTCACCGGAACGGCCGCGGCGTCCTACGCGGGTCCCGCCGTCGCACTGTCGTTCGTCCTCGCGGCGGTCGCGTGCGGCCTCGCCGCCCTGTGCTATGCCGAGTTCGCCTCTGCCGTGCCGGTGGCCGGTTCGGCCTACACCTTCTCCTACGCCGCCCTGGGCGAGCTGATCGCCTGGCTGATCGGCTGGGACCTCATCCTCGAGTTCTTCGTCGCCGCGGCGGCGGTGGCGGGTGGGTGGTCGGGATACCTCGCGACCGCGCTGCGCGGCACACCGCTGCAGATCCCCACGGCGGTCGCGAACACCACCGACGGGGTGATGAACCTGCCGGCCGGGCTCCTGATCCTCGCCCTTACCGGGGTCCTGGTGGCCGGCATCAAGCTGTCGAGCCGGATCAACCAGATCGCGGTGGCCGTCAAGGTGGGCGCCGCGCTGTTGTTCGTCGTGGTCGGCGTTTTCATGGTCAAGGTCAGCAACCTTGCTCCGTTCGTACCGTCGAGCAGGCCGACCGAGGGCGGGACCGGACTGACACAACCACTGATCCAGGCGATGTTCGGGGTCGAGCCGGCGATGTTCGGCTGGGCCGGCGTCGCGAGCGGCGCGGCCGTCGTCTTCTTCGCGTTCATCGGTTTCGACGTCGTGGCGACGACGGCCGAGGAGGCGCGGGATCCCCAGCGGGACATGCCGCGCGGCATCATCGGATCCCTGGCCATCTGCACCGTGTTGTACGTCGCGGTGAGTCTCGTGCTGACCGGCATCCAGAACTACGCGCGGATCGATCCGGAGGACGCGGCCCCGCTCGCGACGGCTCTGGTGAACGCCGGCGCGCCCGCCCTGGGGCGGATCATCGCCGTCGCGGCCGCCGTCGGCATCACCGTCGTGGTGATGATCCTGCTACTCGGCCAGACCAGGGTCGGCTTCGCGATGGCGCGCGACGGCCTGTTGCCGGGCTTCTTCGCGAAGGTGCATCCGAGGTTCCGGACGCCGTATGTCGTGACCATCGTCGTCGGTGTCGCGGCCGCGGTTCTGGCGACGTTCACCTCGATCACCGTTCTGGCGGAACTCGTGAACATCGGGACGCTGGCGGCGTTCATCCTCGTGAGCATCGCGGTCCCGGTGCTCCGGGCGACCCGGCCCGACCTGCCGCGGGCGTTCCGGACGCCGTTCGTACCGCTGATCCCGATCCTGTCGGTCGTCGTATGCGCCTACCTGATGCTCAACCTCGCCATCGAGACCTGGCTGCGGTTCCTGGTGTGGATGCTGGTCGGGTTCGTGATCTACTTCGGCTACGGCCGGCGCCACTCCCGGCTCGCGACCACCACGGAGCCGGTCGACACGGGCGGCCCGCCCAGCTCGTCAACGCCGGGTTAGGTGAGCCGCGCGGGAGCGCAGGGACGACCGACCCGGATCCCGCAGGGCGACCTATGTCGGGAGGCTCGCGACTCCCTTGCGCAGGAACCGCTTCCCGGTCACGCGTTCGGCGACACCACTGCGGTCGAGGTACGGCGTGACGCCACCGAGGTGGAACGGCCACCCCGCACCCAGGACCAACGCGAGGTCGACGTCCTGCGGCTCAGCGACGACGCCGTCGTCGAGGAGCCGGCGCACCTCGTCGGCGATCGCCGCCAGGGCACGCTCACGCACCTCGTCCTCGCTGGAGGGGGCGTCACCGACATCGAGCAGCGCACGGGTGTCGTCGTCGAGGTAGGGCTGTCCCTTCTCGTTCCACGACCACAGCCCGGGCTTGTTCGCCGCCACCAACCGTTGCAGGTTGGGTGAGACGTAGAACCGGTCCGGGAACGCCTCGTGCAGCGTCTCCGCCACGTGCAGCGCCACCGCCGGACCGACCAGCTGGAGCAGGACGAACGGGGCCATCGGCAACCCCAGCGAGAGCAACGCCCGGTCGGCGACCTCGGCCGGCGTCCCCTCGTCGAGGCACTTCGTCACCTCGCCCATGAACCGTGTCAAGATCCGGTTGACGACGAACGCCGGTGCGTCCTTGACCAGGATCGCGTTCTTCTTCAGGCCCTTCGCGACCGCGAACGCCGTGGCGAGGCTGGCGTCATCGGTGCGTTCGCCGCGGACGACTTCCAGCAGAGGCAGGATCGCCACCGGGTTGAAGAAGTGGAAACCGACGACCCGCTCCGGATGGGTCAGCTTGGACGCCATGGTGCTGACCGACAACGACGAGGTGTTCGTCGCTAGCACGCACTCCGGCGGGACGATCCCCTCCAGCTCGGCGAACACCTGCTGCTTGAGCTTCATCTCCTCAAAGACTGCCTCGAGGACGAACGAACAGTCGGCGTAGACACCCTTGTCCGTCGATCCGGTCACGAGACCCTTGATCCGGTTCGCCAGATCAGCGTTGACGCGACCCTTGGCGGCGAGCTTGTCGACCTCACCTCGTACGTAGGACAGGCCCTTCTCCACCCGCTCGTCGTCGAGGTCGGTGAGCACCACGGGCACGAGCAGGCGGCGCGCGAAGAGCAGCGCCAGCTGGCTCGCCATCAACCCCGCACCCACGATGCCGACCTTGGTGACCGGCCGCGCCAGCGCCTTGTCGGGTACGCCCACCGGCTTCTTCGCCCGCCGTTGCACCAGGTCGAACGCATAGAGCCCCGCACGCAGCTCGTCGGTCATGAGAAGGTCGGCGAGCGCCTCGTCCTCCAGGGCGAAGCCTTCCGCCTTCGTACACACCTTCGCCGCGGCGATGATGTCGAGCGCCCGCACAGGAGCGGGAGCGGCTCCGTGCAGCTTCGCGTCCACGAACGCATGGCCCCGCACCACCGCGGCATCCCACGCTTCGCCGCGGTCGACGGGATCGCGTTCGACGGTGATGCGGCCGGTGAGGACCTGGGCCGCCCAGTCGATGGACCGCTCCAGGAAGTCCGCACCCTCGAACGTGGCGTCGGCAAGCCCGGCGGGCTGGATCTCGGGTCCGCGCATCATCCGGTTGGTGTTCAGCGCGTTCTCGATGATGATCTTCACCGCGCGGTCGGCGCCGACGAGGTTGGGCAGGAGCCAGGTGCCACCCCACGCCGGCAGGATGCCGAGGAAGCACTCGGGGAAGGCGACGGCGGGCGCGCTCGCGATCACCGTGCGGTAGGTGCAGTTCAGGGGGAGCTCGAGGCCACCACCGAGGGCGAGGCCGTTGATGAACCCGAACGACGGCTTGCGGCCGTCATCGAGCTTGCCGAACACCTCGTGGCCGTACCGCGCGATCTCCAGCGCCTGCCGGCGATGGGTGATCCGTGGCATTCCGGTGAGGTCGGCCCCGGCCGCAAGGATGAACGGCTTGCCCGTGAGACCGATCGCCGCCACGTCCTCGCGGTCGATCACCGCGTCGATGGCCGCGTCGAGCTCGGCCAGCCCTTGCGGTCCGAACGAGTTCGGCCGGGTGTGGTCGAGCCCGTTGTCGAGCGTGATGAGGGCCATCGTCCCGGCGCCGTGCGGCATCTCGACGTCCCGCACGTAGGCGTGCGTCACCACCTCGTCCGGGAAGACCTCGCTGCCGACCACGGCGTTCGTACCCGTGTCCTTGCTCACTGTGCACCCTCCCAGTGGGGGTTCTCCCAGATCACGCTGCCGCCCATGCCGATACCCACGCAGAGCGTCGTCAGGCCGTACCGCACATCCGGCCGGTCCTCGAACGCCCGGGCCAACTGCAGCATCAGCCGTACGCCGCTGGACGCGAGTGGATGCCCGACCGCGATCGCGCCGCCATAGGGGTTGATCCGCGGGTCGTCGTCGGCAAGGCCGAAGTGCTCGGCAAAGGCCAGCACCTGCACGGCGAACGCCTCGTTGATCTCGATCAGCCCGATGTCGTCCATTGTCAGCCCCGCCTTGCCGAGCACCTTCTCGGTGGCGGGAATCGGCCCGACCCCCATGACCTCGGGCTCGACTCCCACGAAGGCGTACGACACCAGCCGCATCTTCGGCGTCAGCCCGAGCTCCTTCGCCACCTCCTCGGCGGCGAGGACACACGCCGTGGCGCCGTCGTTGAGGCCGGCCGCGTTCCCGGCCGTGACCCGACCGTGCGGGCGGAACGGCGTACGCAGCGTGGCGAGCCCCTCCGCCGTGGTGTCGGGCCGGGGCGGCTCGTCGGCCGTGGCGAGACCCCACCCGGACTCCGTGCTCCGGGTGGCGACCGACACGAGGTCGCGCTGGATCACGCCGTCCGCGTACGCCTTGGCGAGCCGCTGCTGACTCGCCGCCGCGAACGCGTCGGCACGCTCCTTGCTCAGCCCGGGAAAGCGATCATGGAGGTTCTCGGCGGTCTGGCCCATCACCAGCGCGGACGGGTCGACCAGCTTCTCGGCGATGATGCGGGGGTTGGGATCGACGCCCTCGCCCATCGGATGGTGTCCCATGTGCTCCACGCCACCCGCGATCACCAGGTCGTACGCACCGAACGCGATACCCGACGCGGTGGTCGTCACGGCGGTCATGGCGCCGGCGCACATCCGGTCGATCGCGTAGCCGGGGACGGTCCGGGGGAGACCGGCGAGCAGTGCCGCGGTCCGGCCGATGGTGAGGCCCTGGTCACCGGTCTGCGTCGTCGCCGCGATCGCCACGTCATCGATCCGGTCGGCCGGCAGGCGAGGGTTGCGGCGCAGCAACTCGCGGATGCACTTGATCACCAGGTCGTCGGCGCGGGTCTCGGCGTACATCCCGCCCGCCTTGCCGAAGGGAGTGCGTACGCCGTCGACAAAGACGACATCGCGGAGCTCTCGGGGCACGGTAGCCCTCCTCGATTTCTCGCCGGCAGATGCGCTACCTACCCACCGATGCTACTCGCTGGTAACAAGGTTGCGCGACCGATTCGCCCGATCAGGCGAGGTGTTTTGAGGGCCGCCCAGCGAAGGCGCCGTCGTCGTCCCGGCGGCGCGGGACAGGAACCCCGACGCCGGCTCGGATCACGAGGTGAAGCAGTACGAGTCGCTGGAGGCGTCGCCGCCCTGCAGACGTACCTGATGGATCCGCAACCCGCCGAAGTCGTCCCCGTGCGGGAAGAACTCGGGATCGATCGTCAGCCCGCCACGCTCCGGGTCCGCGTCGAACTTCGCCGCCCAGGCACCCACGCCGTCGGGGTACAGGACGTCGTCCCACGCGGCGTACAACGAGTTCGTCACATAGACCCGACGTCCGTCCCGGCTGATCTCGACCATCTGCGGGGCACCGGCGAGTGGCAGGTCCGGTCGGGCCGGATGCGCCCGACGACGAGCGACGCCGCCCAGCCGGATCGAGCCTGTCTCCCGCGGATGCCGCGGATCGCGGACGTCGTACTGCTTCAGTTCGCCCGTTCCCCAGCACGACACGTAGAGCCAGCGGTCGTCGACGGACAGGTCGATGTCGGTGACGAACGGCGGCACCGCGCCGAACGGCCGGAGCGCGGGCGGCAACTCCTCCGGCCGGGCAACCTCCGCGGGAATGCTGAGGACCTTGTCCGCGGTCCACCGGTCGCCGTCGCGCTGCCACAGCCAGACCGAGGCGGACAGATCGGCGACGCTGACAACGACACCGGCGAAACCCCAAGTCTGCCGCGGATCATGCGCCGGACGTAGCTCCAGCACCATCTGGTGCTCGTCACCCAGGTCGATCCGCTGGGTGAGGCGACCTTCCGACAGGCTCCAGAAGTCGACGTGGTGACCGAACCGGCGGCCGAGCAGGTCCTCGGGGTTCAACCCGTTCTCGATCATCGAGGGAGTGGCCCACTCCGAGGTGACCATCGTGTCGTGGGCGAGATGCCACCAGAAGTCGTACGCGAGGAACTGGCCGCCCCGGTCGGTCTCCCAGGGCCCGATCACGTCGAACGTGTCGTGGTCGAGCAGTGCCACCCCACCGGGTCCTTCGGCGCCCCCGGGCCCGTTGGCGCCGCCGAGGTTCGACATGAAGATGCCGCCCGGGCCACAGTGCACCGTGTGCGGACGGGAGTAACCGGCCTTCCGCGCGAGTTCGTCCGCCTCGATCGTGCGCACGACGCGCGGGTGTCGCGGGTCCGGCTTCGTGTCGAGGATGTACGTACGGGAGGACCGCAACCCCGGCACGATCAGGTAGCGGCGCTCGAGGGTCCCGGTGTGCCCCTCGTGGCACAGCGCACTGGAGCAGGCGTTCCAGCCGAAGTGGTGGAGCTCGTTGCCCGCAGTCGGCAGCTCGGACCGCCCGACCACCTCGCCATACGACGACGAAGCCGGCGCGCAGTCGACCACGGTCATGGCGTCGCGCTGCAGCCCGGTGGGATCGAAGGCGGCGATGTAGGCCAGCTCCTCGCGGGGAGCCGAGATGGCGGCATCCGGCGTCCGGTAGAACGTCGGGTCGACGAAATCCGACATCGGGGTCACTTCCCTTCGCCACGCCCGCGGCATGCCCGTTTCCATCGTGCGTCCACGGCCGGGCCGGTGGCGAGGGGCCCAAGGTCACCGGTCGTACGGCGGGATTCGCGCCTGGGAGGTTGCGCAGCTCGCCGGCCGGTCCGCCTCGTGCGGTCAGGACGGGCCGGGGTGGTGGTCGGCGAGCGCCGACGCGAGCCGCTCGGCGGTCAGCTCGACCTGCCAGCGCCTGGCCCCGCGCGCGATGAGCGCCTCCGCGACGGCCGCCTGCGTGGGTTCGACCGGGGGATCCCACGCCAGCCGGCGCACGGCGTCAGGGGCGAGGAGATTCTCCACCGGCACTTTGTGCGCCCCTGCGAGTTCGTGCAGGGAGGTCCGGCACGCGGTGAGCCGAGCGGCGGCGGAGGGGTCACGGTCGGCCCAGGCGCGCGCCGGCGGCGGTCCGTCGTACGGAGCGGTGTGCTCGGGGAGATCGCGGTCGGGCACCTGCTGGGCCTGTTGGACCGCCGACCACCACAGGTCGAGGTCACGCCGGGTGGTGCGCGTGTCGAAGCCGGGCAACCGGGCGAGCTGGTTCCGGCTCGTCGGTCGGGTGCTGGCGGCGGCGATGATCGACTGGTCGCTCAACACGCGCCCTGGCGACAGGTCGCGACGCTTCGCGGCCTGGTCGCGGGCGAGCCACAGCGCACGGACGTACGCCAGCTCGCGCCGGTTGCGGACGCGGTGGATGCCCGACGTGCGGCGCCAGGGATCGCGACGGGACTCCCGAGGCGGCTGGGCCATGAGGGCCGCGAACTCCTGCGTCGCCCACTCCCGCTTGCCGTCCCGGTCGAGCTGGTCGGCCAACCGGTCGCGCAGATCCACCAGGAGCTCGACGTCGAGCGCGGCATAGACCAGCCAGGGTTCCGGCAGGGGACGGGTCGACCAGTCGACGGCGGAGTGCCCTTTTTCCAGGCGGTAACCCAGCAGGTCCTCGACCATCGCGCCCAAGCCGACCTTGGGGAACGACAGCAGCCGGCCGGCGAGTTCGGTGTCGAACAGCGCCCGCGGCGAAAGCCCGATCTCGGTGAGGCAGGGCAGGTCCTGGCTCGCTGCGTGCAGTACCCACTCGGTGTCGGCGAGTGCGGCGTCGAGTTCGGAGAGATCAGGGCACCGGGTGGGGTCGATCAGTGCCGTCCCCGCGCCCTCGCGGCGGAGCTGGACAAGGTAGGCCCGATGGGAGTAGCGGTAGCCGGACGCCCGCTCGGCGTCGATGGCGACCGGACCGGTCCCCGCGGCGAATGCCCGGACGGTCTCGGCCAGAGCCTCGGCTGACTCGACGACCGGAGGCAGGCCGTCGGTCGGGGTCAGGAGCGGCGCGGGCTCGTCGGCCGGCGCGTTGGCGACAGCGGCGGAGTCGGTCACCGGTTCTTCACCCGCCGGTCCGGGATGCTTGCGACGCCGGCCGGCAGGGGCGGCAGGCCGGCGGCGGTGCACAGCAGCAGGCCCCACGCCTGGGCGTGTGCGCCGATCGCACCGTCGAGCGGCGTCCAGGAGGCGCGGATCTCGATCTCCGCGCGGGCGGGCTCCTCGCCCATCCCGCCGAAGCTCTCCGAAGCGACCCGGGTGACGGTGCCGCTCGGCGCGAGGAAGGAGGCACCCTCCGCTTCCAGGGCCTCGGTGAGCCAGGACCAGCCGACCGCTCCCAACAACGGATCGGTGACCATCTCCGCCTCGATCTCCGCGCGTACGTAGGCGACGCAGCGGAACGTGCCCTGCCAGGCGTCGTGCCCCTCGGGGTCATGCAGCAGGACCAGCCGGCCGGTGGCGAGCTCGTGGTCGTCGATCACGACGTCGGCGCTCACCGCGGCGGAAAAAGGCGCGACCCGCTGTGGCGCCGGAATCTCCTCACTGACGACCTCCGGGCGCAGCCGCGCGGAACGCAGCTCGCTCACGGCCCGTTGGAACACCTCGGGCGGATCATTCGACTCCCTGCGAGCGGCCACGCCCGAGAGACTACGTCCGCCTACCCCCGCGAGTCGTCGCACGACGCGCCGGCAATCCCGGCGAGGAACGGCGCATTCCGGTGCAAACCGGGGCGGCGGAACGGTTCCGAGAGGCATGCCTCAGTCCGTATCACACCGGGATCACGGTTCGGCATCGCACCCGGGATCCGGAGTCAACCGACGGCACATCGCCAAGCGGATTCCATCCGTACCACTCGCTGGCGTCGTCCGTCAGTCCACTAGGCTTGCCACCTTGTGGACACGACGATCGATCCCCGCGATGTCATGGATCTCTCCCGGTCCAGCCTGAACGACTCGGCGTTCCTGAGGGCCTGCCGCGGTGAGCCCGTCCCGCACACGCCGGTGTGGTTCATGCGCCAGGCAGGTCGTGCCCTGCCGGAGTACCACGCGGTCCGTGACGGCATCCCGATGCTCGAGGCGTGCTCCCGACCCGAACTCGTCGCCGAGATCACCCTGCAGCCGGTCCGGCGCTACGGCGTGGACGCCGCGATCCTCTACTCCGACATCGTGGTCCCGCTCAAGGCGATCGGCGTCGACCTCGACATCGTTCCCGGCGTGGGCCCGGTGGTTGCGAAGCCCATCCGTACCCGCGCCGACCTCGACCCGCTCCGTCCGCTCGAGGCGGCAGACGTCCCGTATGTCACCCAGGCGGTACGGGAGCTGGTCAGCACCCTCGGGCCGACACCACTCATCGGCTTCGCCGGTGCGCCGTACACGCTCGCGTCGTACCTCGTCGAGGGCGGACCCAGCCGGGACCACGCGGCCACCAAGGCCCTGATGCACGCCGATCCCGGGCTCTGGAACGACCTCCTAGGCCGGCTGGCGGGGATCGCCGCCGCCTTCCTGCGGGTCCTGGTCGAGGCCGGCGCTTCGGCGGTTCAGCTGTTCGACTCCTGGGCCGGCTCGCTCGCGCCGGACGACTACGAGGCCTACGTATGGCCCCACTCCAAGGCCATCCTCGAGGAGGTCGGCCAGCTCGGCGTGCCGCGGATCCACTTCGGTGTCAACACCGGCGAACTGCTCGGTTTGATGGCCTCGGCGGGCGCGGACGTCGTCGGCGTCGACTGGCGGGTTCCCCTCGAAAGGGCGATCCACCGGGTGCCCGGCAAGGTCGTCCAGGGCAACCTCGACCCCGCCCTGGTCTTCGCGCCCTGGGACGTCATCGCGGACAAGACCCGGAGCATCCTCACCGCCGGACGGCAGGCGCCCGGACACATCTTCAACCTCGGACACGGCGTGCTGCCCCAGACCGACCCCGACGTCCTCACCCGGCTGGTGGACCTCGTCCACACCGAGTCGGCGCGTACGTAGCCGGCTGGGGCGCACAGCGCTCAGCTCGCCGACGTCGAGGCCGTGGGGGCGGGGGTTTCTGCCTGTGAGGGTGCTGAGTCGGACCGGTGGGACCTCACCCGCCACATCAGCCAGGCCGGCAGCCCGGCCACGAGCGCGAGCGTGAGGGCGAAGGGCAACACCGCGCCGAACGCCGTCAGCAGTCCTTCGAGCACGGCGACGAACGCGTTCCACCCGCCCCGCAGCCCGACCAGGAACCCGCTGTCCTTCTCCTCAGGCGGTGCGGCCTTCGCCGGCGGCGCCTCGAACGTGATCTGGATCGTCGACAGCGCGGCCTGTGAACTCAACGTCGCGAACCGGCTCTGCAGTGACTCCAGCTCGGCTTCCCGAGTGGCCAGCTCACCCTCGACCTGGATCACTTCTCCGACCGTCTTGGCCTCGCCGAGCAGGGAACGCAGCCGCTGAATGCTCTTCTTCTGGCTGGCGACCCGGCTCTCCACATCGACGACCTCCTCGGTGACGTCGTTGGCGTCCCGCTTGTCGGCGAGGACCGTGCCGAGTCCCTTGATCTCGTCGGCGATGCGGTCGAAGTCGTCGACCGGCACCCGGACGTCCAGGTGGATGCTGCGGAGTTGTTCGGTGTCGCGCCCGGTGTCACTCGGCAGGTCGACAGGCGACATCGAGCTCTGCTGGTTGGCGACGTAGCCCTCGGTGGCGGTCACGAGGCTTTCGGTCCGGTCGGCCGCCGCCTGGACCTCCTTCGTGCGTACGACCAGTTCGGCCGTACGAATGATCGACCGGACCTCCAGCTCCGCCCGGGCGGGACTGCTGGACCTGCCCACCTGGCCGTCGCTCGGCTTCGTGGCAGAGGCGTCGGTGTCGCCGCCACCAGACTCCTGGAGGGCGGCCTCCTCCGGCGCCGCTGCGCCTGCGCCGCCGTCCGCCGACGAACGCCCGCCTGAGGAGCCGGCGAGTGGGTTGAGGCTGTCGCCGGAGCAGCCGGCAAGGGTCAGGGTCGCGGTCAGCAACGCCGCGACGACGATGGTGGGAGCGTGGAGCCAGCGTGGTGCGGGGCGGTGCATGGCGGGCCTCCTGCTGAGTGGAGTGGTGCCGGGCGTGGACGTGTCCCCGTCGATGGCTGTGCCGCGTTGCAGCGTGACCGCGTTGCTGTGTGGCGCGTTGCCGTGTGACCGCGTTGCTGTGTGCCGGTTGCCGTGTGACCGCGTTGCTGTGTGCCGCGTTGCTGTGTGACCGTGTCGCGTCGTTCTCCCCGTATGGCGGTGCGCTGTGCCAGTCATGACGCGGCACGTCCGGGGGAGGTTGTCCGATGTGGATCTGGAAAAGTGGAGCCATGCGTCAGGTCGTCGTTGTCGGTGGAGGCGTCACCGGAGTCGCCGCGGCATGGCTCCTACGTCAGGTGGGGGGCCCTGACCTCGCCGTCACCGTGCTGGAGAGTTCGCCGCGGCTGGGTGGGAAGCTCCACACCGTCGAGCTCGCCGGTGTGGACGTCGACACCGGCGCCGAGGCGATCCTGAACCGCCGGCCGGAAGGTGTCGAGCTGGCCAGAGCAGTCGGCCTGGGCGAGCGGATCCGTTACGCGGCGACGACATCGGCGGGTCTGTGGTCGCGCGGTGCCCTCCACCCGATACCGGGCGGCACCATCCTGGGTGTGCCCGGCGACCTCGCGGCCCTACGGGAGAGTGGGCTGCTGAGTGCTGACGGACTGAGCCGAGTGGAGGCGGAGCCCGACCTTCCCGGAGCGCCCCTCGACGAGGACGTGGCGATCGGCACGTACGCCGCACACCGGATGGGCAGGGAGCTGGTCGACCGCCTGGTCGAACCCCTGCTCGGCGGTGTCTACGCGGGGCGTTCGGACCAGCTGTCACTCCAGGCGACCGTTCCGGCCCTCGTCCCGTACCTCCGCGAGAATCCTTCGCTGCTTCGCGCGGCCGCTCGGGCGAAGGCTGCGACGCCGGCCTCCGACGCCCCGGTCTTCGCGGGCCTCACCGGTGGGGTGGGCGGACTTGTCCCCGCCGTGGCGCAGGCGTCAGGTGCGTGCGTACGCACTGACACGACTGTCCGGGAACTCCGGCGTACGTCTGACGGCCGATGGCAGCTGGTGGTGGGGCCGACCCGGGTGCCCGATCTCGTCGACGCCGACGCCGTCGTGCTGGCCTGCCCGGCACGCCCCGCGAGCCGGCTGCTCGCCGAGATCGCGCCGGCGGCGGCGGGGGAGCTCGCCGGGATCGAGTACGCCAGCATGGCGACGATCGCGCTGGCGTTCCCGTCCTCGGCGGTGCCGGGCAGCCTTCCGGGTTCCGGATTCCTCGTGCCGCCGGTCGAAGGCCGCCTGATCAAGGCCGCGACGTTCTCCTCGGCGAAATGGTCCTGGATGGCCGAAGACGCGCCCGATGTCGTGATCATCCGCTGCTCGGTGGGTCGGCTGGGCGACGTGACCGAACTGCAGCGCGACGACGCGGACCTGGTAGCGGGAGCGGCGGCCGACCTGCGGGGGTTGGTGGGCGTCCGCGCTCAGCCGATCGACGCGCACGTGGCACGTTGGGGTGGCGGGCTCCCGCAGTACGCGGTCGGCCACCGCGCTCGGGTCGCCAGGATCAGGGCAGACCTGGCGCGGCAGCCTGGGATCGCCGTGGCGGGGGCGGCGTACGAAGGAATCGGCATCCCCGCCTGCATCGCGAGCGCGCGCTCCGCGGTGACCCAGTTGCTCGGTGCGTCCCACGCTCCGGGGACAATGACGGCATGACCGAGCACTCGGACCGGACGGAGCGCGAGGCGAAGCCGAAGGCGCGCGAGCTCAACCAGGTGATCCGCTACACCATGTGGTCGGTGTTCCGGCTACGTGATCCTCTCGGCAGCGTCGACCGCGCCGGCATGGCCGCCGAGGTGGAGGCGCTGATCAGCCAGCTGGGGGAGAAGGACGTCGTGGTCCGCGGCACCTACGACGTGTCCGGGCTCCGGGCCGACGCCGACCTGCTGATCTGGTGGCACGCGCCGGACTCCGACGACCTGCAGGAGGCGTACAACCGGTTCCGGCGTACCAACCTCGGGCGGCACTTCGAGCCCGTGTGGTCCCAGCTCGCCCTGCACCGGCCGGCGGAGTTCAACAAGAGCCATGTGCCGGCGTTCCTGGCCGGCGAGGAGCCGAAGCGTTACGTCAGCGTCTATCCGTTCGTGCGTTCCTACGAGTGGTACCTCCTGCCCGACGACGAACGCCGTGCGATGCTCGCCGAACACGGCAGGATGGCGCGTGACTACCCTGACGTACGCGCCAACACCGTCGCGTCGTTCGCTCTGGGCGACTACGAATGGATGCTGGCGTTCGAGGCCGACGAGCTCCACCGCATCACCGACCTGATGCGACACCTACGTGGCGCGCGTGCACGGCTGCACACCCGGGAAGAAGTGCCGTTCTTCACCGGCCGCCGCAAGCCGCTCGCCGACATCGTGGGCCTCCTGCCGTAGAGCGACACGAAGGGAACACCGGGTGTGAGCTTCTTACGGAGAATCTTCGGAGGGAAGGACGACCTGGCTCCCGCCGGGACGGTCCGCCTCGACGTCGACCAACGCAAGGCCCAGTTGGTCGAGCTCGAACGCGTCCTCGACAAGCTCGTCGAGGTGATGAAGGCGAACGACCGGCGGATGTCCAACCCTGGTTGGCGTGAACGCATGGCTGAGTACCGCCGGCTCTCCGGAGAGTCCTACCGGCTGCGGGCGGGTTCGTTCACCCGCGAGCAGATCCTCGACCTGGCGTTCGAGATCCGGCCGGTGTTCACCGGTGAGCTTCCCGACGACGTGCGGGTCGTCGAGCCGCTGCAGGTACAACTGCTGGCGGCGGCCACCGCACTACAGGACGTCCTCCCCGGCGAACGCCCCGATTCATGACCGTCGTGCGGTCTACGTCGACCCGCTGGGTTCGAGGGTGAGCGAGACCGAGTTGATGCAGAAGCGCTGGTCGGTGGGGGTGCCGTAACCCTCGCCCTCGAACACGTGGCCGAGGTGGGAGTCACAGCGGGCGCACCGCACCTCCGTGCGGGTCATTCCGAGCGAGCGATCCTCGATCAGCTGCACCCGGTCGGCGGCCAGCGGCGACCAGAACGACGGCCAGCCGCAGTGGCTGTCGAACTTCGTGTCGCTACGGAACAGCTCGGCACCGCACGCGCGGCACCGGTAGACGCCGGTCGTCTTGGTGTCGACGTACTCCCCGGTGCCCGGTCGTTCAGTGCCGGCCTCGCGCAGGACGCGGTACTCCTCCGGCGACAGCTGCTGGCGCCACTCGGCTTCAGTCTTGACGACCTTCTCAGGCATACTTCCGACCTTACGTCGCCCACGTGGGTCTGGTTCGGACGACTCGGCAGGTCGGCACCGAACCACGTCGTTCCTGGACGGGAAATCACGGGTTCGGGTTATCCACAACCGCACGCTGGGTGGCTGCACGCGAGTGATCAGGTCGCGTAACGTTTCCCTGGCGCCCGCCGATCGGGCGACCCACAACGGCGCCGTCCCCACCACGGGGTGGGTGACGGGCGATGGATTCTGGTGGCCACGACTGAGTACGGGGAGAGTTGGGTGCAATGGGCGGGACGACAGTAGACCCCGGCGATCTCGACGACTTCGCCAAGCGCATGCGCGAGCTGGATGAGGACTGGACTGACGAGAACGGCTATCCGCAGAGGGTGTTGCTGGCCGAGGACGGCGACTCGGGATTCCCGAGGCTGGGCACGTTCGAGGAGGCCGGGCAGTTCAGGACGCAATACAACGCCGCACGGGCCAACATGGCCCAGAACTTCAACGACCTGCACAACCTGCTCGAAGGCTTGGCTGACGCAAGCAAGAAGATCGCGGACCAATACCGCTCGACCGAGGCGCTCAACAACGCCAGTGTGGGCGAGATCGACCGGATCCTCGGCGAGGAGATGGCGCCGGCACCTGGGTCCGGCCAACCGGGTCAGACGGGTCAGCCGAACCCCCAGGCACAGGCGTGACGGGAGCCGACGACGATGACTGACAAGCTTGCCGGATCCGGGCACCAGAGGATTCTGTTCCGCGTGCGGGGATACCCGGACCCTTACTACGTAGGCGACTATGACGATCCCAAGGCGCCGAGTGAGAGCTGGATCAACGGCGCGGCCGAATATTGGAAGCACGCCGGCACTGCTGCCGCCGATATTGCCGAAGGGCTGGAGACCGCACGCGACCAACTCTTCTCCGGCGGTAACAGTGGAGGCTGGCAGGGGAAGGCCGCCGACTCCTTCAAGGACAAGCTCGAGCAGGTGATCTGGTTCGCCAAGGAGGTCGCGCACCGCTGCGACAAGACCAACCCGAAACCGCCCGCGCCGCAATCGGAGGACCAGGCGTTCCAGGTGAGCGACGACGGGGCTGACTCAGAGGGCTTCCGCCAACTGTTCGAGGACCTGGGCGGCTACGTCGGTGGCATCCAGAACGACGACAAGCTCCCCAAGCCCGGATGGCACGAGGACTCCTACTACATCAAGTGGTGGGTGTCTGGCATGACGAACGGATCGATCAAGTACGAGTTCCGCAAGGGCAGCGCCGACGGTGAGATTCTCCAGATCCCGAGGATCGGGGAGGCCAACGGCGGAAACGACATCGACCGCGACTCGATGAACGACTACTACAGCGAAGCCGGCATCCAGACCAAGACCAGCGAAGACGGCATCTACGACTGCCAGGTGCCGGCCAACGGGGTTGACTACGACGGCATCTTCCGCACTCTCGAGATGAACAAGTCGGAGGAGGAGAGGTGCCAGCAGACCGCGACGGATCTCACCACCAAATACACCGAGGTCTCCGGGAAGTTTCCGCAGCCTGCGCAGGCACCGCAGATCGCCTCTGGAGACCCGGGCGCCGGGGGCGGTGGGGGCGGTGGCGGTGGAGGCGGTGGAGGCGCCGGCCCGTTCGGCACGCCTGACACGCCCGGCAGCCCTGACACGCCCGGCAGCCCTGACACGCCCGGTATACCCGACACGCCTGACACGCCCGGTACACCGGACACGCCTGACGTCCCCGACGGCACGGACTCCGACGGTGACGGGATCCCGGACTCCCAGGACCCGTTCCCGAACGACCCTGACCACAACGGCGACGGGATCCCCGACGGCGATCAGTTTCCGGGTAGCGGCGGTCGCGGCACTGGTGGTGTCGACACCGGTACCGAGACAGCCCGAGCAGGCGGACTCGGCGGCGGCGGCATCGGCGGCGGCGGTGGCGGAGGATTCCCGAGCGGCACGCCGATTCACGGAGCTGGACCGGCCGTCAGCGGCATTCCCGGCGTCGCGGGAGCGGGCGCCGGCATGGGCGGTGTCGGTGGCTTCGGCGGCGGCATGGGCGCCGGGGCAGGAATGCGTGGCGGCATGGGCGGCATGATGCCCATGATGGGCGGCGCTGGCATGGGCCAGGACGGTGGCCAGGAGCAGGAACGCAACACCTGGCTCGAAGAGGACGAGGACGTCTGGGGCGCTGACGGTGACGCCCCGCCAGGCGTCATCGGCTGAGCTGTTCCGTTCAATCCGTTTCTGGGGCGGGGTCGGACATCCGGCCCCGCCCACGTCTTCGCCGGTTCAGGATGGGAAGCGGGCTTGCGCGGGCTGTATGACGACCTCGGCCGATTCCGCACCGTCACGCGCGACCTCGATGTGCAGGCCACCTGCGTCACCCTGGACAAACCCGTGCTCCGGGTTCAGTCGCGAGCTGGCCCAGGACATTGCCGCCTCGCGATCTGCTCCGCTGACGAGTTGGTCGAGCACGGCGTCGATGTGCGTACGTAGAACTTTGTCGTTCACCGGTTGGCCCGCATCCTCGACAGAGAGGCGAATCTCGCTCCTCTTCACCCGGGCGAGGGAGGTCGTGCCCTCTGCATCCTTGTCGCAGCTGTCTGTGTCACAGGCGAACCCGGCACCGCCGAGGCCTTTCTGGATGTCGCCGATCGACGCAGGAAGCACTGCACTCCCGGAGACGGGCTTGGTTCCGTCCTTGGCGAAGGTTGCGAACGAGGCGTCGGGGAACGCCCCGAACTCCACCCGGCCCCACGGCACGAACGTCGTTCGTGACTGGCCGCCCTCGATCTCCGGAAGTTCGTTGGCCTCAGAGCCCAGCAGCGTCTCGCTGATCGCGGTGAACGCCTGCGTGGTCGGCTCAACTGGATCGCCCCGGGGAGCAGTCAGGCTGCCAACTCCTGACTGCCGCCCCATGACCTCCACATGGAGCGCCTCGCCGTCCTGACCTGCCTGCATGCGTACGGCGACATGCGCACCATCAGAGGCCGTGAGATAGCAGGAACGTACGACGGTCGGTTGGCTCAAGGTCTCGTAACAGGAGAAGCCTTGCTTCTCGATGGCCGCCTCGATGTCCGCGACGTCAGCGCCCTCCGAGCTGGCGTTGGGCGGTTCACTGCTCGCCCCGCCACCCGAGTTGCTGATGTACCAGTACGCCGCGATGCCGCCTCCGATGAGGAGGAGAGGGATACCCACCAGCAGCGCGATGGTGAGGATCACGTTGCTGCGGCTGCGAGGCGGCCGCTGCCGGCGAGCCTGCGGGGATCCCCACACCGCTGGCGGAGGACCTCCGGGGGGACCCTGCGGATGGGGTCCGGGTGGCAGGTTGGCCGGCGGCTGAGGAGACGGCTGGGGAGGCGGTCCCACGGACCCTGGAGGGACGTAGGGGCCTGGCCCGCCACCTTGCGGGCCAGCCGGCGGCCCGGAGGCAGGACCTGTGGTGATCGGCCGTCCCTGCGCGGACCCTCCCTGCTGCTGTGCAGGGGGCGGCGACCCACCCCACGGCGGCGGCGAGGACGAAGCGTCTGACGATGGCCGCTGAGGCACACCTTCGGGTGTGTCTCGTTCGCCGGGAACGTCGTTCATGGGTTCAATGCCTCCCGTGAGGGCCTCGCGGTCTCTGCCACCGTATGTCGGGACTCGCCCCGGCAGAAACGAGGCACGGCCGAGGCGTCTCGAGGCGTGCTGTCGGTGACTCGCGCTAGCGTTCGGGCATGGCGACGCCGTACGAAGAGATCGAGGTGGGCGCGCGCACCGTGCGTGTGTCCAACCCCGACAAGGTGTACTTCCCCGAGCGCGGGTTCACGAAGCGAGACATCGTCCATTACTTTCTCTCCGTCGGCGACGGCATCCTGGGTGCCCTGCGCGAGCGTCCCACCACGTTGGAGCGGTGGCCCGGTGGCGTTTTCGAGGGAGCGAAGTTGTCGACCAGGGGCGACAACCGAGGCGACGCGTTCTACCAGAAGCGGATACCCAAAGGCGCGCCGGAGTGGGTGGAGACGGTCCGCATCACGTTCCCCAGCGGGCGCCCCGCCGACGAGGTCTGCCCCACCGAGACCGCGGTGATCGCCTGGGCGGCCAACCTCGGCACACTCACGTTCCACCCCTGGCCCGTACGCCGGCCCAACGTTGACCATCCCGACCAGATCCGGATCGACCTCGACCCGCAGCCGGGGACGGACTTCGCCGATGCAGTCCGTGTGGCCCCCCAACTACGCGCGCTGCTGCATGAGCTGGGCATGGAGGGTTGGCCGAAGACCTCCGGTGGGCGAGGCCTCCACGTCTACGTACCGATCCAGGCGAAGTGGACTTTCGTCGAGACGAGGCGAGCGGTCATCGCCCTCGGTCGGGAGCTGGAACGCCGACTGCCTGACCTGGTGACGATGTCCTGGTGGAAGGAGGAGCGCGGCGAGCGGGTCTTCATCGACTACAACCAGATGGCGAGGGACCGCACGATCGCGTCGGCCTACTCCATCCGCCCGAGGTCCCGGGCACCGGTGTCGGCACCACTGCGGTGGGACGAGTTGGAGAGTGTCGCTCCCGAGGACTTCGACATCGTGACCATGCCGGATCGATTCGCCACGGTGGGTGACCTCCACGCCGGAGTCAATGACGAGGCGTACGCGATCGACACCCTGCTGGAGTGGGCCGAGCGCGACCAACGCGACGAAGGGCTGGGCGACCTGCCATACCCACCGGACTATCCGAAGATGCCGGGCGAGCCGATGCGGGTCCAGCCCAGCCGGGCCCGTAACAAGGCCTGAAAGAGGCGCCACTCGTGGCACATGACGCTCCCGGCGCGGTGGTCGAGGCATTCCGCGAGCACTGGGCCCGGCTGCTCGCGTTGCTCGCCGGCCACTTCCGCAGCCTGGACATCGCCGAAGACTCGTTGGCGGAGGCATTCGAGCTGGCGGTCGAGCACTGGGCGCGGGACGGCATCCCCGACCGCCCGGAGGCATGGCTCTTCACCACGGCGAAGCGCCGGGGCCTCGATCGGGTGCGCCGTGACGCCACCCTGGCCCGCAAGCTTCCCCTGCTCGTCATCGACGCCGCGGCAGAGACAGACCCTGTGGACGGTGCGCGGCCGGACGGCTTCGATCCGGACGACGCGGCGATCTCCGCCATCCCCGACGAACGGCTGCGCCTGCTGTTCACCTGCTGCCACCCGGCCCTCGCTCTCGAGGCGCGGACGGCGCTCACACTCCGACTGGTCGGCGGCCTGACGACACCGGAGATCGCTCGCGCCTTCCTGGTCTCTGAACCGACCATGGCTGCTCGACTCACCCGCGCCAAGAAGAAGATCGCCGCCGCCTCGATCCCCTACCGCGTGCCCACCGAGGCGGAGCTGCCCGATCGGCTGGGCGGTGTCCTCACTGTGCTCTACCTGACCTTCACCGAAGGCCACTCGGCGTCCTCCGGGGACGCGCTCGTTCGGCGGGGCCTGTGCGATGAGGCGATTCGGCTCACGCGGGTGGTCGTCGAGCTCCTCCCGGACGAGCCCGATCCGATGGCTCTGCTCGCCCTGCTGCTCCTGCACCACTCCCGGAGGGACGCCCGCGCCGACGACACCGGCGAGCTGGTACTTCTCCCTGACCAGGACCGCGAACGCTGGCATCAGACGGAGATCGCGGAAGGGGTCGCCCTGCTCGAGAAGGCAGCGGGGTTCGGCGGACGCGCGACGTCGTACCTCCTTCAGGCGGCGATCGCCGCTGAGCACGCGTCAGCACGTCGCGCGGTCGACACTGACTGGCGGGCGATCACCATGCTGTACGAACGCCTGGAACGGATGACGGACTCGCCCGTCGTACGCCTCAACCGGGCCGTGGCGGTCGCCGAGGCCGACGGTCCGGCGACGGCCCTCGCCCTGCTGGCCGACCTCGACGAGCGGCTTGCGAACTACCACCTGCTACCCGCGACCCGAGCCGACTTCCTGCGCCGGATGGGGCGGCTCGTCGCGGCGCGCGAGGAGTACTCAAGAGCGCTCCGGCTCGCGGGAAACTCTCCAGAACGCGCGTACCTCGCCCGCAGAATCGCAGAACTCGAACCCACGGGCACCATGCGGAAGCCGAGGATGCCCGACGGTCTGACGTGAGCTGAACCTAGCCGGGTGAGCCGTTGCGCCGGCCGGAACCGGTAGGGGCGGCGTCAGGATCAGTCGGCACGGGATCGCGGTGTTCGATGAGATGCAGGCACGGAACACCGAGTCGGCGGCGTGCCTTCGAGGTCCAGTCGAAGTGGAAGAACTCCGCCACCAGGTGCGGCCGGGTGAGGATGACGACCTCGGCCGCGTTCCGCTCCCGTACGGCGGCAGCGAGCGCATCGACCGGATCCGCTGACGTCACCTCGCCGTCGGCCGAGCACCCGCACCGACCGAGCGCCTGAACGCTCTGGTCGAGCGCTGACTTGCTGCGTTCGACGATCTCCCGCTGGATCTTCGCCAGGTCGACGTCGGGGAAGTTCAGAGCGGACGTAGCGAGCACTTCACTCGCCGCGATCGACCCGAGCGCCGACTCGACCCGAGCCGACGCGTCCTCGACGGGGAGCAGAACGTGGACATGGGTGGGTTCGCCCGACACCCGGTAGAGCTCGGCGATCTGATGTGCGTCGAAGTGCGAGATCGGCTTTTCGATGAGGAGCACGACTTTGTACATGGGCACCTCCTCGTGTGTCCGCGCCCATCGTGCCGCGCGGGTGCCCGATTGGAAAGTGTCCTTGGTCATCTGTGCGGCAAATTGTGAGGAGCGCGTGCTCACTTCGTGCCCAGGACCTCGGCGAGGTCGAAGCGGACCGGCTCCTCGAGCTGGGCGTAGGTGCACGACTCCGGCTCGCGGTCCGGTCGCCAGCGGACGAACTGCGTGGTGTGCCGGAAACGTACGCCTTCCATGTGGTCATACCGGACCTCGACGACCCGCTCCGGTCGAAGCGGCACGAACGACAGGTCCTTGCCGGCGCTCCAGCGGCTCTGTTCGGCGTTGCGCGGAGTGCGACTGCCCGCTTCCTGCTTGGCCCATGACCACGGATGGTCGTCGAACGTCGTCACCAGCGGCTGAAGCTCGGTGAAGAGCTCCCGCCGCCGGGCCAGCGGGAACGCGCCGATCACACCGACGCTGGCGAGGTCACCGGCGTCGTTGTAGAGGCCGAGCAGGAGGGAGCCGATCGCGTCCGGGCCACTCTTGTGGACCCGGTAGCCCGCGACGACGCAGTCAGCGGTGCGTTCGTGCTTGACCTTGAACATCGTCCGCCTGTCGGGTTCGTACGACCCGTCGAGCGGCTTGGCGATCAGACCGTCGAGCCCGGCACCCTCGAACTGGTGGAACCAGCGCTCGGCCAGCTTCCGATCGGTGGTCGCGGGCGTGGTGTGGACCGGCGGTCCTGCGTTCGACAGGGCTTCCACGAGGGCCGCACGGCGCTCCTCGAATGGCCGACCGGTGTAGTCGGTGTCGCCCAGGGCGAGCAGGTCGAACGCCACGAACCGGGCGGGCGTCTGCTCGGCGAGCAGCCGGACCCGGCTGGCCGCGGGGTGGATCCGCAGCTGGAGGGCCTCGAAGTCCAGGCGTACGCCTTCGGCGTCCTCGATCACGATCTCGCCGTCGATCACGCTTCGGGCGGGAAAGTTCGCCTTGACAGCCTCGACCAGCTCCGGGAAGTAGCGGGTCATCGGTCGTTCGTTGCGGCTGCCGATCTCCACCTCGTCGTGGTCACGGAAGATGATCGACCGGAAGCCATCCCACTTCGGCTCGAAACTGTGGGCACCCTGTGGTATCTGCTTCACCGGCTTCGCCAGCATGGGCGATACCGGCGGCATGACCGGAAGTTGCATGGCCCCATCTTGCCCGGTCCCGGTGACAGGCCAGCAGATCAAGGTCGCCAGGAGGGGTCGCGGCCGAGCATGGCGACAACCCGGTCCAGCGGCGCAGCTGTGGCGGGTACCTCGACACCCGGCTGGAAGTGGCTGCGGGGTCCACGGGTCTCGGGGGTGTCCGGCACCTTCGCGGCCAGGACGACGGCGACGTTGAGGACGTCCTGGTCGTACGTCGTCGCGACATCAAGGGCCTTCGCGACATCCCAGCCATGGACGACGTAGTCGAGGAAGTGGAACCCGATCGCCGCACGGGCAGGGAACGGTGCCGTGATCCGGACCTCGGGCAGCCAGAAGTCGCGCTCGAGAACGCCGTTCTGGGCGAACGCGGCCGTCACCAGGGTCGCCGCCTCCGTGTAGGGCCCGGACGGGTCGTCGTCGAAGGGACGTGGACGCCAGGCGGCCAGCTCGGTAGGTTCGCCCGACGCCGCGAGGGCGAAACCGTCGTGCTGTCCGATCATGTGTTCGAGGAGATGGCGGACATTCCAGGCGGCGCACGGGGTGGGCCGGTCGAGCTGGTCGGCGGTGACGGTGTTGACGAGCCTGGTGGTGGTGTCCACCACCCGCCGGTCGAGCTCTCGGATATCCATGACGCTCCTTCGTGTTCCCCTCGGACGTCGACAGTACGCGTTCGAGTGGGCGCGAGGAGTGAAGACATGCGGAGCCGTCAGTGGAGGGTCGGCGACCGACACGCACCGCTGTCACCGGCGAGGTGGTGGACAGGTTCGGCGCTCCGCGGACCGACAGATGTCGCCGGCTGGGCGAGTCAGGCGAAGAGCCACCGGAAGAACAGGAACCCGTCGGCCTCGAGCAGGCTGGCAAGGCGAAGGTCGGCCGGCGCGGAGAGTTCGGGGCCGGTGAGGATGCGCATCGCCGGCCCGGCCAGAAGCTCGGGCGAGATCGTCAGGCACAACTCGTCGAGGAGTCCGGCGCGGGCGAGGAAGCCCGCGAAGGTCGGACCACCTTCGCTGAGAATGCGCTGGTGCCCCCGGGCGGTGAGGGCGTCGATAACAGCCGCGGCGTCGACCTGCTCGTCGCCGGCAATCGCGAGGTCGACCTGGCTGGCGAGCTGCCGCCGCCGATCGGCGTCGGCCTGGGCACAGGTGAGGACGACGGTGCGCGGATCGGTCAGCAGCCGGTCGGGGATGTCGAGAGAGTCGGTCACCACCGCGATCGGCGGCGTGGGTGGTAGTCCGAGCTGTTCGCGGAGCGGGGCGAAGGCCGGACGGATGTCAGCGGGCGCGTAGCCCTCGACCCGGACCGTGCCCGCCCCGACGACGATCACGTCGGCAAGGGCGCGCAGGAGCGCGAGAATGCGGCGGTCAGCCGGGCCGGAGATCGACCCCGACCGATGATCGGGCCCTTGGGCGGCGCCGTCGACGGTGGAGACGAAGTTGGCCCTGACCCAGCGACGATCCCGCGGATAAGCGTACAGCCCCGCGAGTGCGGCGTCGTCCAGGTCGGCGCCGTCAAGGTCGGCGCCGTGCGCCGGTCCGGGAACGACGACGCCAGTCTCCGCGGTCCGGCCGACGGAGGCGGGTGGGTGGGCAGCGGTCTGCGGGATCAACAAGCGCACAGGGAGATCTCATCAGAGAGTCGCCGCAAGCAGAAATTGACGCGACACTGGCAGCACGGCGGTGGGAAGGGAGCACGGTATGGCGAAGCGGCTCAGTGATCGTCTCCGACTCCCACCGGCCCGGCCCGTCGTGATCGGTGATCTGTCGACCAGGACGACGCCGGGCTTCAGGGGCGGCAAGCGCCAGGCGCGGGCTGCCGTCGGTGACCTCGGCCCGGCACTCGCCGATCTGCAGGAACGGCTCTTCGCCGAAGGTCAGACCGGCGGCAAGCGAAGCCTGCTCCTCGTCCTTCAGGGCATGGACACGGCGGGAAAGGGCGGAACCGTACGGCACGCGGTCGGGCTGGTGAATCCACAGGGCGTCCGTGTGGTGGGCTTCAAGGCGCCAACGCCCGAGGAGCGTCGCCGCGGGTTCCTGTGGCGGATCCGCCGTGAGCTTCCGGCGCCGGGCTATCTCGGGATCTTCGACCGGTCGCACTACGAGGACGTGCTGGTCGCGCGCGTGCGCGGGCTGGTGGGCCGGGCCACCTGGTCCCGCCGGTACGCGACGATCACGAGGTTCGAGGACCAGCTGACGCTCCGCGGAACCCGGATCGTCAAGTGCTTCCTGCACATCTCGAAGAAAGAACAGAAGAAGCGCCTGATGGCTCGGCTGGACAACCCTACGAAGCACTGGAAGTACGACCCGAACGACGTCGCCGCACGCCTCCACTGGGACGACTATCAGCAGGCGTACCAGGACGTGCTGGAGCGGACCGACACCGAGGCCGCGCCGTGGTATGTCATACCCAGTGATCACAAGTGGTACCGCAACTGGGCGGTCACTCAGCTGCTCGTCGAGCACCTGCAGGACCTGGATCCCCAGTGGCCCGCAGCGGACTTCGACGTCGAGGCGGAGAAGGCCCGGCTCAGCGCCACCTGACAGGCGACCATGGCACCCGACGACACGGCCGGGATGGCTCCCCGGCTTGCGCTCAGACCCGCTTGAGCACCACGAGTGAGCGGGAGATGACCTTCAGCTGCTCGCCCGCCAGCACGGCCCCACGTTCCCGGAGGTCGTCGTCGGCCGTGTCCAGCACGGGCTCCCACGCTTCGCCGTACTTCGCGCCTGGTGCGGAGAACTCGAGGTCGTCCTCGGAGGCGTTGAACAGCAGCAGGAACGAGTCGTCGACGATGCGTTCGCCCTGCCGGCCGGGCTCACGGATCGCCTCGCCGTTGAGGAAGACAGTGAGCGACTTCGCGAATCCCGCCGTCCAGTCGCGGCCGGTCATGTCGGTGCCGTCGGGCTTGAGCCAGGCGACGTCGCCTACCCCGTCCCCGCCGCCAAGACCGTCGAAGAATCGGCGGCGCCGGAAGACCGGGTGCTCGGCGCGGAGTTGGCTCACCGTCCTCGTGAAGGCGAGAAGGTCCGAGTCGGCGTTGACCCAGGAGACCCAGGAAATGTCGTTGTCCTGGGAGTAGGCGTTGTTGTTGCCGTGCTGCGTGCGCCCCAACTCGTCGCCGTGCAGCATCATCGGCACACCCTCGGACAGGAACAGCGTGGCGAGGAAGTTGCGTAGCTGGCGCTGGCGGAGCGCGACAATGCTGTGATCGTCCGTGGGTCCCTCGGCGCCCGAGTTCCAGGACCGGTTGTCCGACGTGCCGTCGCGGTTGTGCTCGCCGTTGGCTTCGTTGTGCTTGTGGTTGTACGAGACGAGATCGCGCAACGTGAAGCCGTCATGGGCGGTGATGAAGTTGATCGAGGCGTACGGCTTGCGCCCGTCGTCTTCGTACAGGTCCGACGATCCGGTGAGCCGCATCGCGAACTCGCCGAGGGTGGCGGGGCGGCCGCGCCAGAAGTCGCGTACGCAGTCGCGGTACTTGCCGTTCCACTCCGTCCAGACCGGCGGGAAGTTCCCGACCTGATAGCCACCCGGCCCGACGTCCCACGGCTCGGCGATCAGCTTGACCCGCGACACGATCGGGTCCTGCTGGACGAGGTCGAAGAACGCCGACAGGCGGTCGACCTCGTGGAACTGCCGGGCGAGGGTGGCCGCCAGGTCGAACCTGAAGCCGTCCACGTGCATCTCGCTCACCCAGTAGCGCAGCGAGTCCATGATCAGCTGGAGCACGTGGGGGTGCCGCATGAGCAGGCTGTTGCCGGTGCCCGTCGTGTCCATGTAGTAGCGCGGGTCGTTGTCGACCAGCCGGTAGTAGGCGGCGTTGTCGATGCCCCGGAACGCGAGCGTCGGCCCGAGGTGGTTGCCCTCCGCGGTGTGGTTGTAGACGACGTCGAGGATCACCTCGATGTCAGCGCGGTGCAGCGCCCGGACCATCGCCTTGAACTCCTGCACCTGCTCACCGCGCTGGCCCGACGCGGCGTAGGCGTTGTGGGGCGCGAAGTAGCCGATCGTGTTGTAGCCCCAGTAGTTGGACAGGCCCTTCTGGACGAGGGTGCTGTCGTGGACGAACTGGTGCACCGGCATCAGCTCGACCGCCGTCACGCCCAGCGACTGCAGGTGGTCGATCATCGCCGGCGCCGCGAGTCCCGCGTAGGTGCCCCGGATCACCTCGGGAATGTCCGGATGGTTGATCGTGAGCCCTTTGACGTGTGCTTCGTAGATGACCGTCTCGTGGTAGGAGCGACGGGGGAGTCGGTCGTCCTGCCAGTCGAAGTAGGGGTTGACGACGATCGACTTCATCGTGTGAGCGGCGGAGTCGGCGGAGTTGAGCGTGTCCGGGCTGCCGAAGCGGTAGGAGAACAGCGACTCGTGCCAGTCGATCTCACCCTCGATCGCCTTGGCGTAGGGGTCGAGCAGGAGCTTGGCGGGGTTGCAGCGGTGACCGGTCACGGGTTCGTACGGGCCCTGGACGCGGAACCCGTAGCGTTGTCCAGGACCGATCCGCGGGAGGTAGCAGTGCCAGACCGAACCCTCCCGTTCGGTCAGAGCCACGCGGGTCTCGCGGACGTTCCCGCTGTCCCGGTCGCCGGCGCCATCGCCGTCGAACAGACACAGCTCGACGGCATCGGCGACCTCGCTGAACAGCGCGAAGTTGGTGCCCGCCCCGTCGAACGTCGCACCCAGGGGGTACGGCGTTCCAGGCCAGACCTCGACCATTCCGCTCCTTTCCGCCGGATCGCACATGTTGCTGACTAGCGGCATCTTTCCAGGTGAGCCGGCGCCCCGGGCGGCGCATGGGCCCCCTGCCGCGGAATGGTTACCTGTCAGGCGAGCCCTGAGCGGCGGAGGACCAGTTCGACGATCTCCGGCCGAGCGCCGAGGGGGGCGCTCACCTCGAACGCGCCCGCCTGTCCGGCGTCCGCGCGGATGCGGTCAGCGAAGAAGCCGGGTGCGAGGAGGTACGTCGCGACGGCGACGCGCCGCGCGCCGCCGGCCTTCGCCTGCGAGACGGCGGGACCGACCCGGGGCTCCGCCGCGGAGGCGAAGCCCGCCGTGACGGGCGTGTCGATTCGCGTGGCGAGGGCGCTGGCAACGCCTTGGACGGCACGGTTGGCGTCGGGATCGGTGGAGCCGGCCGCGGCGAGCACCACCGCGTCGTAGCCGGCCGCCGCGCACGCCTCGTCCAGGCGAGCGGCCAACGCGTCGATGAGCAGGTCGTCGGGCCCCAGCACGTCGCCGGTGCGGACCGGCCACCCGCGCTCCTCGACGAGGGCCGACACGCCCGGCAGGTCGACCTTCGAGTGGTACGCATGGCTCAGCAGGAACGGCTGGACGACCACATCGTCGACGCCACGCTCGCCCAGCAGGTCGAGCGCCTGTTCCGGCGAGGGCGCAGCCAGTTCGAGGAAGGCCGCGCAGCTCTCGAGATCCGGCGTAGCGGCCCGCGCACGAGTCGCCGCCGCGGAGGCCACCTGCTGTGCGACCTGTGCCGCTCGGGCGTCGCGGCTGCCGTGGGCCAGCAGCAGGAGGCCCTGGGTCATCGCCGCCCGTCGCCGGATGCGAGCTGTGATGCCAGGGTGATGACCTCGCCCACGACGATGACGGCGGGGGAGCGGACGTCCTGGGCGGCGGCGATGTCGACGATCGTCGCCAGGGTGCCCGGCGTCAGACGCTGCTCCGGCAGGGTGCCGCGCTCGACGAGAGCGACCGGCGTGTCGGGCGACCGTCCGTGTGAGAGGAGGCCGTCGACGATCTCGCCGAGCTGGCTCACCCCCATGAGGAAGACGAGGGTGCCTTCCAGGCCGGCAAGGCCTTCCCAGTCGGGCTCCTCGCCGCGCCGCGACGTGTGCGCCGACACGACGGTGAACTGCCGGGCGACGCCGCGGTGGGTCACCGGAATTCCGGCCACCTCCGGCACGGCGACTGCGCTGGTCACGCCCGGAACGACCTCGCAGGGAACGCCGGCCTCGGCGCAGGCGAGCGCCTCCTCGCCGCCACGGCCGAAGACGAACGGGTCGCCGCCCTTCAGGCGTACGACCTGCTGGCCGGCGCGGGCACGCTCGACGAGAAGGTCGTTGATCTCCATCTGAGTCATGGTGTGGGCCTGCGGGCCCTTGCCGGCCTCGACCACCTCGACGCCCGGGTCGAGTTCGGCGAGCAGGGCACGCGGAGCCAGTCGGTCGACGACCACGACGTCGGCGTCGGCCAACAGCCGTCGACCACGGGCGGTGATGAGTCCGGGATCGCCGGGCCCGCCGCCGACCAGGGCGACGTGGCCGTTGCGGGGACGGCGGTACCTGCGTACTGGCAGTTCGCCGGTCTCGAGCTGGGTGGCGATGCGGTCCTTGATGGCGCGCGCCCGGCGCGGGTCGCGTCCGGCGGAGACAGCGACGGTCACGTCGTCGACCCGTGCCGTGGCCGGCGTCCAGGCGGGTGAGTGGGTGGCGTCGGAGGCGCGTACGCACCAGATGCCGGCCGCATCAGCATCGGCGGCGACCTGGGCGTCGGTCGACACGTCACCGGTCGCGGTCTGCACGACCCATGCCCCGGCAAGGTCACCGGAGGCGTACTCCCGAGGAATCCAGGCGACCTGCGCGTCACCGGTCATGACCGCGAGGTCCTCGCACAACTCCGGGGCGACCACCACGACCTCGGCGTCGGCGTCCAGCAGACCACGGACCCGGCGCGCGGCGACCGGGCCACCCCCGACGACGACTGCCCGGCGTCCGGACAGGTCCAGCATCAGGGGATAGCGCGGGCTCATGTGTGGATGCCGCACTCGGTCTTGGACAGCCCCGCCCACCGCCCGCTCCGCGGGTCCTCTCCGGGCGCCACCCGCCGCGTGCACGGCCAGCAGCCGATGGACGGGTAGCCGTCGTGGAGGAGCGGGTTGGTCATCACGCCATTGTCGACGATGTAGCTGTCGAGGTCATCCTGGGTCCACCGGGCGAAGGGCGCGATCTTGACCTTGCCGCGCCGGGCGTCCCATGCGACCACGGGTGTGTTCGCCCGGTCCGGTCCCTCGTCGCGCCGGATTCCGGTGGCCCAGGCGTCGTAGGCCTGCAACGCCCGCTCCAGCGGCGCAACCTTGCGGAGCTGGCAGCACAGGTCCGGGTTCCGTGCGAACAGGTCGGCTCCGAGCGTGGCGTCCTGCTCGGCCACCGTCTGCCGCGGCCGGACGGTGACGAGGTTGATCGGGATGGTCACCGAGGCGGCGTCGGCGGTGCCGACGGTCTCCGCGAAGTGGTAGCCGGTGTCGAGGAACACCACGTCGATGCCTGGCTGGACCGTCGAGGCGAGATGCGACAGCGCCGTCTCCTGCATCGACGACGTGATGCAGAACCGTTCACCGAACGTGTCCACCGCCCACTGGATGATCTCGGTGGCGGTCGCGTGCTCGAGGTCGCGGCCCGCCTGGGTGGCGAGCGCCTCGAGTTCCGCGGCGTCACGCCCGGACGCCCCCGACTGCTGAGGCAAAGCGGCAGTAAGACTCATGAACGCACCACCAGTCCGATGAACTTCAGGGAGAAGGCACGGGTGCAGCCGCGGCACTCCCACGCGCCGTGGCTGTCCTCGGCGGGACGGAGGTCCTCCTCGCCGCAGTACGGGCAGTAGAACGGGGTCGCGCGCTCGGTGCTCATGGTCGCGTTCGCCTCCTCGCTCGCTGCGCGGGCAACCACGCTCGTTCCTCGCTCGGTTGACCACTTCGCTTGCTCGTCACCGAGCCGCTCCGGATCATGTGAGGGCCTCCTCTGGCGCCCGGGTCACCCACTGGGCGAAGCGCTCGCCCTGCTCACGCTGGTCGAGGTAGTGGCGGACGACCCGCTCGACGTAGTCCGGCAACTCGTCGGCGGTGACCTTGTGGCGGCGGAGCTTGCGCCCGAAGCCGGCGTCGAGCCCGAGCCCACCACCGAGGTGGACCTGGAATCCCTCCACCTGCTGCCCGGCATTGTCGAGCACGCTTTGGCCCTTGAGACCGATGTCGGCGACCTGGATCCTGGCGCAGGAGTTGGGGCAGCCGTTGAGGTTGACGGTGATCGGGACGTCGAGCTCGGGAATGCGCCGTTCCAGCTCGTCGATCAACGCGGCCGCGCGAGCCTTGGTCTCGACGATGGCGAGCTTGCAGTACTCGATCCCGGTACAGGCCATGGTGTGGCGGCGCCATCCGGACGGGCGTGCCTGCAGGCCGATGTCGGCGAGTGCGCCCACCAGGTGCTCGACCTGGTCCTCCTCGACGTCGAGCACGAGCAGCTTCTGCAGCGGTGTGGTACGGATGCGATCCGAGCCGTGGGCCGCGGCGATGTCGGCGAACTTGCCGAGCTGGCTCCCCGACACCCGGCCGGCGACCGGCGCGACGCCGACGTAGTATCGGCCGTCCTTCTGGCGGTGGACCCCGATGTGGTCGCCGGGAACCGCGGGCGGCTCGGGCGCGGGACCGTCGACCAGCTTGCGCTTGAGATACTCGTTCTCCAGCACGTCGCGGAACTTCTCGGGTCCCCAGTCGGCGACGAGGAACTTGAGCCGTGCGCGGTGCCGCAGCCGCCGGTAGCCGTAGTCGCGGAAGATGCTCGTGACGCCCCACCACGCCTCGGCGACCTCGTCGAGGGGGATCCAGGTGCCGAGCCGCTGGGTGAGCATCGGGTTGGTGGACAGGCCCCCGCCGACCCACAGGTCGAAGCCCGGACCGTGGTCGGGGTGGACGACGCCGACGAACGCGATGTCGTTGGTCTCCGGCGCGACGTCCTGGCTCGGGTGGCCAGTGAGGGCGGTCTTGTACTTCCTCGGCAGGTTGGAGAACTCCTTGCTGCCGATGTAGCTGGTGGCGATCTCGTGGATGGCCGGTGTCGGGTCGATGATCTCGTCGGCGGCGATTCCCGCGACCGGGCTGCCGATGATGACCCGAGGGCAGTCGCCGCACGCTTCCTGGGTCTGCAGGCCGACGGCCTCCAGGCGTTCCCAGATCGTCGGCATGTCCTCGATGCGGATCCAGTGCAGCTGGATGTTCTGCCGGTCGGTGACGTCTGCCGAGTCGCGGGCGTACGTCGTGGAGATGTCGGCGATGGTGCGCAGCTGCGCGACCGTGAGCTGACCACCGTCGATGCGGACGCGCAGCATGAAGTAGGAGTCCTCGAGCTCCTCGGTGTCGAGGATCGAGGTGTGCTCCCCGCTCATTCCGGGCTTGCGCTGGGTGTAGAGGCCCCACCAGCGGAAGCGACCGCGCAGGTCGGACGGGTCGATCGAGTCGAAGCCGCGGTGGGCGTAGATGTTCTCGATCCGGGCACGGACGTTCAGCGGGTCGTCGTCCTTCTTGGCCTGCTCGTTCTTGTTGAGCGGCTCGCGGTAGCCCAGCGCCCACTGTCCCTCGCCGCGCTTGCGGCGTGGGGGACGGTTGGCGGCGGGCCGCGGCCGGGCGGCAGACGACGTGGATGTCATAAAGTGTTTGGTCCTCGGTCAGGGCACAGGATGGCCAACGCCACCGTGCCGAGCGGCGAGAGTCGAGGAGGCCGGCGCGACCGAGCGCCCGGGTCCCGCTGTCAGGGGAGGATAGGGCGCCTCAGCGCGCCGAGAGACACAGCATGCTGCGCATGCGACCGAAATCGAGGTGACGCCGTCCCACGAGGAGCGGGGTTACCGGCGTCATCATGGTCATCAGCCTGCGTGAATGATGCCCGACTGGCAACTGAATCGTCCGCGATGCGAGACGCCCATCTCGAAGTCCGACTCTCCTCGTAGGGATTCTGGGTTGCCCTGATCAGCCTCGGCCCAGGGGTTACGTCCCAATTCGCGGCACTCTGCGCCGACTGCTGGGTGCCCGGAGCTGGCCTCTGGCAAGATCGCCCGATGACTCAGCCAGCGTGGGTTCGACGATTCAGGGCGACCGACATCAGCTTTCCACGGTGGGCGCGTGACGCCCCGCATCGGTGCCTCTACACCTCCAACCGCAGCGGTACCGCCGAGCTGTACGGATGGGATCGCCAGGAGGCCCGGCACGCCCAGTTGACGTCACGACCGGAGGGAACCACGTGGGGCGTGATCCATCCGGACGGTGAGTCGGTCTGGTGGTTCGACGACACCGCCCATGACGAGCGTGGCCGGTGGGTGCGACAGGCGTTCGACGTCTCCGGCGCGGCGGGCGACAAAGCCGAGATCGCGTTTCCAGACCTGGCGCCTGGCTACCCGGTCGGCCTGGCACTCGGTCACCGGGTGGCGGCGGTCGGAATGTCCGAGCGTGGCGGCGTGCGACTCCACCTCCACCGGTTCGACAGCGCGGCCACGACCACGTTGTACGAGTCGGCCCGCCACGCGCAGGTCTCGGCCATGTCCTACGACGAGACTCTGCTGGCGATCGAGCACTCCGAGCACGGTGACGCGGACTATCCGGCAATCCGTGTCCTGCGAACCGGGTGCGAGACCGCCGTCGGTGAGATCGCGGGCGAGCTGTGGGACGGTATCGGCCGTGCCCTGCACGCGGCGGCCTTCGCGCCGTGCCCCGAGGACTCCCGACTCCTCCTCCATCACGAGCGATCCGGCCGCTCCGAGCCGATGATCTGGGACCTCGCCGCCGATACTTTCGTCCAGCCACGTATCGACTTACCCGGTGAACTGACCGCTTCCTGGTACCCGGACGGATCGGCTCTGCTGATCCGACGCCACTGGCAGGCGCGCGATGAGCTCTACCGGTACGACCTGGGGGCAGAGAGCCTCGCACGGGTGGGGACCGCGCGCGGCGTCGTCTGGGGACATGGCGTACGACCGGATGGCACGGTGGAGTACCAGTGGTCGGCGGGTGACCGGCCGACCGCCATCCTGACCGAGTCCGGGTCACCGGTGCTGGAGGTGGTGGAACCGGCACCGCCGTCCGCAGCCCTCGACGATGCCTGGGTCGACGGCCCGGGCGGACGGATCCACGCCCTGGTGGCCAGCCCTCCGGCCGCGAGCGGTCCGATGCCCACGGTGTTCTGGCTCCACGGCGGGCCTGGCGGCGAGATGACCGACAGCTTCTTCCCCATCCGGGCCGCGTTCGTCGACGCCGGCTTCCGCGTCGTCCACGTCAACTATCGTGGCTCGTCCGGATTCGGCGCGGCCTGGCGCGACGCGCTGCGACCGGCGCCCGGCCTGGTCGAACTCGAGGACGTCGCCGCAGTGCGCGACTGGGCGGTAGACACGGGACTCAGTGATCCCGACCGGTGCGTGATCACCGGCAAGTCGTGGGGCGGCTACCTCACGCTGCTTGCGCTCGGCACGCAAGCCGACCGCTGGGCCGCCGGGATCGCCGACGTCCCCATCGGGGACCTCGTCGCGCTCTACGAGGACGAAATGGAACCGGTCCGCGAATACGACCGGTCGTTGTTCGGCGGCTCACCTGAGCAGATCCCGGACAAGTGGGCGCGATCGAACCCGATCACGTACACCGACCGGGTGAAGGCGCCGCTTCTCGTCATCGCCAGCACCAACGACCCGCGCTGTCCGATCCGCTCGGTCGACAACTACCTCGCCCGCCTCGCCGCGTTGGGAACGCCGTACGAGGACTACAGGTTCGAGGCCGGTCACATGAGTGTCGTCGTCGAGGAGCAGATCAAGCAGATGGCGCTCCAGCTCGACTTCCTCAGCCGCCACCTCTCCGGCCCGCCAGAGGACGCATCGAGTGCGCCGACGCTGTAGGTCCTGCGGGCTTGTGCCTACCGCCTGTCACGGCACGTCAGGAACCGGCGGAACCGGAACAAACCACCGGTGAGGTGCGCGATCCGGATGGAGCGTCGGTGGCCGCGTACGCCTGCCAGGTGCCAACTTCGTTCCCGACATCGTCGCGCTCCGACCGGGCGCGGGGCGTGGGGTTGTCTGGCGGAACGGCTCTGACCGGGTGAGACCTGGGAGGCACTGATCCCATTGCCGGTCACCATTGACCCGAACGCCTTGATCACCCGACGAGGGCGTTCCCTCGCATGAGCCCCGCTGGCCACCTGCTGAGGTCGGTCAGCGGGGCTCGCTGCTGTCTCTGACCAGAGTCAGCTGGCCGGCCAGCCCGGGATGGGGAACGCCTTGGTGAAGTCGCGGACGTCCGCCGCGATCCGGTCGAGCGCCTCGCCATCGTCCTTCTTGCCCGCCTCCACGGCCTCGTCCATCCAGGCCGCGATCTGGGCCATGTGCGCGGGAGTCAAGCCACGAGTGGTGACAGCGGGGGTACCGATCCGGATCCCGGAGGGATCGAACGGCTTCCGGGTGTCATAGGGAACCGTGTTGTAGTTGAGCTCGATGCCAGCCCTGTCCAGGGCTTTGGCAGCCGGCTTGCCGCCGACATCCTTGTTCGTGAGATCGACGAGGATCAGGTGGTTGTCGGTGCCGCCCGAGACCAGATCGAACCCGCGCTCGATGAGGGCGGTGGCGAGCGCCTTGGCGTTCTCGACGATCTGCCCTGCGTACGCCGTGAACTCCTGGGTGGCGGCTTCCTTCAGCGCAACGGCGATCGCGGCGGTGGTGTGGTTGTGCGGCCCACCTTGGAGTCCAGGAAAGACCGCTCGGTCCAGCGGCTTGGCATGCTCCTGGTCACTCATCAGCATCGCCCCTCGGGGCCCGCGCAGGGTCTTGTGGGTCGTCGTCGAGATCACCGGCGCGTGTCCGACGGGCGAGGGATGCGCTCCGCCTGCGATGAGGCCGGCGATGTGGGCGATGTCAGCGACGAGAAGGGCGTCGACCTCGCGGGCGATCTCGGCGTACCCCTCGAAGTCGATGAGTCGCGGGATCGCTGTTCCACCGCAGAAGATCAGTTTCGGGCGTTCTGCGCGAGCGATTTCACGCACCTCGTCGAGATCGACCCGGCCGGTCTCGCGCCCGACGGAGTACTGCACGGAGCGGAACCATTTCCCGGTCGCGGAGACGCTCCAGCCGTGCGTCAGGTGGCCGCCCATCGGAAGCGACATCCCCATGACCGTGTCGCCCGGCTGCATGAACGCGAGGTAGATCGCGAGGTTGGCCGGTGAGCCGGAGTAGGGCTGGACGTTGGCATGCTCGACACCGAAGAGCTCCTTGGCGCGGGCGACAGCCAGCTCCTCCACCTCGTCGATGATCTGCTGGCCTTCGTAGTAGCGCTTGCGGGCGTAGCCCTCGGAGTACTTGTTGGTGAGAACCGTGCCGGTCGCCTCGAGGACGGCCTGGGACACGTAGTTCTCGCTCGGGATCAGTCGGATCTTCTCGAACTGCCGACGGCCCTCGGCCTCGATGAGCCGGGCGATCTCCGGATCGGCGTCGGCCAGCCTGGCGGCGAGGTCGAGACCAGTACGCTGCGTCATTGCTCCTCCTGGGTCAGCGGTGGTGACGGTCACTCGGTGACCGCCTGGTCGTGCGTGCCCTGTGGTTCAGGGACACGCCCTCAGACCCAGGCACCCAGGCGCGCGGTGCCCGTGCTCGGTCGTACGGGACGGTGTTCTGTCGTACGGCAGCCCGTACGCCGCTCCCCGGTGGTCGATTCCACCTTGCCTGCGCCAGTCGCGGTAACCACGAGCCTAGTGCAGAGGGCCGGGCCCGTGGGCTGGCAGGTGCTCCCCAGACCTTGACATGATTCGATGTCCAGCCGTTACGGTGCTCGCCACCAGAGCGGCGCAGGTCAGGCACTACTCGGGGGTCACGTGTGAGTCTGGATGGCTTCGCCATGGGGGCGGGACCTGACGATCTCGCGCTCGGGTTCGTTGCCTTGGACGGGCGCGTGCAGCGTGTCCGCGACCAGATCGTCTCGCGGAGCTACACGGTCGAGGACCGACGCAGGGTGATCCAGTTGAGCGTCGACGGTGTCGGCCGGATCAAGCACGTCGAAGTCGACCCGCGATGGCAGCGGGTCCTGCAGGCCCAGGTGCTGGACCGCGAGATCGCGGCGCTCTACCGTGCCGCCCGTGACGAGGCGGCCCATGCCGAGCAGGTGGCCTACGCCGACGCGGGCTTCAGCGAGGCCGCTGGGTCCGAGGTCGCCGCGGCGCTCCGCGGCTTGGTGACGACGATCCCGGGGGCGCGGGACATCCTCGCGAGGCTGTCCTCGGAGTCGCTCCGCGTGGAGCGCGAACGAGGTGCCGTCGCCGCCGAGTTCAACGGTGACGGTGTTCTGCTCTCGCTCGAGATCCGGACCCGCTATGCCATCGAGACCGACCCGGCGCGGCTCGCTGGCAACATCGAGGCCGCGCTGCGGGAGGGTGAAGAGGCGATCGTGCAGCGTCGTACCGACCTCGCCGCCGAACTCACCAGCGGGCGATCGATCGAGGAGGTGGCAGAGGAGAACCTCGATCGGCTGCGACAACGCATGGATGTCCTTCGCGCAAGGTTGCCGTAAGCGGGTGCAGGCGGAGAGAAGCGGCGATGAACCCCATAGACCCTTCGCAAGTGATATGCGCCGGCATAGCAGAGCAGCCCTATTGCGGTCATGGCGAGTGCTCGGGATGGCCTGTCCGTTGTGCAGAGACAAGTATTGAGAACGCAACGCAGACTATGGCGAGCAATGCCAGGAGGCGCCAGTACCTGCGACAATCCGCGCTCTTGAGCCTGCCCTTGAATCCCAGACGTACGGCGGGGAGAAAAGAGCATAGGCGATCGCGGAAAGGATCAACCCGACCAGGAAGATCGCAGCGGCCGACGTCTCATGTGCTGCGAATGCACCTCCGATGAGAACGCCAATCGGGATCATGAAGGTGAGTGCGAGCACCAGGGGATGACCGTGCGCACCCCACCGTAGTAGCTGGGGGGAAGCGCCAAATGGAAGCCTGGTGGAGGCATGGCACTTAGGGTACGGCGCTGCATATGTGGGGGAAAGATCACACCACGCCGGAACCGAGTCAGAAATCCGGCACAGCGCGGTGGAGGATGGCGTCGGCGTCGACGCCGCGCGGGAGGGTGCCGAACGTCACGCCAGCATCCCCGCTGAGCCGGGAGGCGCAGAAGGCGTCGGCCACTTCGGCCGGGGCGTACTCCACGAGCAAGGCGCCTTGCAGGACCTGGGCGAGGCGTTCAGCAAGCCGACGTGCGCGGTACTCCGCCTGGTCGAGGTCAGCCAGCGATGTCAGGACGTCCTCGACAGCGCGGGCAAGGCGGGGATCGGCGCTCTGGGCGGAGGCCACTTCACGCAGCCAGGCTTCGAGGGCGGCGGGTTCGCGTTGCAGCGCCCGCAGGACGTCGAGCGCCTGCACTGAACCCGAACCCTCCCAGATCGAGTTCAGTGGCGACTCGCGGAAGAGCAACGGCATGCCGGACTCCTCGACGTAGCCGTTCCCGCCCAGGCACTCCAGCGCCTCCACCACCACGGCCGGAGTCCGTTTGCACACGAGGTACTTCGCCGCTGGAAGGGCGATCCGCAGGAACGCCTGCGCCGCCGGGTCGGCCGGGGCCCTGTCGACGGCCGTCGCGAGCCGGAGCGCCAGCAGGGTGGCGGCCTCCTGCTCGACCGCGATGTCGGCGAGGACGTTCGCCATCGCCGGCTGGTCGACCAGAGCCTTCCCGAACGCCCGGCGGTGGCGCGCATGCCAGACGGCCTCGACCACGGCACGCCGGGTGAGGGCGGCCGAACCGAGTACGCAGTCGAGCCGGGTGCTCGCGACCATCGGGATGATCGTGGCGACGCCACGTCCCTCCTCGCCGAGCCGCCGCGCCCACGTGGACGCGAACTCCACCTCGGCGGAGGCGTTGGAGCGGTTGCCGAGCTTGTCCTTCAGACGTACCAGCCGGAAGGTGTTGCGGCTGCCGTCGGGCAACACCCTGGGTACGACGAAACAGGTGAGCCCTCCGGGCGCCTGCGCCAGCACCAGGAAGACGTCGTTCATGGGAGCCGAACAGAACCATTTGTGTCCGGTGAGGAGATACTCGCCCGCCGACCCGAGTGGCTCCGCGACGGTCGTGTTCGCGCGTACGTCCGAACCGCCCTGCTTCTCGGTCATGGCCATGCCGGCGAGGCAGCCGGCCTTGCCCGCTGCCGTCGTCAGGCCGGGGTCGTAGGTCGTCGACGCGAGCCGGGGCACCCACTCCGCTGCGAGCGCCGGGTCGACGTGGAGGGCGGGCACGGCGGCGTAGGTCATCGACACCGGGCAGCCATTCCCCGCCTCCGCCTGACTCCAGAGATAGAAACCGGCCGAACGTGTGAGGTGCGCAGACGGCTCGCGCGACGTCCACGGTGTCGCGTGCAGCCCCCAGCCAACGGCCCGCCCGAGCAACTCGTGCCAGGACGGATGGAACTCCACCTCGTCGACCCGGTGACCGTACCGGTCGTGCGTCACGAGCCGGGGTGGGTGGCGGTGCGCGTCGAACGCCAGAGCCCGCGCCTGTGGTGACCCGGCAACGGTGCCGATCTCGCTGAGGCGGGAGTACGCGGACCCGGACCCCCGTTCGGGCCCCCATCGCGTCAGTGCCTCCTGCAGGGCACTGTCCGAACCGAACGCGTCGTAGTCCAGGACCGGAGGCTGGTTGGTGACGGCATGCGTCTCCTCGTTCTCTCGGCGTACCCGGCGGGGAGGTGACACGGAGGTTGCGGGGTGTTGCGCGTCCATGTGGCTACGGTATGCGCATGAGCGGGCGGGCGCCGGCGGCTGGCGCGCAGGGGGAGCGGACTCGGCGAGGATTTCGTGGCTCGCTGGCCTGGCGACTTCTCAGAGGAACTGTCGGCGCATGCGTGCGCTACCGCGTGACCGGCCTCGCGGCGGAGGGAGCGTTCTTCGCGATCCTGTCGCTGCCGCCGCTGGTGTTCGGTCTGGCCGGCTCGATCGGCTACGTCGTCGGCGGATTCGGCCCCGACACCGTCGAACTCGTGAAGGCGGAGCTGGTCGAGGTCGCCCGAGGCGCCCTCACCGAGCAGAGCGTCCAGAGCGTTATCGTGCCGACGCTCGACGCCGTTCTCGACGAAGGTCGTGCCGATGTCATCTCGGTCGGCTTCGTCCTCGCCCTCTGGTCAGGTTCGCGCGCGCTGAACGTCTTCATCGACACGATCGCGATCATGCACGGCCTCGGCGGGCGGCGCGGAATCGTCAAGACCCGGGTCCTGTCGTTCTCGCTGTACGTTGTCGCCCTCGGAATGGCGATCGTCGTCCTCCCGCTCGTCCTCGCCGGACCGTCCCTCGTCGACACGCTCCTTCCGGCACGTTTGGACTTCCTGACGACCGCGTACTGGCCCGCCGTGCTGGTGTCCTCAAGCGTGTTCCTCACCACGCTCTACCACCTGGCCGTACCGAAGCGGACGCCGTGGTTGCAGGACTTCGGTGGTGCGGTGGTGGCGATGGTGCTCTGGATCGCCGGGAGCTTCGCGCTGCGCTGGACGTTGTCGCACGCGATCGGCAGTACGTCGATCTATGGTCCGCTCGCCGCTCCTATCGCGGTCCTGCTGTGGTTGTACCTCATCGTGATCTCGCTCCTGATCGGCGCGGCGTTCAGTGCGACGTTCCATGGACTGCTGAACGACCGGATGCACCCGGTTCTGCGACAACCGATGGGGAACCGGCAGGTGGGGAACCGGCCGGTGGAGAACCGACCGGTGGAGAACCGACCGGTGGAGAACCGACGGGCGGGGAAGCGACGGGAGCAGCCACGCAGCCGATCCGGACTCACGCGCGAGGACGAGGCGGCGCGGCGTACCGCCGCGGAGGCGCATGGTCCTCAGCCCGAATCGCCGGCGCCAGCCCTCGCCCCCGAGTCGTCCGGTGACGCCTGAGGGGCGGACTGAGCAGCGCGACCGAACCGCGCCGCGAGCGTACGGATGTGCGGGGCGAGTGCGGCAGGCTCGTGCACGTGGAAGTCGAACCCCAGCACTCCGACGTAGATCGCGAGCTCCTCGAGCGAGTTGGACCCGGTGTGGAGCAGGCAGGTGTCGGCGTCGACCGCCTCCACGACGCCCGAGGTCGGCGTCACCTTGTCGGCGACCACCTCGGCAGGTGCATGCATCGTGAAGCGGGCTTGGTACCGGTAGGTCGTGGTCGAGACGCCCCTGGACGCGTACGCCGCGATGTCGGGATCGGGCGGCTCGCGCGGCGCGAAGCGCGGACCGGTGGGCGTGCGTGGCGTGATCCGGTCGACCCGGAACGTCCGCCAGTCGTGTCGGTCCAGGTCGTAGGCGACGAGATACCACCGCCGCCCGGTGTGGACCAACCGGTGTGGCTCGACGGTCCTCTCGCTCGAGCTCCGGTCGTGGGCCTGGTAGTCGAAGCGCAGTCGGTCGTGGTCGCGGCAGCAGGTGGCGATGAGCGTCAGCGCACCCGGATCGACGGTCGCCGCACCCGAGGCCATCGGAACCGTGACCGCCTGCAGGGCGTTGACCCGGTGGCGTAGCCGGGACGGCAGGACCTGCTCGAGCTTCGCGAGTGCCCGCACGGACGTCTCCTCGATGCCAGCGACCGTGCCACCTGCGGCGGTGCGCAGGCCCACGGCCACGGCGACCGCCTCGTCGTCGTCGAGCAGGAGCGGCGGCAGGGAGGCGCCCGCGCCCAGCCGGTAGCCGGCGGTTCCGCGGGTCGCATGGACGGGATAACCCAGCGCCCGCAGACGGTCGACGTCGCGCCGGACCGTACGCACGGTGACGCCGAGCCGCTCGGCGAACTCAGCGCCGGACCAGTCGCGCCGGTTCTGCAGCAGCGAGAGCAGCTGGAGGAGCCGTCCAGAGGTTTCCCACATACCTTGAATCCTCGCCAAGGGTTAGGACAAGAGCTGACCTTACTGGCTCCTAGGGTGACTGTCATGACGAACACCAACCCGCCCGGGTGCAGTCCGGAGATCCGGCCGTTCCACCTCGACATCCCGCGATCCGACCTCGACGACCTCGCCGACCGGCTCGCCCGCACCCGCTGGCCTGACGAGCTGCCCGGCGTCGGCTGGACCCACGGCGTACCCCTGGACTATCTGAGGGACCTCGTGGAGCACTGGCGGACCAGTTACGACTGGCGCAAGCACGAAGCGGAGCTGAACGAGTTCCCGCAGTTCACGACCGAGATCGACGGCCAGCTGATCCACTTCCTCCACGTGCGTTCGCCCGAGCCGAACGCGCTCCCGCTGATCCTCAGCCACGGCTGGCCCGGGTCGGTGGTGGAGTTCCTCGACGTGATCGGCCCGCTCACCGACCCCCGCGCTCACGGAGGCGACCCGGCCGATGCGTTCCACCTGGTGATCCCGTCGCTGCCCGGCTTCGCCTTCTCCGGCCCGACGCGCGAGAGCGGCTGGGACTCCCGGCGCATGGCCGCCGCGTTCGCCGAGCTCATGCACCGGCTCGGTTACGAGCGCTACGGCGCTCAAGGCGGCGACTTCGGCGCCTTCATCGCACCGGACCTCGCGCGGGTCGACGGTGAGCGGGTCGTCGGCGTCCACGTCAACGCGGCTACCGCTGGATTCATCCCGTTCGGACCGGTCGACGACGCCGTGCTCGCCGAGCTCACCGACGTCGAGAAGGAACGCATCGAACGCAAGAACCGCTTCCTGTCCGAGGGCAACGCGTACTTCCAGATCCAGGCGACGCGCCCGCAGACGCTGGCGTACGGGCTCACCGACTCGCCGGTCGGCCAGCTGGCGTGGGTCGTGGAGAAGTTCAAGGAGTGGACGCATCCGGCCGAGGGCCTGCCCGAGGCGGCCATCGACCGGGACAGGTTGCTCACCAACGTCATGCTCTACTGGCTCACCGCGACAGCGGGCTCGGCGGCGCGGCTCTACCTTGAGAGCATGCGCAGCCAGAACTGGCCCACGAAGACCGCCGTTCCGACCGGGGTGGCGGTGTTCGCCGAGGACATCGCCATCCGGCGGTTCGCCGAGCAGACCAACACGATCGTCCACTGGAGCGACTTCGACACCGGCGGACACTTCGCGGCCATGGAGGTGCCGGACCTGCTCACCGGAGACGTCCGCGCCTTCTTTCGGTCGCACCGATGAGCGACGTGCTCACGACGCGCGCGCTCAACCGCGCCACGCTTGAGCGGCAGCTGCTGCTCCGGCGGTGGCGGTTGCCCGCACTCGACGCGGTGGAGCGCGTGGCCGGCCTGCAGGCGCAGGCGCCGTTCCCGCCGTACTACGGGCTGTGGTCACGGCTCGTCGACTTCCGGCCTGAGGAGTTGGCGGACCTGCTCACGACACGGCAGGTCGTGCGCATCGTGCTGATGCGTTCGACGATCCACCTGGTGTCCGCGGGCGACTGCCGGCTGCTGCGGCCGCTCGTGCAGGTCGTCTCCGAGCGGGGCCTGAGTGCCGTGTTCGGCCGGACCCTCGACGGGCTGGAACTCGAGGAGGTCGCCAAGGCCGGCCGCGCGCTGGTGGACGAGCGGCCACTCACCTTCGCCGAGCTCGGCGCCCAGCTACGGGAGCAATGGCCCGACCGGGACGCCTCGGCACTCGCCCAGGTCGTCCGCGCCAAAGTGCCCCTCGTGCAGGTACCCCCACGGGCGATCTGGGGTGCCGGCGGGCTCGCGCGGCACACGTCCGCGGAGTCCTGGCTGGGCGCTCCGATGGACCCTCAGCCGGCCCTCGCCGAGCTGGTCCGGCGGTACCTCGCCGCATTCGGCCCGGCCACCGTCGCGGACATCGCGAAGTGGTCAGGGCTGACGAAGCTCGGCGAGGTCGTCGACGGTATCCGGCCGGAGCTGCGGACGTACCGGGACGAACGGGGACGCGAGCTGGTCGACCTGCCCGACGCGCCGCGGCCCGACCCGGACACGCCGGCTCCTGTCCGGTATGTCGCGGAGTTCGACAACCTGCTGCTCGCCCATGCCGACCGCACCCGGGTGATCGCCGACGAACACTGGCCGCGCATCTACACCGTCAACGGGATCTTCCCCGGAACCGTTCTCGTCGACGGTTTCGTCCGCGGGACCTGGCGGATCGTCAAGCAGCGCGGGAACGTGACGCTCCGAGTCGATCCGTTCGTCCGCCTGACGAAGCGCGACCAGGCCACCCTCGGCAAGGAGGGGGAGCGACTGCTCGCCTTCGCGGCTCCTGACGCCGAGGCCCGCGACATCGAGGTCTCGGCCGCGGGGTGAGGCCCGCGCCACCGCGCCGGCGGTCCACCGTGTAGGAATGGCTGGCGTGGCAGACAGTTCCGCGGCTTCGGCCGACCTCGTGGTGCTGGGCGCCGGTCCGGCAGGGCTCGCGGCCGCCTGGCGCGCGGCGCGGCGAGGGCTGAGCGTCACCGTTCTCGAACGCGCGCCCTCCGTCGGCGGCATGGCGGCGAGCTTCGAGGTCGCCGGTGTCCGCGTCGACCACGGCAGCCACCGGCTGCACCCGGCCACGCCGCCCGAGCTGCTCGCCGACCTGCACGGCCTCCTCGGCTCCGACCTGCAGACCCGGCCCCGCAACGGCCGCCTCCGGGTGGGCGAGCGGTGGGTGGGCTTCCCGCTGCGTGCCGCCGAACTGGTCAGGGCGCTCCCGCCCGGCCTGCTCGCCCGGGTCGCGCGGGATGCGGTGACCGCGCCGCTACGCCGGCCGCAGGCCGACACCTACGCCGACGTGTTGCGGGCCGGCCTCGGTCCGGCGTTGTACGACGCGCTCTACGCACCGTACGCACGCAAGCTCTGGGGTCTGCCCGGCGACCGGATCGCGGGGGAGCAGGCCCGCCGCAGGGTGACGGCGGACACGCCGTGGAAGATCGCCGCGCGGATGCTGCGCCTGTCTCGACCGAGCCAGAGGGGCGGTGCCGAAGCGAAGCTGCAGGGCCGGGTCTTCTTCTACCCTCGCCGGGGCTTCGGCCAGATCGTGGAAGCTCTCGCGGACGCGGCGACCGAGGCCGGCGCGAGCATCCGCCTGGGTGTCGCGGCCGAGCGCCTGTCGACCGGCGCCGGAGGCGTCACCATCGACACCACCGACGGTGCGACCCTGCGGGCGGAGCAGGTGTTCTCGACGATCCCGCTGCCCGTGCTCGGTCGGATCGCCGAACCACGTCCTGACGCCGCGCTCGAGGCGGCGGAACACCTGCGCTTCCGGGCGATGGTGCTCGTCTACGTGGTGCACGAGGGTGGCCGCTACTCGGCGTACGACGCGCATTATCTGCCTGGACCCGAGACACCGGTCACGCGGATCTCCGAGCCGGCCAACTACCGCGTCAGTGTCGACGATCCCGCGGATCGCAGCGTCTTGTGCGCGGAAATCCCTTGTGCGATGGGTGATCCGGTATGGAAGGCCTCGGCCGAGGATCTCGCGGAGATGGTCGACGACGCCCTCGCCAGGACGGGCCTCCGCCCGGCCGCCCGGGCGGATGTGGAGGTACGCCGGCTGCCGCATGTCTATCCGGTCTACGACCTGGGTTTCGAACGGCACCTCAGCGCCCTCGACGCCTGGGCGCTGGATCTGCCGCGGGTGACGACGTTCGGGCGGCTGGGTACCTTCGCCCATGACAACACCCACCATGCGCTCGCGATGGCCTACGACGCGGTCGACGCGCTCTCCGCGCGGGGGTTCGACGACGTGGCATGGTCGGCCGCACGGGAGCGGTTCGCCGCCCACGTGGTCGAGGACTGAAATCCCGGCCCGTTCAGCTCCCGGTGGACGGCAGGGACCACTTTGCGCAGGTAACGCCCGAGCCGGACGAACGATCGCCCGCTCTCCCGGAACGCGTAGGTGATCGGCACCTCGGTGTAGGTGTATCCCTTGGCGAGCAGATCGAGGGTGAGGACCTGCGCGTAGTTGTAGTCGTGCACGATCTCGGCCTCGGCGGCCGCCCTGGCGGAGAAGGCGCGGTAGCCGCTCTGGCCATCGGTCACGTCCCGGCGCCGGGTGAGCCAGCGCACCCACCAGGTCAGCACGACGTTCCCGAGTCGCCGATGCGCGTGCATCCGGCGGATGTCCCCGGCGAACCGCGAGCCGATCACGTAGTCGGCACCTCCGGTGAGGACTGGTTCGGCGAGCCGTGCGAGCTCCTCGGGCTGGTACTCCCCGTCGGCGTCGAGGTAGACCACAGCGGCGGGCCGCAGCTTCGTCGCCTCCGCGAGCCCCCGCCGGACCGCGGCGCCGAGACCGAGGTTGCGGCCGTGCCGGACGACGTGGGCACCGGCATCCGCCGCCCGCTCCGCGCTCCCGTCGGAGGACCCGTCGTCGACGACCACGCACTGGACCGGCCTGCCGTGGACTGTCTCCGGCAACCTGCGTACGACCTCACCTACGGTGTCCTGCTCGTTGTGCACCGGCATGATCGCGACGACCGGTGCCGCGGACTCGATCGGCCACGGCGTCGGGCGAGGCGGGACAGTACGCGGCAGGCGCAGCAGTCCCCAGTACGTCGGCGCAGGCACGAGGAGCGCGACGCCTCCGACGAGTAGGGCGTAGACCGTCTTCACCGCGTGCGTCGCGAGCGCGATCGCGAAGGCTTGACCCGTCGGCACACCGAGGCCGGTGAGCGCGGCCGTGGCGGCGGCTTCGTACGATCCGAAACCGCCCGGCGTGACGGCCACCGCCTGCGCCACGATGGTGACCGCCGTGACAGCGACCGCCTCGAGTGGCGCCAGCGGCACCCCCGCGGTCCGCGCGATCTCCCAGACGACGGCCGACTCGAGCACCCACGCCACGACAGCTGCCGCGACCACGAGCCCGCCCGGGAGCCGTACCCTCTCGCCGGATCGGGTCCTGGTCTGGGCGGCGGTGAGCCTGAGCCTGCGTACCCACCACACCGCCGCGGCCCCGAGAGCCACCAGGCCGGCCAGGAGCGCCCACACCCACGGGTCGGTGACATCGAGCACCAGTCCTGGAACTGCGACAAGGGCGAGGAGCACCACACTCAGCAGGTCGGCGACCCGCGAGGTGACGGCGGTGGCGGTGACTGGCCCGGCGGGGAGGTCGGTACGCCGGAGCACGCTCGTCACCCGCAGGGCCTCACCCAAACGGAACGGCAGGACGTGGTTGCCCAGCAGGCTCACGTGGAGGGCTGCCCAGGAGTGGCCGTAGGCGAGTCCCGGCAGCATCCGCCGCCACGCCCGGGCACGCAGGTCGAACGCCAGTGCGTAGCACGCGAGCGCGACGAGCAGACCGAGCGGATCTGCGGCGACTGCGGCCAGGACCTTCGCGAGCACTCCGGCGTCGACGACCGTGACGAGGTAACCGCAGGCCACGACGAGAAGGGCGAGGCCGATCACCCGGCGGGCGGTGCGCATAGGGCGCTTCCTCTCGGGAGGAGACAAGCGATCAAGGGCCGACCAGCAGGAAGCGCCCCCGCGGATGACAGCCTGCTGAGGTTAGGCTAGCCTTCCCCACCATCATGTGGCGAGTGGAGGAGACAGCGTGGCTGTCGTCGTGACCGGGTCGGCCGGCTTCGTCGGCCAGACGACCGTCCGGACGCTGCTCGACGGGGGATACGCCGTGGTCGGCGTCGACCGCCGGCCACATCCGCGGCCGGTGGGCCTCCACCCGGCTGCCGGTCGACGCTTCACGTCGCTCACCGCCGACCTGCTCGCAGGCGACGCGGGCGTGCGTGAGGCGCTCGACTCCGCCGACGCCGTAGTCCACCTGGCCGGTTGCCCGGGCGTCCGCGACGGCGGGCCTGACGTCGCGCAGCGGCGCCACCGCGACAACGTCCTGGCGACGCAGGTGGTACTCGACGCAGTGCCCCTGCACACGCCGCTCGTTGTGGCGTCGTCCTCGTCCGTCTACGGCGGATCGGTGGCCGGGAAGCCGTGCGTGGAGTCCGACGTTTTGCGGCCGATGGGCGGGTACGCCGAGAGCAAGCGTGCGGCCGAACAGCTCTGCCGTCGGCGCCTCGATGCCGGCGGTGTCGTCGCCATGGCACGGATGTTCACCGTCGCGGGCGAAGGTCAACGGCCGGACATGGCCCTCACCCGCTGGATCGCCGCCGCCCGGAACGGCCAGGCGCTGCACATCTTCGGCTCCCTCGACCGCACCCGGGACATCACCGACGTACGCGACGCCGCACGGGCGCTCGTCGCCCTCGCCGAACGGCACGTCCGCGGGCCGATGAACGTCGGTACCGGCGTCGGCCACCGGTTGCGCTCCTTGGTCGACGTCACGGCGGAGGTCCTGGGTGTCGACGTGACGACGGCAGTGACCCCCGCCCATCCGGACGAGGTGAGCGACACCCTCGCCGACGTGCGCCGGCTGCGGCAGGCGGTCGGATTCGTCCCGGTGACGGACCTTCGCGACGTCATCACCCGCCAGGTCGCGGCCAGCGGACAAACAGACGCCGGCACCGGAGTGGGGACAGCCGCCGGATCGGTTCGCCATCGGGGGAGCGGCGTGGTGACGGTGACGTGACCCGCCCCGCGCCGCCGCCTCCCCTCGCCTGGGCGATGGTGGTTGTCTTCGTCGTGGCCATGACGGCCGCGTTGCTCGGGATCGGTGTCCACGCCACCCGGGGCGGCCATGCGGCCGTCGACGAGCCGCAGTACCTCCTGACCGCGCTCTCGCTGGCCGAGGACGGCGACCTCGACATCTCCGACGAACTCGCGGCCGAGAGGTGGCGGGCGTACTTCCACGACGACCTACCCACGCAGACGGCGCCGCTGGAGGACGGGCGGGAGCTCAGTCCGCATGACCCGCTCCTGCCGGTGTTGCTGGCGGTGCCGATGAGACTCGGCGGGTTCCTCGCTGCCAAGGCGGCCCTTTCAGCGGTCGCCGGTGCCGCCGCTGCCCTTTCGGTCTGGACTGCCGTACGCCGGTTCCAGGTGCCGCTCGGTCTGGCGACCTCCGGTGTGGCGGTGGCGTTCGCGTCGCCACCGCTCGCCGTGTACGGCCAGCAGGTGTACCCGGAGCTCCCGGCCGCACTCGCGGTGGTGGTGGCGGTCGCGGCACTGACCGGCCGGCTCGGTACCCGAGGTCTGGTCGTACTGGTGCTCGCCGTGACCGCGCTGCCGTGGCTCGGAGTGAAGTACGCACCCGTCGCGGCTGCGCTGGTACTGGTCGCGCTGGCCCGGCTGGTGCTGGCGCGGCGGCGGCAGGCGGTGCTCGGTCTGACGGGAGGACTGCTGGTCTCCGGGATCACCTACCTGGCCGCCCATCAGGCGATCTGGGGTGGCTGGACCGTCTACGCGAGCGGTGACCACTTCGTGGACACGGGCGAGTTCAGCGTCGTCGGCGTCGCCCCCGACTACGTGGGCCGCAGCCTGCGACTCGTCAGCCTGTTCACCGACCAGGCGTACGGCCTGGCCGCGTGGCAACCGGCATGGTTGCTCGCCGTGGCCGCCCTCGGTGCGCTCCTGGCCGTCCGTCCCCGGGGATGGGCCGCCCTGGCCGTACCGCTGGCCGCCGGCTGGCTGGTGGCGACGTACGTCGCGCTCACCATGAACGGGTTCTGGTGGCCCGGCAGGCAGGTCGTCGTCGTCCTGCCACTGGCTCTTGTCACGGTGCTGTGGTGGCTGGGCAGGTCCCCGGTCGGTGTCCGGGTGGTGGCCGGCGTCCCCGGACTCGTCGGTGTCCTCGCCCTGGTGACCCTGCTGGTCGACGGGTGGGCGGGCGAGATCACCTGGGTGGCGCACTTCGAAGGCGTCGACAACCCGGCGTACCAGATCCTTCGCGTGTTCCTGCCGGACTACCGCGCGGGCTGGTCACATTTCTGGATCGGTCACCTGATCTGGTGCGCGGTCCTTGTCTGCCTGGCCGCGGCCGGATGGTCGCAGGCGAGGCGGCGCGAGAACGCCGAGGCGGTACACGACGAGACGTCCCACGAGGACGAGGACGCGGCAGCACTCACGGCCAGTACGAGATGAGCCGCAGTACGAGATGTGTCTGAGAGATGAGCCCGCAGTACGAGAGGAAGGACGATCAGGATGGAACGCATGAGTCGCCGGCTGGGCGCCGTGATCGCGGCGCTCGCCCTCACCGGCACGCTGGGTCTCGCCGGCTGCAACGACGACGGGTCCGGAAGCGGGTCAGGTTCGGGTTCCGGGTCCGGTTCGGGGTCCGGTTCGGGCTCCGGCTCCGCCAGCGAGTAGGCAGGCTGTACGGGCGCCAGTCAGCACCGCATGCGATGTGCTGGCCGGGGTCCAGCACCGGCCATGGCGTCAGTGGTCGGTGGGGAAGAACTCCGCCTCGCCGACCACGACCAGCCCGACCTCGGCACCCACAGGTGGTGCGGGCGCCCCCTGGACGCGGGCGGTCACCTGAACCGGCGTCCCGCCGTCCTGGCGTACGGAGAGCCGCACCAGCGCGTCATGACCGTAGTACTCCCCGCCGCTGACCTCGGCGGCGACACCGTGGCCGGCGGCCTCCATCCTGACCTGCTCCGGCCGGATGACGACGACTCCGGGGCCCGACGGGAGGGATCGGCGCACGGTCACCTCGCCGAGCGGACTGTCGGCGACCCGGCCGTCGCGCAGCACGGCATCGAGGACGTTCGCCTCGCCCACGAACGTCGCCACCTCCACATCACCCGGTTCCCGGTAGATGCCTGCCGGCGGTGCCGCCTGCACCACGCGGCCGTCGCGGAGCACGGCCACCAGGTCGGCCATCGAGAGCGCCTCCTGCTGGTCGTGGGTGACGAGCACCGCGGTGGCACCGGCCGCATGCAGCGCGGCGCGGACGTCACTGCGCACTGTCGCGCGGAGTGCGCTGTCGAGCGCGGCGAAGGGCTCATCGAGCAGGACGAGGGCGGGCTCCGGTGCCAGGGCCCTGGCCAGCGCGACCCGCTGTTGCTGGCCGCCGGACAGCTCGTGGGGCATGCGTTCGGCATAGCCGCCGAGACCGACGAGGTCGAGCATCTCCGGCACCCGCGCCGTTCGCCGGCGACCGCGGGGGAGTCCGAACGCCACATTGCGGCCGACGGACAGATGCGGGAACAGCGCACCCTCCTGAGGCACCACTCCGATGCGCCGCCGCTCCGGTGGCTCGACACCGGCGGGCCCCGCGACGACACGTCCGTCGAGCAGCACCTCTCCGGCGTCCTGGCGGCAGAAGCCGGCGATGATCCGGAGCAGCGTGGTCTTGCCGCACCCCGACGGGCCGAGCACGGCGGCGAGGGTGCCCTTGCCGACGGTGAGATCCACGCCCCGCAGGACGGTGGCGTCACCGAAGCTCTTGGCGACTCCACGCACGGTGAGCTCGCTCATGGACCGGCCTCCTCGCGTAGTGCTCCCCAGCGCCGGCCCAGGACGAACGTCGGCAGCGCCGCGAGCAGGACGAGGGCTGCCGCGTAGGGTGCGGCTGCCGCGTACGCACCCGTCTCCGTACGTCCCCACAGCTCTGTCGCGAGCGTCTCCAACCCGGTCGGCCGGAGCAGCAACGTCGCGGGCAGTTCCTTCATACAGGTGAGGAAGACGAGAGCGGCGCCCGCGGCAACCCCGGGCGCGGCCAGGGGGAGGGTGATGTGCCGTAGTACGTCGAGCGGCCTGCGGCCGAGCGAGCGCGCGACCTCCTCGAGCACCGGTGGTGACTGCGCGACCGACGCCCGCACCGCACCCACGGCGAGGGGCAGGAACAACACGGCGTAGGCGAGGACGAGCACCGGAAGCCGCTGGTAGAGCGGGTACAGGTAACGGACCGACAAAAACACGAGCGACAGCGCGAGGACGATTCCGGGCAGGGCGTGCGGGACGAACGCCGCCTGCTCGAGCAGCCGTCCGACCCGCCCCCGATACCGCGCGGCCACCACGCCGACAGGCACCGCGAGGGCGACCGTCACCAGCGCGCCCAGCGCCGAGACGCCGAGCGTGGTGAGCATCGCGGGGACCAGTTCGTCGAGTCCGAGACCGGCCGACCGCCCGCCTACCAGCCAGTACGCAAGGGCCGCGAACGGCACGCCGACCCCGACGCCGGCCACCGCGCCGCACCACAACACCGCGGGCAGCGCACGCCGCCACCCGAAGGTCACCCGCTCCCGGTATCGCGCGACGCCCCCGCCCACCCGGGCATAGCCGGCGCGGCCCCTGGCGCGGTTCTCGCCCCAGACGATCACTACGGTGAGAACCACCAGCAGGCAGCCGAGGATCGCGGCCGGCGTGGGGTCGAAGCTCGACCGGTACGACGTGTAGATGACCCGGGCGAATACGTCGTAGCGCAGGATCGCGACCGCACCGAAGTCGGACAGGACGTACAGCATCACGAGCAGCACACCGGCGGCCGCGGCCGGCCGGACCTCCCGGAGCGTCACCGCCACGAACGTCCGGACCGGCCCGAGTCCGAGCGAGCGGGACACCTCCTCGTGTGCGGGATCCATCCGTTCGAACGCCGACAGCACCGGGAGGTAGACGTACGGATAGCAGGCCAGCCCGAGGACCAGGGTCGCACCGGCGAGGCCACCGAAGCGCGGCAGGAGCGACAGCCAGGCGAACGCGGCGACGTACGATGGCACCGCGAGCGGCAGGGCGAGCACCACTCCCCAGAAGCGCCGACCGGGCAGCCTGGTGCGGGCGACGAGCCACGCGAGGCTGACACCGAGGACCAGGGCGAGACCGCTGACGGTGGCGGCCAGGACGAGGCTGCGGACGACGAGGAGCAGGGTGCGTTCGCGGGCGAGAACGTCGACGACCGTGCCGAGGCCCTGCTCGGACGCGCGGACGGCGAGGTAGAGCAACGGGAGCAGCGCCACCGCGGCCGCGATCAGCGCGGGCACGAGGAGAACGAGCGGCGGGCGGTCCCTCTGACCGGCGGGCCGCCCTGGTCGTGTCGCGCTCCGCGCGGGTGCCGCGGTGGTCACGTCAGTCCGGCGTCCTCGATCATCCGCAGCGTGTGCTCCAGCGTGTCGAGGTCGGACAGGTCGATGTCCGGGCTGTTCAGGCTGTCCAACGGCGGGAGGTCCTCGACGGCGGGCACGCCCTCGATCAGTGGGTACTCCTTCGTCTCTGTGGCGAAGTACCTCTGCGCCTGCGGCGAGACCAGGAAGTCCACGAACTTCCGCGCCTCACCGGCATGGTCGGCCCCACGCAGGACACCCGCGCCCGCGACGTTGACGAGCGCGCCCGGGTCCTCGTTGTCGAGGAACTTCAGCCGGGCCGGCACGGCCTCGAGTCCTTCCTCGGCGACCTGTTCGTACCAGTAGTAGTGGTTGATCAGGCCCAGGGCGATCAGGCCGTCCTCCGCGGCGTTGAGGACCAGGATGTTGTTGTCGAACGTCTGGACGTCGTTGGCCTTGATCCCTTCCAGCCACTCGCGGGTGACGTCCTCGCCCTCCATGACCCGCATCGCCGTGACGAAGGCCTCGAACGACGCGTTGCTCGGCGAGATGCCGATCTTGCCCGTCCAGCGCGGGTCGGTGAGCTCCATCACGCTGTCCGGTATCTCGTCCGGGCTCAGCTGGTCAGGGTCATAGACGATGACGCGGGCCCGGCCAGACGTGCCGATCCACGTCCCGTCGGCAGAGCGGTACCGCTCGGGAATCCTGTCAAGGACACCTTGCGACAAGCGGGCGAGCCGTTCGCCCTTGGCCAACGCACCGAGCGCGCCCCCGTCCTGGGAGAAGTAGACGTCGGCCGGCGTGCGGTCGCCTTCCTCCAGGATCTGGGCGGCCAGCTGGGCGGTGTTGCCGTACCGCACGGACGTCTCGATCCCCGTGCTCTCCTCGAACCGCTCGATGAGCGGGCCGACGAGGTCCTCCTGGCGTCCGGAGTAGATGACGAGCTTGCTGTCGTCGACCGCGTTCTCGCCGCCACAGGCCGCCAGCCCGGCGGCGAGGATGAGGCCGAGCCCGGCAATAGCAGCCGGCAGCCCTAGCCGATGCCGCATCGGTGCGCTCCAAGGACAGTCCGAGGATTAGGTACGCCTAACCTTAGCCCAGGCGACGTGAGGTAGCGCAGCGAGTCAGACGTCCAGAAGCCGCACAAGGTGCGCACCACCCCGCACCCACGTGGCCCGCCCGGCCCGGTGGCGCGAATCACAACCTCTGGGTAGCGCGGGGGCTTACCGGTTCTCCGGCGGTTCCGCGGTGGGAAAGACGGTAAGTCGCAGGAGGGTGTTGCCCAGTGGCACCAACTCGATCCGTTCGACGTCCTCCGATAGCCGGTCCGGAAGGGTGTCGGGCTCGGGTAGGGGCGGGGTCAGGGTGAACTGTCCGGTGACTTCGTGCTCGACCATGCGGAATCGGCCATTGGCGAACGACGGCAGCGAGCGTGACACCCGGTCGGTCTCGACCAGGGACCAACCCTGAACGCGTCGGGCTGGCACGACGACCCGCACTGCTGGGGTGTCCACGTCCAGCGGAAACCCGGTGCTCTCGCTCCACACCACGTCGACGTCGGCCATGTCGGGCGGCGATGTCTCGTCGATCGCCAGAGCGTACGCCCACGGGCTCTCGGGAATGAGCGTGTACGCGGGAAACCCGGGTAGCCTCCGTTGCGGCCCGGCGAGGCGGAACTCCTGCGGCGTCCGCTCCCAATCATCCTCGGTGTCGACCGTGAGCGGTGCCGAGATCGGATGACTGAGCGTCAGCGGCCCGAGTTCGAGACTGACTCCTCCGCCTGGCCAGCGTTTCGCCACCAGTTCGAAGGGAAGCGTCAGGTCGACTCGGTCGCCCGGGTGCCATTCGCGCTCGATCCGGCAGAAGCCCCCCTGGGCCGGGGTCTCGGCGATCGGCCGGTCGTTGACCGTCACGACCGGTTCCCGGCACCATCCAGGTATGCGCAGGGTGAACGCAAAACGGACCGGACGGGCCGGGGTGAGCGTGAAGCCGATGGCGGGCTCGAATGGGTACCGCGTGTGCTCCTCGATCGTCACCGGTGTATCGGTTAGCCGCGCCTCGATCCGGCTCGGGCCGAGGAGCGCGGCGACGATCTCATCGACCCTGCCGTCGCGGTCGCCAGCGCGGCGCATCCACATGCGCTCGACGTAGTTCGGCAGAGCGCGCTGCACGTTGCCGGTACAGCACTGCACCGGGTGTCCCGGGCGGTACGCCATCCGGTTGTCACCGCGAGACATCGAGTTGTGGTTGCTGGCGTAGGTGGCGATCACCTGGTTGGGGCACGAGAAGTACTGCAACGCCGTGAAGTCCTTCATCAGGGCGCCGGGAAGGGCATTGAAGATCACCCGTTCGAGCCGGTCGGCGTAACGGGAATCTCCGGTGATCTGTAACAGGTGTCCAAGCGACCAGGTGTAGTCCGTGATGGTGCAGGTCTCGTGGGACGCGAGCGGGTCGTTCCCGCACATGGCTTCCGAGGCGGAGTGCAACCCGTCGGCCAGCAGATGGGCGCCTTCGACTTTGGCGTACGCATGCACCGTGGCGTCGAGGCTGTCGCGCTCACCGGTGGCCGCGTACATCAGCGCGCCGAGCTTCGCGATCTCGTTGAACGCGACGCCATGTGTCGTGACGGGTCGGTCCGAGCCCATGCCGGCCAGGGACAAGTCGACGTTGTGGTCCGTCGCCTCGCAGTTGAACCGCTCGTACAACTCGGTCGCCATCTGGAGAAGGTCGGGCTCGCGAGTCTCGGCGTAGAGGGCGAGGAGGATCTCGACGCCGGAGACGTCGCGGCGGGAATCCATCGGGTGCGGTGTGCTCCGGTAGTGGGATACCAGCGCATCGAGGAGTCGTCGATCACCAGTCATGCCGTACTGGGCGAGAACCGCCCGGAAGAAGACGGCGTACGGCCACCGGTTGCCGGTACGGAACAGTTCCGGCCCGACGAAGCCATCTGGCGCGGCGGTCGCGATTGCCCCCTCGACCTGCGCCAACGCCATGCGATGGACGGTCTCGTCACCGGCCAGGAAGCCGGCCTTGAGCGCGCCGTCCACCCAGTACGCCGTCTGTTCGTACGGCCACCACACCATCGCCGGGTCGGCCACATCCGGCAGCCGTGACGGGTTGTCCCAGAACGTACGATCCAGGGGATAGCCGCTCGCCTGTGGGTGCCCTGTGATCCCAGCGCACTGACGCTGGAGAAACTCCAACAGCCAACCTTGCGCCCGGACATCGGACAGCGGAACAGACCCATACTCGGCATACGGCAGTGCAGCCATCGCAACTCCTGAACACGATCGACGTGGAAGTCACAAGGGTTGCCCCAGGCGGTTCGAGCCTCTTGTGACAACTGCCCCTTGAGGCGGCCCGCAGGGGCGGCCGCGCGCCGCGGCGCGTCGGTGGCGCCTCGCTCTCACCAGAGGCATTTTCGGCAAACCCGACATCTGCCCAGTTCCGGGAGCAGGTGCACGGGGAGGGTGACCCGTTCTGTGGCCGCGCGTCACGCAGTTTTCCACTTTGGAGGCATCGCGGAGCCCCTGGCAGACGTGCGCCGGATTCCGCATAGGGCCTCTGACCTGCGCAAACGGGGTGGGCGATACTGGGATTGAACCAGTGACCCCTACCGTGTCAAGGTAGTGCTCTCCCACTGAGCTAATCGCCCTCGTCACCAAGCTTTCGAGGTGGAGACGGGATTTGAACCCGTGTACACGGCTTTGCAGGCCGTTGCCTCGCCTCTCGGCCACTCCACCGATGACAGACCTGCGGCGTGCGGTCCTGGGGGATCACCCCAGACGACCTCAGGCCCGCTCCGAGCGGACGACGGGATTCGAACCCGCGACCCTCACCTTGGCAAGGTGATGCGCTACCAGCTGCGCTACGTCCGCGTGCGCGCTCACATGTGTTCTTGGGCGCGCAGAGCACTTTAGCTGATCGGCGGCGGCTCTCACACCTGGGGCTCACACCGGCGGTTCGGGCACCGCGCGCACGTCGGAGCAGCCGCGGAGAGCCGCCCAGTCGCTGCGCATCTCCGCTGCCCGGCCTCCGGACGCGAATGACGGCACGCCGTCTTCGCCGATCATCGCAGGCGCCCAGGAGGATCCGGTCACCGATCGGCCCTCCAGCGTCAGCGTGAGGACTCCGGTCGACGTCGTGCGTTCCGAGCTGCGGTTGTACCAGACGAAGTTGCCGAGGCCGTACGCGACGAAGGTGTCATACCCGTCCAGCTTTCCGGCAGCGAGCTGGACATGGGCATGGGTACCGGCCACGACATCCGCGCCCGCCGCCGCGAGCTCGCGAGCGAGGAGCCGCTGGTCTGTGGTCGGACAGCTCTCGAGCTCGGTTCCCCAGTGCAGATAGACGACCACCACGTCGGCGAGCTGGCGTGCCTTCCTGACCTCCGCCGCGAGGCGGGTGGGGTCGAGGGCCGACGCCACGCCCGCCTGGGTGGGGCCGGCGGAGAATGCCCTTGTCGTGTGGTCGGCCACGGCGTCGGCACCGATGACGGCAACCTTCGTCCCCCTGATCGTCGCGACGTGAGGGGCGAACGCCTGATCGTCGTCGGCACCGATCCCGACGACGCCGACCGGGGCGACGCCTGCCGCGGCGAGTGTGTCGGCGAGACCCTCGGGGCCGTAGTCGACGCCGTGGTTGTTCGCCATGGACACGACGTCGACGCCTGCGGCCGCCACTGCGTCGAACGCCTTGGGCGACGTGCGGAACGTGAACTCCTTGTCCTCCGGTTCGCCTCGCGTCGTTACCGCCGTCTCCAGGTTGGCGACGGTGAGGTCGGCCGCGGCGAGTTCGGGCCTCAGCCGTACGAGGGAGCTGCCAGGCTCGTCGAGCAGAGGTCTGAGGTGACCCTCGAAGTGGATGTCGCCGGCGAATGCGAGGGTGATCGGGCGGGTCGCCGCGCCGGTGGGCGGATGCGCGCCTCGACCCGGACGACGCGGCCGCGCAGTCGGCGTGCGGGCCCTGGTATCCGGAGGGGCCGCCCGGGCGGCGCTGGTCGGCGTGGCGTTCGTACGGCCCGACTTCCGTCGTGCCGGGCCCGTCCGTCCCGGGGTCGCCCCTACGGAGAAGCTCGGGTCGATCGTTCGCGGGTTCGGTGTCCGTGCCTCTGACGAGGTACCGGAGCCCGCCCTCGATGTCGCTCGCGCGTGCCAGTCGGGATCGGCGGCTTCGAACGTCTCGACGCCTCGCGCCGAGCCCAGCCAGGACAGGCCCGCGGCGACGACAACGATGATGAGGACAACAGAAATCCCCAGGTGCCGGCGCCGCATGTATCGAAGGCTAGGTGCCGGGGCCCTCACCGACGGCCATAGTCTGGCAACACCGGATTCGTCGCGCTGTGAGGCGGCGAATCCAACGACAGAAGGGCATGCGGGTCTCATGAGGCTGTGGGTCAATGGACACGTCGTCACCGATCCCGGCGCGCCGGCGGTGTCGCCGCTCGATCACGGTATGACCGTCGGCGACGGCGTGTTCGAGACGATCAAGGTCGTCGGCGGGCGACCGTTCGCTCTGAGCCGGCACCTGGACCGCCTGGCTCGGTCCGCCGACGGGCTTGGTCTGGCAAAACTCGATCTCGATCAGGTCCGTCAGGCCGTGCGAGAGGTCGTCGGAGGATGGGGCAAGCCGGAGGGACGGCTCCGGATCACCGTCACGGGAGGTCCCGCGCCGATGGGCTCGGAGCGCGGTGACCAGGCCCTCACCCTGATGGTGGGCATCGCGGACCTTTCTGTCCGACCGGAGACGACAGCGGTGGTCGTCGTGCCGTGGGTACGCAACGAACGCGGTGCCTTGGCCGGGCTGAAGACCACCTCGTACGCCGAGAACGTCGTCGCACTCGCCTATGCCCGGGAGCGTGGCGGCTCCGAGGCGTTGTTCGCCAACACGGTCGGCAATGTCTGCGAAGGCACCGGTTCGAACGTTTTCCTGGCTCTGGACGGAAAGCTCTACACCCCGCCGCTTACGTCCGGTTGCCTGGCGGGGGTCACCCGTGCGCTCGTCTGTGAATGGTGCGAGGTCGAGGAGCGCGACCTGCCGATGAGCATCCTCGGGGACGCCGAGGAGATCTTTCTGACCTCGACGACGCGAGATGTGCAGGGTGTACACGCCCTGGGCGGGCGCACGCTGGACGCACCAGGTCCATTGACCGCACGTGCGATGGAGACGTTCTCACGCCGGGCGGTCGAGCACACCGATCCCTGAGGCGCCGAGCGGCCGCTACAGCGCGGGTCCTCCGCTGCGGCGAAGCTCCTCCACGAGGACGTCAAGGTCCACGTGTCCACTCTCGCCGCCCGGAGCGACGATTGCGTAGGTGCTCTGGAGGAAGGCCGCCAGGCCCTCCGCCGGTGCGTGCAGCACCGCCTCCCCGTCGGGGGAACGCAGTTCGATGAGGACGATCGCCCGACCGTTTTCGTCGACGAGAGGTGACACGTGGACGTCACCTTCGCCACTCGGTCGGAAGAGTCCTTCGGACAGGAGGTCACGAGCGAACACCCAGCGGACTCCGCGGGGTTCACCAGTGTGAAACACCGCATCGACGGCATAGGGGTCGGCAGCGTCGTATCGAAGCTCTGCGGTGAGGTTCAGCGCGGCGCCCGTTCCGTCAATCAGCCGGAGCGGGAGCGCGTGTGTCACCGAAGCGGGGAGTGCATCCATCGGGGGGCGGGGGCCTTTCCGTGGGTGTTACGGGACCGGCGGTAGGGCCATAGGGCGAGAGTTTGCTCCTACCAGTGGCCATCCCTCAAACCCGGGGGGTTGGTGCGTCCCGGTCTGGCCGATTCGCACCCCGGATTGTCTCGGTATCCGAGACAAGATCCGCGGTGATGGGACGAGGTAGAGCTCATGTTCGCGGGGTACTCTCTGCCGAAACGTAGGCTATGGCGTGCACCGAGACGGTGACGGCGACGGTATCGCACCCGAATCGGTGCGGGGGGACACAGGAGGACTTGTGCGCGAGGACCGCCGGCCCGGCATGGACACCGACACGCCGGGGCGAGACACGGTCGAGTCCACCGATGCGGCAACGAAGCCCGTGACCAGGAACGGATCGGACGTTCCCGATCGGGTCGACACCGACTCCGCCACCCGTGAGGAAACAGTCACGCGAGAGGAAGCGGTGACGACGCAGAAACCTCCGGGCCGCAGGCGACTCCTTCGGCACCACGCTCGCCGCGTTCGCCGCCGAGTCCGCCGCAACCGCACCCTCGACGCCACCTGGCGGGTCGCGGTATTCATCGTCGGGGTGGTCTTCGTCCTGGCCGGCCTCATCATGTTCGTCACACCGGGTCCGGGTTGGCTGGCGGTCATCTTTGGCCTCGCGATCCTCGCGACGGAGTTCGCGTGGGCGCAGCGCATCCTGCACTGGGCCCGCGAGAGGGCCCGCGAGGCGAGTGCCAAGGCGCTCGACCCGAAGGTACGCAGGCGCAATCTGCTCATCGGCTTGGGAGTGGTCGTGGTCGTCGTCGGTGGCGGATGGTGGTGGGTCGCGACCTTCGGATGGCCGGCGCCGCTGGTCGGCACCCTCGACTGGGTGCGCTCGTGGCGTTGACCGGCGTGCGCTAGGGTTTCCCTCGCGTTTCTGTAGAGAAATCCCGGGCGATTAGCTCAGCGGGAGAGCACTCGCCTCACACGCGAGGGGTCACTGGTTCGATCCCAGTATCGCCCACATCGAGTCGAAACCCCGTCCTTGCCAGGACGGGGTTTCGCTTGCTGAGGCCGCTCAAGATCCTCGTACTCCAACCAGACCGCGCCGGTCCAGGTGACCAGGTCGAGCAGCCGGTCAGATCACCTGGTCGAGCAGTCCGGTGTCGACGTCGTAGAGGAATCCGCCGACCGCGACGGACGAGGCGATGAGCGGATGAGCCTGCACCTTGGCGACCTCTTCCTTGATGCTCGCCACCTGGTCGATGGTGACTCCGATGGTCAACCACGATGTGTCCTCACCGGTGGCGGCGGAGAGTCGCCGGTGGAGTTCGGGTTCGCTCGCCGAAGCCATCGCGCAGCGCGTGTGCTGGACGACCAGGATCCGGTCGACACCCAGCAGGTTGACGCCGAGAACGAGCGCCACCAGGGCCCGGTCGGTGACGCGACCACCGGGATTGCGCAGGATCTTGGCGTCACCTGGGGAGAGTCCGATCATTCCGAGCGGATCGATCCGCGAATCCATGCAGGTCACCATGGCGACGCCTGCCCTCGCCACGCCGTCGAAGCCGGCGAGTTCGAACGTCTGGGCGTACGCCCGGTTTGCGGCGATCAGATCGTCGAACGCCGCCTGAGCTGGGATGTCGGCCACGAACAGCACGCTAGCGCGCTGTCGTAACACCGACGTTGCGAACTGCGGTGAGTCTGTCGGAGACCACCGGGTCGGAGTCGTAGCGGTACGCCCGGTAGTCGTACTCGCCGGCACAGTCGTACTCGCCGGCACAGTCGTACTCGCCGGCACAGTCGTACTCGCCGGCACAGTCGTACTCGCCGGCACAGTCGTGCGCGGGGTCAGGCGGGCGGAGGTGTGAGGACAATGCCGCGGTTCTTCGGCCCGCGGAAGTCGAGTTGGATCTCCTCGACGCCGCCGCCGATGCCGCGGTGGTGCCGACCGATCGTGGCGAGCAGCTCAGCCTGCCCCAACCGCTGCGCGCGGGTCCAGAAGTTGCAGCAGGGCACGACGACGACCGGGCGTACCCGTGCCGAGTCGACCACGGCCGGCAGCGCTTCGTCGGGATGCAGGCCGACGATCACGTCGTAGAAGTCCGCCATGCTCGCCGCGTACTCCTCCTGGCGGCTCGGGACACCCTTGAGCGTCCAACCACGCGGGTCGACGACCTCGCACTCGATGCCGTACCGCTTGCCGAGGATCCTCGTGAGCATGCCCTGTCCGCCGGCGACGTCGGCGACGTAGCGCGCGTCGGGGAACCGGTCGGCGACGAAGCCGGCGACCACCTCGAACCGGGTCGGGTCGCCGTGGAAGCGGTGGCGGCTCACGCGTACGGCGTCGCCTTCGCGTCGACGTCCAGCAGGTGCCTCACCGGCCGGACCGGGCTGTCACCCGCGGCGGTCATGCCGAGCAGGGTCTCGTCCATGGACGAGAGCATCTCCTGCCCGACGGCCGGCCCGGCGCCCGGGTGTGGCCGTGGTGCCGCGCGGTTGCGTACGACCGCACGGTGGGGACGCTAAGGTCGGCGAAGGCGGGACCGCGCCGGCGGCGGGAGGACAGCGCACGTGGGTCACACCATCGGGATCGACCTCGGGACGACGTACTCCGCGGCGGCACGGGTCAACGAGGCGGGACGACCCGAGCTGCTCGTCAACCGGGACGGCGACCGCCTCACCCCGTCGGTCGTGTTCTTCTCCGACGAGCAACCGATCGTCGGCACGATGGCCCTGCGTTCGGCCGCGACGTCACCCCTCGATGTGGTGCAGTTCGTGAAGCGGTCGATGGGCGACCCGGCGTGGCGGTTCGAGACCTCCGGCGGTGGTGCGTACCGGCCTGAGGAGATCTCGGCGATCATCCTCAAACGTCTCAAGGACGATGCCGAACTCGCCCTCGGCGGTGAGGTGACCGACGCGGTCATCACCGTCCCGGCGTACTTCGACGACGGTCCACGCCGCGCCACGATGGACGCCGGGCGAATCGCGGGTCTGAACGTCCGAAGGGTGTTGAACGAACCCACCGCGGCGGCGCTGGCCTACGGTGTCGAGCGCGAGATCAAGGGCACGGTTCTGGTCTTCGACCTCGGCGGCGGCACGTTCGACGTCACAGTGTTGTCGGTCGACGGAGCGGAGTTCGACGTTCTCGCGACGCATGGCGACCGCAACCTCGGCGGGTTCGACTTCGACAACCTGCTCATGCGGCTGCTCGACGAACGGTTCCGCGCGGCCGGCGGGCCGAGCCTGCTCGACGACCCGGAAGCCGAGTCGGACCTCCGGGAGAAGGCCGAGATCGCCAAGCGCAGCCTCACCACCGTCGAGCAGACCCGAGTCCTCCTGTCCGCAGGTGGCGTCTCCAAGGCCGTTCCGCTGACGCGGGCGGAGTTCGCGGAGGCGACCTCCAGCCTGATCAGCCGTACCCGCGACGTCGCCGAGATGGTGCTGGCAGACGCCGGCCACGACTGGTCGAAGGTCGACCACGTCCTGCTGGCAGGCGGCTCGACGCGGATGCCGATGGTGCCGGCCATGCTCACCGCGGCGGGTGCCCCCGAGCCGGCCCGCGCCGTCAACCCCGACGAGGTGGTGGTGCTGGGCGCCGCCGTCCAGGCGCACCTGGTCGAGGCGGAAGCGGCGGCGAGCCTGCCCGAGCGGGCCGCCCGTCTCCCGGTGCTGGCGTCCTCGGTCGCGATGCCGCGCGTGCGCGACGTCACGTCGCAGGGCCTCGGCGCCATCGCGGTGCGGCGGAGTGGGCGGAGTGCCGATGATGTGGAGAACGTCGTGATCATCCCAGCGAACACCACGATCCCGGCGAGGCAGAGCCAGGTCTTCGAGACGGTCGAGTCCAACCAGACCCGGCTCAAGGTCGAGGTGACCCAGGGCGACGACGACGATCCGGCATACGTCCGCGCGATCGGGGAGCAGACCTTCGAGATCCCCGCCTATCCGGTAGGGGCGCCGTTCGAGGTCGTCTATGCGTACGACGTCGACCAGACGGTCTTCATCGAGGTCCACGACAAGACGTCCGGCCGGCAGATCGGCACGTTCCGGGTCACCAACGTCGCGACCATGCGGGACGCGGAGGTCGCCCGGGCGGCCGACCGGATGCGTCTCCTCGACATCAGCTGAGCCGGGCACGCCATGCCGGTCGACGACTACTACGCACTCCTCGAGGTCGACACCGCGGCGACGCCGGAGGAGATCCGGGCGGCGATCACCGCCCAGCGGCGGATCTGGGTACGCCGGCAGTCCAGTCCCGACCCCGAACGCCGGGCACACGCCGAGCAGCGGGTGCGCGACATCGACTCGGCCGAGAAGATCCTGCTGGACCCGTTGACCCGCCAGGCCTACGACACCGCGCGGGTGGACGAACGGCGGGCGGCGAGACGCCCGCAGGCCCGGACCCGCGACGCCAGCGGTTCCCGGCGCGGCGACACCGAAGCGGACGAGGACCTGGCCGCGCACCTGCGCCGAGGAGAGGACTACGTCGACCAGGGCAGGTGGCGGCTTGCACAGGCCGAGTTCGAGTACGTCCGCGAGCGCGCCCCAGACGACCTGCGTGCCCTTGCCGGCCTCGGCGCCGTGCACGTCGGCGCCGGGCGCGTCAAGGAGGGCTTGACGCTGTTGGAGAAGGCGGTCGCCGAGCATCCGGACGACGAGGACGTCAGGATGACGCTGGCGACCGCGTTGTACGACGCGGCACTCGCGGGCATCGGCGAGGCCGGTCAGGGGTACCGGCAGCGACTCCGGCCCGCGCGCCCGATGATCCACTCTCGCCGCCAGCTCCGCCTCGTGAGGGCGCATCGCCGCCGGATCAGGAAGCTGGAGCTGGCGGAGTGGCAGGCCAAGATGTACGTCGAGGACCTGACAGACCTCCTGGCCCAGGCCCGGAAACCGGTGTGGACCCGCAGTGACCACCTGAAGTTCTATGTGGTCCCGTTCGCCGGCGCGACCTTGCTCGCGTTCGTTCCGAGCATGGAGCAGCTGCGCCTCATGGGCGTGTTCTGGATGGTGGTGATCCTCGGGGTCTATGTCCTGCGCCACCGCCAGCCCGGCTGGAGGTATCACCGGCCGGGAGGCCGGCGTGGTCGCGGCGGGTCGTCCGGCGGCCTGTTCGGGCGGTGACCTCCGCGCTCGCTACGATCGGCGGAGTCGGCGCGACGTCCGCGTCCACACCACTGTCGACCATGGCCAGCCGGGCCTTGGCCGGGTCCGAGGGAGCTTCCCGTGTCCGAGATCAGTGTCAGCGTCGTCCGTACCGGCGAGCGTGCCGAGTGCGGGGTGACGACGGGCACGACGGCCGGGGAGTTGTTCGAAGGTGACCGCTCGGTGATCGCCGCCCGCGTCAACGGCGAGTTGCGCGATCTGGCCCGGGTGCTGTCCGAGGGTGACGAGGTGGAGCCGGTCGCGATCGAGTCCGAGGACGGTCGGGCGATCCTGCGGCACTCGACCGCCCATGTGCTGGCGCAGGCGGTGCAGGAGCTGTTCCCCGAGGCGAAGCTGGGCATCGGACCGCCGATCGAGAACGGCTTCTACTACGACTTCGACTCACCCGTCGCGTTCCGCCCCGACGACCTCGAACGCATCGAGACCCGGATGCGGCAGATCGTCAAGGAGCGCCAGCGGTTCTCGCGTCGTGCGGTCTCCGATGACGAGGCGCGCGCCGAGCTGGCCGCCGAACCGTACAAACTGGAACTGATCGGGCTCAAGGGCGCGGCCGGCGGAGCCGCGGAAGGCGCGGGAGTCGAGGTCGGCGGCGGCGAGCTGACGATCTATGACAACCTCCGCGGCGACGAGCTGGCGTGGAAGGACCTCTGCCGCGGGCCACACCTGCCGACGACCCGGCACATCCCGGCGTTCAAGCTGATGCGGGTGGCGGCGGCGTACTGGCGCGGTGACGAGCGCAACCCCCAGCTGCAGCGGATCTACGGCACCGCCTGGGAGACCAAGGACGCCCTCAAGGCGCACCTGACAATGCTCGAGGAGGCTGAGCGCCGCGACCACCGCCGGCTGGGTGTCGAGCTCGACCTGTTCAGCTTCCCCGAGGAGATCGGGTCCGGGCTCGCCGTCTGGCACCCCAAGGGCGGCACCATCCGCCGGGTGATGGAGGAGTACTCCCGGAAGCGGCACGAGGAGTCCGGCTACGAGTTCGTCTACACCCCGCACATCGCCAAGGAGGGGCTGTTCCAGACGTCGGGCCACCTCGAGTGGTACGCCGACGGGATGTACGCCCCGATGGAGGACGACGGGCAGAACTACTACCTCAAGCCGATGAACTGCCCGATGCACGTGATGATCTACCGCTCCCGCGGCCGGTCGTATCGCGAGCTTCCCCTGCGGCTGTTCGAGTTCGGCACGGTCTACCGCTACGAGAAGTCCGGCGTGGTGCACGGGCTGACCCGGGCCCGCGGCTTCACCCAGGACGACGCCCACATCTTCTGTACGCCCGAACAGCTGCAGGACGAGCTGGCCTCGCTGCTGGCGTTCACCGTCGGTCTGCTGCGCGACTACGGCCTCACCGACTTCACTGCCGACCTCTCCACCCGGCCCGAGAAGTACGTCGGCGAGATCGAGCAGTGGAACACCGCCGAGGCGGCGCTGGAGGAGGCGCTCAAGCGGGCCGACATCCCCTACGCGGTCGCCGAGGGGGAGGGCGCGTTCTACGCGCCGAAGATCGACGTCCACGTCAAGGACGCGATCGGGCGCAAGTGGCAGCTGTCGACGCTGCAGGTCGACTTCCAGCTGCCTGGACGGTTCGACATCGAGTACCAGTCCGCCGACGGCAGCCGGCAACGGCCGTACATGATCCACCGGGCGCTGTTCGGCTCGGAGGAGCGGTTCTTCGGGATCCTGCTCGAGCACTACGCCGGTGCCTTCCCTCCGTGGCTCGCGCCGGTGCAGGTGGTGCTCATCCCGATCGCCGAGCGGCACGAGGACTACCTTGCGCGGGTGGCCGAAAAGCTTGCCAGGCAAGGGATCCGGGCCGAGGTCGACCGGTCCGACGACCGGATGCAGAAGAAGATCCGGACGGCCCAGACCCACAAGGTGCCGTACATGCTCCTCGCTGGCGACCACGACATCGAGGAGGGTGCGGTCTCGTTCCGCTACCGCGGCGGCGAGCAGAAGAACGGCGTCCCGATCGACGAGGCTGTCGCCGAGATCGTCTCCGCCGTCGAACGCCGCATCCAGCTCTGAGGGAGGAGCGAGTGTCCTCTTCGGCCGAACTCCAGCTTCTTCGCCACGACCATGCGCGGGCTCTGCTGGTCTTCGAACGGGAGAACCGGGACTACTTCGCCGCCTCGATTCCGGATCGCGGCGACGACTACTTCGCCCAGTTCGACGCACGACACCGCGAGCGGCTGAGTGAGCAGGCAGCCGGGCTGCTCTACTTCCACGTCCTCGTGGACAACGGCGAGGTGCTGGGTCGGGTCAACCTGGTCGACGTGGCGGAAGGCTCGGCCGAACTCGGGTACCGGATCGCCGAGAAGGCCGCCGGGCGTGGCCTGGCTACCCGCGCCGTCCATCAGGTGTGTGCCATGGCTGCCTCGGAGTACGGCCTGACCACGCTCAGGGCGAGGACCACGCTGGACAACGCCGGCTCGCGAGCCGTGCTGACCCGCACCGGGTTCGTGTCCGCGGGCGAGACCATCCTGTCCGGCCGGCCGGGGCTTCGCTACACCCGGAACCTCGACCAAGGAGCGGTGTCGTTCCGCCCTCGTGATGGCGAGCAGAAGAACGGCATGCCGTGACCACCATTGCCGTCGTGGGACACACGAACCTCGAGACGGCCGTGCACGTCGATCATCTCAAGGCGAGCGTGTCCGACAGCTTCCACGCTCATGCGCTGGCGACCACGGTGTCGGGTGTTGGTGTCAATGTCGCCGTGGCACTGCGCGGTCTCGGAAACGAGGTGCGCTTCGCGACAGTGATCGGTAGGGACACTCTCGGGTCGGCGTGTCTGGAGGAGTTCGCGACCCACGGGCTCGACCCGTCCTTCGTCGTCCGCGGAGTTCCCGCGACGGCGCAGTCGCTCAGCCGGTTCTACCGCGACGGCCTGCGCCGCAACCTCGTGGACCTCAAGGACGTCCAGGAGGCGACCTATCCGGACGACCTCGTTCCCGCGCTGTTCGACGGCGTCGACATCGCGGTGCTCACCAACATCGGCTACGCCCGACCGATGTTGGCGATGGCCCGCGAGCGCGGCATCCCGATCGCCACGGATGTCCATGCCGTCAAGGGGCTCTGGGATCCGTACAACCAGGACTGGTTGGCCGCCGCGGACGTCCTGTTCGCCTCACAGGAACGCATCGACCTCACGCCGCGCGATTTCGTCAACGCTGCCTTGACACAACACCGGGCGTCCGTGGTCGTGCTCGGCATGGGCGGCAGCGGGTCCCTGCTGGGCGTAGCGGGCCAGGACATCGTCCACGTACCGCCCGCGCACACAAGGCCCGTGGTCAACACGGTCGGCGCCGGCGACTCGTTGTTCAGCGCGTACGTCGACGGCTGGGGACGCGGCATGGAACCGCTGGCGGCCCTGCGCCGGGCGACACTCTTCGCGTCCTGGAAGATCGGTGCGTCCGGTGGCGCGGCTGGATTCCTCGACCGCGCGGGGCTGGACGCGCTGGTGGCCCAGCAGGAAGGGTCTTCCGCCGCCCATCGTCGGACCGGACGACCGGGGCCCTGAGCCGTTCGCCGCGCCGTGTATGCCGTTCTCTGGATCGACGCCAGCACACTGCGGTAGGCAGGATGGGACGGCCAGTGGCGTCGACGAGGGAGCTTGTCGACGTCTGCGCAATGCTGTAGCCCCAGTCGAAGGAGCGGCATGGACGACTACGACCTGCTCGTCATCGGTTCCGGTCCGGGTGGGCAGAAGGCCGCTATCGCCGGCGCCAAACTCGGTAAGCGCACGGCGGTCATCGAGAAGCGGCACATGGTGGGCGGGGTCTGCATCAACACCGGCACGATTCCGTCGAAGACGCTCCGCGAGGCGATCCTCTACCTCACCGGCCTCAACCAGCGGGAGATGTACGGCGCGTCGTACCGGCTCAAGAACGACATCACGGTCGGCGACCTGTCCGCGCGCACCCAGCACGTGATCGGCCGGGAGATCGACGTGATCCGGGCCCAGCTGGCCCGCAACCGCGTCGAGATGCTGCTGGGAGAGGCCCGGTTCGTCGACCGGCACACGGTCGCCGTCACGGCGGCCGACGGGAGCATGCGTACGGTCAGCGCCGGACGCATCGTCCTCGCGGTGGGCACGAGGCCGGCCCGACCGGAGTCGGTGGCGTTCGACGGGCGCACGATCGTCGACTCCGACCAGATCCTGCAGATGGACCGCATCCCGTCGTCGATGGTGGTCGTCGGTGCCGGGGTGATCGGGATCGAGTACGCATCGATGTTCGCCGCACTCGGCACCAAGGTCACCGTCGTCGAACGCCGGGAACGCATGCTGGACTTCTGCGACCTGGAGATCGTGGAAGCGCTCAAGTACCAGCTGCGCGATCTCGCGGTGACGTTCCGGTTCCGCGAGACGGTCGACAGGGTGGAGCGGCATGACTCCACCACCCTCACGGTGCTGGAGAGCGGCAAGCGGATCCCCGCCGACATGGTGATGTACTCCGCGGGCAGGCAGGGCGTCACCGATCCCCTCGACCTCGCCTGCGCCGGCCTCGAAGCCGACGATCGCGGCCGGATCAAGGTGGACGAACACTTCCGTACCCAGGTGTCGCACGTCTACGCGGTCGGTGACGTCATCGGGTTCCCGGCGCTGGCGGCGACCTCGATGGAGCAGGGCCGGCGCGCCGCCTACCATGCGTTCGACGAACCCGTGGTCGGCACTCTCGGAGAGCTGCAGCCGATCGGCATCTACGCCATCCCCGAGATCAGCTACGTCGGCAGGACCGAGGACGAACTCACCCAGGACAACGTGCCGTTCGAGGTCGGCATCTCCCGTTACCGCGAGCTTGCCCGCGGCGCGATCCTCGGTGATTCGTACGGCATGTTGAAGCTCCTCGTCCACGCCGAGGACCGCACGCTCCTCGGCGTCCACGTCTTCGGCACCGGAGCGACCGAGCTCGTCCACATCGGCCAGACCGTGATGGGCTGCGGGGGCACGATCGACTATCTCGTCGACACGGTCTTCAACTACCCGACACTCGCGGAGTCCTACAAGGTCGCCGCGCTGGACGCGATGAACAAGATGCGCGCCGTCGAACGCTTCCTCGACTGAGGCCGGCGCAGTCAGAAGCCTGCCCTGCCCGCGCGACCTCCCACCTTCCGTAGGATCGGCTGGGTGGAGGAGCCGGAACGCCAGGAGGGCGTGGGTACGCCGGACGCGTTCGAACGGCTGTGGACCCCGCACCGGATGGCCTACATCCTGGGCGAGAACAAGCCGCGCGGATCAGGAGCCGGGGACGGGTGCCCGTTCTGCGAGATCCCGGAGCACGACGACGCGGAGGGCCTCGTCGTGCGTCGAGGTGCGGTGACCTACGCCGTCCTCAACCTGTACCCGTACAACCCGGGCCACCTGATGATCTGCCCCTACCGCCACGTCGCCGACTACACCGACCTCACCCGCGAGGAGACGCTCGAGCTGGGGGAGCTGACCGGGCAGGCGATGACGGCGCTGCGTACCGCCTCCGACGCGGGAGGTTTCAACATCGGGATCAACCAGGGCCCGGTTGCCGGCGCCGGCATCGCGGCCCACCTGCACCAGCACGTGGTGCCCCGCTGGGGCGGCGACACGAACTTCATGCCGGTCGTGGGCCGGACCAAGGTCCTCCCGCAGCTCCTTCGGGACACCCGCGAGCTGGTCGCCGGTGCCTGGCCGGCCCCCTGACCGGACGTCCGTTCAGAAGCGGCCGCTGCTCTAGAGCTGGGACAGGAACGTGAAGATCGTGTCGCCGTGCCCCGGCAGCCCTTCGTGCTTGTAGTCGGGGTAGATCCGCAGTTCCTTCGTACTCGTGATCTTGTTGTACGCGGCGAACTGGGTCGACGGCGGGCACACCGTGTCGCCGAGCCCCACACCCATCAGCACCTCGGCGCGCACCCGTGAGGACAGGTGTTGGACGTCGATGTAGCCGAGGTTGGTGAAGACCTCCTTCTCCCGCTCGTGCAGCGGGTCGAAGCGCCGGAACCATTCGTAGATCTCGGCGTAGGCGTCCTTGGCCAGGTCGAGCTCCCACACTCGCTGGTAGTCGCTGAGGAACGGATAGACCGGAGCCGCCTTCGCGATCCGCGGCTCCAGTGACGCGCAGGCGAGGGTGAGGCCGCCGCCCTGGCTTCCACCCGTGGCGCCGACCCGCGCCTCGTCGACGTCCTCCATGTCCATGACCACGCGGGCGAGGAGAGCCGTGTCGAGGTAGACGTGGCGGTAGTAGAGCTTGGTCGGGTCGTCGTCGAGGCCCCGGACGATGTGGCCCCGCAGGGTCCAGCCGGTGACGCCGCCGAGGTCCTCGGAGAGCCCGCCCTGGCCCCGGCAGTCCAGTGCCGCGACGGTGAAGCCCAGACCGACCCAACTCAACAGGTCCGACCAGTCCGGAGAGCGGCCCGAGTATCCGTGGAAGTGCACGACCGCCGGGTGCAGTGGAGCGGCGTTCTTGGGTCGGAGGAGCTTGGCGTGGACGCGGGCGCCGCCGGTGCCGCGGAACCACAGGTGGAAGCACTCGGCGAACGGTGCCTGGAAGGCGGCGGGCTCGAGCTCCGCCTTGGGATCGATCGCTTCCAGCTCGGCGAGGGAGGCATCCCAGTACGCGTCGAAGTCGGCGGGACGAGGGTTGGTGCCCTGGTAGGTCGCGAGCTTCTCGCGCGGCATATCGAAGGTCAGTGGCATGCGGCGGATCCTCCCTGGTGGAGTCGTACGGTCGCAGCTGGCGGACGGACCGGCGTTCAGGAGCGTAGCCAGCGCCACGGGCCCGGGTCGCCGAGGCTTCCTCACCCGGCCACATCGCGGGGTGTACGCAGCTGCCTGCGAAGGCAGGCGTCGAAAGGACCTGGAGCCGAGAAGCCGTAGCCGGGTGCCGTTGTGGCTTCGACCCGACGACTGGGACGGGGCGGCCAGGAACGACCGCCCCGCCGCGGATCCAGGACTGTGTCCGACCGTCATGAGAGCGGCGGCCGGGCCACCGCCTCAGCCGTCGTCGCCGGCCTGAGCGTCCCTGAGTCGCTGGGCGACGTTTGCCGGCATGGGCTCGTAGTGGACGAACTTCCGGGTGAACGTCCCTGTGCCGTGGGACATCGAGCGCAGGTCGTTGGCGTACTTCGTGATCTCGACCTGGGGGACCTCGGCCTTGACCAGCGTGCGGCCCTGGCCCACCGGCTCGGTGCCGAGCACGCGCCCACGTCTGCTGGACAGGTCGCCCATCACCGTGCCCACATAGTCGTCGGAGACCAGTACCGACAGCAGGTCGACGGGTTCGAGCAGGTTCACGGTGCCGTTCTTCGCCGCCTCGCGCAGTGCCAACGAACCCGCCGTCTGGAACGCCATGTCGGAGGAGTCGACGCTGTGTGCCTTGCCGTCGTACAACGTCACGCGGATGTCGACGACCGGGTAGCCCGCCGCGACGCCGCGTTCCATCTGCGCGCGGAGCCCTTTCTCCACACTCGGGATGAACTGCCGCGGTACGGCGCCGCCGACCACCTTGTCGACGAACTCGAATCCGGACCCCTCCGGCAGCGGCTCGACCTCGACGTCGCACACGGCGTACTGGCCGTGGCCGCCGCTCTGTTTGACGTGCCGCCCCTTGCCGGTCGCCTTCCTGCCGAACGTCTCCCGCAGGGGGACCCGCAGCGGTACCTGGTCGACCTGGACGGAGTAGCGGTTGGCCAGGCGGTCGAGCGCGACGTCGGCGTGGGCTTCGCCCATGCACCACAGGACCAGCTGGTGGGTCTCGGCGTTGTGCTCGATCCGCAGCGTCGGGTCCTCCGCAGCGAGCCGGGAGAGCCCGAGGGACAGCTTGTCCTCGTCGGCCTTGGCGTGCGCGGTGACGGCGATCGGGAGCAGCGGCTCGGGCATGGTCCAGGGCTTCATCAGCAGCGGCTGGTCCTTGGACGAGAGCGTGTCGCCGGTCTCGGCCCTGGTCAGCTTCCCGATGGCGCAGATGTCTCCTGCCACGCAGCGGTTCAGGGTCCGCTGGGTCTTCCCCAGCGGGGAGGAGAGGGTGCCGACCTTCTCGTCGGCGTCGTGGTCCTCGTGCCCGCGGGCGTCGTCGACGAACGCCGAGAGGTGTCCGGACACGTGCAGCGTGTCGTCGGGCCGGATCGTTCCGGAGAAGACCCGGACCAGGCTGATCCGGCCGACGTACGGATCGGAGAAGGTCTTGACCACCTCGGCGAGCAGCGGTCCGTCGGGATCGCAGGTGAGCTTGTCGACTGCCTTGCCCTGCGGGGTGTAGACCTCGGGGAGCGGGTGTTCCATCGGCGACGGGAAGGCGCTCGTCATCACCTCGAGCAGTTCGGCGGTGCCGACACCGGTGGACGAACACACGGGAACGACCGGGAAGAACGATGCGTGGGCCACGGCCTTCTCCAGGTCGTCGACCAACAGCTTGCCGTCGATCTCCTCCCCGCCGAGGTAGCGGTCCATGAGGCTCTCGTCCTCGGACTCCTCGATGATCCCCTCGATCAGGGTGCCGCGGGCCTCCTCGGCCTCGTCGGCGTAGGTCTCACTCGGCTGGCCTTCGGCCCTGCTTCCCGAGGAGTAGTCGAAGAGCTTCTCCGACAGCAGTCCGATCAGGCCGCTGATCTCACCCTGGCCGTCGACGGGAAGGTAGAGGGGCAGGACCTTCTCCCCGAACGCGGCCTGTGCCTGGCTCAGCACGCCGGCGTAGTCGGCTCGGGGATGGTCCAGCTTGGTGAGCACGACGGCGCGAGGCATGCCGACCGCGGCACACTCGTGCCAGAGCGCCTGGGTGGCGCCGTCGATCCCCTCACTGGCGGCGATGACGAAGAGGGCGCAGTCCGCGGCGCGTAGACCGGCGCGGAGCTCTCCCACGAAATCGGCATAACCAGGTGTATCGAGCAGGTTGACCTTGATTCCCCCGTGCGTCAGAGGGGAGAGCGACAAGCCGATGGAGCGCTGCTGGCGGTGCTCGACTTCGTCGAAGTCGCTGACCGTCGCGCCGTCCTCCACGCGTCCCGCCCGGGCGATCGTGCCGGTCGTCGCGAGCAACGCCTCCACGAGCGTGGTCTTTCCGGATCCGGATGGGCCGACCAGGGCGATGTTGCGGACGACATCGGGCCGGTCGGCCGTGGGTGCCGTGACGGCCGCTCCACCGGGGGTCGGGTGCTTTTCAGCCATGGGCGTCGCCTCCTTGCGCGCGCAAGCGAAAGCCGGACGCGCCCGGACAGTCGGCCGCCGAGGGTGTTGACTTCTGACCTCGGCGGCGCTACGCCACCGAAGGCCACCTCACTGCAGGTGGTTCGAGCGGGCGGCGCCCTGACATCTGACTATCCACCATTCACCCAGGCCTGACCGCGGCACAAGTACTTCGCGCGTGTTGACGGAACTGGCCCGCCGGATGAACGTCTCGCGCCGGGCTCCCGAACGACCAGATTCGCGACCGGGTTGGCTGCCCGGCCTGTTCACCCTGGGCCCTGCGGCACGCCGGAGGGATGACCATCCGTCCGGTGCCGTCCTGGTGCTCCAGTAGCATCACGGCGACGAGCCGAGCCCCGAAGAGCGGCGATCACCTCATGTTGCGACGGTTCCACCAGTTCTGGACACGACTGCTGACGCCCGTGGCGCGCCTTTTCCTCCGAGTAGGAATCGGGCCCGACATCGTCACCCTTGTCGGCACCCTCGGCGTGTGTGTGGGCGCCCTGGGCTTCTACCCGCGGGGTGAGCTCTTCTGGGGGACGGTCGTCGTCACGGCGTTCGTGTTCTCCGACATGGTCGACGGCCTGATGGCGCGGATGTCCAACCGCTCGTCGAAGTGGGGTGCCTTCCTCGACTCCACTCTGGACCGGGTGGGCGACGCCGCGGTCTTCGGCGGGCTCGCCCTCTGGTACGCCGGCGGCGGAGAGAGCTACGTGTTCGCCTGCCTGGCGTTGTACGACCTGGTGATGGGCAGCGTGACGTCCTACGCCAAGGCCCGGGCCGAGAGTCTGGGGCTCAAGGCCGACGTCGGCATCGCCGAGCGGGCGGACCGGCTGGTCGCGGTCCTGGTGGCGACCGGGCTGTCCGGCCTGGGCGTCCCGCTGCTGCTGCCCCTGGTGCTGGGCATCCTCGCGGTGGCGAGCACGGTGACCGTGATCCAGCGGGTCGTCGCCGTACGCCGGCAGGTTCGGGAGGACGAGGCTGCCGCCGGCCCGCCCGCCGAGTCGGGTGGACCGCCAGCGGCCGAACCTCCCTCCGGACCGCCCTCTGGCCCGTCCGCGGGTCCGTCCATAGGGCCGTCCGAGCCGTCTGAGCGGGAGAGCCGGTGAGGGTGGCCGGGCGGGCAGCGGATCACACCAGGGGACGCGGCGGATTGGTCCGCCACACCGACCACGTGGTCAGCTTCGCCTACTCCGTCGGTTGGGCCGTGTTGCGCCGCCTACCCGGGCCGGCGGCCTTCGGGCTGCTGCGGCTCCTGGCCGACCTGGCCTGGCTGCGGCGTACCCGGGGCGTACGCCAGCTCCAGCGCAACCTCGCCCGCGTCCGGCCCGACGCGGGTGAGGCGGAGTTGCGGGCGCTGACCCGCGCCGGCATGCGGTCGTACTTCCGGTACTGGTGTGAGGCGTTCCGGCTGCCCGACATGCGTCCCGACGACATCCGCCAGTCGGTCGTCACGCACGGAGGCGAGGCCTTCTGGACCGCCGTCCACAGTGGCCGGGGCGTGGTGGCCGCCCTGCCGCACATGGGCAACTGGGACTTCGCCGGGGCCTGGGCGAGTACGCATGGAACGCGGATGACGACAGTCGCCGAACGGGTACGGCCCGAGCGGTTGTTCGACCGGTTCGTCGCCTACCGGGCGGCGCTCGGCATCGAGGTGCTCCCCGCGACGGGTGGTCCCGACCCCATGCAGGGGCTCACCGAACGCCTGCGGGACGGCGGCCTCGTGGTCCTGGTCGCTGACCGCGACCTGTCCACGCGAGGTGTCGAGGTGAGCTTTTTCGGGGAGCAGACCAGGATGCCCGCCGGACCTGCCGCCCTCGCCGTGCGTACCGGTGCCGTCCTCATCCCGGTGACCCTGTGGTACGACGGACCTCGGATGCACATCCACTTCCACGACGCACTGGAGAAGCCGGCCGGGTCCCGGCAGGCGATCCGTACGCTCACCCAGCAGATCGCCGACACGTTCGCGGCCGGCATCGCCGAGCATCCGGAGGACTGGCACATGCTGCAGCGGCTCTGGATCGCCGACCTCACCCGCGACCACCAAGCCGCGCTCGCGGGGGACCGGGCAGCGAGGTGAGGGTCGGGATCGTCTGCCCCTACTCCCTCGACGTCCCCGGCGGGGTCCAGAACCATGTGCGCGACCTCGCCGAGGTGCTCATCGAGATGGGACACCAGGTGTCGGTGCTCGCTCCGGCCGACGACGACACGCCTGTCCCGGCCTACGTCGTACCGGCCGGGCGGGCCGTGCCGGTGCCCTACAACGGCTCGGTGGCCCGGCTGGCGTTCGGGCCGCTCTCGGCGGCACGGGTCAGGCGCTGGATCCGCGACGGCGAGTTCGACGTTCTCCACATCCACGAGCCGGCCACGCCGTCACTGTCGCTGCTCGCCCTGTGGGCGGCGACCGGCCCGATCGTCGGGACGTTCCACACGGCGATGCCCCGGTCGCGGGTCATGAGTGCCGCCTCGTCGATCCTGCGTCCGGCACTGGAGAAGATCAGCGCGCGGATCGCGGTGAGCGAGCCGGCAAGGGCCACCCTCGTCCAGCACCTCGGCGGAGAGCCGGTGGTGATCCCGAACGGGTTGTTCGTCGAGCGGTTCGCCGCTGCCCGGCCGCGCGCGTCCTGGCGGGCAGGCGGCGACGGCACGTTGTCGTTCCTGGGCCGGCTGGACGAACCCCGTAAGGGACTTGCCGTCCTGCTCCGGGCGTTCCCGGCAATCTGGCGCGAACGACCGGGCGTGCGCTTGCTCGTCGCCGGCCGCGGTGATGTCGACGAAGCTCGGGGGACGCTCCCGCCCGAGTGCCGGGACGCGGTGACGTTCCTCGGCATGGTCGACGACCCCGAGAAGGCGGAGATGTTCGCCAGCTCCGACGTCTACGTAGCGCCGCAGACCGGCGGCGAGTCGTTCGGCATCGTCCTGGTGGAGGCCATGGCCGCGGGCGCACCCGTGCTCGCCAGCGATCTCGACGCGTTCCGCCTGGTGGTCGAGGGCGGGGACCTGGGCCGGCTCTTCGACGTGGGTGACGCCCCTGCCCTCGCGAGGGAGGCCCTTACGCTGCTGGGCGACGCGGCCGAGCGGGACCGGCTGCGGGCCGCCGCCCGGCTCGCGGTCCGCCGCTACGACTGGAGCAGTGTCGCGAAGGAGATCCTCGCCGTGTACGAAATGGTCGCGGAGGGTCCTGCCGGCGTGAGCGAGGCGCGATGAACTGGCCGTACGTCGCCGTCATCGTCGTCGCGGTCATCGGGGTCTACCTCTCCTGGACCGCTGGCCGCGTCGACCGGCTGCACACCCGACTCGACGCCGCTCGGGCGGCCCTGGACGCGCAGCTGTTCCGCCGTTCGGCCGTCGCGCTGGAGGTCGCCACCTCGGGGATGCTCGATCCGGCGACCTCGCTGCTGGTGGCCGACGCCGCGCACCGCGCCCGCGCGAGCGGGGAGGAGGACCGTGAGGCGCGGGAGTCGGACCTTTCCAAAGCGCTCGTCGCGGCGTTCCCGGAGTCCGAGGGCACCCGCGAGCTCGCCGGACAGCCCGGCGCGGGGGAGTTGCTGGCGGAGCTGGGCGCGGCGTGCCGGCGGGTGGATATGGCCCGCCGTTTTCACAACGACACCGTGGCGACCACTCGGGCGCTCCGCAGCCGCTGGCGGGTCCGATGGTTCCGGCTCGCCGGGCGGGCGGCCATGCCCGAAACCGTCGAGTTGGACACGACCGCCCCCGCTGGCCTCCCGGTCTGAGGAAGCCACTCGGCTCGAACTGGCTATGGAACATGGTGCCAGTCGGGGCTCTACGATGGGGGTGCCGTTCGTACCGCTTTCCAGCTTCGAGGTAGACCGTGACCGAATCCCAGTTCCCCCCGCCCACCCCGACGACCAGCGACGCCACAGGCCCCGGCGCACCCGCCGGCAACGGCCACGGTCCGGTCACCGGAACGGCCCGGGTCAAACGTGGCATGGCGGAGATGCTCAAGGGCGGCGTGATCATGGACGTCGTCACCCCCGAGCAGGCCAAGATCGCCGAAGACGCAGGGGCGGTGGCCGTCATGGCCCTCGAACGCGTACCGGCCGACATCCGCGCACAGGGGGGCGTGGCCCGGATGAGCGACCCCGACATGATCGACGGGATCGTGAGCGCCGTTTCCATCCCGGTCATGGCCAAGGCACGGATCGGGCATTTCGTCGAGGCCCAGTTGCTCCAGGCGATCGGCGTCGACTACATCGACGAGTCCGAGGTGCTCACCCCGGCCGACGAGACGCACCACATCGACAAGTGGGCGTTCACCGTGCCGTTCGTCTGCGGCGCCACCAACCTTGGCGAGGCGTTGCGGCGGCTGTCCGAAGGCGCGGCGATGATCCGCTCCAAGGGTGAGGCCGGCACCGGCAACGTGGTCGAGGCCACCCGGCACATGCGCCAGATCCGCGGCGAGATCCGCCGGCTCACGACCCTCGGCGAGGAGGAGCTCTTCGCCGCGGCGAAGGACCTGCGGGCACCGTACGAACTGGTCAAGGAGGTAGCTGGCCTCGGCAAGCTGCCGGTCGTCCTCTTCACCGCGGGCGGGATCGCCACGCCGGCCGACGCGGCGATGATGCGCCAGCTCGGCGCCGAGGGTGTCTTCGTCGGCTCCGGAATCTTCAAGTCCGGTGACCCGGCCAAGCGCGCCGCGGCCATCGTGCAGGCGACGACCTTCTACGACGACCCCGACGTGATCGCCAAGGTGTCCCGGGGCCTCGGCGAGGCGATGGTGGGCATCAACGTCGCGGAACTGCCCGAGAGCGCCCGCCTCGCGACCCGGGGCTGGTGACCTCCGCCCCGTAGGGTTGACGAGTGGTCAGCACACCGGTCATCGGCGTCTTCGCCCTCCAGGGCGATGTCCGCGAGCACCATCGGATCCTCTCGGCGCACGGCGCGGAGACCGTCGACGTACGCCGTCCCCAGGAGCTCCTGGCCGTGGACGGGCTCGTCATCCCGGGCGGCGAGTCGACCACGATGATCAAGCTGGCGGCGACGTTCGAGCTGCTGGAGCCGCTGCGCAAGCGGATCGCTGCGGGCATGCCGGTCTTCGGCACCTGCGCGGGCATGATCCTGCTCGCCGACCGGATCCGCGACGGCGCGCCCGGCCAGGAGACCGTCGGCGGGATCGACATGACCGTACGAAGGAACGCCTTCGGCCGGCAGGTCGACTCGTTCGAGGCGGACGTGGAGTTCGCAGATCTGGACGGTGCGTTCCATGCCGTGTTCATCCGCGCGCCCTGGGTCGAGAGCGTCGGCCCGAGCTGCCAGGTACTCGCCCGGGTCGCCTCCGGCCCCGCCCTGGGTAGGATCGTCGCGGTCCGCCAGGGTCACCTGCTCGCGACGGCCTTCCATCCGGAGCTGACCGGCGACGACCGCGTCCACCGATACTTTGTCGAGCTGACCACCGCGTCTTCGGCGTGAAGGAGGCCTACCCGCCATGTCCGGTCATTCCAAGTGGGCAACCACGAAGCACAAGAAGGCCGTGATCGACGCCAAGCGGGGCAAGCTCTTCGCGAAGCTGATCAAGAACGTCGAGGTCGCAGCGAGGGTCGGCGGCGGCGATCCGGCCGGCAACCCGACCCTCTTCGACGCCATCCAGAAGGCCAAGAAGTCCTCGGTCCCCAACGACAACATCGACCGTGCGGTCAAGCGTGGCTCGGGTCTGGAGGGCGGCGGTGCCGACTATCAGACGATCATGTACGAAGGGTACGGACCCGCCGGCGTCGCCATCCTGATCGAGTGCCTCACCGACAACCGCAACCGGGCGGCGGGCGAGGTCCGCACCGCCACCACGCGCAACGGCGGCTCGATGGCCGACGCGGGCAGTGTGTCGTACATGTTCAGCCGGCGCGGCGTCATCGTCCTCCCGCGTGAACAGGACGGCAAGGCGCTCACCGAGGACGACGTACTCCTCGCCGTGCTCGACGCCGGTGCCGAGGAGGTCAACGACCTCGGCGAGGCGTTCGAGGTGATCTCCGAGCCGTCGGACCTGGTGGCGGTCCGCACGGCCCTGCAGGACGCCGGTATCGACTACGAATCCGCCGAAGCGAGCTTTGTCCCGAGTGTGACCGTTCCGCTCGACGAGGACACCGCGCCCAAGGTGTTCCGGCTCGTCGAGGCGCTCGAGGACTGCGACGACGTGCAGAACGTCTACGCCAACTTCGACGTGTCCGACGACATCATGGAGAAGGTCGGCTAGCGACGGGTTCGCGTGGTTCGCCGGACTCGGGCATTGGCGACTCGCCATCAGCGTGGCGTGGCGTGCGCCGGACATAGCCGTCGCGGGCCGGTTACCGTGTTTGCGTGCAGCGGGACCTGACCGACGACGCGTCCACTGTCGAGTTCACGCGGCTCGACGGCTACCTGCTGCGTGAACGGATCGGCGAGGGCGGGATGGGCGTCGTCCATCGCGCCACCGACACCGACGGGCGGGTCGTCGCGATCAAGCTGCTCCGCCCGCACGTTGCCGGCGACAGCGAGTCGCGGGCGCGGTTCGCCCGCGAGGCGCAGGTGCTCGCACGCGTCCGGGGCCGCCACGTCGCCCAGGTCCTCGACGCCGACGTCGCGGCTGCCACGCCGTACCTCGTCACCGACTTCGTCGCCGGACCACCCCTGCACGAGGTGGTGGAGCGGGACGGACCGCTCGACGGAGCCGACCTCGCCGACCTCGCCGGTGACCTCGCCGACGCGCTCTGCTCGATCCACGGCGCCGATGTCGTCCACCGGGACCTCAAGCCCGGCAACGTCCTCCTCGATGACGGAATCGCGGTCGTCATCGACTTCGGCATCGCGCAGATCGCCGACGACACCCGCATGACCGTGCCTGGTCTGGTCTACGGAACCCCCGGCTATGTCGCGCCGGAGATCCTGCACGGTTCCGAGATCACGGCGGCCGCGGACATCCACTCCTGGGCCGCGACCGTGGCCTACGCCGCGACTGGACGCTCACCGTTCGGCAAGGGGCCACTGGAGGCGGTGGCCTATCGAGTCCTGCACGAAGGTCCGGACCTCGACGGCTGCCCAGACTGGCTGTTTCCGGTTCTCGAACTCTGTTTCGCCAAGGACCCTGCCGAGCGTCCCAGCGCACCGACACTCCTGCGCTGGCTCGAGACCGGCGAGCCGCCGCCGGACCGGACCGTCGCTCTGTCGCAGGCACCGGCTTCAGGCATCCCCGACACGCACCTGGGCAACGGATCGACCACACCCATGACCGGCGCCGCGTCCGAAGCCCCTCCGCTCGACGCCTACACCGACGACAGGTACGCGCCCGCGGGCGATGACCACGCCGACGGATACGACGGGTACGACGACAGGTACGACTCCGGCGCCGACTCGGCAGAGCCGTACACCGACGACGGCGAGGCCGCCGACACCGAGGAACGCACCCCCGAACCCTCCTGGCCGGTCTATCACGGGCCGGTCAGACCCCACCGGGTCGTGACCACGCTCGCGTTCGCCGTCCTCGCGACCCTGGCCGCCGTCGTGCCACTCATTGCGGCCGGGGCGTTGACCGGCTGGCTGGTGGTCAGCCGTACGGTCGACCGGTCGGCCCGCTTCCTCCGGCGGCGGCGCTCGACCAGGGGGCGTCGCGGACTCGACTCGGTGGCGGTCGGCGCCGCGCTTCCGTGGCACTTCGTGCGTTCGGTTCTGGTCACTGCGCTGACCCTGCCGATTGCCGTCACCGGTGCGGGCATCCTCGTCGGCGTCGTGGTCCTGTTCTTCTACGCGGGTGCGATCACGCCCCGCTGGGACCTGGTGGCCGGTGGCATCGGGCTCGTCGTCGCGGCGCTGGCCTGGTGGGGTGTCGAAGGTGAGGGCGTCCAGCATGGGAGCCAGCGGATCCTCTCCGCCGTACTCCGTCGCCGCTGGGTTTCCGTCGTGGCCGGGGCGGTGCTCGCGGTCTTGGCTCTGGTCCTCGCCACGGTTGCCAGTACCGAACTCATCCAGTGGTGGCCGTTGGAACAGGGGCCGCTGCCCCGGCTCGACTGGCCTGGCTGAGCCCGCCGGCGCCACCCGCCGATCCTGAGCCCGCCGGCGTCACCCGCGGATCCTGAGCCTGCCGGCGTCACCCGCGGATCCGGGGCCCGCCGGCGTCGCCCGCGGATCCGGGGCCGGCCGGCGCGTCGCCACGTCCTCGTGGCCGCGGGCCCGATAGCCTCCCGAACAGACGTTCGGCGGCAGGTGAGGCGGAGGGTCCAGGACCAGTGCGCGTGCTCGGAATCGATCCCGGCCTCACCCGCTGCGGCCTCGGACTGGTGGAGAGCGAGCACCCACGCCGGCTGGGCCTGCTGGCGGTCGATGTCGTGCGGACCCATCCCGACCTCGCCCTGGGCGGCCGGCTGCTCGAGGTCGAGCGCGTGGTCGCCAGCTGGCTCGACGAGCACACACCCGATGCCGTGGCGCTCGAACGGGTCTTCAGCCAGCACAACGTCCGCACGGTGATGGGCACTGCCCAGGTGAGTGGCGTCATCCTGACCGCGGCGGCGCGACGTGGCATCCCGGTGGCCCTCCACACGCCCAGCGAGGTGAAGGCGGCGGTCACCGGCAACGGCCGCGCCGGTAAGGAACAGGTAACCCACATGGTGACCCGGATCCTGTCCCTTCCCGCCAAGCCCCGCCCGGCCGACGCGGCCGATGCCCTGGCGCTCGCGATCTGCCACCTGTGGCGTGGCCCTGCCGCCGCCCGGATCGAGGCCGCCCGGCAGGCCGCGGCGGGGCGGAGCCAGAACCGCCGCGGCCCGGTGGGTCGTGGCCGCCCGCCGGTCGTCGCCGCGCGGGAGGCTGTCGGCGCCCGCTGGCACACTGCCGCTGCCGTGTCCACGAAGACCGTTCAGCCCACACAGTCCGCCGAAGGTGCCGGCGAGCCGCACCGGAAGGGTCCTCGATGATCGCATTCGTACGAGGCAAGGTCGCATCTGTCGGACTCGACTCCGCCGTCGTCGATGTCGGCGGCATCGGGATAGAGATCCGTGCGACACCGGGCACGCTGGCCGACCTGCGGGTGGACGCGACCGCGAGCGTCCCGACCAGTCTGGTCGTCCGGGAGGAGTCGCTCACGCTCTACGGCTTCGCCGACGACGACGAACGCATGGTCTTCGAGCTCCTGCAGACCGCCAGCGGTGTGGGGCCAAGGCTCGCGCAGGCCATGCTCGCCGTGCACCGGCCCGACGACCTGCGTCGCGCGGTCGCCCGCGAGGATCTGGTGGCGCTGACCAAGGTTCCCGGGATCGGCAAGAAGGGGGCCCAGCGCATCGTGTTGGAGCTCAAGGACCGTCTCGGCGCACCCACTGCCGGTACGGGTGTCGCGGCGAACGGAACTCCCGTGCCGACCGCCGCCGGCGGCACCGCCGCATGGCGGGTCCAGGTACGCGGTGCACTGCTCGGCCTTGGCTGGTCGACGCGGGAGGCAGAGACCGCACTCGACGCGGTGGAACCCCTGGCGCAGGAACAGGCCGAGACAGGCGCGGCGCCGGAGGTGGCGAGCCTGCTCCGCGCCGCCCTTCGTACGCTCTCCCGGGCATGACATGCCGTGGGAAAAGCCTCTGCCGGGGAGCTGATCGATGACCTCGTACGCCGACAACGGCGATCACGTGGGCGGCGAGCGTCCAGGTGGGCGCTCTCTCGTCGAAGCGGACGCCCGCGTCGACGAGACGACGGTCGAAGCCGCGCTCCGGCCGCGCACGCTCGAGGAGCTGATCGGGCAGTCCCGGGTCAAGGACCAGCTGGGGCTGGTGTTGGAAGCCGCACGCAGTCGCGGCCGGCCACCGGACCACGTGCTGCTCTCGGGCCCACCAGGGCTGGGGAAGACGACCTTGGCGATGATCATCGCGGCCGAGCTCAGCGCGCCGCTCCGGATCACCAGCGGGCCCGCGATCCAGCACGCCGGCGACCTCGCCGCCATCCTGTCCTCCCTTGCCGAGGGCGAGGTGCTGTTCCTCGACGAGATCCACCGGATGAGCCGTCCCGCCGAGGAGATGCTCTACATGGCGATGGAGGACTTCCGGGTTGACGTCGTGGTCGGCAAGGGACCTGGCGCGACCGCGATCCCGCTGGAGATCCCGCCGTTCACGCTGGTGGGTGCCACCACCCGGTCGGGTCTGCTACCCGGTCCACTGCGCGACCGGTTCGGCTTCACCGGGCACCTGGACTACTACGAAGTGGCCGAGCTGGAGGAGATCGTCACCCGGTCCGCGCAGCTGCTCGACGTCCCCGTCGCCGACGACGGCGCGCACGAGATCGCCAGCCGGTCCCGGGGCACGCCCCGGATCGCCAACCGGCTGCTCCGCCGGGTCCGTGACTACGCCCAGGTCCGTGCGGACGGTGTCGTCCGCCACGACGTCGCCCGGACCGCCCTCACGCTGTACGAAGTGGACGAGGACGGACTGGACCGGCTCGACCGGGCCGTCCTCGACGCCCTGTGCCGACGGTTCGGCGGCGGGCCGGTGGGCCTGTCGACCCTTGCGGTCGCGGTCGGTGAGGAGCGTGAGACGGTCGAGGAGGTCGCCGAGCCGTTCCTCGTCCGCAACGGCTATCTTGCCCGCACCCAACGCGGCCGGGTGGCAACTCCCGCGGCGTGGCGCCAGATCGGCCTCGCGGTGCCGGCTGACTCGGCGTTCGGACAGACGCCGAGCCTGTTCGACGACGACCCGGGCGACGACTCGACATAGAGCCGCGTTCGGTCGTCTAGACTCCGCCGATGGCCGTGGGGCCACGGCCGTGGTCACACCCACGAGAGGTGCCCTGCGTGAGGGTGCCAGGGAAGGAACGACCTCATGCTCCTCAGTTCCGCCGCCGGCGGCGCCAACGTCTGGGCACTGCTGCTTCCGGTGTTGTTGCTGGTGTTGTTCTGGGTCGTCGCGATCAGGCCACAACGCAAGCGCCAGCGCGAGACCGCCGAGATGCAGCAGAAGGTCCAGCCCGGGCAGCAGGTGATGACCGGCGCTGGGCTGCTCGCGACCGTCCACTCGGTCGAAGCCGACGCCGTGGTCCTCGAGATCGCACCCGGTGTCTACGCCCGTCACGTCCGGCAGGCGATCGTCCGGATCATGGATTCGCCCACCGACGGCGACTCCACCGCCGATGCGGAGTCGACGTCGGAGGACCCCGCCAAGGGGAGTGGAAGCTCGTCGACGCCAGAGGGGCCGATCAAGGAGTCCTGAGGTCTCGGGGGACGGGGAGCCGAGGTGGCAACCAGGAGGCCGCACCCGTGGCGAGCGGTCGGTGTCGTGACACTCGCCCTGGTCGTGGGTGTCGCGACGATGGCGCTGCTCGGGGTGTGGACGCCCCGGCTCGGACTTGACCTGCGTGGCGGCACCTCGATCACGTTGACGGCGCGGCCGACCGCGGGCCAGGGCTCGGTGACGCCGGAGAAGCTGAACGAGGCCGTCGACATCATTCGCAACCGCGTCGGTGCCATCGCCGAGGCGGAGGTCACCACCCAAGGCAGTGACCACATCATCGTCGAGGTCCCCGGCGTAGGGCAGGACGAGATCGTCGCCTTGGTGGGATCGACAGCCGAGCTGCGCTTCCGCCAGGTCCTCGCCGTCCAGGCGGCGGGCGTGGAGGCGCCGGAACCGAGGGCGTCACCCAGCCCGTCCGCCTCGCCCAGCCCGTCCGCCTCGGCCACGGTAGGTGCCACGCCGACACCCAGCCCTTCGGGGGCCAACCGCAGCCGGGCAGCGCCGCGAATCGCCCCGATCCTGAAGCCGACGCCCAGTCCGACGGTGACGCCGACCGATCCGGCTGAGCCGGATGAGCCCACGACGCCGGCACCGGCACCGCCGGGCACGAACGAGACCCAGGTGTCCACGACCGGTCCCACCTCCGAGCAGCAGTCCGCCCTCCTGGCGTTCCACTGCGAGGACTACAAACCGGCCAAGGACAACCCCGGGACTCCGCTGCTCGCCTGCGACCGGGAGGATCGGGCGAAGTTCGTCCTCGGACCGGCCCTGGTGCTTGGCACGGAGATCGCTGACGCGACGGCCCAGCTCCCGCAGTCCCAGCCCACCTGGGAGGTCGGGCTGAAGCTCAAGGGCGACGGTCCGAAGAAGTTCGCCCAGGCCAGCAGCCAGATGGTCAACCTCACCGAGCCGCTGAACCAGTTCGCGATCGTCCTCGACGGGAAAGTCGTGTCATACCCCCGGATCGTCCAGCCGATCACCGATGGCCAGGCCAGCATCACCGGTAGCTTCAGCCAGCAGGAGGCCACCGATCTCGCCAACGTCCTCAAGTACGGCGCCCTGCCACTGTCGTTCGAGACCAGCCAGGTCTCCGCGGTGTCGCCGACTCTTGGGAGCGACCAGCTCGTCGGTGGTCTGATCGCCGGGTTGATCGGGCTCGGCCTGGTGGTGTTGTACTCGTTCTTCTACTACCGCGGTCTCGGACTGGTTGTCGTCCTGTCCCTTGCCGTCGCGGGCGGGATGACCTACATCGCCGTCGTTCTGCTCGGGTCCGGCCAGGGCTTCACTCTCACCCTGGCCGGCATCGCGGGCCTGATCGTGGCGATCGGCATCACGGCGGACTCGTTCGTGGTGTTCTTCGAACGCCTCCGCGACGAGGTTCGCGACGGTAGGAGCCTGCGCACCGCGGTCGAGGCCGGATGGCTGCGCGCCCGCCGGACGATCCTGGCGGCGGACTCGGTGTCCCTGCTGGCGGCGATCGTCCTGTACACGCTGTCGATCGGCAACGTCCGGGGCTTCGCCTATGCCCTGGGCCTCACCACGTTGGTCGACCTGGTGGTGGTCTTCGCCTTCACCAAGCCGTTACTCACACTCCTGGCCCGGACCCGGTTCTTCGGAGAAGGTCATCGGTGGTCCGGGCTCGATCCGGCGCACCTCGGAGTCTCGGCGGGCAGGTACCGCGCCGGTGCCTCCAGACGCGTCGTGCCGAAGGAGGCGTGACATGTCGCGCCTAGGAACGCTCGGCCACCGCCTCTACACCGGTGAGGTCTCGATCGGCTTCATCGGGCGCCGGCGGTGGTGGTACCTCATATCGGTCGTACTCACCCTGCTCGCCATCGGCGCGGTCCTGCTCCGCGGGCTGAACTTCTCGATCGAGTTCCGGGGTGGCGTCGACTTCCAGGCGCCGGTCTCCTCCGGATCGGCAGGGGTCGCCATCGCTCCCGTGCGTGAGGCCGTCGCGGATGTGGAGGTCACCGGCGCCTCGGAACCGATCATCACCGCTGTCGGCGACAGGCAGATCCGCGTCGAGACCCCGCCGCTGACCAACGCCGACATCTCGACGGTACGCAAGGCGATCGGCGAGTCCCTCGACGTTCCGGCCGCCGACGTGGCGTACTCCAGCATCGGTCCCACATGGGGCGGGCAGATCACCGACAAGGCGCTCATCAGCCTTGCGGTCTTCCTCTGCCTCGTGATGGTGGTGATCTGGGGCTACTTCCGCGAGTGGCGGATGTCGATCTCGGGGCTCGTCGCGCTGCTGCACGACGTGGTGATCACCGTCGGCATCTACGCTCTGGTCGGTTTCGACGTGACACCAGCGACCGTGATCGGCCTCCTGACGATCCTCGGCTACTCCCTCTACGACACCGTGGTCGTGTTCGACAAGGTACGTGAGAACACCCGCGGCCTCGTCGCGTCAGCCCGGTCGACCTACAGCGAGGCGGCGAACCTCGCCGTCAACCAGACGTTGGTGCGTTCGATCAACACGTCGGTCATCGCGCTGCTCCCGGTCGCCGGCATCCTGTTCGTCGGCGCCGGGCTGCTGGGGGCAGGCACGCTGAAGGACCTTGCCCTGGCCCTCTTCATCGGCATCGCGGCCGGCACGTACTCCTCGATCTTCATCGCGACGCCTTTGCTGTGTGACCTGAAGGAGCGGGAACCCGCGATGCGCGCACTCTCGAGGCGTGCTGAGCAGCGTCGCCGGCCGGGTGGGAAGCAGCTGGGCGCGCCGGTCGTGGTCACCACGGCAGGCGACGGTGACCCGACGGGGTCTTCGCCACTCGTGGCCGCCCAACTGACCCAGCCGACGCAGGCGAGAGGTTCGGTGGCGGTCGCGGCCGGTCGAGCCCAGCCACAACGACGCAGCCGGTCGGCCCGACGATCGAAGGGACGAGGCCGATGAATGACCTCCACACCATCGGAGACCTCGTCCGCCACCACATTCGCGACATCCCCGACTATCCCCAGCCAGGCATCCTCTTCAAGGACATCACGCCACTCCTCGCCGACGCCACCGCCTTCGCCCAGGTCATCGAGGCGCTCTGCGCACCGTGGCGGAACCACCAGCCCCGGGTCGACAAGGTGGTGGGCATCGAGGCACGCGGTTTCATCCTGGCCGCGCCGGTCGCGCTGGCCCTGGACGTCGGCTTCGTCCCGGTCCGCAAACTGGGCAAACTTCCCGCTGCCACCCATACGCAGGCGTACGACCTCGAATACGGTGAAGAGACGCTCGAGGTGCACCAGGACGCATTCACGCAGGGCGAGCGGGTTCTCCTCATCGACGACGTGCTCGCGACCGGTGGCACGGTGGAGGCGGCCGGCCAGCTGATCCGCGCTGCTGGTGGCGTCGTGGTGGGCGCCTCCGTCCTCCTCGAAATCACCGCCCTCGATGCCCGCGCGCGACTCGGCGAACTCAGTGTCCATTCGCTGTTGGCGGTGTAGGAGCACCCCGTAGTTGCAGGTGCTCCCCGCGACGTGCCTGGCCCCTGGCCGCGACCAGCCGAATCCGGGGTGCGGTCTGTCCGATCTGCCCGGCCCGGAGGTGCCACCACCCAGGCCGACCGTGTGGCCGGCGGCACTTGCGAGACACGCCGGAGCGGTCATCTTGTGGACGGTGACGCTCGGATCCTGAGCCGGTGCCCGTAAACTGGTGTCTTGCCGCCCCGGAGGGAGCGCTGTGGCTGAGGAGACGATCCCGCCCGCGTCGGCGCGCGGTGATACTGACCGCCCGCCGCGACGCTCTGCAGGCGCGTCCAGCAACGGCGCCCCGGCTACCGCGACGGTCTCCCTCCCCGACTCCAGCGAGCCGGCCAGCACCACCGAGCAGGACCAGCAGCGTGGCGGCGGCGGTCGACGAGGGTCGGTCCAGGGCCTGGGCGGCCCATTTTCCGGTTCGTCCCGTCGCATGCGAGAACGACTGGCCCGACTCGGACGTTCCCCCCAGGGCAACCCGGTCCTGGAGCCGTTGTTTCGAATCGTTCGTACGACCCACCCCAAGGCCGACCTGGCGCTGATCGAGAAGGCGTTCCGCACCGCGGAGAAGTGGCACCGGGGGCAGTCCCGCAAGAGCGGTGACCCGTACATCACCCATCCGGTCGCCGTGGCGACAATCCTTGCCGAGCTCGGCATGACGCCACCCACCCTGTGTGCGGCGCTTCTGCACGACACGGTGGAGGACACGCCTTACAGTCTCGAGGATCTTCGAAAGGACTTCGGCGACGAGATCGCGATGCTCGTCGACGGTGTCACCAAGCTCGACAAGGTGAAGTACGGCGAATACGCGCAGGCCGAGACCATCCGGAAGATGGTCATCGCGATGGCAAAGGACATTCGCGTCCTCGTCATCAAGCTCGCCGACCGCCTGCACAACATGCGGACTCTGCGCTATCTCTCGCAGGCGAAGCAGGAACGGACCGCGCGGGAGACGCTGGAAATCTACGCATCCCTCGCGCACCGCCTCGGTATGAACACGCTCAAGTGGGAGATCGAGGACCTGTCGTTCGCCACCTTGCACCCGAAGCTCTACGACGAGATCGTCCGGTTGGTGGCCGAGCGGGCGCCGTCGCGCGACGAGTACCTCGCGAAGGTGATCGACCAGGTGCAGGGCGACCTTCGCGGCGCCAAGATCAAGGCCACCGTCACCGGCCGACCAAAGCACTACTACTCGATCTACCAGAAGATGATCGTGCGCGGCCGCGAGTTCGGCGACATCTACGACCTCGTGGGCATCCGGGTCCTGACCGACTCGGTGCGCGACTGCTACGCGGCACTCGGCGTCATCCACGCCCGCTGGAACCCCGTGCCCGGGCGGTTCAAGGACTACATCGCGATGCCGAAGTTCAACATGTACCAGTCGTTGCACACCTCGGTGATGGGTCCCGACGGCAAGCCGGTCGAGATGCAGATCCGCACGTTCTCCATGCACCGTCGTGCTGAGTACGGTGTCGCGGCGCACTGGAAGTACAAGGAGGACACCAGCGCCGCCCGTGAGACCGACAAGCCCGCCGGCCCCAACGACATGGCGTGGCTGCGGCAGCTGCTCGACTGGCAGCGCGAGACCGAGGACCCGGGCGAGTTCCTCGAGTCGCTGCGCTTCGAGATGAAGTCGACCCAGGTCTACGTCTTCACCCCGCGCGGCGACGTGATTGCCCTACCCGCCGGCTCCACACCGGTCGACTTCGCCTACGCCATCCACACCGAGGTCGGACACCGGTGCATCGGTGCCCGGGTCAACGGACGTCTCGTGCCGCTCGAGAGCCAGCTCGAGAACGGCGACCTGGTGGAGGTCTTCACCTCCAAGGCACAGGGCGCCGCTCCGAGCCACGACTGGCTGACGTTCGTCAAGAGTCCGCGGGCGCGCAACAAGATCCGGCACTGGTTCACCAAGGAACGTCGCGAGGAGGCGATCGACCAGGGCAAGGACCTCCTGGCCCGGATGGTCCGCAAGGAAGGCCTGCCCCTGCAGCGGATGCTGACGCACGAGGCCCTCGCCGCCGTCGCTCAGGATCTGCTGCGCCACTCCGATGTCTCGTCGCTGTACGCGGCCGTCGGTGAGGGCAACGTCACCGCCCAGGCCGTCGTACGCCGGCTCGTCCAGATCATCGGGGGAGCGGAGGAGGAAGCAGAGGACGTCTCCGAAGGCGTCACGCTCGCGATCGAGACGGCCCGGCGCGAACGCATGCCACGCGGCGACTCCGGCGTCGTGGTGCGCGGCGTGACCGACGTCTGGATCAAGCTCGCCAAGTGCTGCACTCCGGTGCCGGGCGACGCGATCGTCGGTTTCGTCACCCGCGGCGCAGGCGTGTCGGTCCACCGCAAGGACTGCGTCAACATCGACCACCTCACGGCGCAGCCTGACCGGATGCTCGACGTCGACTGGGCGCCGACCGCGCAGAGCCTGTTCCTCGTGCAGATTCAGGTCGAGGCGCTCGACCGGGCGAGGTTGCTCAGTGACATCACCCGGGTGCTCTCCGACCAGCACGTCAACATCCTGTCGGCGTCGGTGACCACCACCCGGGACCGGGTAGCGAAGAGCCGCTTCACCTTCGAGATGGGCGACCCGAAGCACATGGGCCACGTCCTGCGCGCGGTCCGCGGCGTCGACGGCGTCTTCGACGCCTACCGCGTGACGAACTAGTCAGCTAGCTGAGCGGCATCTCGCGCCCGGCTGGCAATGCGGACGACGAAGCCGATACTGGGTTCGTATCGGCGAGGAGGAGAACGCAGCCAGGCGGGCGCGAGTCGCCGCTCAGGGGGAGAACTCGTCGAGCGTCTTCTCTACTTCGGCCAGCCAGGCGCGGCGGGCGTCGAGGGCTTCCTCGGCTTGACGCTGCCCCTGGGAGTCCCCTTTGGCGCGGTGTTCTTCCACGGTGCGTTCGAGGTCGGCGATGGAGGAACGGAGCTGGCTCAGGGTGTCGTTGGCCCGGGCCCGGGTCTCGGGGTTGGTCCGCCGCCACTCCTTGACCTCGGCGGCCTGGATCGCCTCCTCGACCTTGCGCAACCGACCTTCGACCGTCCGCACGGACGCGCGAGGCACGCGGCCGATCCGGTCCCAGCGGGCCAGGATGTCGCGGTAGGCCTCACGCGCGTTGCGCTGGTCCCGCACCGGAAGGAGCGCCTCGGCCTCGGTGAGGAGGGCTTCCTTCTGCGTCAGGTTGGTTTCGAACTCCGCTTCCTGCTCGGCGAAGGTGGTGTTGCGGGCGGTGAAGAACCGGTCCTGCGCGGCCCGGAACCGCTTCCACAGCTGGTCCTCGACGTCGCGGGGTGCTGGTCCGGCGGCCTTCCAGCGCCGCATGAGCTCCCGGTAGCGGGCGCTGACGCGCCCCCAGTCGGTCGAGTCGGCGAGCGACTCGGCTTCAGCGGCGAGTTCCTCCTTGACCTGGCGGGAGTCCTCGCGGCGGGCGTTGAGTTCGGTGAAGTGCTGCTTGCGGTGCCGGGTGTAGGCGGTGCGGGCGCTGGAGAAGCGGCGCCACAGCTCGTCGTCGGTGGGCTTGTCGAGCCGCGGCAGGGCCTTCCACTGGTCGAGCAGCTCACGGAACCGGCCGACGCCGTGCCGCCAGTCAGAGCCCGCCGCGAGCTTCTCGGCCTCCTCGGCGATATCCGACTTGACCCGCTTGGCCTCCTCGACGTGCCGCTTGCGCTCGGCCTTGCGTTGGGTACGGCGTTCGGCGATGACCGCCTCGAGCGCGTCGAGGCGGGTGGCGAGCGCGCCGAGGTCGCCGACGACCGCGGCATCGGCCAGGTTGCGGCGTTCACGCCGGAGAGCACTCTGGGCTTCGTCAGGTGCCAGGATGCCGCTTTCGACCCGAGATGCGAGGAGTCCGACCTCAAGGGCGAGAGCGTCGTACTTGCGCCGGAAGAACGCGAGCGCACCCTCAGGGTCGCCCACGTGCCAGGACCCGACGGCGCGCTCGCCGGATTCGGTGCGGACGTAGACGGTGCCGTCGTCTGCCACCCTGCCCCAGGGGTCCTCTGCCGTTCCGCTCACTGCTCGCTCCTGGTCGGAGATCACGTCGTCGTGACCTTGACATCTAAAATGATGACCGATGTTGCCGGCCTGCCGACCCCCTGTGTCCCCGAGTTGGGGGCCAGACCACCTCGCGCAGCCTTGCTCACGAGGTCGAGCCCGGTACTCACCTTCCCGAACACCGTCACCGGTTGCTCGAACCTCGAGGTGTCACCATAGGTGATCCCGAACCGACTGCCATTGCGGTTTTCGCCGCCGGTCATGACGAGCCAGCCGGGTTCGATGCTCCGCTTGTCGTCGTTCTCGTTGCCGAAGATGTAGCCCGGCCCGCCGGCACCAGATCCCGTGACGTCGCCGCACTCGAGGAAGCGCGCCGGTGCGGGCGCCACGGCGAGGCCGGTGCAGGTGGTGTCGTCGAAGGCGTTCTTGGTGGCGAGATGGCGGAAGGAGTTGACCGCGCAGGCGGCGGCCTCGCCGAACAGGTCCGCCTCGATCGTCCCGAGATTGGTGGTGATGGTGGCGACGGCGTCCTTCACCGGGGCCTTCGCGGCGGGGAGCCCGACGGCCTGCTGGCCGGTGCCCTCCTGAGCGACGTAGCTGCACTCGCCCGGCTTCGTCGGACGTGGGGCCTCGGTCGGTGAGGGGGAGGGCGACGCGGAGTCCGGCGAAGGTGTGGTGGTCGGAGTGGGTGCGGCGCTGGCGGGGCGGTCCTCTTTGACCAGGAGGGTGAGGCCGTAACCGCCGGCGCCGACGATGAGGACTCCGACCACGGCGCCAGCGATGATGGCGCGCCGCCGGGCACGGCTACGCCGCTCGGCACGGCGGGACTGCTGACGTTCCCACTTCTGCCGGGCGAGCTGGCGCGCCCGCTGCTTCTTCGTAACCACCGGGGGACGTCTCCCGACTCTCGGTATCCGACTGGTCTGGTATCCAACTGGTATCCGACGGCTCGTGGTGTCCGGCTTCGTACGGATGTCCGACAGCGCTCCGCCCTGCGGCCGGGCAGCCAGTCTAGATGCCACCGTCTAGATGGCACCGTCGCCGGACCGCTCCTGCGTCGATCGGCTCGCCGGCGGTCCTCAGGTGGTTCGCGGCCGCCGGGGCGCCGCCGGTACCCTTCGAAGCCGAAGGGATCGTAGGTCACAAGGTCATTCCCGACCGTCGTACGTCGCAATTGAGCCCCCACACGCAAAGGACTGAGCAGTGTTGGTCGCCGGTTTTCCGACCGGACTGTTCGCCGCGAACTGCTACATCGTGGCAACGGCGAGCGGCGCGGAGTGCGTCGTCGTGGACCCCGGTCAGGACGCTGCGCCCGCGGTCGCGGAGGTCGTCCGCGAACACCGCCTGAAGCCCGTCGCCGTCCTCCTCACCCACGGCCACCTCGATCACATGTGGGCGATCGCCCCGGTGTGCGGGACCTACGAGGCCGTCTGCTGGGTGCATCCCGCCGACCGGCCGATGCTCGCCGACCCGCTCGCCGGGCTGCCGCAGGAGTGGGCCGGCGCGCTGCTCGGAGCCGGCGAGACCTTCGCAGAGCCGGACGACGTCCGCGAGCTCTCCGACGGGATGGCCGTCGACGTCGCGGGACTCGTGTTCACCGTTGACCACACGCCCGGCCATACCCCCGGGTCGGTGACGTTCCGTACGCCCTACAGCGGGGCGCGTACACCCGAGCGACATCCGGGCGTACGCATGGACGCCGGCGACGAGCCGCCCGAGCTGATGTTCGCGGGCGACCTGCTCTTCGCCGGGTCCATCGGACGTACCGACCTGCCGGGTGGTGACCATCCGACGATGCTGGCCAGCCTTGCCGACAAGGTGCTGCCGCTCGACGACCGGATCGTGGTCCTACCCGGCCACGGAGACCAGACGACCATTGGCCGGGAACGCCGCACCAACCCTTATCTGCAAGGGCTCCAGCCCGAGGTGTCCCGGCCGCCATCCTCGTTGGGCGCGAACCCCACCAGGTACGGAGCGGGTGAAGACCACTCATGAGTTTCCAGGCGCCGAAGGGCACCTATGACATCGTTCCCCCCGCATCGGCGACATGGCTCGCGGTGCGCGAGACGTTGGCGCTGCCACCACGGCTGTCCGGCTATGCCTACGTCGAGACGCCGATGTTCGAAGACACCGCACTGTTCGTCCGCGGCGTCGGCGAGTCGACCGACGTCGTGTCGAAGGAGATGTACACGTTCGACGACCGCGGCGGCCGGTCGCTGACGTTGCGCCCCGAGGGCACGGCGGGCGTGCTGCGGGCCGTCGTGGAGCGCGGCCTGCACCGCGGGCAGCTGCCGGTCAAGGTGTGGTACACCGGGCCGAACTTCCGCTACGAGCAGCCGCAGTCCGGGCGGTACCGCCAACACACCCAGGTCGGCGTCGAGGCCGTCGGCAGCGATGATCCCGCGCTCGATGCCGAGGTGATCTGGCTGGCGGCGGAGGCACACCGCCGGCTGGGTCTGTCGAGGGCCCGGCTGCAGCTCAACAGTCTCGGCTGCCGCGAGTGCCGGCCGGTCTACCGCGAGCTCCTGCAGGAGTTCCTACGCGGCCTGGACCTCGACGACGACACCCGTCGGCGAGCTGAGATCAACCCCATGCGGGTGCTGGACGACAAGCGCTCCGCGGTCCAGGCACAGCTCACGAACGCGCCGCTGATCATCGACCACCTGTGCGGTGCGTGCAAGGAGTTCCACGACGAGGTGCGCGCGGCGCTGGCCGACCTCGGCGTGACGTGGGAGGACAACCCGCGCCTCGTCCGCGGGCTGGACTACTACGTGCGCACGACGTTCGAGTTCGTCCACGACGATCTCGGCGCCCAGTCCTCGATCGGCGGGGGTGGCCGCTACGACGGGCTGCTCGCCACCATCGGCGGACCCGACCTCGGCGGGGTCGGCTTCGGTCTCGGCGTCGACCGAACCGTTCTCGCGGTCCAGGCCGAAGGCCTCACCGTCGGCGACCAGGGCCGCTGCGACGTCTATGTCGTCGCCCTCGGCGCGGCTGCCCGCAGGCACACCGTCACCCTGCTCCGTGACCTCCGGCAGTCGGGCGTACGCAGCGACACGGCCTACGGCGGCCAGGGTCTCAAGGGCGCCATGAAGGCGGCCGGGCGCTCGGGAGCGTCTCACGCCGTCGTCCTCGGCGACCGGGATCTCGAGCAGGGCACGGCCCAGCTGAAAGACCTTGGCACCGGTGACCAGACGTCCGTACCGCTTGGCGAACTCGTCCCGATCCTTGTCCAGCACGTGGTGTCCGACCAGAACGTGACCACACCGACAGTGAAGGAGACCCAGGAGTGATCCGTACGCACGAGGCCGGAACACTCCGCGCCGACCACGCCGGCCAGACGGTGACGCTCGCGGGTTGGGTGGCCAGGCGGCGCGACCACGGTGGGGTGGCGTTCATCGACCTCCGCGACGTGTCGGGGGTCGCCCAGGTCGTCATCCGCGACGAGGAGGCCGCGCACGGCCTGCGGCAGGAGTACTGCCTGCGCGTCGTCGGTGAGGTCCGCATGCGCCCTGCCGGCAACGAGAACCCGCAGTTGCCGACGGGACAGGTCGAGGTCGTCGCGAGCGAGGTCGAGGTCCTGAGCGAGGCGGCGGCGTTGCCGTTCCCGGTGGAGGACCACCACCAGAGCGCGGTCAACGAAGAGACCCGGCTGCGCTATCGGTACCTCGACCTGCGCCGGCCGGAGATGGCCGAGGTGCTGCGGATGCGGTCCCGGGTCGCCCACCTGATCCGCGACGTGATGGACCGCAACGGTTTCGTCGACGTGGAGACGCCGTACCTCACGCGGTCCACGCCAGAAGGTGCACGAGACTTCCTGGTGCCCGTACGCCTGCAGCCGGGCCACTGGTACGCGCTTCCGCAGTCGCCGCAGTTGTTCAAGCAGCTGCTCATGGTGGCCGGCCTCGAGCGCTATTACCAGATCGTGCGCTGTTTCCGTGACGAGGACTTCCGCGCCGACCGGCAGCCGGAGTTCACCCAGCTCGATGTGGAGATGTCGTTCGGCTCGGCCGACGACGTGATCGCTCTGACCGAGCAGGTGATCAGCCAGGTATGGAAGGACATTCGCGGCCACGAGGTCGAGTTGCCGATCAGGCGGATGACCTACGCAGAGGCGATGCGCCGGTTCGGAACCGACCGGCCCGACCTACGCTTCGGACTCGAGCTCGTCGACTTCACCGACTACTTCGCCAAGACGCCCTTCCGGGTGTTCCAGTCCAAGGGCGAAGACTTCCACGTCGGCGCTGTCGTCATGCCCGGAGGTGCCGGACAGGCGCGCAAGGAGCTGGACGCCTGGCAGGAGTGGGCCCGTTCCCGTGGTGCCAAGGGTCTTGCGTACGTCCTGGTCGGCGACGACGGTGAGCTCGGCGGTCCGGTCGCGAAGAACCTCTCCGACGACGAGCGCTCTCACCTGGCGGCGCATGCCGGGGCCAAGCCCGGCGACTGCGTGTTCTTCGCCGCCGGCTCTCGCGCCGAGGCGCTCGGCCTGTTGGCCGCCACCCGCCTGGAAGTGGGGGAGCGCTGCGACCTGATCGACCACTCCCGTTGGGAGTTCTGCTGGGTTGTCGACGCACCGATGTTCGAGCGGGTCGGCGACCGAGCAAGTGGAGTGGAGGCCGGGTGGACGGCGATCCACCATCCGTTCACCGCACCGACCGCGGACTGGGTGGACCGGTTCGAAGAGGCACCGGGAGAGGCGTTGTCGCAGGCGTACGACATCGTCCTCAACGGCATGGAGATCGGCGGCGGGTCGATCCGTATCCACCGCGCGGATGTGCAGCAGCGCGTCTTCGACGTGATCGGGATGACTCAGGCAGAGGCCGAGAGCCAGTTCGGCTTCCTGCTCGAGGCCCTGCGCTACGGTCCACCACCGCACGGCGGGATCGCTCTCGGGCTGGACCGGCTCTGTGCTCTCTTGGCCGGTGTCGAGTCGATCAGGGACGTGATCGCGTTCCCCAAGACGGCCTCGGGCTCCGACCCGCTGACGGGTGCGCCAGCACCGATCACACCGGCCCAACGCCGGGAAGCTGGCATCGACGCGAAACCGGGCAGGACTGACTGAGCCACCCGTCATCCGTCACGGCCCGTCCATCTCGCGTCACCTCCCGTGTACGCAATGTAGTCGCAAGAGTTTACAAATCGTGATCTCGCACCGTCTGCCGTGACTCCAGCGCGTCGTTTATCGTCAAGCGTCGCAGTCGATGGGGTTGCCCTGTTGCGACCGGTGATGAGCGAATACACGTCAGGAAGGCAAGCAGGCACTCAATGGCGGACCCGACACTGCTCGAGGCGGGTGCACAAGGATCGGCGGCGACCCCGGCCAGTCCGGCACTCCACGGCAAGTCGCCGACCCGGATCGCCTTGGAACGGCTGCGTAAGGACAAGATCGCCATCGTCTGCGCGATCGTGGTGCTGTTCTTCGCCCTGGTGGCGATCTTCGCCGATGCCATCACGGCAGTCACCCACACCGATCCGTTCACGCTGAACCAGGACCTGATCGACGAGTACGGGTTCCCGACGGTCAACCCGAGCGCCGAGCACCCGTTCGGGATCGAACCGCGACTGGGGCGTGATCTGTTCGCCCGCTGGGTTCACGGTGCGCGACCGTCGCTCCTCGTGGCCGTCAGTGCCTCGGTGATCGCCACGGCCGTCGGCACCGCTCTGGGCATGCTGGCAGGGTTCCTGGGAGGTCACGTCGACCGCGCGATCTCGTGGCTCATCAACCTCCTGCTCTCGATGCCGCTGCTGCTGGTCGTCATCGCCTTCGCCCCGGTGGTGCAGTCATGGTTCCCTGGCGACGGCGCCACGGTCTCGAAGGTGCGGCTGTGGACCCTGGTCGCCATCTTCGCCTTCTTCGGCTGGACCGGTCTGGGCCGGCTGGTCCGTGCCGAGGTCTTGTCGCTGCGGGAGCGTGAGTTCATCCAGGCCGCGCGGGCGATCGGGGTTCCCACCCGATGGATCCTGTTCCGCGAACTGTTGCCCAACCTCACCGGCCAGATCATCGTCTTCCTGTCCTTGGCGGTGCCCACCTTCATCGCCAACGAGGCCGGCCTGTCCTACCTGGGCATCGGACTCACCGAACCCACGCCGTCGTGGGGGCGGACAGTCAACGGCGCGATCAGCTACTACGAGACCTATCCGATCTTCTTCTGGCAACCCGCGTTGGCGATTCTCGTTCTCGTCCTGGCCCTCAACCTGCTGGGCGATGCGATCCGCGACGCGTTCGACCCCAAGACTCGTCGGTAGCACGGCCGACGCGACGAAAGAAAGGCAAGGGAGCGATTCCTATGCGATGGAGAAAGCTTGTGGCGGCGGCCGGCGTCCTTGCGCTGGGCGTTGCCGCATGTGGTGGCGGCGGTGAGACGCCGTCGGAGCGGGCCCAGGATCAGGAACAGGAGTCCTCCAAGCCGCCCGGCACCGGTTTCGAGGTCGTCCAGGACCCGGGCGCCAAGGGCCCGGCCCCGGAGATCGACGGTGCCCAGAAGGGCGGCACACTCACGACATTGACGGTGCAGGCTCCCGAGACGTTCGACCCCACGCGGGCGTATTACATCGACGCACTGGCGGTGCTCAGGCTGACCACTCGGACCCTGACGGCGCTGAGCCTCGGTGACGACGGTAAGTACCACCTCGTCCCCGACATGGCGACCGACCTGGGCACACCGAACGAGGACTTCACCGAGTGGAAGTTCACGCTGAAGGACGGGATCAAGCTCGAAGACGGCACAGATGTCACATCGGCCGACATCGCCTACGCGGTGAAGCGGTCCTTCGCTACCGAGGAACTGCCGAGCGGTCCCACCTACCAGCAGACCTACTTCCTCGACGGCGACACCTACAAGGGGCCGTACAAGAGCAAGGCTGACGGCGGCGGCCCGGACTACGCCGGCGTCGAGACGCCCGACGACAAGACGGTCATCCTGAAGATGGCGAAGCCGTTCGCCGACCTGCCGTTCTACCTCACGTTCCCTCTCTACACAGCTATTCCTGAGGCCAAGGACACCAAGGAGAACTACGGCAACCATCCCCTGGCGACCGGGCCCTACAAGTTCGAGAGCTACCAGAAGGGCAAGCGGCTCGTCCTCACCAAGAACGAGCACTGGGACCCGGCCACCGACCCGGCGCGGCACCAGTACGCCGACCGGTTCGACTTCAAGTTCAACCAGGACCCGATCAAGCTGCAGGAGCAGTTGATCGCGGACAACGGTCAGGACCAGACGGCGCTCACCTACGACGACGTCGACGCCTCGCTGCTGCCGAAGATCCAGAACAAGGAGCCCGAGGAGCGGCTGGTCAAGGGGCCCAGCACGTGCACGTTCTTCGCCTATCTCGACGGGCGGACGATGCCCCTGGAGGTTCGCCGGGCTCTCGCGACGGCGTGGCCGCACGACGCCCTGCACAAGGCGGCGGGTGACAGTCCACTCACCTACGAGCCGGCAACGACGATTCTGCCGAAGGTGACGCCGGGTTGGGAGAACTTCGACGCCATCGGCAGCGGCGCCAAGGGTGACGGCGACCCGGTCAAGGCCAAGAAGATGCTCGAGGAGTCGGGCAACCTCGGCTTCGAGGTCATCTGGACGTTCTCCAACGACAACGAGATCGCGGCCCAGGTGTCAGCCGTCCGTGAGGAGAAGCTGAAGGCGGCCGGGTTCAAGGTGAAGGCGATCCCGATGCCGACCGATCAGCGGCGCGCCGACTCCGACAACCCCAAGTCGGAGGTAAACCTCCGCTACTCCGGTTGGTGCCTCGACTGGCCGTCCGGGTCGACGGTGTTCCCGGCGATCTTCGACGGTCGGCTGATCGAGCTCAACCCCGGTTCCGCGCCGAACAAGTCGTTCCTCAACGAAAAAGAGGTCAACGACGAGATCGACCGGATCGGTGCGCTGCCCCTCGACGAGCAGCCGTCTGAATGGGCCGCCCTCGACAAGCTCCTGATGGAGAAGTACGTCCCGGTGATCCCGGACTACTACGACAAGGATGCGATCCTGCACGGCTCCAAGGTCGGCGGCGTCGTCCACGACCCGTACGGCGGCGGAGCGGACTACACGAAGTTGTTCGTGAAGCAGTAAGTCATGGCCGCTGGTGGGGGGACGGGCACCTGCTCGTCCCCCCACCAGAACTGGTCACACTCCTAGGCTGCGACGCGAGGTTGGTAGACCGATGTTCGGATACGTGGTACGGCGGATCTTCGAGGGCCTGTCGGTGGTCCTCGTCGTGATGGTGGCGGCGTTCATCCTGTTCTTCATCGGGCCATCGAAGCCGGAGTACCAGATGTGCGGCGACCGGAACTGCACGCCGTCACGGCTGGCGGACATCCGCGCGAGCCTGTCGCTGGACAAGCCGATCCCGCAGCAGTTCGTCGAATACTTCGGGGGCATCTTCACCGGTCGCGAGATCCAGTCCGGTGGGTTCGTCAAGGAGTGCGGGGTTCCCTGCCTCGGCTACTCGTTCAGTGCCGACCAGCCGGTCACGACCATGATCGTCGAGCGCATCCCCGTGACACTTGCCGTGGCGCTCGGGGCCATGGTGATCTTCCTGATCGTCGGAGTGTCGTTGGGCGCGCTGGCGGCGATCAACCGAGGCACCATGTGGGACAAGACGCTCGTCGGCGGGTCGCTCGTGCTGACGTCATTTCCCTACTACCTCGTCGCCCTGCTCGCAGCGATCTACCTGTCCATCCAGTTCGAGATCTTTCCGCGGTCGGGCTACACGCCACTGACCGAGAATCCGCTGCAGTGGTTCAGCGGGCTGTTGTTACCGTGGGTCGTCCTCGGGGGCGTGTTCGCCACCGCCTATGCGCGTTACACCCGCGCGGCAATGGTGGAGGCGCTCGGCGAGGACTTCGTACGTACGGCCCGGGCCAAAGGGCTGAGCGTCACCCGCGTCAACTTCAAACACGCTCTCCGCGCAGGGCTCACGTCCGTGGTCACGATCCTCGGCCTCGACCTGGCCGCGCTGCTGTCCGGCACGATCTTCACCGAACGGATCTTCGACGTGCAGGGACTCGGCCTCATGGCGCTCGACGCCTTCGAGAGCGGAGACCTACCGGTCATCATGGGATCGGTGATGTACGCGGCGTTCCTGCTCGTCGCTCTCAACATCGTGATCGATGTCGTCTACAGCTTCCTTGACCCGCGAGTCCGACTCGGATGACTGGGACACAGAGATGACTGGGACACAGATGAGCATGAACGCCACCGCAGGTTCCAGCGAGCCGTTCCTCGCTGTCGAAGATCTCACGGTCAGATTCCCGACGCCGGACGGTGTGGTCAACGCCGTCACGGACCTGAGCTACCGCGTGGAACTCGGCCGGACGCTCGGCATCGTCGGCGAGTCCGGCTCGGGCAAGAGCGTGTCGAGCATGGCGATCATGGGCCTGCACGACCGACGCCGTACGAAGATCACCGGAAGCATCCGGCTGCAGGGCACCGACCTGGTGGGCGTCGACGACGACCGGATGCGGCGGATCCGCGGCAATGTCGCCGCGATGATCTTCCAGGACCCGTTGTCGAGCCTGCACCCGTTCTTCACGATCGGCGACCAGATCGCGGAGGCCTACCTCGCCCACCACAGGGCGTCGAAGGCGGTGGCGCGCAAGCGCGCGATCGAGATGCTCGACCGCGTGGGCATCCCGCAGGCGGCCCTCCGCGCCGACGACTATCCGCACCAGTTCTCCGGCGGCATGCGCCAGCGCGCCATGATCGCGATGGCGCTCGTCAACGACCCCCAGTTGTTGATCGCCGACGAGCCGACGACGGCGCTCGACGTCACCGTGCAGGCACAGATCCTCGACCTCCTGCAGGATCTGCAGCGGGAGTTCGGATCAGCGATCATCATCATCACCCACGACCTCGGTGTCGTGGCCGAGATGGCCGACGACGTGCTGGTGATGTACGCCGGTCGGTGCGTGGAGTACGGCGCGGGCAAGGAGATCCTGACCCACCCGGAGCACCCGTACACCTGGGGTCTGCTGACCAGCGCGCCGCACCTCACGGGCGAACTCGACCAGCCACTCACGCCGATCAAGGGCACCCCACCGAGCCTGGTCAACCTTCCGACCGGCTGTCCCTTCCATCCGCGCTGCCCCTACCCGTCGCGGCTGCCGGACGACCGGTGCGTCGACACCTTGCCCGACCTCCGGCCGGGTGGACGCGGTACGGGGCACGTGGTGCGATGCCATCTGCCGAACCCGGAGGAGATCTTCGTCAATGAGATCCAGCCCCGGATCGGATGAGGGAGCCCACACCATGACTGAGACGGCGACGGGCGCGGCATCGGAACAGAGCATCAGCCACCCGGGCACGACACTGCTCGAGGTCAAGGACCTGGTCAAGCACTTCCCCGTCCGGTCGACGGGCGTCGTCCGCCGGGTGGTCGGTCAGGTCCAGGCCGTCGACGGGATCTCGTTCAGCCTCGGCCAGGGCGAGTCGCTCGGTCTCGTGGGCGAGTCCGGCTGCGGCAAGTCGACGACCGGGCGGCTGGTCACCCGGCTGCTCGACCCCACGAGCGGGGAGATCAGGTTCGAGGGCACCGACATCGGCGGCCTGTCGCAGAAGCGGGTGTTGCCGTTCCGCAGGGAGATCCAGATCATCTTCCAGGATCCGTTCTCGTCGCTGAATCCGCGGCACACCGTAGGGTCGATCATCGGTGTGCCGCTGCGGGTGCACAGCATCGTGCCCAAGGCTCAGGTGCTGTCCCGGGTGCAGGAACTTCTCGAGGTCGTCGGCCTCAACCCCGAGCACTACAACCGCTATCCGACAGAGTTCTCCGGTGGTCAGCGGCAGCGGATCGGGATCGCGCGGGCCCTCGCGGTCCGCCCCAAGCTGATCGTCGCGGACGAGCCGGTGAGCGCTCTCGACGTGTCGATCCAGGCGCAGGTGATGAACCTCCTCGGTAACCTGCAGAAGGAGTTCGGCATCTCCTTCCTGTTCATCGCCCACGACCTTGCGGTGGTCCGCCACTTCTGCCGTCAGGTGGCGGTGATGTATCTCGGCAAGATCGTCGAGCTCGCGGACCGGGAGCGTCTCTACGGCGAGCCGCATCATCCGTACACCCAGGCGCTCTTGTCGGCGGTTCCTGACGTACGCCAGGCGCAGATCGGTGGCCGCCGGGAACGGATCCGGCTCTTCGGTGACGTCCCCAGCCCGATCGACCCGCCGTCAGGCTGCCGATTCCGTACGCGGTGCTGGAAGGCACAGGACATCTGCGCCCGCGACGAGCCGCCGTTGCGCAGTGTCGGTGGTCGCCTCGTCGCCTGCCACTTCGCCGCGCCGCCAACGCTGCAGGACGCGAAAGCCAGCCAACAGGCCGCCGAAGCGGTGTCGGCCGGCAAGGACGTCGCTGTCTGATCCGGTGGGGACCCGTTCTGCGCCGGTCCTGCGTGTGCCGGCTTCGTCGTCCCGGCGGAGTGCCACCCCGGCTGGATGGGGATGCGGTCATCTAGTCTCGTGGCCGTGACGGACGACGCCCTGTTCGACGTATCCGGAGGTTCGGCCGGACCTGCGGCTCCTCGCGCCTCTGGAAGTCTGGCCGACGCCGACCACCTGTCGGCACCGCTGGCGGTCCGGATGCGTCCGCAGAGCCTCGACGATCTGGTAGGTCAGCGGCAGTTGCTGGCGCCCGGTGCGCCGCTTCGCCGGCTGATCGAGGGTGATCGTCCGGAAGATCGTGATCAGGGCCGGACGCCACCGACGACCGACGGCGGCGTGCCGTCGCTGCTGCTGTGGGGGCCGCCCGGGTCGGGCAAGACGACGATCGCCGCCATCCTCAGCCGCCAGACCAACCGGATCTTCGTCGAGCTTTCCGCCGTGACCTCGGGGGTCAAGGAGGTACGCGCGGTGATCGACACGGCCCGCCGAGAGCTGGGTCGCACCCGCGAGACGGTGCTGTTCGTCGACGAGGTGCACAGGTTCAGCAAGTCCCAGCAGGATGCCCTGCTTCCCGGCGTCGAGAACCGCTGGGTGACGCTGGTGGCCGCGACGACCGAGAACCCGTACTTCTCGGTGATCTCACCACTCCTGTCGAGGTCGCTGCTGCTGCGCCTCGAGCCCCTCTCCGACGACGACATCCGTGGATTGATCCACCGCGCGCTGGTTCATGAGCGTGGCCTCGGCGGCACGGTCACGCTGGCGGAGGACGCCGAGGAGCACCTGCTCCGGATGTCCGGGGGAGACGCCCGCCGTGCGCTCACCTATCTCGAGGCGGGCGCGGGAGCCGCGATCGCCCTCGGCGCGGCCGAGGTCGACCTCGGGACCCTGGAGACCGCGGTCGACCGGGCGGCGGTCCGCTATGACCGCGACGGCGACCAGCACTACGACGTCGCCAGTGCGCTCATCAAGTCGATCCGGGGGAGTGACGTCGATGCGTCACTGCACTACCTGGCAAGGATGGTCGAGGCCGGTGAGGATCCGCGCTTCGTCGCCCGGCGGCTGGTCATCCTCGCGAGTGAGGACGTCGGCATGGCGGATCCGACGGCGCTTGGCGTGGCGGTGGCGGCACACCAGGCGGCGCAGTTCGTCGGCCTGCCGGAGGCCGCGATCAACCTGGCGCACGCCGTGATCCATCTCGCACTGGCCCCGAAGTCGAACGCCGTGGTGAAGGCCATCGGCGCAGCACTCGATGACGTCCGGTCCGGCCGGATCGGGTCGGTGCCGGCGCACCTTCGCGATGCGCACTACAGCAGTGCGAAGAAGCTGGGCCACGGAGCGAGCTACTCCTACGCCCACGACGACCGCCGCGGGATCGTCGCCCAGCAGTATGCACCTGATGTCGTGGCAGGGCGGACCTACTACGAACCGACCGGCCGTGGGGCGGAGAAGGCGTACGGCGAACGGCTCGAACGGATCCGCCGCATCCTCGCCGGCGACGAGTGACGCCTCAGGTGGGCGGCCAGGCAAGCCGCACACGGCATGTCAGCCTTCTGGCCGCTTGGGCGAGCCGGGTGTCCGCGGTGACCAACGCGCAGTCGTTGACTTCGGCGGCCGCCACATAGGCGGCGTCGTATCCGGTGGCGTGATCCCGTGCGGCCCACATCCTGGCGAGCAGCGGCTGGACCGCGAGCAGGTCGACAGGGATCTGCATGAGCGCCCGGACGGCGTCGTGAGCCCGCGCGGGGCCGATCATGCCGCCGATGAGTCGGCCCCGGATGGCAGAGAAGGTCTCGGCCACAAGCTGTTCGGGTGCGGCCCAGTGATGGTCGCGACCCAGCTCGGCCCGTGCCCGGTCGCCCAGGATGCCGTCGTCGGTGAACGCGTTGGTCAGAACCGAAGCATCGACGATGATCACGGCGCACCGGTGTCGTGATCATCGTCGTCATGATCATCGTGGCCTGCCCGACGGTCGCGTCCGGCGCGTGCTTCGTCGACGAGGCGACCGGCTGCGCCTCGAGTCAGCCGCGAGCCGTCCGTCCGCCCCTCGAACTGCTGGAGAATCCGGCCGACAGTGCTTGCTCGCCGTGCCTCCATGGTCACCATCTCGAGGAGATAGGCCTGCAGAGACTGGCCGCGGATCTTGGCCTGGTTGGCCAGGACGTCGCGGACCTCTTCGGGAACGTCGCGAATCTGCAGGGCCACCATGCATGCATTCTACATGCACGGGGGGGTGACGCAGAGATCGTCGTCCGACACGGCATCGATGGGGCGGCGTACGAACGCTCCTCGGGGGTTATAGGTTTGGACGCCATGACTGCCGGTGAGATTGCGGGACTTATGGCAGCTGGCGCGTTGCTGCTGCTGGTGGGCGTTCTCGCCTACCCCATCCTCAAGCTGGGCAGGGTCTTCGAGGAGACCCGCCTGCTCGTACGCGGTGTCACCGACCAGAGCCTGCCCCTGCTCGGTGAGGTCACGACCACGGTGAGCACCACCAACGCCCAGCTGGCCCGCGTCGACACGATCACCGCGCGGGCGGAGACCGTGTCCGACAACGTCGCCGGGCTGTCGTCGCTGTTCGCGGCGACCCTGGGCGGGCCACTGGTGAAGTTCGCGGCCTTCTCCTACGGCGTCCGCCGGGCGATCAACGCCCACGACCGCAGAGATGTCGAACGCCGGGTCAGGTCGGAGATGAAGGGCCAGCGCCGGAAGGGAGCACGGGCCCGATGAAGCGAGTTTTCTGGGTGGCGGTCGGCGCCACCGTCGGGATCCTGGTCGTCCGCAAGCTTTCGCAGAAGGCCGACCAGTTCACCCCCCAGGGCGTGGCCAAGCAGCTCGCCGGCCTCGGCGATGCCGTCCGGGCGTTCGGTGCGGAGGTCCGGGCCGGCATGGAGGCACGCGAGCAGGAGCTGCGCGAAGCTCTCGCACTCGACGACCACCACCCCAACGGCCACGGCGGCGGGCTCGACGCCGACGCAGCCGCGCGGTTCGCGAACGACCCCGACACGACCTGGAGGGACACCCGCTGATGGAGACGGCGGAAATTCGCCGGCGCTTCCTGCGCTTCTTCGGCGAGCGCGGACACACGATCGTCCCATCGGCGTCCCTGCTGCTCGACGACCCGAACCTGTTGTTCGTCAATGCCGGCATGGTGCCCTTCAAGCCGTACCTCCTCGGTCAGGAGACGCCGCCCTACCCACGGGCGACGAGCGTGCAGAAGTGTGTGCGTACCGGCGACATCGAAGAGGTCGGCAAGACCACCCGGCACGGCACGTTCTTCCAGATGAACGGCAACTTCTCCTTCGGCGACTACTTCAAGGAACGCGCCATCGAGCTCGCCTGGGAGCTGATCACGACCCCGGTCGCCGACGGTGGGTTCGGCCTGGACGAGTCGAAGATCTGGGCGACGGTCTATTTCGAAGACGACGAGGCCGCCCGGATCTGGGAGCGTCGGATCGGGTTGCCGCCGCACCGGATCGTCCGCCGTGGCATGGCCGACAACATGTGGTCGATGACCGTGCCGGGGCCCTGCGGACCGTGCAGCGAGCTCTACCTCGACCGCGGTCCGGAGTTCGGCCCCGACGGTGGGCCCGAGGTCGACGAGGACCGGTACCTCGAGTTCTGGAACCTCGTCTTCATGCAGTACGAACGCGGCGAGGGCCCCGCCAAGGAGGGCTACCCGATCCTGGGTGAGCTGCCGGCGAAGAACATCGACACCGGTATGGGCCTCGAACGCATGGCCTACCTCATCCAGGGCGTCGACAACATCTACGAGAACGACGAGATCCGACCGGTGCTCGACCGGGCGACGGAGCTGTCGGGGCGCAAGTACGGCGCCGACCACGACAGTGACGTACGCCTGCGGGTCGTCGCCGACCACGTGCGTTCGGCAATGATGATCGTCGGCGACGGCGTGACCCCGAGCAACGAGGCGCGCGGCTACGTGCTCCGAAGGATCATCCGCCGGGCGGTCCGGCAGATGCGGCTCCTCGGCGTCGACGTGCCCACCATGCCCGAGCTGCTGCCCGTCAGCCTGTCGCGGATGAAGCTGTCCTACCCCGAGCTCGAGCAGGACTGGGCCCGGATCAGCTCGGTCGTCTACGCCGAGGAGGAGACGTTTCTCGGCACCCTCAAGACCGGTACGCAGATCTTCGACCTCGCCGTGGAACAGACCAGGCAGGCCGGCAGCGAGGTTCTCACCGGTGACAAGGCGTTCCAGCTGCACGACACCTACGGTTTCCCGATCGACCTGACCCTGGAGATGGCGGCCGAGCGTGGGCTCGCGGTCGACGAGGACGGGTTCCGCCGGTTGATGGCCGAGCAGCGGTCTCGCGCGAAGGAGGACGCGGCCGGACGCAAGAGCGGGCACGCCGATTTGTCCGCCTACCGCGGCGTCGCCGACGCGCTGGGGCGGGCGGTGGAGTTCACCGGCTATGACGAGGTGGTGTCCGAGGCGCAGGTCGCCGGGCTCCTGCTGCATGGCGAGCCGGTACAAGCGGCCCGTGAGGGCGAGACGGTCGAGCTGGTCCTCGACCGCACGCCGTTCTACGCCGAAGCCGGCGGGCAGCTCGCCGACGAAGGCGTGATCGAACTCGCCAACGGTGCCAGGCTCGCCGTCCACGACGTCCAGTCCCCGCTCGGTGGGCTCATCGTCCACCAGGCGAAGGTCCTCCGCGGCGAAGCGGTCACCGGCCAGACGGCGAGCGCGCAGGTCGACATCGAACGCCGCCGGGCGATCTCCCGCGCGCACACCGCGACCCACATGGTGCACAAGGCGTTCCGGGAGGCCATCGGCGAGACCGCGGCACAGGCTGGCTCGGAGAACGCGCCGGGCAGGTTCCGGTTCGACTTCAACGCCACCGGTCCGGTCCCACCGAGCGTCCTCGCCGAGGCCGAGGAGCGCGTCAACGAACTGCTCCTCGCCGACCTCCCGGTCACCGCACAGGTCATGCCGATCGACGAGGCGCGCGCCTCCGGGGCGATGGCCCTGTTCGGGGAGAAGTACGGCACCGACGTCCGGGTGATCTCGGTCGGTGAGTGGGCGCGCGAGCTCTGCGGCGGTACCCACGCCGGCCGGTCCGGCCAGCTCGGCGTGGTCAAGCTGCTGTCCGAGTCGTCCATCGGTGCGGGAATCCGCCGGGTGGAGGCCCTCGTGGGCGCGGACGCCTACCGCTTCCTCGCCCGCGAGCACGTCCTGCTCGGCCAGCTGTCCGAGGCGTTGAAGGCCCGACCCGAGGAACTCCCGGAGCGGGTCGCCGGCATCGTCGACCGGCTGCGCGCCGCAGAGAAGGAGCTCGAACGCATCCGGGTCCAGCAGGTGCTTGCCGCCGCGGGCGACCTGGCGGCCAATCCGGAGGACATCGCGGGCGTGGCCTTCGTCGGACACGAGGTGCCCGAAGGCGCGTCCGCTGGTGATCTGCGCAAGCTCGTCCTCGACGTCCGGGGCCGGATCCCGCGAGACCGGCCCGGAGTCGTCGCGGTCGTCGGTGCCTCAGGTGGCCGCCCCTCGGTGGTGGTCGCCGTCAACGACGAAGCTCGCAACCGCGGCCTTCGCGCCGGTGAGCTGGTCAAGATCGCGGCCGGCATCCTCGGCGGCGGGGGTGGCGGCAAGGACGACGTGGCCCAGGGCGGTGGCACCGATCCGGCGAAGGCGTCCGGGGCGCTGCAAGGCGTCCAGCAGGCCATCAGGGACCGGGTCACGAGCGGCTGATCGACGAAGGACCTAGGCGATGCGCGCGGGTGTTCGGCTGGGGATCGATGTGGGCACCGTCAGGATCGGCATCGCGCGGTCGGACCCGGCCGGCAGTGTGGCAGTTCCGGTCGAGACCGTCGCCCGTGGCCGCGGTGACCTCGACCGCATCGCCGCGCTCGTCGCCGAGGTGGACGCGGTCGAGGTGATCGTCGGTCTGCCGATCTCGCTCTCCGGCCGCGAAGGCCCGGCCGCCTCGAAAGCCCGTGAGTTCGCCCGCGCCCTCGCCACCCGGCTGAGCCCGGTGCCGATCCGGTTGGTCGACGAGAGGTTGTCGACCGTGGGCGCGCAGCGAAACTTTCGGGACCAGGGATTGTCCATTCGCGGAACGCGGGAACGCATTGACCAGGCCGCTGCTGCCATCATCCTCCAGAGCGCCCTCGACGCCGAGCGTTCCAGCGGTGCGCCACCAGGAACGTCCTTGACCGAGGGCCGGAGGAAACCCCGTCAGAAGCGCGATGGGAAGGGGAAGGACCACCAGTGAGTGAGCTCGGGTTCCGCACCACCGCTCGGGTGCGGCCACGTCGGGGCCGCGGTTGCCTGGCTGTCTTCGTGGCGTTCGTCATTCTCGGTGGCGCGGTCGCGTTCGTCGCGGTCAAGGGCCAGTCCTATCTGGCCAATGCGTTCACCGTTCCCGACTACTCCGGGCCAGGTCAGGGCGAGGTCGTCGTGCAGGTGTCGCCGGGCGACACGAGCCGCGACATTGCGTACACGCTCGAGGGCAAGGACGTGGTGAAGAGTGCCGAGGCCTTCACGCGGGCGGCCAGGAAGGACAGTCGTGCGCTCGGGATCCAGCCCGGGTTCTACCGCCTCCGAGAGCAGATGGGCGCCAAGGAGGCACTCGCCTTGATCCTCGACCCGACGGCGCGGATCCTCGAACGGGTCACGGTGCCGGAGGGGAGGCGGGTGTCGAGGACGGTCGCGATCCTGTCGGAGGAGACCGGCATCCCGAAGAAGGAGTTCGCAGCGGCGTTGAAGGATCCGGAGAGCCTCGAACTTCCGCCGTACGCCAAGGGCGGCGCGGAAGGCATGCTCTTCCCGGCGACGTACGACATCGACCCCGGTACCACGGCAAACTCGCTGCTCCGCGAGATGGTGGCGCGGCACGTCGAGGTGGCCGAAGGGCTCGGCCTCGCGGCAGGCGCGCGCGATCTCGGCTTCAGCCCACGGCAGGTGGTCACGGTGGCGAGCCTCGTGGAGGCCGAGGCGCGCCGGCCGGAGGACTTTCCGCGGGTCGCCCGGGTGATCTACAACCGGCTGGCGGAGGAGCAGAGACTGGAGCTGGACTCGACCGTGCACTACGCGGTCAACCGGTACGACACCGTCTCCACGACCAGGAAGGAGCGTGCCGTCTCCTCGCGGTACAACACCTATCGACATGTCGGCCTGCCGCCTGGCCCGATCAACGCGCCAGGGGAGCGGGCGTTGCAAGCAGCGCTCAAACCCGCGCCGGGCGGGTGGTTGTTCTTCGTAACCGTCAATCCCGACTCGGGTGAGACGAAGTTCGCGCAGACCTACAGCGAGCACGACCAGTACGTCGCCGAGTTCCAGCAGTGGTGCCGGGCGAATGCCGACCGCTGCTGATCGGGGCGAGCAGAGCGCGTCAGTCCGGCGTTGCGCCGTTCTCGGTTCGCCGATCTCCCATTCCCTGTCGCCGGTCCTCCACCGGGCCGCCTACTCCGAACTCGGGCTCGACTGGCGCTACGACGCGTTCGAGGTCGACGAGGAGGGCCTCGCGGGATTCCTCGACGGGCTCGGCCCGCAGTGGCGGGGGCTGTCGCTCACGATGCCGTTGAAGCGGGCCGCGATCCCCTTGTGTGACGAGGTTTCCTCCCAGGCACGGCAGGTCGGCGCGGTCAACACGGTGATCCTCGACGAGGGCCGGCGCATCGGCGCGAACACCGACGTCCCCGGAATCGTGGCCGCCCTGCGGGAGCGAGGTGTGACGTCCGCCCGTCGTGCCCTGCTGCTGGGGGTGGGGGCGACTGCATGCTCCGCCCTTGCCGGGCTCGCCGAAATCGGGATAGTCGACGTCCTCGCGGTTGCTCGCGATCCCGCCCGGGCAGGTGAGCTGCAGGCATTGGCCGCGACGTTGGGGGTCAGGACGAGCGTGATGTCGTGGGAGGTCGCATCCGAGTGCCGCGCCGTCGACGTAGCGGTGTCCACGGTGCCCGACCGGGCGGCGGGCCCGTTGGCCGAAGCGGTCGTCGAGCGGACCGAGGTCGTCTTCGACGTTCTCTACCACCCGTGGCCGACCCGGCTGGCGGCGGTGGCGGCGGACGCCGGACGGGTGGTTGTCGGGGGTCTCGACCTGCTGGTGCACCAGGCGGCGGTCCAGGTGGAGTTGATGACGCGACGTTCACCGGCGCCGGTGGCCGTGATGCGTACGGCGGGCGAGAGGGCGCTCGAGGCGAGGGGGTTGGCCGCGGACAGCACGTAGGTGCCGCCGCGGTGCGTCACACAACACGGGGGGAACCATGGCGGGGGTCCAGCACGACGCACAGGTACTCGACAGCCACGTACACGGCGCCCGGCTAGCAGGAACGCAGGGACTCCGGCGGCGGGTGCTGTTGGGCGCAGCGCTGCTCACCGGAGCCACCGGTCTGGTCGGCTGCGGCAAGGGGGCCGGGAAGAACGGCATCACCCCCGTCGACGGCACCGGCGGTGGTACGGCGACCGCCAGGCCACCGAAGCCGCCGACCCCACCCACGCCTCTGAGCACGCCCACGCCGGCGGACTGGAAGGCACTCGCCGAGAGCCTGTCGGGCAAGCTGCTCCGCCCCGGCGATGTGGGGTATCCCGTCGCCCATCAGCTGTACGACCCCGCGTACGACAGTGTGCTTCCGGCGGCGGTCGCCGAGTGCAGCGACCCGGCTGACGTCGCGACGACGCTGAAGTTCGCCGAGCGGTTCAAGCTCCCGCTCACAGGCAAGTCCGGAGGTCACTCCTACGTCGGCGCGTCGACCAACCATGGCGGCATCGTCATCTCCGTACGACCGCTGGCCGGCGTCACGGTCGACGGCTCCACGGCGAGGATCGGCAGCGGCACGCCGCTCAAGCAGGTGTACGAAGACCTCGAAGCGAAGGGCCGGATCATCCCGGCGGGATCCTGCCCCAGCGTGGGAGTGGCAGGGCTCACCCTGGGCGGCGGACTCGGCGTGCTCAACCGGGCGCACGGTCTCGCCTGCGACGTCGTCACGCAGGTGCAGGTCGTCACCGCCGACGGCAAGGTCAGACTCGCCAACGCCTCGGCGGAGCCAGAACTGTTCTGGGCCTGCCGCGGTGGTGGCGGTGGGACGCTCGGTGTGGTGACAGCATTCTGGTTCAAGACCGTTCCCTCGCCACTGGTCGGGACGTTCAGCGTGCGGTGGGCGTGGTCGGACGCGGCCGCGGTTGTCCGTGGCTGGCAGCGCTACCTCGGGTCGGCGCCCGATTCGGTGTGGCCATCGCTCCGGCTGACCGCGAGTCCGGGAGGGTCGCAGGCGGCGAGCGTCTTCGGCCTCGACTCCGCGAATGACCCCGGCCCGCAGCTGGACAGACTGATCAGCGCCGTCGGAGTCCAGCCCGATCAGCATTCGTTCACCCGTAACCGCAGGGTCGGTCCCGATCCGGACGGACCACGAACGGTCTTCTACGCCGGCACCGACATTCTCGGTACGCCGCTCACCGACTCCGGCACCTCCTCCCTGCTGGCCGTGATGAACAGCAGGGCACACGGCACCGGACTCGCGGCCACGGCGATCTTCGACCCTCTGGGTGGTGCGATCTCCCGGCTCGCCGTGGATGCCACCGCGTTCCCGTGGCGCAAGGCGTTCACGTCGATCCAGTGGTACGCCGAGCAGGGCCGGGCCACCGGGCAGGTCGCCCGGGAATGGATCGCAGCCGGGCACCAGGCGGTGGCCGGCTCGGCCGTCGGCGGCTACGTCAACTACCTCGAGGCGAGCCGCCCCAGCGGCAAGCTGTACTTCGGTCCCAACCTCGACCGGCTGCGGGCGGCCAAGGCGAAGTACGACCCGACGGACGTGTTCAAGCTGCCGTACTCCCTCTGAGGGAGGGGCATCCCTCCGACGCCCTGGGCAACCTCACGAACCGACGGCCGCCACGCGTTGACAGGGTATGACCGTGCAGCCCTCCGAGCAGGTGGTCCCGTTCGAGCAGGTGGTGGAGGAGCACGGTCTCGTGGTCCTGCGGGTCTGCCGGGCCATTCTCGATCCTGTCGATGCCGACGACGCGTGGTCGGAGACGTTCCTGGCCGCCCTGGAGGCCTATCCGAGGCTCGGTCCGGGCAGCAACGTCCGGGCGTGGCTGGTGACGATCGCCCACCGCAAGGCGATCGATCGGCACCGGTCCGCCGCGAGGAACCCGGTGCCGACAGCGACAGTGCCCGAGCCCGGCGTCGGGCACGAGGAGCCCGCGCTCGCGGGGGACGACGCTCTGTGGGAGGCGGTACGCACACTGCCGCCGAAGCAGCGGGCCGCGGTGGCCTACCGCTATGTCGCCGACCTCCCTTACCGCGAGATCGGCGCACTGATGGGCATCAGTGAGACCGCGGCCCGCCGCAACGCCGCTGACGGCGTAGCCGCCCTTCGGACGACCTGGCGGCCATCAGACGAAGGGCAGGAGGCAAGCGACCAGCCGGGGCCCGCTCGGTCCGGGTCCTGGCGCAGGTGAGCCGGGGCCGCGCCCGCCCGCACCCCGGCCGAGGACGCGTCGCACGCCGGGCGAGCGGGCTGGGAGACTGGCGGCGGCCATCCTTTCCCCGGCGAGTGCGTGCGGAGATCCTCATGGAGCCGACAGCCCACCCCAGCAAGACGGTCCTGCCCGGCGTGGGCGCCCGCTACGATCTCGCCACCGACCACGGCGACCACCTGTCAGTCGTCGTCAAGCACGACGGGCTGCGGGTCCTGGGCTTCCACGATCCCGAGGACGACGACGTCTGTCGCGATGCCGTCCGGCTCGCCCCGCACGAGGCGCGGGCCATCGCCAAGCTCCTCACCCCGGACGATCCGGTGGCCCATCTGCAGGACACCATCGAGATCGACCTGGTCACCGAGCACATTCCCCTCACGGCAGGGACCCCCTACAGCGGGCGTACTCTCGGCGACACCCAGGCGCGCACCCGAACCGGCGCCTCCATCGTCGCCGTCATCCGGCGAACCGCGGCCGTCCCGTCACCCACCCCGGACTTCCGGTTCGCCACCGGCGACATTCTCGTCGTCGTCGGTACCCGCGAAGGAGTGGACGCGGTAGCCGATCTGATCGCCGGAGGGTAACCGCGTGCATGCCACCACCGCGCTGCTCATCGAACTCGGCGCCATCATCCTCGCCCTCGGCATCATCGGCCGATTCGCCGAACGCATCGGGTTCTCTCCCATCCCGCTCTACCTGCTCGCCGGACTCGCCTTCGGCCACGGCGGGCTCCTCCCGTTGGCCGCCAGCGAGGAGTTCGTCGCGACCGGCGCCGAGATCGGCGTGATCCTGCTGCTCCTTCTCCTCGGGCTGGAGTACACCGCGTCCGAGTTGGTCACCAACCTCAAGACCCAGTACCCGTCCGGGATCGTCGACTTCGTCCTCAACGCCCTGCCCGGAGCCGTCGCCGGCCTGCTTCTCGGCTGGGGACCAGTCGCTGCCGTCGTCCTCGCCGGTGTCACCTGGATCTCGTCGTCCGGCGTGATCGCGAAGGTCCTCGGCGACCTCGGCCGGCTCGGTAACCGCGAGACACCGGTCATCCTCGGGGTGCTGGTCATCGAGGACCTCGCGATGGCCGTCTACCTGCCGATTCTCAGCGCCATCCTGGCCGGACTGACGCTGTCCGGCGCCAGTCTCACGCTCCTCATCTCCCTCGGCACGGTCGGCATCGTGCTCTACCTCGCGCTGCGGCACGGCCGGATCATCAGCCGGGCGGTGTCGTCGGAGAACCCCGAGATGCTGCTCCTGGTGGTCCTCGGCCTGACCCTGCTCGTCGCCGGCGTCGCCCAGGAACTCCAGGTCTCCGCCGCCGTCGGAGCGTTCCTCGTCGGCATCGCCCTCTCTGGCGAGGTCGCAGAAGGGGCCCGGAACCTCCTCACCCCGTTGCGCGACCTGTTCGCGGCGGTGTTCTTCGTGTTCTTCGGTCTCAACACCGACCCGGCCGCCATCCCGGCGGTGCTGATTCCCGCCCTGATCCTCGCCGTGGTGACCACCGCGACCAAGATCGCCACCGGATGGTACGCGGCACGGCGGGCGGACATTCGACCGGCTGGGCGGTGGCGGGTGGGTGGGACGCTGGTGGCACGCGGGGAGTTCTCGATCGTCATCGCCGGACTCGCCGTCGCGGTCGAGCCCCGCATCGGTCCGCTGGCGACGGCGTACGTCCTGATCCTCGTCATCCTCGGGCCGCTGACCGCCCGGTTCACCGACCCGATCGCGGCACGTGTCACCCGTCGCAGGACCCGTGTCACCCGGCCCTCGGAGCCGGCACCCGAACCCGCCGAAGCGGCACCCACCCAGGGCTGAGATCAGCGGGCCCATCGTCATCTAAGCTCGCGACCCGTGACGTTCTCCGTGGCCCTGGTCGTGGCCTGCGCCGTGCTCGGGGGAGTGGCCGGCATGGTCGTCCCACGGTGGCTGGCCAGGCTGCCGGAGCCGCTCCTCGCCGACGGCGAGACCAAGACGCCGTACGCCGACCTGGCGCGCTGGCCCCCACTCCCCGTCGTGTGCGGGCTGGCACTGACCGTGGGCTGGGGTTTCATGGCCTGGAAGGTGGGAGCCGACCCGGTGCTGCCCGCCGTGCTCTACGTCGTCGTCACCGGGGTCCTCCTCGGGTACGTCGACCTGCGGGTGCGGCTGCTGCCCAACGCGGTCGTCCTGCCGTCGTACGCCGTCGTCGGTGCCCTGCTCGTCCTGGCCGCTGTCTTCTCGGGCCGCTGGGGGAGCCTTGCGTGGGCGGCGGTCGGTGGAGCCGCCTTGTGGGGGTTCCTGGCGCTCTTCGTGGTCCTCATGCCGTCGGGCATCGGGCTGGGCGACGCCAAGCTGGGTGGCGTTCTCGGCCTGTGCCTGGGCTGGTTCGGCCCTGCGTACGTCCTGCTGGGCACGTTCGCCGCCTTCGTGTTCGGCGGGCTCGTCAGCCTCGGGCTGATCGCTTCCCGGCGGGGCACGCTCAAGTCCGCGATCCCGTTCGGACCGTTCCTGATCCTCGGTTTCGTCGCGGCGGTCGCGTACGGGGACGATCTGATCCATTGGTACGGAATCCGATAGCGGGCGCGCAGCCGCCGGGGATCTCGGCCACGAACGGCGGGGCGGGCCGACCCGAGCGGGCCGCGCTCACCCCCCGTGACAGACTTCTGTCATGCTTCGCTGGCTCACCGCGGGCGAGTCCCACGGCCCCGCCCTGGTTGCGATCCTCGAAGGACTGCCCGCTGGCGTCCGCGTGACCTCCGACGACGTTGCCAACGCCCTCGCCCGGCGCAGGCTCGGCTACGGTCGCGGCGCGCGGATGTCGTTCGAACGCGACGACCTGGAGTTCGTCGGCGGCCTCCGCCACGGCAGCACCCTCGGCAGCCCGGTCGCGATCCGCGTCGGCAACACCGAGTGGCCCAAGTGGGAGCAGGTGATGGCGGCCGATCCGGTCGACCCGGAGATCCTCGAGGGTCTCGCCCGGAACGCACCGCTCACCCGCCCACGACCTGGGCACGCCGACCTGGTGGGGATGCAGAAGTACGGATTCGACGAGGCCCGCCCGGTGCTCGAACGCGCGAGTGCCCGCGAGACCGCGGCCCGCGTCGCGTTGGGCTCGGTCGCGACCGCCTTCCTCGACCAGGCCTACGACATCACCCTCGTGAGCCATGTCGTCGAGCTGGGCACCGTCCGCGCGAAGCCCGGCAGCGTACCTACCACCGCCGCGGACCGGGAGCGGATCGACGCCGACCCGGTGCGCTGCCTCGACCCCGAGACCAGTGCCGCGATGGTGGCCGAGGTCGACAACGCCCACAAGGAGGGCGACACGCTCGGCGGCGTCGTCGAGGTCGTCGCCTGGGGGCTCCCGCCCGGGCTCGGCAGCCACGTCCACTGGGACCGCCGCCTCGACGCGCGGCTCGCGGCCGCCCTCATGGGCATCCAGGCGATCAAGGGCGTCGAGGTCGGCGACGGGTTCGAACTCGCCCGGAGCCGCGGATCGGCGGCACAGGACGAGATCACCGCCACGCCGGACGGGATCAGGCGGACCTCCGGCCGTTCAGGCGGAACAGAAGGCGGTATGAGCACCGGAGAGACCCTGCGCGTCCGCGCGGCGATGAAGCCGATCTCGACCGTGCCGCGGGCGCTGCGGACGGTCGACGTCGCGACCGGCGAGGAGGCCCGCGCGAACCACCAGCGATCGGACGTCTGTGCCGTCCCCGCCGCCGGGATCGTGGCCGAGGCGATGGTGGCGCTCGTGCTCGCCGACGCGGCGCTGGAGAAGTTCGGCGGCGACTCGGTGACCGAGACCCGCCGCAACGCCCGGGCGTACCTCGACCAGCTGAAGATCCGGTGATGGCGCCGAAGGTCGTCCTGATCGGCCCGCCAGGATCAGGCAAGACCACCATCGGAGAGCTCGTCGCCGCGCGCCTTGAGGTGGGGTTCCGCGACACCGACGCCGACGTGGAGGCGAAGGCCGGCACCGCGATCTCCGACATCTTCGTCGAGCAGGGCGAGCCGGCGTTCCGGGCGCTCGAGCGGACCGCGGTCAAGACGGCTCTCGCCGAGCACGGGGGCGTCCTCGCGCTCGGCGGCGGCGCCGTCCTCGACGACCGCACCCGCAAGGACCTGTGCTCCCAGCGGGTCGTCTTCCTCGACGTGTCGCTGACCCACGCGGTTCGCCGGGTCGGGTTGGCCACCTCCCGACCGCTGCTGCTGGGCAACGTCCGGGGACAGCTGAAGCAGCTTCTCGACGCGAGGCGCCCGCTGTACGCCGAGGTGGCCACCGTGGCCGTCAGCACCGACGGGCGCGAGCCCGACGACATCGCCGACGAGATCGTGAGGTTCCTGTCATGACCGACGCGGGGGCGGAAAAGTCGGGCCGGAACGCACCCGAGCCGACGCGGGTGCGGGTCGAGACGGCGAAGCCCTACGACGTGGTCGTCGGCACGGGAGTCCTCGAGGAACTGTCCGGCCTGCTCGGGCCGGAGACCCGCCGGGTCGCCCTCGTCCACCAGGCCGCGCTCATCGACGTCGCCGAAGCGATCTGGCACGACCTCGCCGGACACGGGTACGTCGTGCACCTGCTCGACGTACCCGACGCCGAGCAGGCCAAGACGGCGCAGGTCGCCGCCACCTGCTGGTCCTCACTCGGGCGCTGGGGCTTCACCCGCTCAGACGTGGTGGTGGGGGTGGGTGGTGGTGCGACGACCGATCTCGCGGGTTTTGTCGCGGCTACCTGGCTGCGCGGTGTCCGCGTCGTCCAGGTCCCGACCACACTGGCGGGGATGGTCGACGCCGCACTGGGCGGCAAGACCGGGATCAACACCCCTGAGGGCAAGAACCTGGTCGGCGCCTTCCACGAACCCGCCGGGGTGCTCTGCGATCTGGCCACCCTGCGTACCCTCCCTGCCGACGACTATGCCAGCGGCCTCGCCGAGGTCGTCAAGTGCGGCTTCATCGCCGACCCGGTGATCCTCGACCTCATCGAACGCGATCCGGCTGCCGCCCTACGTCCGGACGGCCCGGTCACCCAGGACCTCGTCGAGCGTTCGGTCCGGGTGAAGGCCGCGGTCGTGGCAGACGACCTCACCGAGACGGCCGCCACCAGCGGCGGAGGGCTCGGCCGCGAGGTGCTCAACTACGGTCACACGTTCGGCCACGCCCTGGAACGTGCCGAGGGCTACCAGTGGCGGCACGGGCAGGCGGTCTCGGTCGGGCTGGTGTACGTCGCGGAACTGGCCAGGTTGGCCGGCCGGTTGGATGCCGGGACAGCGCAGCGGCACCGGGAGATCCTGGACAGCCTCGACCTCCCCACGTCCTACCGTCCCCACCAGTGGCCGACGCTTCTCGCCGGCATGCGGGTCGACAAGAAGGCCAGGGGAGACACGCTGCGGTTCGTCGTCCTGGACGGACTGGCCAAGCCGGGCATCCTCGAAGGCCCCGATGTCACCATGCTCCGAGAGGCCTACGACGCACTGACCGGATGACCTGGCTCTCGGGCGACCACTCCGAAGTCACGTGACTCCCAAGTCACGTGACTCCGGGTGGACCGGCCCCAGAGCCAGGCCGCGCCGGATCCGCGCAGCGCCCACAGTGCTAGGACGGGCGTGCTCCCGCGGTGTCCCTGACCTCGTCGCCGTGCTCGATGCCCGACACGCGGGCACAGTGGGCGCCGCAGAAGAACTGTCCGGCGACCTCGACGCCGTGCCCGACGATGCGGCACCCGCACTGCTCACAGACCGGTGCCAGTCGATGGATGGCGCACTCGAACGAGTCGAAGGTGTGCGCCTTGCCGGCGGTGGTGCGTACCTCGAAGGCCATCCAGTAGTCGTTCCCGCATACCTCGCAGATCGCCATCGAACCTCCTCCTTCCCGGCCGGCGTTCGCGCAGCGTCGCGTGGAGGGGTCGGAATGGGTGGCCGGTCCGGATGGTTCCCCTGGGCTACCTGCCCGGCATCGGGCCGAGGCAACCGGGAGTCAGGTCGGGCAAAGAGCCACTCAGAGGGAGCGGACGAACTTCTGGGCGTCCGGGATGTCCATGCCGGTCTCGTCGCAGACCAGCCGGATCGCCTCGACCTCCCGCCCGGCGGCGCGCAGGCTGCGGGCGCGTTCGGCGAGTCCACGCTCTCCGGGGGCCGCCGGCATCCCGTCGTCGGCGCGAGGGCTGATGTCCACTGCCTCACCCGTGATCACGGTCGCCGGCGGGCGGTGGCCGGTCTGGATGGCATCGACAAGGGCCCGCGCGTCGGCGAGGCCCAGGCCGGTGGCCCGCATGAGCTCCTTCACCGCCTGGACCTTCCTGCTCCGACCGAGCAGGCCGACCACGACGGAGAGCACCATGGGGTCGATCGGCTGCGACAAAAGCTTGGTCGGCCCTGGTTTCTGCTGCTCCTCGACGCTCGGCTGCTTCGCGTCTCTCGAGCGGAGGACGAACAAGACGACGACGATCACCGCCCCGACGAGAAGGATGAGCAGCAGATCGTTCACGAGAGGATGCTAGCCGCCGTGACGCCGGGAGTCGCCACGGCGACCGGTAGGCGCCATGTCCGGCTGGTGCCAATGGAGCATTTCCGGCGAGCACTCCGGCGAAAACCGGGTCAGGCCGGCCGCGCCTGCCTCTGCGAGCCGATCATGATCACCGGGGCGGACACTAGGCTGAGCACGTGCGCGTACTCGTCCTGAACGGCCCCAACCTCGCCCGCCTCGGTTCCAGGGAACCGGACGTCTACGGCTCGCTGTCCTACTCCGACCTGGCCGCCGAGTGCGGCAAGACCGGAGCGGAACTCGGCCTCGACGTCGACGTACGCCAGACCGACAGCGAGGCCGAGCTGATCCGCTGGCTGCACGAGGCGGCCGACGCCTCCACACCGGTCGTCCTCAACCCCGCGGCCTTCACGCACTACTCCTACGCCGTCCGCGACGCGTGTGCACAGCTCACGGCGCCGCTCATCGAGGTGCACCTCACGAACCCCGGGCGCCGCGAGGAGTTCCGGCACACGAGCGTCGTCTCAGGGGTCGCGACCGGCACCATCGCGGGGTTCGGGTTCGACTCCTACCGGCTCGCGCTCCGCGCCCTGGCGAACCTGCCCGGAACACCTCGCTGACGTTTCGACTTGCGGGGACCTCACTCCCGCGCTTGGCTGGATGTCGTGCCCGACATCCATGCCGCCCGGCGAGAGCGGCTTCGCAGCGTCCTGGCCGGCACGGACGTTCCGGCCGCGTTGGTGAGCGCCCTGGTCAACGTCCGTTACCTGTCCGGTTTCACCGGCTCCAACGCTGCCCTTCTGGTGGCGGTGGACGGCACGTGCGTCCTCGCGACGGACGGCCGTTACGGCGACCAGGCGGCGGCGGAGTGCCCTGACGTCGACATCGTGGTCGACCGGCGCCTGCTGCCTGTCCTGGTCCAGCACGCTGTGGAGATACCCGTCACCCGGCTGGGCGTGGAGACACATGCGTTGACCGTCGACGCTCTGGCCGCGATCCACAGCGACCACGCCGGGCTCGAGACGCCGACGCTGGCGCGGGCCGTCGAGGGCTTGCGGATCGAGAAGGACGATACCGAGCTGGACCACATTCGTACCGCCTGTGCGATGTCGTGCCGGGCCTTGGAGGGACTGCTCGGCACCACGTTGCTGGGACGGACCGAGCGTGCCATCGCGCGGGACCTCGAATACCGGATGTACGCCGAAGGCGCCGAAGGCCTCGCATTCGCCACGATCGTCGCATCCGGCCCGCACGCAGCCATCCCGCACCATCAGCCCACGGATCGCGAGCTGGAGCGCGGCGACTTCCTCACCATCGACTTCGGCGCCAGACACGCCGGATACCACGCCGACTGCACGCGCACGTTCGTGGTGGGCGGCGAGCCCGTCGAATGGCAGCGGGAGATCTACGACGTCGTACGCACCGCACAACGCGCCGCCCGGCACGCGGTCGCGCCGGGGGCCAAGCTCGCCGACGTCGACGCCGCCGCCCGAGACGTGGTGGCCGAGGCAGGCTATGGCGAGCGGTTCACCCATGGTCTGGGCCACGGAGTGGGGCTTCAGATCCACGAGGACCCGTTCTTCGCCAGGACTGCGGAGGGTAAACTCGGCGGTCGCGCTCCCGTCACCGTCGAACCCGGGATCTATCTTCCGGACCGCGGCGGCGTCCGCATCGAGGACACCGTGATCGTGCGCGGTGGCCGACCGGAGCTGCTCACCCCGACCACCAGAGACCTGCTCGTCCTCGACTGAGCCGGACGCGGGAGTCGATGAGCGCGTGCCCGGCAGACCCGCCGGACCGACACGCACCAACCAGGAGCTGAGAGGCGAGACTGCAGTGGCCACCACGAACGACCTCAAGAACGGCATGGTTCTCAACCTCGACGGGCAGCTCTGGAGCGTCCTGTGGTTCCAGCACCACAAGCCGGGCAAAGGCGGCGCTGTGGTCCGGACGAAGCTCAAGAGCGTGCTCTCCGGCAAGGTCGTCGACAAGACGTTCAACGCAGACGTGAAGGTCGAGGTCGCCACCGTCGACCGGCGCGAGATGACCTACCTCTACAACGACGGGGAGTCCTACGTCTTCATGGACTCGACGACCTATGACCAGCTGCCGCTCTCGCCCGACGTCGTGGGCGAGGCGTCGCACTTCCTGCTCGAGAACCAGTCGGCGACCGTGGCGGTGCACGAGGGGACGCCGCTCTACATCGACCTTCCCGCCTCGGTGGAGCTGGCGATCGAGTACACCGAGCCGGGGCTGCAGGGCGATCGGTCCAGCGGCGGTACCAAGCCGGCCCGACTGGAGACGGGGTACGAGATCCAGGTGCCGCTGTTCATCACCACTGGCGAGAAGGTCAAGGTCGACACCCGCTCAGGCGACTACCTCGGGAGGGTGTAGTCCGGTGCCGGCGCGGACGAAGGCGCGGCAGCGGGCGCTCGAGGTCCTCTACGAGGCCGAGCTGCGCGACCGGTCACGGCTCAGCACCCTTGCGGATCGGCGTGAGGCCGCCGATCCGCCCATTTCGGACTACACCGTCCGGCTCGTCGAAGGGGTGGAGACACACGCCGAACGCCTGGACGAGCTCCTGGGCGAGCACGCCAAGGGGTGGAGCCTCGCGCGGATGGCGCCCGTCGACCGCAACATCCTCCGGCTCGGGGCCTACGAGCTTCTCTACGCCGACGACGTGCCTGACCCGGTGGCGATCAGCGAGGCCGTACGCATGGCGCGGGAGCTGTCCGGCGAGGAGGCTCCAGCGTTCGTCAACGGGCTCCTGGCGCGGCTGCTCGAGCTCAAGCCGACCCTGCTGACCTGACGATGGGACAGCCGCCCCGCCACGAACCCGTGGCAGGGCGGCTGTGTTGATCGCTCCGCCGACGCACTTTCCTGGACGGGCCAAGGGGCGCCGCAAGAGGGAGCAGAGTGCGCGGCGCGGCCCTCGCTCAGCTCTCGTCGTCGGAGACGGCCTCGGCCGCTTCGGCGTTCAACACACCCCACGCGACCAGCCGGTCTGCGAGGATGCTGGGCCGCTCGTCGTAGATCACGGCCAGGGTGCGCATGTCCTCCTGGCGGATCGAGAGCACCTTCCCGTTGTAGTCGCCGCGCTGTGCCTGGATGGTCGCGGCATAACGGGCGAGCGGGGCGACCTCGACTCCTTCGAGCTGGCCGAGGCGTTCGAGGTCGAGGACGAGCCGCGGCGGCGGCTCGGCGGCGGCGCCGATCGGACCGACGCCGGGGAGCAGCTCGGTGATCGGTACGCCGTAGAACTCCGCTAGCTCGGACAGCTTCTGGACGGTCACTGCCCGGTCTCCGCGTTCGTACGAGCCGACCACGACCGCCTTCCAGCGGCCCTTGGACTTCTGCTCGACCCCGTGGAGGGAGAGCCCCTGCTGCTGCCTGATGGCGCGGAGTTTCGCACCCAGGGACCTGGCGTAGTCGCTCGGCATCCGTGCTCACTCATCCTTGATCTTCGAGGGACACGGAGACGCCGCGTCCAAGATGGTCACGGAGCGTGACGGTAACCCGGAGCGACCTCCACGTCAAGCCGACGCGACGGAACTGGACCGTTCTGACGATCTTCACGCGCCTGGCGACACGCCGGCGGTACCCGACTTCGGCCGGCTGGCTGCTACCGTCTCAAGCGTTGTCCGACATCCTTTAACGACCCGTCCAGAGAGGCGGGGAAGGAGGTTCGGCAGGTGCCTGCTGCCCATGATCCGCAGCACAGGACCGCCGCCGCGTCCCGTGCCCCGGTCAACGCCCGTGACGGCACGGCGCGCGAGGTCCTCGACGAGGCCGACATCTCCCGCGCGCTCACCCGCGTCGCCCACGAGATCCTCGAACGCAACAAGGGCGCCCGCGAGGTCGTCCTGCTCGGCATTCCAAGCCGCGGGGTCGAGCTGGCCCGCCGGATCGGTGAGCGGATCGCCGCGGTGGAGGGCTCCTTCGGCGGGATCGGCGCCCTCGACGTCACGATGTACCGCGACGATCTCCGGATGCGCCCCACCCGCGCCCTCGGCTACACCGAGATCCCTGACGGCGGCATCGACGGCCGCGTGGTGGTCCTGGTCGATGACGTCCTCTTCTCGGGCCGGACGATCCGCGCCGCACTCACCGCCCTGGACGACATCGGCCGTCCCCGGGCGGTCCAGCTCGCCGTTCTCGTCGACCGGGGGCACCGCGAGTTGCCGGTCCGGGCCGACTTCGTGGGCAAGAACCTCCCGACCGCTGCCCAGGAACGCGTGACGGTGCTCCTGCGGGAGTCCGATGGTCGTGAGGCCGTCGTGATCGCGAAGGACCCGACCGCGGGGGAGGCGACACCGTGAAGCATCTGCTCTCCGCAGGCGATCTCGACCGGGATGAAGCCCTGCTGGTGCTCGACACGGCAGAGAAGCTGCGCGAGCTCGCCGACCGGCCGATCAAGAAGCTGCCGACCCTGCGCGGGCGTACGGTCGTCAATCTGTTCTTCGAGGACTCGACCCGCACGAGGATCTCGTTCGAGGCGGCCGCCAAACGCCTGTCCGCGGACGTGATCAACTTCTCCGCCAAGGGATCGAGTGTGGAGAAGGGCGAGAGCCTCAAGGACACCGCGCTCACTCTCGAGGCCATGGGCGCCGATGCCGTCGTCGTCCGGCACTGGGCAAGTGGGGCACCACACCGGCTCGCGTCATCCGGATGGATCCGCAGCAGCGTGGTCAACGCCGGGGACGGTACGCATGAGCACCCGACGCAGGCGCTCCTCGACGCGTTCACGATGCGCCGCCACCTGGGCGCCCTGGACGGGCGTCGGGTCGCGATCGTCGGCGACGTCCTGCACAGCCGGGTGGCGCGCTCCAACGTCCTACTGCTCGCCACCCTGGGCGCCGATGTCACGCTCGTCGCGCCGCCGACTCTGCTCCCGGTGGGGGTGGAGAGCTGGGCATGCGCGACGTCGTACGACCTGGACTCCCTGCTCCCGAAGACCGACGTCGTGATGATGCTGCGGGTCCAGCGCGAACGCATGCCGCATCCCCCCGGGAGCGACCCGGGACCCCGAAGTCCGGCGTTCTTCCCGAACGCACGCGAGTACAGCCGCCGCTACGGGCTGGACGCCGCACGGATGGCCGCGCTGCCGGAGCACGCCCTCGTCATGCATCCGGGTCCGATGAACCGTGGCATGGAGATCTCGGCCGACGTGGCCGACTCTTCCCGGTCGGTGATCGTGGAGCAGGTCACCAACGGCGTCGCGGTGCGGATGGCGGTGCTCTACCTGCTGCTGGCCGGTGGGGTTCCGGCCACGGACGAGACCGTGCCCGAGCAACGAAGGCGAGAGCAAGCATGAGCGCGAGGAGCCCCCACGGAGGGACGCCGAGGTACGAGGTGTGCCGGAGTGAGGCACCGCAGCGGTCATGCGAAAGGGGAACGGCATGAGCGAGCGAATCAGTAGGCACAGCAGGAAGTCCTACGTTCTTCGCGGCGGACGCCCGTACGGCGGCGATCCCACCGATCTGGTCCTCAAGGACGGCGTGATCGCCGAGATCGGGCAGAACCTGTCCGGGCCGCGCGCCGGCACGGTCGACGTCACCGGTCTCGTCGTGCTGCCAGGTCTGGTCGACCTTCACACGCACCTGCGTGAGCCCGGCCGGGAGGACGCCGAGACGGTCGAGTCCGGCACCGTCGCCGCCGCGAGGGGCGGCTACACCGCCGTGTTCGCGATGCCCAACACCGATCCGGCGGCCGACACGGCGGGGGTCGTCGAGCAGGTCTACCGGCTGGGTCAGGACGCCGGGCACTGCGACGTCCAACCCATCGGTGCCGTCACGGTCGGTCGAGCGGGCCGGCAACTCGCCGAGCTGGGGGCGATGGCGGAGTCAGCGGCCAGGGTGCGGGTCTTCTCCGACGACGGAGACTGCGTGTCCGACGCGGTACTGATGCGCCGGGCGCTCGAGTACGTCAAGGCGTTCGACGGCGTGATCGCCCAGCACGCGCAGGAACCCCGGCTGACCGAGGGCGCCCAGATGAACGAAGGTGCGCTCTCCGGCACTCTCGGCCTGCCGGGCTGGCCGGCGGTGGCGGAGGAGGCGATCATCGCCCGCGATGTCCTGCTGGCCGCGCACGTCGGCTCCCGGGTGCACGTCTGCCACCTGTCGACCGCCGGATCGGTGGAGATCGTGCGCTGGGCAAAGAGCCGCGGTTACCCGGTGACGGCGGAGGTGACACCGCACCACCTGTTGCTCACCGAGGACCTGGTGGCGAGCTACGACCCGATCTACAAGGTCAATCCGCCGCTGCGTTCGGCGTCGGACGTGGAGGCGCTTCGCGCCGCCCTGGCCGACGGCACGATCGACTGCGTGGCAACCGACCACGCGCCACATCCGGTCGAGGACAAGGAGTGCGAGTGGGCCGCCGCGGCGATGGGGATGGTCGGGCTGGAGACGGCGCTCAGCGTGGTCCAGCAGGCGATGGTCGACACCGGGCTGCTCGACTGGTCGGGGGTCGCCGACCGGATGGCCTACCAACCGGCGCGGATCGGTCGCCTCGGTGGACAGGGCCAGCCGCTCGAGGTCGGGGCGCCGGCCAACCTGACGCTCTACGATCCGGCCGCGCCCTGGGTGGTCGAGCCGGCCGACCTGGTGAGCAGGTCACGGAACACCCCCTACGCCGGAACGACGCTGCCGGGCCAGGTTGTGGCGACGTTCCTGCGGGGACGGCCGACGGTGCTTGACGGGAAGCCCCAGTGACGGCGTACGCGGGCGAGGGCGGCAGGCAGTCCAGGACCACCGGGCCGCCGGCGCTGCTCGTCCTGGAGGACGGCCGGGTCTTTCGCGGTCATGCCTACGGCGCGGAGGGAGAGACCTTCGGCGAGGCGGTCTTCGCCACGGGCATGACGGGCTACCAGGAGACGCTGACCGACCCGTCGTACCACCGGCAGGTCGTGATCCAGACCGCCCCTCACATCGGCAACACCGGGGTCAACGACGACGACCCCGAGTCCCGCCGGATCTGGGTGGCGGGCTACGTCGTGCGCGACCCCGCGCGGGTGCCGTCCAGCTGGCGGTCGCGGGGGAGCCTCGCCGACGCGCTGGCCGCCGACGGTGTGGTCGGGATCGCGGGTGTCGACACCCGCGCGCTCACCCGGCATCTGCGCGAGCGGGGTGCGATGCGGGTCGGCATCTCCAGTGTCGAGGGCGATCCGCGGGCGTTGCTGGCGCGGGTGCTCGGCGCGCCCACCATGAAGGGCGCGGCCCTGGTCGACGAGGTGACGACACCCGAGCCCTATGTCGTCCCCGCGCAGGGCGGGAAGAGGTTCACGGTCGCCGCGGTCGACCTCGGTATCAAGGCGATGACACCGCACCGGATGGCCGAGCGAGGCATCGAGGTACACGTCCTGCCGTCGACCTCCACGCTCGACGACGTGCTCGCGGTCGAGCCCGACGGGGTCTTCATGTCCAACGGACCCGGTGACCCGGAGCCGCTGGAGCACGCCGTGGGAGTCCTCCGAGGAGTCCTGGCGGCGGGCAGGCCGTTCTTCGGCATCTGCCTGGGCAACCAGGTCTTCGGCCGGGCCCTCGGCTTCGGTACGTACAAACTCCCGTTCGGCCACCGCGGCATCAACCAGCCCGTGCAGGACCGGACGACCGGCAAGGTGGAGGTGACGGCCCACAACCACGGCTTCGCCGTGGACGCGCCGGCCGACCGTCCCACGGAGACGGCCTACGGCACCGCGACGGTCAGCCACGTGTGCCTGAACGACCGGGTCGTGGAGGGTCTGGAGCTCCGCGACGGCAAGGACGCGTTGACGGCGTTCTCGGTGCAGTACCACCCCGAGGCGGCGGCCGGCCCGCACGACGCCGCGTACCTCTTCGATCGCTTCACCGATCTCATGGCAACCCGAGGGAGTACCCGCTGATGCCCAGGCGTACGGACATCTCCTCGGTTCTCGTCATCGGCTCCGGCCCGATCGTGATCGGCCAGGCCTGCGAGTTCGACTACTCCGGGACCCAGGCGTGTCGGGTGCTGCGCGACGAGGGCCTGCGCGTGGTACTGGTCAACTCCAACCCGGCGACGATCATGACCGACCCGGAGTTCGCGGACGCGACCTACGTCGAGCCCATCACCCCGGAGTACGTCGAGAAGGTCATCGCGGCCGAACGCCCGGACGCGCTGCTCGCGACCCTCGGCGGCCAGACGGCCCTCAACGCCGCGGTCGCGCTGCACGAGTCCGGCGTCCTCGCGAAGTACGGCGTGGAGCTGATCGGTGCGTCGATCGAGGCGATCCAGCGGGGTGAGAACCGCGAGTCGTTCAAACGGATCGTCGAGGAACTCGGCGCCGAGGTGGCGCAGAGCCGGATCTGTCACACCCTCGCGGAGTGCCTCGCCGCGGCGGAGGAGCTGCGCTATCCGGTGGTCGTCCGTCCGTCGTTCACGATGGGCGGGGCAGGCTCTGGCATGGCCTACGACGCCGACGACCTGCACCGGATCGCGGGCGCGGGCCTCGCGGCGAGTCCGACCACCGAGGTGCTGCTGGAGGAGTCGATCCTCGGCTGGAAGGAGTACGAGCTCGAGGTCATGCGCGACCGGGCGGACAACGTGGTCATCGTCTGCTCGATCGAGAACGTCGACCCGATGGGGGTGCACACCGGCGACTCGGTGACGGTCGCGCCGGCGATGACGCTGACCGACCGCGAGTACCAACACATGCGCGACATCGCGATCGGGGTCATCCGCGCGGTCGGGGTCGACACCGGTGGCTGCAACATCCAGTTCGCGGTCGACCCACGCGACGGCCGGATGATCGTCATCGAGATGAACCCGCGGGTGTCGCGGTCGAGTGCCCTGGCCTCGAAGGCGACCGGCTTCCCGATCGCCAAGATCGCCGCGAAGGTGGCGCTGGGTTACACCCTCGACGAGATCCCCAACGACATCACCTCGGCAGGCGACTACGGAACCCCGGCGAGTTTCGAGCCGACGCTCGACTACGTGGTGGTGAAGGTGCCGCGGTTCGCGTTCGAGAAGTTCCCGCACGCCGACCCTACGCTCACCACGCACATGAAGAGCGTGGGTGAGGCGATGGCGATCGGGCGGAACTTCACCGAGGCGCTGCAGAAGGCGCTGCGTTCGATCGAGAAGCGCGCCGCCATCCTGTCCTGGGTGGGTGCACCTCGCGACAAGGACGAGTTGCTCGCGCTCATTCGTACACCCCACGACGGGCGGCTCGGCGTCGTGGTGGAAGCCATCCGGGCGGGCGCGACCGTCGAGGAGCTGTACGCCGCGAGCGGGATCGACCCGTGGTTCCTCGACCAGTTGGTCCTGCTGGACGAGATCGCGACCGACCTCGCCGAGGCGCCTCAGCTCGCACCCGACCTGGTGCGCCGGGCCAAGAGGCACGGGTTCGCCGACGCGCAGATCGGCGCCATCCGGGGGATGCGGGAGGACGTCGTACGCGGCGTGCGGTGGGCCCTTGGCATCCGGCCGGTCTTCAAGACCGTCGACACCTGCGCGGCGGAGTTCGCGGCGAAGACGCCGTACCACTACTCGAGCTACGACGAGGAGAGCGAGGTCGCGGGCCGCGACAAGCCGGCCGTCATCATCCTCGGTTCGGGTCCCAACCGGATCGGCCAGGGCATCGAGTTCGACTACTCCTGCGTCCACGCCGCACTCGCCCTCGCCGACTGTCCCGACAACGACGGTGCGGGTTACGAGACGGTGATGGTCAACTGCAACCCGGAGACCGTCTCCACCGACTACGACACGAGCGACCGGCTCTACTTCGAACCGCTCACGCTGGAGGACGTCCTCGAGGTCGTGCACGCCGAACAGCAGGCCGGCCCCGTCGCCGGTGTCGTCTGCCAGCTCGGCGGCCAGACGCCGCTCGGCCTCGCCCAGGGACTCGAGGACGAGGGCGTCCGGATCGTCGGTACCACGCCGGAGGCGATCCACCTCGCCGAGGAACGCGGAGCGTTCGGACGCGTCCTCGCCGACGCCGGACTGCCCGCGCCGAAGCACGGCACGGCGACGTCGTTCGCGGAGGCGAAGGCGATCGCCGACGAGATCGGGTTCCCCGTGCTCGTGCGTCCTTCGTACGTCCTGGGCGGGCGCGGCATGGAGATCGTCTACGACGACAAGGCGCTGGAGTCCTACATCGCCCGGGCGACCGCGATCTCGCCGGAGCATCCGGTCCTGGTCGACCGGTTCCTCGACGACGCGGTCGAGATCGACGTGGATGCGCTCTACGACGGCGAGGAGCTGTTCCTCGGCGGCGTGATGGAGCACATCGAGGAGGCCGGCATCCACTCTGGCGATTCGGCTTGCGCCCTGCCACCGATCACCCTCGGCCGGGAGGAGATCGACCGGATCCGTGTCTCGACCGAGGGAATCGCGCACGGTGTCGGTGTCCGAGGCCTGCTCAACGTGCAGTACGCACTGGCGGGCGACGTGCTCTACGTCCTCGAAGCGAACCCGCGGGCCTCGCGCACGGTCCCGTTCGTCTCGAAGGCCACCGCGACCCCGCTGGCCAAGGCGGCGGCCCGGGTCATGCTCGGCGCGACCATCGCGGACCTCCGGGCCGAAGGTCTGCTCCCCGCGACCGGCGACGGCGGCCACCTCCCACCCACCGCCCCCATCGCGGTCAAGGAAGCGGTCATGCCGTTCAACCGGTTCCGTACCCCCGACGGTCGCACCGTCGACACCCTGCTCGGCCCCGAGATGCGTTCCACGGGCGAGGTCATGGGCATCGACGCCGGCTTCGGCGTCGCCTTCGCGAAGTCTCAGGCCGGCGCCTACGGCGGTGCGCTCCCCACCAAGGGGCGGGTCTTCGTCTCCGTGGCCAACCGCGACAAGCGGCACATGATCTTCCCGGTCAAGCGCCTCGCGGACCTCGGCTTCGAGATCCTCGCGACCGAAGGAACCGCGGCCGTCCTGCGCCGCAACGGCGTCGTCGCCACCGTCGTCCGCAAGGCGACGCAGGGACCGGGCCCGGCGGGCGAGCCGACCATCGTCCAGCGCATCATCGACGGCGAGGTCGACCTCATCGTCAACACCCCGCGCGGCACGACGTCCGGCGGTAGTCCGCGCATCGACGGCTACGAGATCCGGACCGCCGCCATCATGGGCAGCATCGCCTGCATCACCACGGTGCAGGGTCTCGCCGCGGCGGTGCAGGGGATCGAGGCGCTGCGAGCCGGCGAGATCGGGGTGCGGTCGTTGCAGGACTGGGCACGAGCACTACGGGAGGACCAGTGAGTCGACAGCTCCTCGAGGAGGACCGCCCGGTGGGATCGGATGTGACTCCGTTCGGGACCAGGCTGCGTGCCGCCATGGACGCGCGCGGACCCTTGTGCGCGGGCATCGACCCGCACCCGTCGCTGCTGGCCGCCTGGGATCTGTCTGACGACCCGAGCGGTCTCGAACGCTTCGCCCTGACCGCCACGGAAGCCCTGGCGCCCCAGGTGTCGGTGGTCAAGCCGCAGTCCGCGTTCTTCGAACGTCACGGCAGCCGCGGGATCGCCGTCCTGGAGCAGGTGATCGCCCTCTCGCGCGAGGCTGGCGCGATCGTGTTGTTGGACGGCAAACGCGGTGACATCGGCTCCACCGTCCGGGCGTACGCCGACGCCTATCTCGAACCGTCGTCCCCGCTCTTCGTCGACGCCGTGACCGCACACCCTTACCTGGGTTACGGCTCCCTGCGGCCGTTCTTCGACAGTGCCGACCGCTTCGGTTGCGGTGTCTTCGTCCTCGCGCTCACGTCCAACCCCGAGGGCCCCGAGGTCCAGGCGGCCCGGCAGCCGGACGGACGCACGGTCGCAGGGAGCCTCCTCGACCGGATCGCGGCCGCGAACGCCGGAGCCGTCCCGCTGGGCTCCGTCGGGGCCGTCGTCGGCGCCACCGTGGGGGAGACCGGGGAGGACTTCGCCCGACTCAACGGGCCCATCCTCGCGCCGGGCTTCGGCGCTCAGGGCGGAACCGCCGCGGACCTGAAACGGATCTTCGGGGCGGGCCTGCCCCACGTCCTTCCGGCCACCTCCCGTGGACTCCTCCAGGCGGGGCCGACCATGCAGGGCCTCCGCGAAGCGGCCGCCCGCACCGCGGAAGAGCTTGCCGCCGTCCTCACCTGACGCCCACGGCCGTGCGCACGCACGCCCCGCCGCCGCACGCATGGCCACGCCGCCGCACGCATGGCCACGCCGCCGCACGCATGGCCACGCCGTCCCGCAGAAGGCGTTCTGACACCATGGGCGGCATGTCTGCCGCCACCGCCGCACTGGTCGACCCCGTCCGCAAGCTCGCCCTGAAGGCCGGCGAGGTCATCCTCGAGGTCTACGCCGCCGACGACCCAGGCACGCGGGAGAAGGCTGACCGGACGCCGGTCACGGAGGCCGACGTCCGCGCGGAGGCGGTGATCCTGGCCGGGCTCGCCGAGCTGGCGCCAGACATCCCCGTCGTCGCGGAGGAGAGCGTCGCTGCCGGACGGATCCCTGCCGAGCTGGGGAAGGCGTTCTGGTTGGTCGACCCCCTCGACGGTACGAAGGAGTTCCTGTCCGGCAACGGTGAGTTCACCGTCAACATCGCCCTCGTCGAGGACGGCGTGCCAGTGCTCGGTGTCGTCCACGCGCCGGCGATCGGGCTCACCTATGTCGGAGCGCCCGGACTGGCCGAGCGGACCGACGCCGATGGCACCCGGCCGCTCGAGGTCGTACCCGCACCCCCCGAGGGCTTCCGAGCCCTCGTGAGCCGCAGCCACCTGGATCCGGACACCGAGAAGTGGCTGGCCGACCTTCGGGTCGCGTCGTTCGTCCAGGCAGGGAGTTCGCTGAAGTTCTGCCGCATCGCCGAAGGCGCCGCGGACGTCTATCCGCGGTTCGGCCGGACGATGGAATGGGACATCGCCGCCGGCCATGCCGTGGTCCGGGCGGCGGGCGGCACGGTACGGACCGCGGCCGGTCCGCCGCTCCAGTACGGCAAACCGGGCTTCGACAACCCGCCGTTCGTCGCGTACGGGCGTACCTCGCCGGGCTGAGCCGTTCGCCACAACGGCGTACTCCCCACCAGGATCTTGGAACCATCCTCCGCCACCGCGACGTCATATGCGCACTGTTGTCCGGTATGAGAGGAGATGTCGGTGCGACGTTCGGCAGCGGTCATGTGTGCACTCGGCCTGGCATTGGGTGCGCTCGTCGCATGCGGCGGACAGGATGCCGCCTACTGTGACGTCCTCACCGAAGGCGTGGATCTCGCGAGCGCCGACCCCTCCGACGCCAAGGGTTTCGCCGCGTTGTCGAAGCAACTGGACAAGGCCGCCGACGCCGCACCGGACGAGATCAAGGAGCACTGGATCACCCTCTCGACCACGATGAAGGCGACCCGTGCCGCCGTGGTCGATCCGGGCAACGCCGACAAGGCGCAGTTGGAGCAGAACCGCCAGGCGGCCGAGGAAGCCGTGAACGCCGTGTCCTTCGACGCGAAGCAGCGGTGCAACCTGGAGGTCTCCTAGCGCGTAGCGGCGACCCCTGTTTGCTGAGTAGGTCTGACCTGGGTAGGTTCGCCTTCATCGTGCACGTTCGGCGAGGTCGAGCAGCGCTCCTGCAGGTGTCGTGGCAGTTGGCGAGGGCAGGGGTGGACCCCGCTGAGCGGGCGATATGTCCGTCCAGGAAGAATCGCCGCACCTACGACCCGTCGCACAGCCTCGAGGTGACCGTCCGTGCCGCTACCTCACCTGACCCCCGAAGCTCGCCAGGCCGCCCTGGAAAAGGCCGCAGAGGCCCGCCGGGAGCGTGCCGAGGTGAAGAACCGCCTCAAGAATTCCGGCGCCTCGCTGGGCGAGGTCGTCGGCGCAGGGCAGGACTCCAACGAAGTGATCGGCAAGATGCGGGTCCACGACCTGCTCTGCGCGATGCCCGGCGTGGGCAAGGTGCGGGCACGCCAGATCATGGAACGCATCGGTATTTCCGAGACTCGCCGCGTGCGCGGGCTCGGAGCCAACCAAGTGGCTGCGCTGAAGCGTGAGTTCGGCGAATCCTGAAACCGTGCAGGAGGGGACCCCCGAGGCTCCCGCCACTGATGCCCGGTTGGCGAGGCTCACGGTGCTGGCGGGTCCCACCGCGGTCGGCAAAGGCACAGTTGCGGCAGATATCCGCAAGCATCACCCAGAGATCTGGATTTCTGTGTCCGCGACCACCCGGAGGCCTCGACCGGGTGAGATTCAGGGGCTGCACTACTGGTTCGTCTCTGATGAGGAGTTCGACCGGATGGTCGCCGAGGGCGAGCTGCTCGAATGGGCCGTCGTCCACGGCCACGCCCGCTACGGCACCCCTCGGCGTGCGGTACTGGACATGCTCGCCTCGGGCCGGCCGGCGCTGCTGGAGATCGACCTGCAGGGCGCCAGGCAGGTGCGGAAGACCATGCCGGAGGCGCTTTTCGTCTTTCTGGCCCCACCAGACTGGGACGAACTGGTGCACCGCCTCACCGGTCGCGGGACGGAGACCGCCGAGGAGCAGGCGCGCCGGCTCGAGACCGCGCGCGCGGAGATTGCGGCGGAGAAGGAGTTCGACGTCACGGTTGTCAATACCGATGTCCATACTGCGGCGGAAGAGTTGGTAGCCTTAATCAGCTCCCACCCCAACTCTTCGGAGGCATGAGCGTGTCCGGCACCCAGCCAGCGGCCGAGGGCATCACCTACCCGCCCATCGACGACCTGCTCCAGAAGACCGACTCGAAGTACAAGTTGGTCTTGTTCTCCGCCAAGCGCGCTCGCCAGATCAACGCCTACTACGCCCAGCTGGGCGAGGGCCTGCTCGAGTACGTCGGACCACTGGTCGATACCCACGTCCAGGAGAAGCCGCTCTCGATCGCGCTCCGCGAGATCAACGAGAACCTTCTCTCGGTCGAGGACATCGAGCCGACGGACGAGGTCCCGCCGGCCGCGTCCTGACCGTGGCTCCATGACCGTGGCCTCGTCAGCGGCCGTTCCGGCCGCACCAGTGGTCCTCGGCGTCACCGGAGGCATCGCGGCCTACAAGGCCTGCTCCCTGCTCCGTCTGTTGGTCGAGTCCGGCCATCCGGTGCGGGTCGTCCCGACCGAGAGTGCGTTGCGCTTCGTCGGCGCGCCGACCTGGGCCGCTCTGTCCCACCAGCCCGTCCACACCCAGGTGTGGGACGACGTGCACGAGGTTCCGCACGTGCGCCTGGGCCAGGAGGCCGGCCTCGTCGTGGTTGCTCCGGCCACCGCCGACCTGCTCGCCAAAGCCGCGCATGGGCGCGCCGACGACCTGTTGACGTCGACACTGCTGACGGCCCGGTGCCCGATCGTCTATGCGCCGGCGATGCACACCGAGATGTGGGAGCACGCGGCCACGCAGGCCAATGTCGCGACGTTGCGCGCCCGCGGTGCCCTGGTGGTGGAGCCGGCCGAGGGACGCCTGACCGGCGCCGACACCGGCAAGGGCCGGTTGCCGGAGCCAGAGCAGCTCTTCGAGGTGTGCCAGACGGTGCTTGCCCGCGGCGGGGGCGTACTCGACCTTGACCTGGCCGGGCGCCATGTCGTTGTGAGCGCCGGTGGCACCCGTGAGTTTCTCGACCCGGTGCGTTTCCTCGGCAATCGTTCGTCCGGCCGCCAGGGCTACGCACTTGCCCGCACGGCCGCGGCCCGCGGGGCGATCGTCACGTTGGTGTCGGCCAACAGCACCCTCCCGGACCCGGCCGGCGTCAAGGTCGTCCCAGTGGTGTCGGTGCGGGACCTGCGTGACGCCGTGCTCGCCGCGGTCCGCGACGCGGATGCGCTGGTGATGGCCGCAGCACCCGCTGACTTCCGCCCGGCCGTGTACGCCGATCACAAGATCAAGAAGACCGATGACGTCTCCGCACCCACGGTCGAACTCGTGCAGAATCCCGACGTTCTCGCCGAGATCTCCCACGATCGACCGCGTCCGGGTCTCGTGGTCGTGGGGTTCGCCGCAGAGACTGGCGACGCGCAGGGAACGGCGCTGGAGCACGGGCGTACGAAGCTCGCCCGCAAGGGCTGCGACCTCCTCGTGGTCAACGAGGTGGGTGCCGGTCGGGGGTTCGAGGTACCTGACAACGAGGCCGTCATCCTCGATGCCGGCGGGCCGGAGACGCAGGTTCCCCGCGGGCCCAAGGACGCGCTGGCACACCGGATCTGGGACCTCGTTGTCCAACGCTGGTCGAGCTGAGCGTCCGGCACCGGCAACCACGGCAGCACCCGAGCCTGTATCGGCCGCCCACTGATCGTTATCATGCGGCGGATGGCTCTCACAGTGGGATTGGCGCTACTCGGCGTCGTCATCGCGTTCGGAGCCGGCAAGCGATGGCAACACAGCCGGCGCGCGGTCGCCGATCACAAGCTCGCCCGCACGGGCGTCCGCACGATGCGTCGGAACAAGTGGTTGTCGTTCCGCGCCTCCCTGGTCATCGTCGTTCTGCTGGTCGCCTACCTCGTCGGCGTGTTCAACCTCGCCATCGACGGTCGCGGCGCCGGCGAGCCAGGACCATCGCCGAGCCCCACTGCCAGCAGGCGCTAGACGCCGGACGTCGCCGTCGGTGCCTGCTGCTCGACCAGGCGATGCCTCAGAGCAGGGTGAGCTGCTCGGGTTCGGCCGCCCCACTCGGCCGGCTCGGGGTCGCGGCCGCAAGCGCTCTCGCCTCCGTGGGTGATGCCGGCACCTGGCGCGCCCGGTTGCGCTCGGCCTTGTCCATGCCGTGCCGGCGCACGGCCTTCTCGACCCGCTCGGTCACGTCGTGCTGGTAGTCCTTCGGCAGGTACGAACCTCGCCGGTAGAGCGCGCGGTAGCGCGGTGCCAGGTGCGGAAACGCCTGGTCCAACCAGGCGGCGTACCACTCGCGGGCACCGGGGCGCAGGTGCAGGAGCAGGGGAGTGACGCTGGCCGCACCGGACTCGGCGATCGCCGCGACGGTCGCGTCGATGGACTCGTCGGTGTCGGTGAGGAACGGCAGGATCGGCGCCATCAGGACACCTACGGTGAAGCCGGCGTCGGTCAGCGTACGGACGGCGTCGAGGCGACGGCACGGGCTCGGCGTCCCGGGTTCGACCGAGCGCCACAGTGCGTCGTCGACGAAGCCGACCGAGAACGACAGTCCGACAGCTGTCACCTCCGCGGCCTCGCGGAGCAGGGAAAGGTCGCGCAGGATCAGCGTTCCCTTGGTGAGGATCGAGAAGGGATTGCGGAAGTCGCGCAGCGCACTGATGATCTGCGGCATCAACTGGTAGCGCCCCTCGGCGCGCTGGTAGCAGTCGACGTTGGTGCCCATCGCGATGTGGTCGCCACGCCACTTCGGTGCCGCCAACTCCCGGCGTACGAGCTCACCTACATTGACCTTGACGATCACCTTGGTGTCGAAGTCACGTCCGGCGTCGAGGTCGAGGTAGGTGTGGGTGTTGCGGGCGAAGCAGTAAGTGCACGCATGGGAGCAGCCGCGGTAGGGGTTGATCGTCCACTCGAACGGCACCCGGGAGCGCCCCGGCACCCTGTTGATGACCGACTTCGCCCGGATCTCGTAGAACGTCATCCCGGCGAAGCCCGGCGTGTCGAAGGTACGCGTCACCGCGCCCGGGAGAGCGAAGGGAAGAGCGTCGGCCGGCGCGTTGCGGATGGCCGGTCCGGTGGCCGAGCCGGCACCGTTCTGGTGGGGACTGCCGCTTCCGACCGAGGTGTCGGTGAGGTCGCGACCTTCGGGGTCGGCGAACGTGAGGTTGTCCCAGCGCACACAGGCATTCGAACACATGTACGAGCGCTTGTCCAACGCCGCGGGTGAATCCCCGCCGTCAGGAGCCGGGACGCCGCTCACGCGGTGTCCGTCCGGTGTCGGTGCCTGGTGCCAGGATGCGCCGCATGGACGAACCTTCCGACGCCGCGGGCCCAGCACTTACCCGCCAGGAGATCTCCGCGGCAGTGAGCGGGTGGGGATGGCGCTATGTCCTCGGGGTGGTGCGCACCTCGATCCAGGTGCGATCGCTCGCCGAGGCGGCCAGGGTCGTGGCCACCGTGGTCGACGCCTGTGGCGGTGACGTCGACGGTCGCCTGACGATCGACGTGCGGCGCTTCGGCGTGGTGCTGTCCCTGCAGTCGTCGGCCACGGCCTCGATCACGTCGCGCGAGATCGAACTGGCCGGTCGCATCTCGTCAACTGTAGGTGAGCTGCAGCTGTCCACGACCCCGGACGTCGGTACGGACGCGCCACGATCGGTCCAGCTCGTGGAGCTCGGAATCGACGCGCTCGACATCGCGCTGATCCGCCCCTTCTGGAAGGCGGTGATGGGATACGCCGACGAGCCTGGCGCGTCAGGTCCGCAGGACCCGCTTGTCGATCCGATCGGCCAGGGTCCCGCGATCTGGTTCCAGCAGATGGACGCGCCACGCCCACAGCGCAACCGTATCCATCTCGACATCTCGGTCCCACACGACGAGGCGGCGGCTCGGATCCAGGCTGCGCTGGACGCAGGCGGCAGGTTGCTCTCCGATGCGGCCGCGCCGGCATTCTGGGTGCTGGCCGACCCTGAAGGCAACGAGGCCTGCGTCTGCACGTGGCAAGGGCGGGACGGCTAGGTCGATTCAGGCGGCCCAGCCGTCGTGTGGTCCCGCGCGAGTCGTGGTTTACCAAAGGTCTCCGGTCGTCGTGTCTCACCTCTCGAACGGCCGCGTTCGACATTTTCTCCCACCCTGACGTGTGGATACGCCCGGTGTGGTTCAGTCACCGATCCGCCTGGCTTCGCTGATTTCCTCACGGTTCGTACCAACCGGACCACTCAAGGTGTCGTCACGCTCAGCATTCGGCCGGCGGCATTCAGGATGAAACGCACCCCATTGGTGCGCCAGTGCCGGTGTCTCTCGTTACGCTGGGCTGCACCCACAAGACGAGCACACCTTCGTCGCGCTGGTCCAGCGCACCGCGGGCCGACGCCGTCCGCGCCTTCGCACCGCCGCGGAGGCACGGTGCCACCTGACGGAACAGTGCCAACAGAAAGGACGCCCGTGTCGCGACGCCTGTTCACCTCCGAGTCCGTCACCGAGGGTCACCCGGACAAGATCGCTGACCAGATCAGCGATTCAGTCCTCGATGCCCTCCTGCGGGACGACCCGCTGAGTCGGGTCGCGGTCGAGACTCTGGTGACCACCGGCCTCGTGGTGGTTGCCGGTGAGGTCACCACGAAGGCCCAGCCCGCCATCACCCCGATCGTCCGCAATCGAATCCTCGACATCGGCTACGACTCTTCGAACAAGGGCTTCGACGGTGCGTCGTGCGGGGTGGCCATCGCTCTTGGCACGCAGTCGCCCGACATCGCCCAGGGTGTCGACGGTGCCTGGGAGGAACGCACGGACGGTTCCACCGACCCGATCGACCAGCAGGGTGCAGGCGACCAGGGCATGATGTTCGGCTTCGCCTGTGACGAGACGCCCGAGCTGATGCCGTTGCCCATCACACTGGCCCACCGGCTGTCCAAGCGACTTTCCGACGTACGCAAGGACGGCACGCTCCCTTACCTCCGGCCCGACGGGAAGACGCAGGTCACGGTCGAGTACGACGGCGACCGTCCGGTCCGCGTCGATGCCGTCGTCGTCTCCACCCAGCACGCGGCCAACATCGACCTCGACAACATGCTCACGCCCGACATCCGGACGCAGGTGGTCGAGCCCGTGCTCGGCAACTTCGACGTCGACACGTCGAGCTACCGGCTCTACGTCAACCCGACCGGACGGTTCGAGCTCGGGGGACCGATGGGCGATGCCGGGCTCACCGGCCGCAAGATCATCGTCGACACCTACGGCGGCTACGCGCGGCACGGTGGCGGCGCCTTCAGCGGCAAGGACCCGACAAAGGTCGACCGATCCGCTGCCTACGCCATGCGATGGGTGGCCAAGACCATCGTCGCGGCTGGGCTCGCGAAGCGCTGTGAATGCCAGGTTGCCTACGCCATCGGCAAGGCCCAGCCGGTCGGCTTCTACGTCGACTGCTCCGGCACCGAACAGGCGCCGCTCGACGTGATCGAGAAGGCAGTGCTCCAGGTCTTCGACCTTCGCCCGGCGGCGATCATCCGCGATCTGGACCTGCGGCGCCCCATCTACACCGAGACGGCTGCGTACGGTCACTTCGGGCGTCTCGAGCCGCAGTTCACCTGGGAGCAGACCGACCGCGCCGCGGACCTTCGTAGCGTCGCCGGCGTCGGCTGACACCTGAGTGGGCGTGTCCGTGAGGTGGCCTAACCTCTCGGCATGACCACCGACGACGGGGGCCGACCGGGCGGCGAGAGCAACCCAGACGACGGCGATCAGCCGGACGACGGTGGGCAACTGGCACTGGTGCGGGCGCGGGTCCGACGGACCCGCGCCCGCCCCTCACAGGCGCCCGCGCCCTCCCTGCCGATCGCGCGCGTGGCGGTCGACACACCGCTCGCCCATCTCGACCGGCCGTTCGACTACACGGTGCCCGAGCGCATGCATGAGACCTGCGTGCCGGGCTGCCGCGTGCGGGTCCGGTTCGCCGGTCAGGACCTTGACGGTTACGTTCTCGACCGGGTGGCCGAGTCGGCGCATCGAGGCCGGTTGGCTCCGCTGCGTCGAGTCGTGTCCGCGGAGCCGGTGCTCGCGCCCGAGGTGGCCCGGCTGGCGAGGTCGGTCGCCGACAGGTACGCCGGGACACTCGCCGACGTCCTGCGCCTCGCCGTACCGCCACGGCACGCGCGGGTCGAGGGTGAGTCGCGGCCCGCGCACGTCGGGGAAGAGACGGGCCGGGCGGGTGCGGACCGGTCGGAGCCGGCGGCAGGCGACGAACCGGCAGACAGACCGGCACAACACGAACCGGCGGGCGACGCGGACCACGGTGCGACTCGGTGCGAGGGGCCGTGGGGGAGCTATGAGGCTGGCCCGGCCTATCTCCAGGCGCTGCGTCGGGGCGATGCGCCGCGCGCCGTGTGGAGTGCTCTGCCGGGCGAGGACTGGCCACGCGCTCTGGCCACCGCGGCGGCCGTGACCCTGGCGGGTGGGCGGGGGGTCCTCATCGTCGTACCAGACCACCGCGACGTGGCGCGGCTCGATGCGGCATGCGCGGAGGTGCTCGGCGCCGGCCAGCACGTGGTGCTCACCGCCGAACTCGGTCCCGCCGAACGCTACCGACGGTTCCTCGCGGTCCGTCGCGGGTCCGTGCGCTGTGTGGTGGGGACCCGCGCGGCGGCGTTCGCGCCGGTGGAAGGGCTCGGCCTGGTCGGCTGCTGGGACGATGGTGACGACCTGCTCGCCGAGCCTCGCGCGCCGTATCCCCACGCGCGCGAGGTCCTCCTGCTACGCGCCCATGAGCAGCGATGCGGTGCGCTCGTCGGCGGGTACGCCTGCACTGCCGAGGCCGCGCAGCTCCTCGCGACCGGTTGGGCACATCCGGTCGCAGGGAGCCGGTCGACCGTCCGGGCACGGGCGCCGCGCGTGTCCGTGGCGGGAGAGAGCGCGGCCGAACTGGCACGCGACCCGGCGGCGCGGGCGGTTCGGCTGCCGCACCGGGCGTTCGAGGTCGCCCGCCAGGCCCTGACCACCGGGCCGGTCCTGGTCCAGGTGCCTCGCTCGGGGTACCTCCCGGCGCTCGCCTGCCAGAACTGCCGGGCCGCGGCACGGTGCACAGCGTGTGCGGGACCAGTGCAGCAGTCCGGTGGCCGGGAGATCCCGGCGTGCGGGTGGTGTGGCCGGCCCGCCGTCGCCTGGCGCTGCCCGACCTGTGAAGGGACCCGGATGCGCGCGCCCGTCATCGGTGCCCGGCGTACCGCGGAGGAACTGGGTCGGGCGTTTCCCCGCGTTCCGGTGCGTACGTCCGGTGGGCAACGGGTTCTGGAGTCGGTGGGTGCCGAACCAGCCTTGGTCGTCGCGACGCCGGGCGCGGAGCCGTTGCCGGCCGAGGGTTATGCGGCGGCCCTCATGCTCGACACCTGGCTGGCGCTGGCGCGGGCGGATCTGCGGGCCGGCGAGGAGACGCTGCGGCGCTGGCTCAACGCCGCCGCGCTCGTCCGCGGTGCCGACCAGGGCGGCGCCGTCGTCGTGATGGGGGAGCCCAGCGTGCCGTCGATCCAGGCACTCGTCCGGTGGAGTCCAGTCGCTCACGCCGAGCGAGAGCTCGCCGACCGCCGGATAGCGGGCTTTCCACCGACCGTCCGGCTCGCCGTCATCGAGGGCGACGGCGCGGCCGTGAGCGAACTGACCGAGTTCGCGGAGCTGCCGGAGACCGCTGAGGTACTCGGTCCCGTCCCTCACGGGGAGGACGACGGGGTACGCATGGTGATCCGCACACCACGGCGCGACGGCGTCCAGTTGGCGGAGGCACTCAAGACGGCGCAGGCGTCTCGCAGCGCGCGGAAGTCGGCCGGAACGGCGCGGGTCCAGATCGATCCGATCGCCTTCGGCTGAACCCCGATAGGGTCGGCAGACGTGAGTCAGTCGCACCAGCCCCATGCCGTCCACCACTCCGATCAGACCGCCCAGTCGAGCGGACGGCCCGGCGTCGCCCAGCCTGCCTCCCCTCCTGGTCGCGCGGCGTCCCCGCCCGAACGCATCGAGGCCGTGGTCTTCGACGTGGGCGGTGTGCTCCTCGACTGGAACCCGAGGCACCTCTACCGCTCGCTCCTGCCGGACGAGGAGAGCGTCGAGCGGTTCCTGTCCGAGGTCTGCACACCTGCGTGGAACGGCGAGCAGGACGCCGGCCGTACCTGGGCCGCGGCCGTGGAGGAACTGACGGCGAGGTTTCCCGATCACGCGAAGCTGATCCGCGCCTATGACGAGCGCTGGCCGGAGATGGTGGCGGGCGTCTTCGAGGAAACCGTCGCGGTCCTGGCCGATCTCCGCGCGGCAGGCGTTCCCACGTACGCACTGACGAACTTCTCGGCCGAGAAGTGGGACATCACGCTGGACATGTGGGAGTTCCTCCGCGACTTCGACGGTGCGGTGGTCTCCGGCGTGGAGCGGGTCAGCAAGCCTGATCCGGCGATCTACCAGCTCCTGTTGGATCGGCATGGCCTGAGCGCAGCGACGACGTTCTACACCGACGACGTTCCGGCCAATGTCGAAGGCGCCCGCGGGGTCGGAATCCAGGCCGAGGTCTTCGTCGACGGTGCCACCCTTCGGAGCCAGCTGGCCGCCGCCGGACTGGTGCCGGTCGACGTCAGGGCGTGAGGCGCCCTACTCCTGGGCGAAACCGAAGGCCAGGGCGTAGAGAACGGCCGTGAGGGAAAGTCCGTCGCCCATCTGTCCGGCGGCGATGATCTCCCGCAGGTCGCCTGTCGGTACCCACTCGATCCGTTCCGCCTCGCTCGGATCGGTGGGTGGGCCCACGTGAGTGGCGCCTTCTGCCGCGAAGATGTCGAAGCGCTGGTCGGAGATGCCGTTGCTCGGGTGGTAGTGCACGAGCGGGCGAAGAGCGTGGGGACGCCAGCCGGTCTCCTCCAGCACCTCACGCGCGGCGGCTTCCACGGCAGACTCGCCCGGATCGACGCGACCTGCCGGGATCTCCCATCCCCACGTGTCGGTGATGAAGCGATGTCTCCACAGCATCAGCACGCCTCGCTCGTCGTCGTGGACGACGACACCGGCGCCGGCACGGGGCGTGCGTACGACGTGGTGGTCGAAACGCTTTCCGTCGGGAAGCTCCACGTCGGCAAGCGTGAGTCGAACCCACTCACTCTCGTAGATCGGGCGCTCCCCGTGAACCGTCCATCGCACCCCCGCACCCTAGACGACACCTTGCTACCGTGCGGGCCATGCCCAGCCGGCCAGACCTCTACTTCAGCGCAGACGTCGAGGCCGACGGGCCGATCCCCGGGCCCTATTCCATGCTGAGCTTCGGCCTCGCCGTCGCCGGCACTTTCGACGGAACGACCTTCCGCGCGGCCGACCCGACTGAGCGCACGTTCTACGCCGAGCTGCGGCCGATCTCCGATGACTTCGTGCCAGAGTCCCTCGCGGTGAGCGGCCTGGATCGGGACCGGCTGGTACGTGAGGGCCGTGATCCCGCGCAGGCGATGAACGCCGCGGCCCGCTGGATCGGCGAGGTCACTGCGCTGGCCGGGGATGCCACCCCGGTCCTCGTGGCGTTCCCACTGAGCTACGACTGGATGTGGATGTACTGGTACTTCACCAGCTTCGCTGCCGAGGGCTCACCTTTCGGGCATTCCTGGTGCATCGACCTGAAGACGACCTATGCCATCAAGGCCGGCGTCGGCGTCCGAATGGCGAGCAAGTCCCGGTTGCCGAAGGCGCTGCGATCGGGGCGCCGGCACACCCACCATGCTCTCGACGACGCCGTCGAGCAGGCGGAGTTGGCGGCGAAGCTGTTCACCTGGGACGGTACGGATGGTCGGGTGGATCAGCACGCGGACTGCGGTCCGTAGACTGGCGGCGACGCCGTCCGAGAAAGATCAAGGAGACCCGCGTGGCCGTCCAGCCCATCCGCCTGTTCGGGGACCCGGTGTTGCGGACGCCGGCCGAGCCCGTGACGGACTTCGACAAGGAGCTGCGCAACCTGGTCCGCGATCTGACCGAGACGATGCTCGAGGCGCCCGGCAGTGGTCTCGCCGCGCCGCAGATTGGTGTGGGGCTGCGGGTGTTCACGTACAACGTCGAGGACGTCGTGGGTCACCTCGTCAATCCCCAGCTGGAGCTGTCGGAGGAGGAACAGTTCGGCCCCGAGGGTTGCCTGTCGATCCCCGGCTTCAGCTTCGACTGCATGCGCGCGATGCGGGTCGTGGCGAAGGGTTTCACGATGCACGGGGAGCCGGTGACCCTCGAGGGTTCGGAGCTGTTGGCCCGCTGCATCCAGCACGAGACGGACCACCTCGACGGCATCCTTTTCGTCGACCGGCTCGACCGGCAGGCCCGCAAGGACGCGTTGCGGCTCATCCGGGAAGCCGAGTGGGCAGGCGCCGAGCCACCTCAGGTGCGGCTCTCCCCGCACGCGACCATGGGACGGGCCCTGTAGGGCGAAACAGTAGGGGGAGTCAGCTCGTGCGGTTGCTGTTTGCGGGTACACCCGATGTCGCGTTGCCCTCGTTCGAGGCGGTCCTGGCAAGTGGTCACGACGTCGTGGCCGTGCTGACCCGGCCGGACGCGCCGTCGGGCCGGGGTCGGAAGCTGCACCCTTCACCGGTCGCTGAGCGGGCCGAGGCCGAGGGGCTCGACGTTCTCAAACCGGGCTCGACACGGGATCCGGAGTTCCTCGAGCAGTTGCGCGGTCTCGCGCCGGAGTGCTGTGCGGTCGTCGCCTACGGCGGACTCCTTCCGGCGGCGGTGCTGGACGTGCCCCCACACGGCTGGATCAACCTGCACTTCTCCGTCCTGCCGGCGTGGCGCGGCGCGGCGCCGGTGCAGCACGCGATCCGTTCCGGTGACACCCTGACCGGTGCGACGACGTTCCGGATCGTGGAGGAGCTCGACGCGGGTCCCACCTACGGCGTGGTCACCGAGCCGATCGGTCCGACCGACACCGCCGGTGATCTGCTCGAACGCCTGTCGCACAGCGGAGCGAGGTTGCTGGTCGAGACGCTGGACGGGATCGCGGCCGGCACTCTCGAGCCGCGTCCCCAACCTTCGGAGGATGTGACCTACGCCAGCAAGGTCGGTGTCGACGACGTACGCATCGACTGGTCACGACCGGCGTTCGCCATCGACCGGCTCGTACGGTCGGGCACTCCGACGCCCGGGGCGTGGACGACGTTCCGGGACGAGCGCCTGAAAGTGGGTCCGGTCACGGTCGTGACCGAGGCGGTGGAGGTGCCGCCGGGCGAGATCGTCGCCGAGAAGTCCCGCGTCCTGGTCGGCACCGGCAGCGTCCCGGTGGCGCTCGGAGAGGTGCAGCCCCACGGCAAGCGCCCCATGGCGGCCGACGCCTGGGCGCGAGGGGTCCATCCGCAACCCGCCGAGCGGCTCGGCTGATGCCGCGACCCGCGTCTGGCACACGGCGGCGGCAGCGCCGGACCGGGACGGCGGACAGCGCCAGGCGGGCCGCCTACGACGTCGTGCACGCGGTGTCGGTCCGGGACGCCTACGCCAACCTCACCCTCGCGTCGATCCTGCGGGAACGCGGCCTGTCCGGTCAGGATGCGGCGTTCGCCACCGAGCTGGTCGGCGGGACACTCCGCTGGCGCGGCGGCTACGACGACGTCCTCGCGCGGTGCGTCAACCGCCCCTTGCCCGACCTCGACCCGGAGGTCCTCGACGTCCTGCGGATCGGTACGCACCAACTCCTGGGCATGCGGGTCCCTGCCCACGCGGCGGTGGCGACCAGCGTCGACCTCGGTCGAGACGTCGCCGGTGGCGGCGCGTCGAAGTTCGTCAACGCCGTGTTGCGGAAGGTGGCGACCCGCGATCTGGGTGGCTGGCTTGCGATGGCGGCACCGGCGTACGACGTCGATCCGGTCGGGCATCTCGCTGCGGTCCACGCGCATCCGAGGTGGATCGTCGAGGCGTTCCGCGCTGCCCTGGACGGATCCCTTGACGAGACGGCCGCCGCCCTCGCCGCAGACAACGCACCCGCCCGGGTCACTCTGGTGGCCCGCCCGGGGCGATGCACGGTCGACGAGCTTCGTCGCGACGGCGCGGCTCCCGCGCGGTGGTCTCCGTACGCCGCGACCCTGGAGGCAGGTGATCCGCGCCGGATTCCGGCGGTCGCGCAGGGGCGTGCGGGTGTCCAGGACGAGGGGAGCCAGCTGGTGGCTCTGGCCCTCGCCGGTGTGCCCCTGAACGGAGCGGGGACCGGCACTGACTTCCGCTGGCTGGACATGTGCGCCGGCCCAGGAGGCAAGGCGGCCCTGCTCGCCGGGCTCGCGGCCGAACGCGGGGCACGGCTGCTCGCCGCCGACCTGCAGCCACACCGCGCCGCCATGGTGGATCGCGCCCTGAGCGGCGGCGCCGGCGTGCTCGGCACCGTCGTCGCCGACGGGACCGCCGCCCCGTGGCGCGACGGGACCTTCGACCGGGTGCTGCTGGACGCGCCGTGCTCGGGCCTCGGAGCGCTACGCCGCCGGCCGGAGGCGCGCTGGCGGAGGTCGGCCGGTGATCCGGCGGAGCTCAGACCGCTGCAGATCCGCCTGTTGGACGCCGCCCTCGACGCCGTTCGGATCGGCGGGGTCGTCGGCTACGCGACCTGCTCGCCGCACCTGACCGAGACCCGCGAGGTCGTGGCGACCGTCCTTCGCGGCCGCGGTGATGTCGAACGCGTCGACGCCAGGCCGTACCTGCCGGGCGTACCCGATCTCGGCGACGGGCCCGACCTCACGTTGTGGCCGCACCGGCACGGCACCGACGCGATGTATCTCACGTTGCTTCGGCGTACCTGAGCAGGCCAACCGCCGCGGGCCGAAACAGTAGACTCGGCGACGTCATGGCCGTACAGATATCTCCGAGCATCCTGAGTGCCGACTTTGCGCGCCTCGCCGATGCCGCCGCCAGCGTCTCCAACGCCGACTGGCTCCACGTCGACGTGATGGACAACCACTTCGTGCCCAACCTCACCATTGGCCTGCCCGTCGTGGAGTCCCTGCGGGCGGCGACGACGTTGCCGATGGACTGCCACCTGATGATCGAGGATCCGGACCGCTGGGCGCCCGCCTACGCCGAGGCCGGTGCCGCCAGTGTGACGTTCCACATCGAGGCGGCGCACGCGCCGATCCGGCTCGCGCGGGAGCTTCGTGCGATCGGTGCGCGGGCGGGCATGGCGCTGAAGCCGGCGACCCCGGTGGAGCCGTACGAAGACCTGCTCGCAGAGCTGGACCTGCTTCTGGTCATGACGGTCGAGCCGGGCTTCGGGGGGCAGAAGTTCCTCGATGTCTGCGTCCCCAAGATCCGGCGGAGCCGCGAGCTGATCGCCAAGCACGGCGGCGAGCTCTGGCTCCAGGTCGACGGCGGTGTCTCGGCCGAGACGATCGAGCGGTGTGCGGAGGCGGGCGCCGACGTGTTCGTCGCCGGCTCGGCGGTCTTCTCCGCCGACGACCCGGGCCGCGTCATCGACGAGCTCCGCCGCCGCGCGTCGGAGGCGACCGCGCGGGCGTCCTGGCAGTTCGCACGCTGATGTACTTCCGCTGCGAGCGCTACATCGTCGCGGAGGGCAAGGCCGATGCCTTCGCGTCCTTCTTCCTCCGACAGCTGCTTCCGCTGCGGGAGAAGTACGGTGCGCGGCTGGTCGGACGGTGGCAGACCGAGGACGAGGCCGACGTGCTGACGATCTGGGCGTTCGCGAGCCGGGAGGCCGCGGGGCAGGTTGACGAGCATGTCCGTGACGACCCGGGCTCGGCGGAGGCACAGGCGTTCCAGGAGCGTTACCTGGATCCGCTGTTCCACGAGGTGGCCGAGATGCCGTTGTATTCCACGGTGCCGCTGGACCGGACTGTCCTGGCCGGTCTGTCGTTCCAGCCCGTCGCCGACCGAGGCGGAGCGCCCCGCCGCCAGCCCGCGCAGTGATCACGCCGGCTGTCCGTTTTGCGACGTACTGATCGACAGCGATTGCGGCCAGCCACGGCGACGTGGTGCAGGTCATGGCCATGACGGCTCCCCGGAGTTGCCGGAGCATGCCACACTGAACGACGTACGAGCGAAAGCTCGCGCGTGCTCCGGGGTCGGTGAAATTCCGAACCGGCGGTGACAGTCCGCGACCCGGTCACAGCAGCCAGACGTTCTGGCACGTGGCCGGTGGACCAGGTGGAACTCCTGGACCGACGGTGAAAGTCCGGATGGGAGGCAGCACGCGGGATGCGACCGCGCGTCCGTCTACGTTCAGGCGTTCGATGACGCCTGCTCATCCGGGCGGCCCGCGTCGCGTCCCTCGCCTCATCCCCGGTGCCCGCTCGGGCAGAACCGGAAGGCGAGGGAGAACCGGTGTTCACCGGAATCGTCGAAGAACGCGGCGAGGTCTGCGACCTCGTACGCCTGCAGGACTCCGCACAGGTCACCATCCGCGGGCCGCTGGTCACCGGCGACGTACGCCCGGGCGACTCGATCGCCGTCAACGGATGCTGCCTCACCGTCATCGCCGTGGGTGCTGACGGCGAGTTCACGGCCGACGTGATGGCCGAGAGCCTGTCCCGCACGACCCTCGGGTCCGCTCGGCCGGGTGACGCCGTGAACCTCGAACGCTCCGTCCCGGTGGACGGCCGGCTCGGCGGGCACATCGTGCAAGGTCACGTTGACGGCTCCGGTCGAGTCCTCAGCCGACAGTCCACGGCCCGCTGGGATCTGGTCGAGATCGGGCTGCCGGTCGAGCTGGCGCGCTACGTGGCGGAGAAGGGATCCATCGCCGTCGACGGGGTCTCGCTCACCGTCGTGGGCGTCCGCGACGGCGCCGACCCGGCGTTCACCGTCGCTCTCATCCCGACCACCCTGAAGCTCACGACCCTCGGCCTGCGGACACCCGGCGACGACGTGAACCTCGAGGTGGACGTCCTCGCGAAGTACCTCAGCAGACTGGTCCCTGAAGGAGTACGCGCATGAACTGGCTGACCTGGCTCCTGGGGGCCGAACTGCACATCGCCGGCTCGGTGATCCTGTGGCGCGAGATCATCGGCAACGGTTTCGGCCTCGCGAGCGCCATCCTCGGAATGCGCCGGCGGGTCGGGGCCTGGCCGGTCGGGATGATCGGCAACGTCCTGCTTTTCACGGTGTTCCTCGGCGGGGTCTTCGACACCCCGCAGGACAAGGACCTGTGGGGCCAGGCCGCCCGGCAGGTGTTCTTCTTCGCGGTGAGTGCGTACGGATGGTGGCGGTGGCGCCAGGCCCGTGACAGCCACGAGGCAGCCGACGGGGGAGCGGTGGCACCCCGCTGGGCAAGCGGGCGGGAGCGGCTGGGACTCCTCGCCGCCGCGGCGGTCGGCGTCGCGGTGTTCACCTACGCCCTCAGCCTGCTCGGCTCGTGGGGCCCGCTCGCCGACGCGTGGATCCTCACCGGCAGCATCCTGGCGACCTACGGCATGGCCCGTGGCTGGGTGGAGTTCTGGCTGATCTGGATCGCGGTCGACGCGGTGGGGGTGCCGCTGCTGTTCCTGGCCGGGTTCTATCCGTCGGCGATCCTCTACCTCGTCTACGGCGGTTTCTGTCTCCTGGGCTTCTTCACCTGGCTCCGCGTCGAGCGACGACTGGTCGGCGTACCGACACCGGCACCAACGGCGGAGGCGCTGGCGGGTGAGCAGCCGTGACAGACCTACGCCTGGACCCGATCGACCGCGCCGTGAGCGACCTGGCAGCTGACCGGCCGGTCGTGGTGGTCGACGACGCGGACCGCGAGAACGAAGGCGACCTGATCTTCACCGCGTCCTCGGCGACGCCGGACTTGCTGGCGTTCACGGTTCGGCACACGAGCGGCGTGGTGTGCGTACCACTGCTGGGCGAACGCCTGGACCAGTTGGGCATCGCCCCGATGGTGGCGGACAACCAGGAGTCGATGCGGACGGCGTTCGCGGTGACCGTGGATGCGGCGGACGGCGTGACGACAGGGATCTCGGCGGCCGACCGTACCCGGACGATCCGGCTCCTCGCCGATCCCGACACCGGCCCCGCCGATCTCGTCCGGCCAGGGCACGTCTTCCCGCTGCGCTACCGCCCAGGCGGGGTGCTGGCCCGGCCCGGCCACACCGAGGCGGCCATCGACCTGGCGCGTCTTGCCGGCCACCCGCCGGCGGGCGTGCTCGCGGAACTGGTGAACGACGACGGGACGATGATGCGGGGGCCGGCGTTGCGCGCGTTCGCCGACGAGCACGACCTCGCCCTCGTCTCGATCGCCGACCTGATCGCGTATCGGCGCCGCCACGAACGCCTCGTCGACCGGACGGCGACCGCCCGGCTGCCCACTGCCCACGGTGAGTTCCAGGCGATCGGTTACCGGAACACGATCGACGCGTCCGAGCACGTCGCTCTGATCAAGGGTGACCTCGCCGCCGCGGCGGCCTCTGGCGACGAGATCGTCGTGCGGGTCCATTCCGAGTGCCTCACCGGTGACGTCCTCGGGTCGCTGCGTTGCGACTGTGGTCCGCAGCTCCAGCGGGCCCTCGCCGCCATCGATCGGGCCGGCAGCGGCGTCGTCGTCTACCTCCGCGGTCACGAGGGTCGAGGAATCGGCCTGCTGTCGAAGCTGACCGCCTACGACCTGCAGGACTCGGGGCACGACACCGTGGAGGCCAATCTCGCGCTCGGGTTCCCCGCGGACGCCCGTGACTACTGGGTGGCCGCCCAGATTCTCACCGACCTCGGCGTACGCACCGTCCGGCTCCTCACCAACAACCCCGCCAAGCGTGCGGGCCTGGAGCACTACGGTCTGACGGTGGCAGCGGTCGAACCGCTGGCGATTCCGCCCAACGGGGAGAACCTCCGTTACCTGCAGACCAAGCGGGACCGACTGGGCCATCTGCTCCCAGTACAGGAACCCGTCCCCACCGAGCAGATCGCAGGGAGGGCACAGTGAGCGGGAGTGGCGCGCCCACGATCCGGCCGGCCGCGGTGGAGGGCCTGCGGGTCGGCGTCGTCGCGGCGTCGTGGCACGACGAGGTCATGGACGGTTTGCTCGCCGGCGCGGCCCGCGCTCTGGACGAGGCCGGCATCGCCGACCCGTGCATCATCCGGGTCCCGGGATCGTTCGAGCTTTCCGTCGCTGCCGCGCGTCTCGCCCGAGCGGGCTTGGACGCCGTAGTGGCGCTCGGTGTCGTCATCCGCGGTGGTACGCCGCACTTCGAGTATGTCTGCCAGGCGGCCACGGTAGGCCTCACCCAGGTGAGCGTGGAGACCGGGGTGCCGGTCGGGTTCGGCGTCCTCACCTGTGACACTGCCGAGCAGGCGATCGACCGTGCCGGTCTGCCGGGCTCGCGGGAGGACCGGGGGTACGAAGCGACGCAGGCCGCGCTCGCGACGGCGGCCACCTTGCGTACGGTGGCGCCCCTCGATCGGTGAACGATCCACGGCGACGGTCGAGGCAGCCCCGTGAGCTCCTCGCCCACGCCCGACATGTAGACGGCCTGACCTTCGCCCAAGGGCACCGCCGAGTTGAAGACGACGATGCTGAGACGCGGGTGTCGGCTCAGGTTGCGTGAGTGGGCGGCCTCCGGTGTGGAGATCCAGTAGAAGTCGGTGTAGTCGACGGTGCCGTAGTACACCGGCGTGGTCCAGGGGTTGCCGTCGCTGTCGACGGTGCCGAGCGTCATGTAGAGGGTGGCGTCGAGGATCGCCCGGGCGGTCGCCGCGAGTTCGTCCCGGCGGGTCGACGTGGCACTCTCGGTCGGCTCGACGCCCCGCATGGAACCTCCGGGAGATGGCACGAAAGTTGACCTTGAGCAGACTACGTGCTGTCGGCACCGGGGACCACACGGTAGGCGGGGGCACCGCCGTTCTCTGAACGCAGGTAAGGCGCGCCGCCCGCGGGCCGTCTGGGACACTGACGCCATGACGGGCTCGCGAACGCTGTTGCTGCTGCGCCACGGCAAGGCGGAGTCGCCGACCGGGATCGCCGACCGGGACCGTCCACTCGCGGGCAGGGGGAGACGCCAGTCCGAGCATGCGGGTGCCGCCTGCCGGGCGAGCGGGGTTGTTCCCGGCTTGGTGGTGGTGTCGCCGGCTCTGCGCGCTCGGGAGACGTGGGTGGAGTTCGCCCGTGGCCTGGGAGTCGAGCCGGAGATCGACATCGACCGCCGCGTCTACGCCAACACGATCGAGGATCTGCTCGACGTGATCACGGGCACACCGGGGGAACTCGACACGCTGATGATCGTGGGTCACAACCCGTCGATCGGCGACCTCTCGCGCCTGCTGGATGAGGACGAGTCCCGGCGACGCGGTACCGCCGTCGCGGACGGGTATCCCACGGGGGCGTTGACGATCTTCGACCTCGACGTGCCGTGGGCTCTGGTGGGAGCGGGGACGGGTCGCCTGCGCGCGGTCGTACGGCGCTGATCAGCCGCCGTACCCGGACCCGTCGAGCGTGTCATGGCCTGGCTCGCCGAGCTCCCCGTCCGCGGCGTCGATCTCCTCGCGGGTGATGCCGAGGAGGTAGAGGATCGCGTCGAGATACGGGACCGACACCGCCGTGTCGGCCGCCTGGCGTACGACCGGTTTGGCGTTGAAGGCCACCCCGAGTCCCGCGACGGCGAGCATGTCGAGGTCGTTGGCGCCGTCTCCGATCGCGACGGTCTGGGACAGCGGCACGCCCGCCTGCTCCGCGAAACCGTGCAGAGCCTCGGCCTTGCCGGGTCGGTCGACGATCGGTCCGACCACCCGGCCGGTCAGCACGCCGTCGGCGACCTCCAGCAGGTTGGCCGCTACGAAGTCGATCCCGAGTTCGGCCGCGATCGGTTCGACGATCTGGGCGAAACCACCGCTCACGACGCCGACCTGGTAGCCGAGGCGGTGGAGAGTACGCAGCAGGGTCCGGGCACCGGGCGTGAGCCTGATCTCCTGGCGGACCTCGTCCATCGCCCGCGCATCGACACCGGCCAGCAGCGCCACCCGCTGGCGGAGGGACTCCGCGAAGTCCAGTTCACCCCGCATGGCGGCGGCGGTCACCCGCGTCACCTCGTCCAGGCAGCCGGCCCGGGAGGCAAGCATCTCGATGACCTCGCCCTGGATGAGGGTCGAGTCGACGTCGAGGACGACGAGCCGCTTGGCGCGGCGGTAGAGCCCGGCGGGTTGGACGGCCACGTCGACCTGCTGGGCGGCTGCCTCGATCGCGAGTGCGCTGCGCAACTGCAGCGGATCGGCGCCGGAGACGTCGAGTTCGATGGCGATCACGGGATAGCGGGCGATCCGGATGATCCGGTCGATGTTGCCGCCGGTGTCGGCGATCCGCCCCGCGATGGCGGCGACCGCGCCAGGGTCGAGCGGATGGCCCAGGACGGTGACGTGGCTGCGTCCGTGTGCCCGCGGCAGGTTGTCGCCGGCGCCGGACTGCACCTCGACGTCCATCGAGAGGTCGCGCGCGACGTCCTCGATCGCCTTCCGCAGCCGGGCGTCGTCCCGCGGCGTTGTCACCAGGACGCCGAGGACGAGCCGGCCGCGCAGGACGACCTGCTCGACGTCCAGCACCTCGACCGAGAACGGCGACAGGGCGTGGAAGACAGCAGAGGTCACACCGGGACGATCGTGTCCGGTGAGGGTGAGAAGGAGGGTTCGATCGGGCTGCAGCGCGCTCGGCACTCCCGCAACGTTAGCGGTGCCCCGCGACGAGGCCGGGCTCAGACCCCACCGGTGACGTCCTGCCCCGCCAGGGCGAGTGCCCACGCGAGGCAACCGAACGCCGCCGTCACCGTCACGGCTCGTACGACGTTCCAGCGCACCCACCGGTCCTCGAAGCTGGCCCGGACGGCCGCGAGATCGGGGACCCCGTCCGGGTCACCGGCTGCCGCGAGCGCATTGTTGAGGGGGATGTTGATCCCTCGGGTGAGACCGAGTTGGACGCAGTAGAGCACGAGGGCGGCGGCGACCCACGGCAGGACCCGGCCGTCGCCGAGATGCAGGACGACGGCGAGCAGGGTCAGGACGAACGCACCGAGGAAGGTGGCAAGGAACCACGGGTTGATGATCTTCAGATTGATCCACTGCATCGCGCTGACGAAGGTCCGGTCATCGGTGTGCCGGAGGCCGACCATGACAGAGCAGGCCCAGGCGTAGAAGAAGCCGGCACTCAGCCCCATGATCAGCGTGGCGACGAGGAGGACGACCGTCTGGAACGGGATCGACATGGACCATAGTGAAGCGCCTCGAGGGTGGGGCGCGCCATGGCTGAAGCGCTCGGGCTCATGTCTCGGCGTGGCACTCGGGTTCCGGGCGCGTTGGGGCCGTGGCGTCGATCGCGACCCGGCGCCGCCGTTGCCGCCGTCAGCCCCTTCCGAGGAACGGCATCCCGGTCGCCATGACCGTCATGAACGGCACGTTGGCGTCCAGCGGCAGGCTCGCCATGTAGGCCACGGCGCGCCCTACGTCGTTCACGTCCATCGTCGGCTCGACGCGGATCGACCCGTCGGGCTGGCGCACGCCGTCGGCCATGCGGGCGGTCATCGGGGTCTCGGCGTTACCGATGTCGATCTGGCCGCAGGCGATGCCGTGGTCCCGCCCGTCGAGCGCGGTCGCCTTGGTGAGCCCGGTGATCGCGTGCTTCGTCGCGGTGTACGGAGCGGACTGCGGGCGTGGTGTGTGGGCGGACAGCGAACCGTTGTTGATGATCCGGCCGCCGCGGGGTGTCTGGCTCTTCATCAGGCGTACGGCCTGTTGCGTGCAGAGGAACGCACCGGTGAGGTTGACGTCGACGACGCCCTGCCAGTCGGTGAGCTCGAGGTCTTCAAGCGGCACGGCTGGAGCGTTCCGGCCGGCGTTGTTGACCAGGAGGTCGAGCCGGCCATAGGTCGTGCGGATCGCGGCGAACAGGGACTCCACGGCGCCCGGGTCGGCGACGTCGGCGGGTACGGCGAGACCCTCGTGACCGGCGGCCCGCAGCTCGTCCGCGAGGTCGTGCAGAGGCTGGGGACGTCGACCGGCCAGCGCCACCGACCAGCCGTCCCGGGCCAGCGCGAGGGTGATGGCGCGGCCGACGCCGGTGCCGGCCCCGGTGACAAGGGCGATCTTGTGAACCATGAAATTTCCCCTCGGTCCAGGCGGTTGGCGAAGGTATGAGTACGACCCAGGAGCGGCCGCGGGTCGAGACCGGCGCGAAGCGGGTCCGAGCCTACTTCGGCGGCGAAGTCGTGGCCGACACGGTTGAACCGGTTCTGGTGTGGGAGATCCCCTACTACCCCGCTTATTACCTTCCGGCGAAGGACGTCCGTACGGATCTGCTGACGCCGGGCGGCGAGGTGCGCCACTCAGAGCGCCTTGGCGACGGGACGTCGTACACGCTGAGAGTCGGCGCCAAGGAGGCAACGGGCGCGGCCTTGCGCTACCTCGACTCCCCGGTCGTGGAGCTGCGGGATCTCGTCCGCCTGGACTGGGACGCGATGGACGCGTGGTTCGAGGAGGACGAGGAGGTCTTCGTCCACCCCCGGAGTCCATACGCCCGGATCGACGTCCTTGCCAGCTCCCGGCACGTCCGGGTGGAGGTCGACGGCGTGACGGTCGCGGAGTCCGCGCATCCGACGCTGCTTTTCGAGACGGGGCTGCCGTTGCGCTACTACCTGCCGAAGACGCACGTACGGATGGACCTGCTGACGCCGTCGGCGACGGCGACGCACTGCCCGTACAAGGGCCAGGCGGAGTACTGGTCGGTGACCGTCAACGGCACCGAACATCCCGACCTGGCGTGGTCCTACCGCACCCCCCTGCCGGAGAGCCAGAAGGTCGCCGGGTTGATCGCGTTCTACGACGACAAGGTGGACGTCTACGTCGACGGAGTGCTCCAGAAGCGTCGCTAGGTGTGTTGGCACCAGACGCTCCTGGCCTGGCCGCTCCTGGCCGACCGGCCGCGCCCCGCTTGTCGTGACATCTGAGGTGTGCCGATGGTGGAGGCATGACGATCCGAATCGCGATGCTCGGCGCCGGCTCCCTCGGCTTCACCCGCCGGCTGGTGCGCGACATCCTCACGGTGCCCGAGCTGGCCGACACGACGTTCGCGTTCTACGACATCAACGAGCGCAACCTCGAGATGGTGACCCAGCTGGTCCGGCGCGACATCGACGCCAGTGGTCTGCCCGCCGTGATCGAGCCGACTCTGGACCGCCGCGGCGCCCTCGACGGCGCCGACTACGTCTTCTCGGTGATCCGTCAAGGTGGACTTGACGCTTTCCGGACCGACATCGAGATCCCGTTGAAGTACGGCGTGGACCAGTGCGTGGGCGACACCCTGTGCGCCGGCGGCGTGATGTACGCCCAGCGAACGATTCCGGCCCTGCTGGACTTCTGCAAGGACATCCGCGAGGTCGCGGGGCCCGACGTGCTGTTCCTGAACTACTCCAACCCGATGGCGATGAACACCTGGGCGTGCAACGAGTACGGCGGGGTGCGGACCGTCGGGCTCTGCCACGGCGTCCAGGGCGGGCACTGGCAGATCACCCGGTGCATCGAGCACTGGGCGAAACGCGAGGGCATGATCGGTCCGGACGAGACGCTGCACCGCAGCGAGGTCGACATCATCGCGGCCGGGATCAACCACCAGACGTGGTACGTCAAGGCGCAGTGGCGCGGGATCGACATGATCCCGAAGATGCTGGAGCTCTTCGAGGGCCACCCCACGTACCCCCAGACCGAGAAGGTCCGGATCGACGTCCTCCGGCGGTTCGGCTACTACAGCACCGAGTCCAACGGCCACCTGTCGGAGTACGTCCCGTGGTACCGCAAGCGGGTCGCGGAGATCCCCGACTGGATCGACCTGTCCAGCTGGATCAACGGCGAGACCGGCGGCTACCTCCGGGTGTGCACCGAGGGGCGGAACTGGTTCGAGACCGACTTCCCGAACTGGATGAAGGAGGACCCCAAGCCGATCACCGCCGAGGGCCGCAGCGAGGAGCACGGGTCGTACATCATCGAGGGCCTGGAGACCGGCCGGGTCTACCGTGGGCACTTCAACGTCGTGAACGACGGCATCATCACCAACCTGCCGCAGGGCAGCGTGATCGAGGTGCCGGGGTACGTCGACCGCAACGGCATCAACGTTCCCGTCGTCGGCGACCTCCCGCTGGCGTGTGCGGCCACCTGCGCGGCGAGCATCCGGGTGCAGGAGATGGGCAAGGAGGCGGCGGTCCACGCCGACGTCACCCTGCTCAAGCAGGCGATGCTCCACGACCCGCTGGTCGGCGCGGTCTGCAACCCCGAAGAGGTCTGGCAGATGACCGACGAGATGCTCGTGGAGCAGGCGCGGTGGTTGCCGCAGTACGCCGAGGACATCCCGGCCGCCCGTCAACGCCTCCTTGACGCCGAACGGCACGGCACCCGGGTCAAGACCGTCACCACCGAGGGCGCCGCCCGGCTGCACACCAAGACCGTCGAGGAGATGGCCGCCGACCGCGAACGTTCCCGCGCCAACGCGGCCGCGGCCGACAAGGCCGGCATGACGAAGACCAGCTGACGGTGAAGCCACTGGCGACAGCGCCGACCGGTGACCACTTCCTTGCGGACGGCTCACCGGTCGTGCCCTGTGCGGACACGGTGTGGGCGGCGTTCACGGACGCGCGCCCGGACGAGTGGGAGAGTTACCTCTCGCTCCGGCGCAGCCAGGGCTTCGACACGATGCTGATCAGCGTCCTGCCGATCCTGCACGACCGGAGCGTGCACGAGACGACCCGCGAGCCCTACCCGCTCCGCGACGACGGGACGTACGACTTCACCGCGCCCGACGGGGACTACTTCACGGCCGCGCAGGAGATGGTCGAGCGAGCCGCGGAGCAGGGCATTCGGGCGGCGCTGGTCGCGCTGTGGTGCACCTACGTGCCAGGCACCTGGGGCTCGGACCGGAACCCACACGCCGTGATGTCGCAGCAGGAGACGGCGGACTATCTCGAGCTGCTGACGAGGACGTTCCATGCGTACGACCCGATCTACATAGCGAGCGGGGACGACAAGTTCGCCACACCGGAAGCCGTGGAGCGCTACGCCTGGACCTTGGGCCAGCTTGCCAAGCTCGCGCCCGACTGCCTCACCACCCTCCACTCGACACCTGACACCGACCTGCCGGCGACACTCGCCGACTCGCCCGACCTCGACTTCTACAGCTACCAGTCGGGTCACGGACACGGGCACCAGGCGAAGGCGTACGACCTGGCCGAGCTCTACCTGGGCAAGCCCGTCCGCCGGCCCGTCGTGAACCTGGAGCCGTGTTACGAAGGACACGGCTACGGGCAGGGGCTTGGGCGCTTCACCCGTGACGACGTACGCCGGGCGACCTGGTGGAGCCTGCTCGGCGGCGCCTCGGCCGGCATCGGCTACGGCGCGCACGGCCTGTGGGGATGGCACCGGCCGGGCAGCCGGTTCACCAGCGGCGCATGGTCGGGGGAGCCCTTCACCTGGGACGTCGCGCTCCACCTCGACGGTGCGTGGGACGTGGGTTTCGCGCGGTCAGTCGTGGAGGACCATGGCCTCTACCGCTGTGCGCCGAGGCAGGACCTGATCGCGACCTCGCCGCCGGGCGTGCGGGTCGCGGCAACGCCCGACCTGGCGACCGTCGCCGTGTACGTTCCCCATCCGTTCGACGTCGAGTTGGGTGTCGACCTCGGTGGGTACGCCGTGACCGCATGGGACCTCGGCAACCGGCGCCGGGTCACCCCCGCCCTGGGGACCGGGGCGACCGGGACCGTTCTCCGGCAGCCGGCGTACCTCAGCGACACGGTCTATCTCCTCAGCGGCTGACCTGGCGCGGCTGACCGGGCACAGGACGCGAAGGCTCACCGCGGCGGACCGCAGGCGGCGACCAGGGCCCGCCGGGCGGCGCGGTCGAGGCGGCGGAGCGCCTGGCGGCGCGAGTCCGCCTCGAACGCCGTCACCGCGCCGCCGTCGTCGACGAGGGCGAGCTCGCACACGAGAAGGCACCGCCGGGCTCGCGCTGCCAGCTCGTCGGCGCGGGGCGGGTAACCCGCCGGAAGGCCGTCATGTGCCTTGCGGCCAACGGATCGCAGATCGACAAGTGCCTCGGCGACCCCCGGCCGCCAGCGCGCGACGTCGAGGCCGGCCAACGCCTCGATGACGTCCTGCAGGGTCTGGGCGAGTTCCATCGTGACGTCGGCGAGGTCGAGGGGCGCCGGCGGATGGGCCGGCCACACCTTCCACTGCACCCCGGCACCGATCACATGGGGGACGAGGCCGAGCCCGGAGCCCTCGCAGACCACGGCCTCACCGACCTCGAGCGCAGCCTCGGTGAAGTCCCGTGGCCCGGCGAGACCGAGCGGGTCGCCGGGTGCGGGAAGCGCCACCACTGCCGCCCGGGTGCCCAGGTTGCGCAGGGTTCCGAGGGACAGCAGGACGGGGACCGGCTCGTCCTGGCCGGGCAGGCCGATCACGTGATGCGCGGCGTCGTCGCCCTTGATTCCCTCGTCCGCCTCATCGAGGCTCGTGGCGCCGGTGAGCCAGGCGTTGGTCCACGACGCGAGGCGCGCCGCCCGGGGCAACGTCAGCATGCATCTCACCCTATAAAGGGCGCGGCAGTCGCCGCCGCCCGCGAGCCGGGTGACGGACCGGACCATGGGGCGGGCCGTGGGTGGTGGTGCCGTAGGTTGTGCATCCATGAGCCCAGTTCTCGAGCTCACCGACGTCACGATCACGCGCAACGGCACCAAGCTCCTGGACCGGGTGAGCTGGTCGGTCGACGAGAGCGACCGGTGGGTGATCCTCGGACCCAACGGCGCGGGGAAGACGACACTGCTGCAGATCGCCTCGGCCCGGATGCACCCCACCAGCGGTAGCGCGACGCTTCTGGGGGAGACGCTCGGGTCGGTCGACGTCTTCGAGCTACGACCCCGGATCGGGCTGACGAGTGCCGCCATCGCCGACCGCATCCCTCGCCAGGAACGCGTGCGCGACGTCGTGGTTTCCGCCTCCTACGCGGTCCTCGGCCGGTGGCGCGAGAACTACGACAACCTCGACCACGAGCGCGCTACCCGGCTGCTCAGATGGCTCGGGGTCGGCGACCAGGCGGACCGGACGTTCGGGACATTGTCCGAAGGCGAACGCAAGCGCGTACAGATCGCCCGCGCCCTGATGACCGATCCTGAGCTCCTTCTGCTGGACGAGCCGGCCGCTGGCCTCGACCTGGCCGGGCGCGAGGGGCTCGTCCGTACCCTCGGGGACCTCGCCGCCGACGCGGCGTCCCCCGCCACGGTCCTGGTGACCCACCACGTCGAAGAGATCCCGCCGAGCTTCACCCACGTACTCCTGCTCCGTGCCGGCAGCGTCGTGGCGGCCGGACCCGTCAGAGAGACCCTGAGCTCACGGTCGTTGTCGGAGACGTTCGCGATGCCACTGCGGCTCTTCCGTTCCACCGAGCGGTGGACAGCACGGGCCAAGCGGTAAATGATGGCGCCCTCATCCGCACGCAGCGGCCCGGGGAGATTCCGGACCGACCCCTTGATCACGTAGGTTTTCACCATGAGCAACCTGCTGCAGTGGCTGGGCGAGCACCTGTGGGTCGCGTGGGTCGTTGTGGCCGGGATCCTCGCCGCGGTCGAGCTGCTGACCCTCGATCTGGTGTTCCTCATGCTCGCGGCAGGTGCGACCGCGGGGGCGCTCGCCGCCCTGGTGGGTGGCGGTCCGGTGATCTCGATCATCGTCTCGGTGGTTACCGCGTTCGCGATGTTGGGGGCCGTCCGCCCGGTCGCCCTTCGCCACCTCAAGCAGACGCCGATGATCCGAACCGGAATCTCTGCCCTCGTCGGCCAGACCGGCGTGGTCGTCGAGCAGGTCACCACGCGGAGTGGGACGATCAAGATCGGCGGCGAGGTCTGGTCGGCGCGTCCCTACGACGAGCAGTCGAGCATCGAGCCCGGCGTGACCGTCGACGTGCTCTCCATCGAGGGCGCGACAGCATTTGTGCACGAAGCGGGGAAGCCATGGAGTTCTTGATCAGACAGCCAGGCGGTCCCACTGTTCGACCTCGCGCGAGACTGGCCACAGCCGCGCGCGATCTTCAGGACCCTGACCAGGCGCCGTCGATCGACAACTCGGCGGCTGACGTTGACGAATCGGAGAAGCCGTGGATGTCTTGATTACCGTTGCTGTTCTGGCGCTCGTCGCCATCATCATCTTGGTCCGATCGGTCAAGATCATCCCGCAGGCGCGGGCGGGCATCGTCGAACGGCTTGGCCGGTACGCACGCACGCTCGGGCCGGGCCTGTCGATCATCGTGCCGTTCATCGACAAGGTGCGGTACACGATCGACCTTCGCGAGCAGGTCGTCTCGTTCCCTCCGCAGAACGTGATCACCGAGGACAACCTGGTGGTCGCGATCGACACGGTCATCTACTTCCAGGTGACCGACTCCGTGCGTGCGACGTACGAGATCGCCAACTTCGTCCAGGCGATCGAGCAGCTGACCCAGACGACGCTGCGGAACATCGTCGGTGGCATGGACCTCGAACGCGCCCTGACCAGCCGTGAGGAGATCAACACCGCGCTGGGTGCGATCCTCGACGAGGCGACCGGCAAGTGGGGCGTCAAGGTCAACCGGGTCGAGCTCAAGGGCATCGACCCGCCGCCGTCGATCCAGGACTCGATGGAGAAGCAGATGCGCGCCGACCGCGACAAGCGCGCGGCGGTTCTCACGGCCGAGGGTGTCCGGCAGTCGGCGATCCTCACCGCCGAGGGCGAGAAGCAGGCGGCGATCCTCACCGCCGAAGGTGACAAGCAGTCCCAGATCCTGCGGGCGCAGGCCCAGCGCGAGTCGCAGATCCTGCAGGCCGAGGGCGAGGCTCAGGCGATCGACACGGTGTTCAACGCGATCCACGAAGGCCGTCCGGACCAGGCACTGCTGTCCTACCAGTACCTCCAGATGATGCCGCGGATCGCACAGGGCGACTCCAACAAGGTGTGGATCGTGCCGAGCGAACTCGGCAAGGCCCTCGAGGGCGTGGGGTCGATCGTCGGCAAGCTCGGCGAACAGGCCCCGGTCGAACCGCCGGCGCGCGAAGGAACCTCCGGCGCGGCGGCCAAGCGCAAGAAGGTCGCGATCGAGGCGGAGAAGCACACCGACGAGGCGGTCCAGACGGCCGAGAGTGAAGTCGCGGCCGCCATCGCGGCGGCCGAGGACGCCGCGAAGGGCGGGATCGGCCGGCTCGGCCGGGGCACTCCCCATGACGTCGACGGCGGTGCGGCGGGCGAGGCCGGGCCGGAAGAGCCCAATAAGGCGTGACTGGCTGGGAACTGCTCGCAGTCTTCATCGCCGGGGTCGCGGCAGGCACCATCAACGCCGTCGTGGGGTCGGGAACGCTGATCACGTTCCCGACCCTGGTCGCGTTCGGTGTCCCTCCCGTGACCGCCAACGTCTCCAACACCGTCGGGCTCGCGCCCGGATCGGCGGCCGCCGCCTGGGGCTACCGTCGCGAGCTCGCGGGCCAGCGCGGCCGGCTGATCCGGCTGGGTTGCGCATCCGTGGCCGGTGCGCTCACCGGAGCGGTGCTGCTGCTGCGGCTTCCGGCCGAGGCGTTCGACATGATCGTGCCCGTCCTGGTCGGGATCGGCTGCGTCCTCGTCATCCTCCAGCCGTGGGTGTCCCGCCAGATGGCCGCCCGCCGGGAGACCCCCCACCCACCCCACCACCATGGCAGCTGGGCGTTGCTGCCGTTCGTGTACCTTGCGGGCGTCTACGGCGGGTACTTCGGCGCCGCGCAGGGTGTCATCCTTGTCGCGATCCTCGGGATCGGCCTCGACGAGACCCTGCAGCGGATCAACGCGGCCAAGAACGTCCTGGCCGGGCTCGTCAACGCCGTCGCCGCCGTCCTGTTCATCGTGATCGCCCACGTGGCCTGGCTTCCCGCCGGACTGATCGCCGTAGGGTCGGTGGCCGGCGGACTGCTGGGTGCCCACGTGGGCAGGCGCCTTCCGCCGGTACTGCTGCGTGGGGTGATCGTCGCCGTCGGCACCGTCGCCATCGTCGTCCTGCTCCGCCGGTGAGATTCGCGGTCCGGGAGCCGTGCGTTCGTGAACCCTGAGGGTAAACCCCGCGAACTCTCCTCGCCCGGTGCGCGTTGACCGGATAGCGTTCGTCCCAAGCCAGAAATCCTGCAGATGGGGGGAGTTCGGTATGCCCGACACCGAAGATCGTCCGGCCAGGTCCCGTCTCACGCTCACGGGGATCAGCTCCCGGGCCTGGGAGCATCCGGCGGACCGGGGCGCCCTGGTCGCGGTCAGGCAGTTGAAGGGCTTCGACCTGGTCCTGCGCAAATTGTCGGGCCTGATCAACGAACGCGCGTTGCGACTGATCTTCCTGGGCTCCGCCGTCCGGGCCGGTGACCGCCAGTTCCCCAAGATGCACCGCGTTTTCGCGGAGGCCGCCGCCTCGCTCGACGTGCGCGAACTGCCTGAGCTGTACGTCATGACCGGCCCGATGCCCAACGCCATGTGTATCGGCATCGACAAGCCGTTCATCGTCGTCAACAGCGCCCTGGTGGATCTGCTCGACGAGGAGGAGCTGCGCTTCGTCCTCGGCCACGAGCTGGGACACGCGCAGAGCGGCCACGCGCTCTACCAGTCCGTCCTCGTCTTCCTCATCCGGCTGAGTGGTGCGATCGCCTGGATGCCGCTCGGTGCGCTCGGTCTCCGGGCGATCATCGCCGCACTGATGGAGTGGTCGCGCAAGGCTGAACTGTCCGGTGACCGCGCCGGCCTGTTGGCCTGCCAGGATCCCGCGGTCGGTCTGCGTACGCACATGAAGCTCGCGTCCGGCGGTCACCTCGAAGACGTCGACGCGACGGCGTTCCTGGCACAGGCGGCGGAGTACGACGCGGCGGGGGACCTGCGCGACAGCGTGCTCAAGCTGTTGCTGTTGGAGGCGCGCAGTCACCCGTTCCTCGCGGTTCGGGCGGCAGAGCTGAAGCACTGGGTGGACAACGGCGACTACTCCAGGATCCTTTCCGGTGACTACCCGCGCCGGGACGGCGACGGCGACGCGAGGATGAGCGATGAAGCCCGGCGTGCAGCGGATTCCTACAAGGAGACGTTCGCGCGTTCGCAGGACCCGCTGATGAAGATCTTCTCCGACCTCCCTGGCGCAGTGGACGGCGTGCGCGACAAGGTGTCGGGATGGTTCGGCAACCGGTCCAGCCCGTCCAGCTCGTCCAGCTCGTCCAGCTCCAACCGGGACTGACCACGGGTGGGTGACGTCCGGCCCTGGCTGGCCGAACAGCTCGACCTCGCGGCCCACCCGGAGGGTGGATGGTTCCGGCAGACCTGGACGACCGACGCGTCGTTCACCCCGGATGGCTATCCCGGTCCTCGAGCGGCGGCGAGTGCGATCTATTTCGCCCTGCACCCGGGTGAGGTGTCACGCTGGCATGTCGTACGTTCCGACGAGCTTTGGTTGTGGCACCGCGGTGGACCTTTGCGCCTCCTGCTGGGCGGTGCAGGCGACGAACCGGCGGGCGACACGACCGAGGTGCTACTCGGACCGGACCTCGACGCGGGTCAGCGGCCGCAGCGTCTCGTGCCCGGTGGCGTCTGGCAGGCGGCCGAGCCGGCCGGATCCGAGCCGGTCCTGGTGAGCTGTGTGGTCGCGCCGGCGTTCGACTTCGCCGACTTCCGGATGCTCTGACGCGGGGACCGTCAGTCGTTCGCGGCGAAACTGGCCGTGAGCAGCGAGGACCTGGCGGAGCTGCCTCTGCGTCCCCGTCAATTCGGGGTGGTGCCGGACGGAGCGGGGGACGCGAGATCGGGTACGACGGTGGCCTGGGGGAGTGCGGCAAGGGCGCGACCGGAGACGAAGAGCTTCGACCGCCGCAGTCCGCTGCCCACCACCGCAATTTCGGTCTCGGCCACGCGTGCGTCGACGAGGATGGGCCAGCCGTCCGGGAGACCGAACGCCGTGATGCCGCCGTACTCCATGCCGGTCTCGGCGACGGCGGTGTCCATCGGTGCGAACGACGCCTTCCGGGCGTCGAGGCGACGGCGGATGACGCCGTTGACGTCGGCGCGAGTGGTGGCGAGGACCAGAGCGGCCGCATATCGCGTCTCGCCGCCTCGCCGCCCGGCGATGATGACGCAGTTGGCGGAGATCTCGAGCGGGATGTCGTACGCGGCGCAGAAGGCGGCGGTGTCGGCGAGCTCAGGATCGATCTCGCCGACCCGGACCTCCTCGATCGGGACTTCGGTGATCGTCCAGGTGCCCAGGGCGCCCAGGACCGGCTCCGCGAGGAGGTCAGGGCGGGCAAGGGCGGGTTGGGTGAGCAGCTTGCCGATCTCGAGGGTGTCGCTCATGCGCACCATTGTGGTCGCGAGGGAGACTCGCGGTGCTACCAGACCCGCGGTAGGTGACACCATCGGCCAGGCCGGGCAACAACCTCAGCATTGACTTATATAAGCCCCGACTGACATAGTGGGTCGGATGCATGCGTTCGACGTCCTCGGCGACCCGGTCCGCCGGCGGATCCTGGACCTGCTCGCCGACGGCGAGCGGGCTGCCGGGGAGGTCGGCGGCATCGTCCAGGAGGAGTTCGGCATCTCCCAGCCGGCGGTGTCGCAGCACCTGAGAGTGCTCCGCGACAATGGGTTCACCCAGGTGCGCGCGGAGGGCGCCCGGCGCTTGTACTCCGTCGATCCGACGCCCCTGCAGGAGATCGACATGTGGCTGGAGCGGTACCGGCGGTTCTGGACCCAGCGCCTCGACGCGCTCGGCACCGAACTCGCACGCGGACGACGCGAACGCCGCCAACCCACGACGGCGAAGGCCACGCCAATGGACCCATCACCCCAGGGTCCCTCGGCGGAGAAGGACGAGAGTACGAACCGATGAACGCCGTTAGTCCCGCACACACCTCCCCGGTCGTAGGAATCGACACCCTCGACGACCCGCGGTTGCGCGACTACGCCAACCTGCGCGACGTCAGCCTGCGCAAGAGCCTGGAAGCGGCGGAGGGCATCTTCATCGCCGAGGGCGAGAAGGTGATCCGGCGAGCGATCGAAGCGGGCTATCCGGTGCGGTCGTTCCTGATGAGCGAGCGGTGGGTGGACGGCCTGCGAGACGCCATCCCGCCGGGAGTGCCGTGCTACGTCGCGCCACCTGCCGACCTGGCCCGGGTGACCGGGTTCCAGGTTCACCGGGGTGCCCTGGCGTCGATGGCCCGGGTTCCGCTGCCGCCGGTGGGCGAGGTCGTCTCCGGGGCGAGCCGGATCCTCGTCCTGGAGGACATCGTCGACCACACCAACGTGGGCGCGATTTTCCGCGGCGCGGCCGCCTTCGGTATCGAGGCGGTCGTTCTGGCACCTCGATGCGCCGATCCGCTCTACCGCCGCTCGGTCAAGGTGTCGATGGGTGCGGTGTTCTCGGTGCCCTACGCCCGGATGAGCACCTGGTACGACGGTCTCGGCGCGCTGCGCCACCTCGGCTTCGACGTCATCGCCCTCACCCCGGCGACCGATGCCGAGCCTCTCCCGCGCGTCGTCCGGCGGTCCCATCGTCCCGCCCTCGTGCTCGGCACCGAGGGTGACGGGCTGTCGGCCCGCTGGGAAGGACAGGCCGACGTGCGCGCGCGGATCCCGATCAGTCCGGCGGTCGACTCACTCAACGTCGCGGCGGCAGCCGCGGTGGCCTGCTACCTCCTCACCTGCCAGGACTGACGCGACGGTGCGCCAGGGTCTGAAACCCCGTTGTCCGACCGTCACGCGGGTTCGTACGGTGCGACCATGACGCGGACAGTGACGCTGGTCCTCCTCGACAAGGCCGGTGAGCCGCTGGGCTCGCTGGCGCCGTTCACCGTGGAGACACCATGGTGGCCGGAGGTCGGCTTTGTCGTCGATACCGCCCGGGCGCTTTGGAGCATCGACGTGGTCGTCCTCCGGACCATCGGCCCGCCGGACCGGTCGGGCCCGCCGGGGGGAGAGGTCACCTATGTCGCCGAGGTCGACACGGCGTCGCGGCTTCCGACGCTCGCCCCGGCGGACGAGGGAGTCAAAGCCGATCTTGCACCTCATTCCCACCGCGCACCCTGGGCCTCGCCTGGTGGGCCAGCCGCCACCATCGCCTGGGCAACAGCCGCGCTCGAGGCGAGGGGAGTGACGCCGACAGCGTTCGTCCAGCGCAAGAGCTGGAATCTGTCCGCCATCTGGCGGGTGGACACCGCCGAGTCGCCACTGTGGCTCAAACAGCTGCCGACGTTCTTCGCCCACGAGCCGGCACTGCTGCGCTGGCTTGGTGCGGCGGTGCCTGGTGTGGCGACCGAGCTCATCACCGGCGAGGGCGGACGCGCACTGCTCGCGCATGTCCCGGGCGAGGACCGGTTCGGGGCGTCGGCGGCGGAGCTTCGCGAGATGCTCACCGACCTGCACCGCATTCAGGCCTACGCCGCGGACCGGATCGAGGAGTTGCTCGACCTCGGTGTACCCGACCGGCGGAACCACCTTGCTCTGCCCGCGATCCAGGCGGTGGCGGCAAGGTACGGCCCGACACTGGAGCCTGCGCTCCGTACGTCCCTGGACACGCTCGTGGACGGTCTTCCGGAGCGGTTCGCCGAGGTGGCGGCCTGCGGCCTGCCCGACACGCTCGTCCACGGCGACTTCCAGGGCGGCAACGTCCGCTCAGACGGCCAGCGCCGGGTCATCATCGACTGGGGCGACTCGACGATCGGCGATCCGACCATGGACATCGCCCGTGCGATCGGCGGACTGCCGGACGCCGACAGAGACACGCTCGTGAACGAGTGGGCGGCGCGATGGCGGAGTCACACGCCAGGCTGCGACCCGGCGAGAGCGCTGCAGCTCATGCTTCCCGTGGTCGATCTTCTGTACGCCGTGGTCTATACCGGCTTCCTGGACCAGATCGAACCGTCGGAGTGGCCGTATCACCGAGATGACCCACCCGACTGCCTGCGTTCGGCCGTGCGAAGGGCCGATCTCATCGCGTCGTGACGCTTCAGCCAGCCGGCTGCCGACTCAGCGGGCAGTCGCCACACAGACCTCCGCCGGGCACGCGGTAGTAAAGGCAGCAGGAGGTACGTACGAAGCCGGTCAGCGTGGGCGCCTCGCCGGTTCCCGCCAGCGGCGGTCGGGTGAACAGGTCCTCGACAAGTCGTACGCCGGCGGTCTCCAGGTCGGGCCGGGCCCGGACCAGGACACCGATCGATCCGACGAGGGCCGACGCAGCATTGCCCCACAGCAGGGCGTCGGGAATCTTGACGTGGGTCTGGACCGCTGCGACCAGCCCTACCAGGTGGGTCTCGACGACGCGGTGGTACACGGCTTGGCCATGGTGGGGAAGGGCTGAGCGCTCGAGGATCCGCGCGTCAGGCAGGTCCAGGGCGCTCGGCGGCTCCGGCGCGGCACGCAGGTCCGGCGCGTCCGGCGGGTCCGGCCGCGGGCAGAGCCGCAGTCGCCCGCCGTTGCGCCGTGGTGCCCACCACGTGGTGGCGGGTACGAGGTCCGGCATGCGGTCGTACAGCAGGGCGCACCCCGCCACCACCGACCACAGCCGGGCGGCCAGCCCTTGGACGAGGATCGACGCGCCGACCCGCGGTTCGTCGGTATGAAGGGACACCGCGACCTGGTGGACGTAGCGCAGCAGGGCCGGATGCCCGGCGTACAGCTCTGCGAGCGGCGGATCCGACGGCTCGTCCGGCACCCGGTCGACGGTGAAGTACTCACCGAGGGGAGCGAGTGCGCCGAAGAGCGACATGGCCCGATTCCACCACGCCGCCACCAGGTGCTCGAAGCCGCCGCACTGGGTTTGTGCGCCGATCGACGAGAACGCCGCCAGCCGGGATGTGGGGAGCCGCGAGTCAGGCGATTGCCCTTGGAATTGGTCATCTAAGGGAGAGGATGCCGACATGACCTCTGTTCCGGACATGATGCGTGCCTGGGTGGTAGCCGAACCCGGCCGGCTCGACCAGGTGGAGCTCCCGGTTCCGCGACCGGCGGCCGACGAGGTGCTGGTCCAGGTGCGCGTGTGCGGCGTGTGTCGGACGGACCTGCACGTACGCGACGGTGACCTCCCGCCGCACCGGTCGCCTGTCGTACCGGGGCACGAGGTCGTGGGCAGGGTCGTTGGCACCGGCGCCGACGTGCCTGACACGTACGGCATCGGGATGCGGGTCGGCGTGCCATGGCTGCGGCACACCGACGGGACCTGCACCTACTGCCGGCGAGGCCGGGAGAACCTCTGCCCGCGTTCGATCTACACCGGGTGGGACGCGGACGGCGGCTATGCCGAGTACCTCACCGTGCCGGCGGCGTATGCGTACGATCTGCCGGAAAGGGACTTCGGCGCCTACACCGAGGCCGAGCTCGCGCCACTGCTGTGCGCCGGCATCATCGGCTACCGCGCCTACCGGCGGGCGGACCTGCCACCGGGTGGGCGGCTCGGCATCTACGGTTTCGGCGGCTCGGCACATCTCACCGCCCAGGTCGCCATCGCCCAGGGCGCGACAGTTCATGTGCTCACCCGGTCGCGGGAGGCCCAGGAGCTGGCGCTGTCTCTCGGTGCCACCTCCGCGGCCGGCGCCGACGACGCACCACCGGAACCGCTCGATGCCGCGATCCTGTTCGCCCCGGTCGGCGACCTGGTGCCGGTGGCACTCCAGGCGCTCGACCGGGGCGGGACGTTGAGCATCGCCGGCATCTACCTGACGCCGATCCCCCCGCTCGACTACGAACGCGACGTCTTCTGTGAACGCACCCTGCGTAGTGTCACGGCCAACACCCGGGCGGACGGCCGCGAGTTCCTGGCCGCGGCCGCCGCCCACAGGTTGCGGATCTCCGTGACACCGTACGCATTCGACCGGGCCGACATGGCGCTCGATGACCTCGCCGCCGATCGCGTCAACGGTGTCGCCGTCCTGGTGATGGACGACTGAGGGACCCCACGTGAGCCCACTCAGTCCCAGCTCAGTGCTCCACCACTTTGGTATTCGATCACCCGGGTCTCGAAGAAGTTCTTCTCCTTCGACAGATCCATGATTTCCGACATCCAGGGAAAGGGATTCTCGGCGCTGCCGGAGTCGGCGAAGACCGGTGCCAACCCGATCTGGACGCATCGCCGGTTGGTGATGAAGTGCATGTACTGCTCACACAACCCTGCGTTGAGTCCGAGCATGCCCTGGCCCATGGTGTCGCGACCGTAGGCCACTTCGAGCTCGCACCCCTCGACCAGCATTCGACGGATCTCGGCCTGGAACTCCTCGGTCCACAGACGTGGATTCTCACTCTTGATCTGGTTGATGGCGTCGATGCCGAAATTGAGATGGATCGATTCGTCCCGCAGGATGTATTGGTACTGCTCGGCGATTCCCACCATCTTGTTACGCCGACCGAGCGAGAGGATCTGGGCGAAGCCGGTGTAGAACCACATCCCTTCGAACACCACGTAGAACGCCACCAGGTCACGCAGGAACGCCTGGTCCTTCTCCTGCGTACCGGTCGTGAACGTGGGATCTTCCAGATGCCGGGTGTAGTCCAGCGCCCACGCCGCCTTGTCGGTGATCGAGGGGACTTCACGGTACATGTTGAAGAGCTCACCCTCGTCGAGGCCGAGGCTCTCGCAGATGTACTGGAACGTGTGCGTGTGCACGGCCTCCTCGAACGCCTGCCGCAGAAGGTACTGCCGGCATTCCGGATTCGTCAGGTGGCGGTAGACGGCGAGAACGATGTTGTTGGCCACCAGCGACTCCGACGTGGCGAAGAAGCCGAGGTTGCGTTTGAGCATCCGGCGCTCGTCGTCGGTGAGCCCGGTGGGCGACTTCCACAGGGCTATGTCGGCCTGCATGGACACCTCTGTCGGCATCCAGTGGTTGTTGCAGCCAGCGAGGTACTTCTCCCATGCCCAGCGGTACTTCACCGGCAGGAGCTGGTTGACATCGGCGCGGGCGTTGATCATCGCCTTGTCATCGACGCTGACCCGGCCGGCCCCGCGGTGGATCTCTCCCAGGCCGGTCGCGTCGGCCGGAGCGCTTGTCATGTCGGTCTCTGTCATGTGTCGGCTTCCTTTGTCGGGTCGTGTGGTCACTGGCAGGCTTCGCAGTCCGGATCGTCGAGTGCGCACACGGCGCCCTCGTCGACCTGGGTGACCGGGGCGGCGGCGGGAGAGACGGTGGGAGAGACGGCGTTGAGCTTTCCGTCGGTCCCGCGCAGCGTGCTCTTCTCGACGTGCGTGGCGCTCTGCGACCGCAGGTAGTACGTCGTCTTCAGTCCCCGGCGCCACGCCAGCCGGTAGAGCGCGTCGAGCTTGCGCCCACTCGGTGCGGCGACGTAGAGGTTGAGGGACTGCGCCTGGTCGAGCCACTTCTGCCGGCGTGCCGCCGCCTCCACCAGCCACGTCGGATCGATCTCGAAGGCCGTGGCGTACAACGCCTTCAAGTCGGCCGGTATCCGGTCGATCGGACCGACGCTCCCGTCGAAGTACTTGAGGTCCGTCACCATCACCGCGTCCCAGAGGCCGAGCTCCTTCAGGTCGTGGACGAGGTACGGATTGATCGCGGTGAAGTCGCCGGACATGTTGGATTTCACGAAGAGGTTCCGGTAAAGCGGCTCGATCGACTGGCCGACACCGCAGATGTTGGAGATGGTCGCCGTGGGTGCGATGGCCATGACGTTGGAGTTGCGCATCCCCGCCTCGACGACGCGGGCGCGTAGAGCGTCCCAGTCGAGCCGGGTGGACCGGTCGACGTCGAGCTGCCCGTCGCGGGCATCGGCGAGCAGTTCGAGGGAGTCGATCGGCAGGATTCCCCTGCTCCACAAAGATCCGTCGTACGTCTCGTAGCTTCCGCGCTCGGCGGCAAGATCCGCCGACGCGGCGATCGCGTAGTAGCTGATGAGCTCCATCGTGGTGTCGGCGAACTCCACCGCACGCTCCGACGACATCGGAACACGTTGGCGGAACAACGCGTCCTGGAAACCCATCAGGCCAAGGCCGACGGGCCGGTGCCGCAGGTTCGACCGGCGTGCCTCGGGGATCGTGTAGAAGTTGACGTCGATCACGTTGTCGAGTGCCCGCACCGCCGTGCGTACCGTGCGTGCCAGGTGGTCCTCGTCGATTCCGCCCTCACCCACGTGGTGCGCGAGGTTCACCGACCCCAGATTGCAGACCGCCACCTCCGCCTGATGGCCTGCGCCGGCCGAGGTGTTGAGGGTGATCTCGGTGCAGAGGTTCGACGAGTGCACGACGCCGACATGGCGCTGGGGGGAGCGGACGTTACACGGATCCTTGAACGTGATCCACGGATGGCCCGTCTCGAACAGCATCGTGAGCATCCGGCGCCACAGGTCGACCGCGCGTACCCGGCGGTGGACCTTGATCGCGCCGCGTTCAGCGCTCTTTTCGTACGCCTCGTAGGCGTCGGCGAAGGCTGGTCCGTAGAGGCCGTGCAGATCGGGTACTTCGTCGGGGGAGAAGAGCGTCCATTCCGCGTCGGCCTCGACTCGTTGCAGGAAAAGGTCGGGAATCCAGTTGGCGGTGTTCATGTCATGCGTACGCCGCCGGTCGTCACCGGTGTTCTTCCGCAGGTCGAGGAACTCCTCGATGTCGATGTGCCAGGTCTCCAGATAGGCGCAGGCCGCACCCTTGCGCTTCCCACCCTGGTTGACGGCGACCGCGGTGTCATTGGCGATCTTGAGAAACGGCACGACGCCCTGCGAATGGCCGTTGGTGCCCTTGATGTGGGCGCCCATTCCGCGGACCGGAGTCCAGTCGTTGCCGAGCCCACCGGCGTACTTCGACAACAGCGCGTTGTTCTTGATCCCGGAGAAGATGCCGTCGAGGTCGTCTGCCACCGTCGTGAGGAAACACGAGGAGAGCTGCGGGCGGGTCGTCCCCGCGTTGAACAGGGTCGGCGTCGAGCACATGAAGTCGAACGACGACAGCAGTTCGTAGAACTCGATCGCGCGGGCCTCCGGGTCGTCCTCGCGAAGCGAGAGCCCCATGGCCACCCGCATGAAGAACGCCTGCGGGAGCTCGAACCGGCTGCCCAGGCTCTGTCCGTCGGCCTCAGCCGTCGCCCCGGCCTCTGGATAGCCACGGATGAGGTACCTGTCGTAGAGCGTCTGCAGCCCCAGGAACTGGAACGCCAGGTCGCGCTCGGGCCGGATCGCCCCTCCCAGCCGGTCGAGGTCGAAACGCTCCAGCTCCGGGTCCAGCAGCTCCAACCGGACCGCGCGGCGCACGTAGTCGCGGAAGTAGCGGGGATACCGCGCGGCCATCTCCTCGTGGTTCGCCTCGTCGGGAGTGCCGGAGACGAACGTCAACGCCTCGCGCCGGAGCTTGTCGAGCAGCAGCCGGGCGCTCACGTGGGAGTACGCGGGATCGGTCTCGACGAACGTCCGGGCCGCCATGACGAGCGCGAGCTCCAACTCGGCCAGGCTGATCCCGTCGTAGAGGTTGCGGTGGACCTCGGTAAGGACCGAGCTCGCCGACACCGCCTCGAGACCCGCGCAGGACTCCTCGACGAGGTGGGTGAGGCGCCCCAGGTCCAACGGCTGGAGTTCGCCGTCAGGTCCCTTCACCCGTACAGCGGATCCGGCCTGGCTCTCGGCTTCGTCGCTGACAGTGGCGTGCTCACGTTCGATCCGGGCACGGGCGTGCTCCTCGCGGTAGAGCACGTACGCCCGCGCCACCCGGTGCTCACCCCCCCGCATGAGGGCGAGCTCCACCTGGTCCTGGATGTCCTCGATGTGGCAGATCCGGCCGAGGTCGGGATGCCGGGTGAGCGAGGCCACCACCTGGTGGGTCAGCTCCTCGACCGTCTCGTGGACCCTCGTCGAATCGCTCGCCTGCGGACCTTCGACGGCGAGGAACGCCTTCGTGAGGGCGACGGCGATCTTCGACGCGTCGAACGGCGACGTCGTACCGTCCCTGCGGACGACCTGGGTGTGCGGATGGGTTGCTGACATGGACGCTGTCTCCTTGCGAGCTCGATCGACGGTGCCCGTCGAGTCGGGGAAGAAGATGCGCGACACCGGCCTGCCGAGCGCGCACGAACGCGCCACGGCGTGGCGGCGGAACATCCCGGGCTCTTCCCTCGAGGCCGGCGGGCGGCGCGCACGGGGAGGTACGCGCACTGGTGGCAGGTCTTCGGACTCGCGGGCAGGTGCTTCCTACTGGCCATCGCTTCCCGGACATGCGTCCACGTCCAGTGCTTGACCGGCTGGATCCGTGCGTTCGCGACCACACGAGGCCGCACTTTTGCCACCAGGGCAGAAAGCACGACCGGAAATCACCACCGGTGATGGCGTTCGTTCCCGCTCACCGCTGCGGGGCAGTCCCGGATTCGCACCGGGTTCCCTCTTGACGGCGACGCCCCTGGACGGGGTGTCTCCGCGGCTCCGACGGCCTGGACGGCCGCAGGAACCACCAGCGAGCTAGAGGCTACATGTAGGGGCGGACAACACCGTGGAACCCAAGATGCGGTGTGTCGCGTGTCGCGCTGCGGAAGGCGGAAGGGTCGCGTACTCGCCTCGCCGGCACCGGTTCGGCACGTCCGAGTAGGGACGAATCCTGGCCGGCCGGAAGGCGGCTCAGTACGGTGCGAGCGATCCTGAACCACGCAGCGATAGGCCCCGGCTCGCGACGGAAGGCTGTGTCCGCCATGAACGATCGTCCCGGCATGTCCCGACGACAGGCGCTCGGCAGCGCGGCGTGGGGAGCGGCCGGTGCCGCCGTGTGGGGAGCCACGGGAGTCCCCCAGGCCGGCCCGGCAGCCGCCGCAGCCCCCACCGTGACGGCGCCCTTGGCTCCCGGCGCGCACCAGACCGCCGACGCGCTGTATCCGAAGGGGGTCCGCCCGACGAGGCTGTACGTGATCGGCGAAGGAGCGCTGAGTCCCGAGGAACGCGTTTTGGCCGGAACTCTTCAGGGCCAGCTGGCGCGCCGGAGCCGGGGCGGGAGCGACGACGATGTCCCGGGCATCTATCTCGACGTGCCCGGTGTCGGCTACCCGGTGTGGCTGGCCGACCTTGCCGAGCGCTACGACATCGAGCTGGTCCCGGTCGACGACCTCTGGACACTGGTCGACCGCTTTACCAGCCAGGGAACGAACGGCGGCCCCATCGACCGGTACGTCCTCTACCGCCGTGCCGAGCCGTCCATCAACGTCGCCACCACCGTCGCGGGGTTGACGGGCGCGGTCGCCGTGGAGGAGGCCCTGGAGCCGGTCGCCAAGCAGCACGGCCTGCGCAGAGTCGCGGACGTACGTGGCAAGGACGACCGCTGGGTGAAGGAGACGTACTGGTCGCGGTTGCGGCACGACCTCGTGGTGGAGCAGAAACCGGACTTCGCGAACCAGCTCCGCGACTACGCCACGATGGCCGGGGCTCTGATGTTCTACGACGGCAACTCGGACTTCCGTCGTTCGGTCGTCGGGGATCTCGCGCCGGACTCCGCCACGATCGGATGGGGCGACGCCTCCCAGGGCGAGGACAAGTTCGTGTCGGTGTCGTCACAGGCCGGCGTACGGACCATCCCTGCCGACCACGCGCGCAACCTGGCGCCGCTCTCCGGCATCCGCCACAGCCGACTCAGCCAGCGGGCCCCGGAAGGAGCGCTGGCGGCCACGCCGGAGGTCGATCCGGACACCCACTACGCCTCGTTCCTGATCACCGACGGCGACAACATCCAGTGGATGCTCGGAGACTTCCAGAGCAGTGCGAACTGGTTCGCGAGCCCACATCGCGGCGCGGTCGACCTCGGCTGGGGAATCTCGCCGTCGTTGATCGACCTCGCCCCCTCGGTCATGCGGTGGTACTACGACCACGCATCGGCGGGCGCCCATCGCGACCGCTTCGTCGCGGGTCCGTCGGGTGGGGGATACCTGTACCCGAGCATGTATCCGCGCGCGGAGCTGGACCTGCACACGGCCCGGCTGGCGACCTCCATGCGGCGTGCGGACCTCCACGTCGCGCAGATCATCGACTTCGACTCCTTTTCCGACACCGCCCTGTGGTCGGCCTATCTGCAGCGGGACCAGATCGACGGGCTCATCTACCTCGAGTACTCCCGCTACGACTCGCACAAGGGTGAGGTGGTCTGGGCACATGACAAGCCGGTGATCTCGGCGCGCACGATGCTCTGGGACGGCTTGGACGGCGGGGACGAGGCGAGCGTCACCGCCGAGCTCAACGCCGCCGAACGCGATCCGTCGAGTGCCGCCGGCTACTCGGTCGTCATGTGGCATGCCTGGAGCAAGACCGTGGACAGTGTGAAGACAGTCGTGGACAGCCTTGCTCCACACGTCAAGGTCGTACCACCGGACACCCTGGTCAAGATGGTCGCCGCTCACGCCAGTCGGTAGAGCCGGAGTCGGGAAGCATTACCCCCGCGGCAACGCGGACGAGGATCGCGGTCCCGCGCCCGCGCGGGACCCATTCTCGAACCGCCCGTCCTGGTGTCCTGAGCCGGACACGGCACCTCCTTGCGGGGTCGTACTGAATATAGGATCGTGGATCGACGATCGAGGATTGCTCATCGCGATGCTGGATCCAAGAGATGGTGAGGCGCGGGATGAGAGCACGTGAACGTGTCTCGGCGAGTAGCCGGAACGAACGCGTCTCGCTTCCGCGGAGACAAAATCTCGCCGACAACGTCTATGAGGCGCTCAAAGAGCTGATCATGGATGGCATCTTTCCGCAGGGCTCTCGGGTCAACCTCGACAAGGCCGCGCGGCAACTGCAGGTCTCGCAGTCACCACTGCGCGAGGCACTGGTCAGGCTGGAATCTGAAGGGCTGGTGATCAAGGAGCCGTTCCGGGGGTATTCGACGGCACCAGTCCTCAGCAAGAGAGAACTCGAAGACCTCTTCGAATTCAGGTTCGTCGTCGAACCATGGGCAGCCGCCCAGGCCGCCGCCCACATCACCGACGAAGGCGCAGGCCTTCTGACGGCGGAGATGGCGACCTTCTCGGAGGCCCCGAGCGGCACCTCGTACCACGATTACCGCGGCATGGCTCTGCACGACGCCCGGCTCCACGACCTGGTCCAGAAGCTGGCTGGAAACTGGCACATGCGACGTGCATTCCAACGTACGCACTGCCATCTGCACATTCTGCGGCTCTATTACCAAGGGGGAATGGGGTCAGCAGCCCTGCGCGAACATGGCCTGATCGTCGACGCGATCGCGAGCGGCGACCGGGACGCGGCCGCTGCCGCGATGCGCGCGCACCTCGAAGCATCGAGAGACCGGCTGCTCCCCGTGTTTACCGGTGAACGACAGGTTGCGGAGGACGACTGAGATGCCGCCGCTTCCCGTCTGGCTTCCGTCGGTGAAGTCCAAGGGGTCCGTAGACCTCCGCGATCTCATCGGTGGGAGCAGAAGCTGACCCGACCCCACCCACACGCTTCTGGCACGAAGGAGTACAGGAATGGCGGCAGAGGATACGTACCAGCCGGCGAAGAGCGCACTATGGAACGGGATGTCTCGGCGGGCCTTCGTCACCCGCGCGATAGGCCTGGGCCTTTCGGCCGCCACGGCTGGTTCGGTGCTGGCGGCCTGCAGCGGTGGCGGGGGACCAGAGGACGGGGGCAACGACAACCCCTTGGTGCCCAAGGGCGGTCCGAAGACGACACCGAACCAGGACGTCATCTATCCCGACGGCTATGTCGGCCCGATCGCGTCGAAGAAGGCGGCAGTCGTCAAGGAGAAGGTCACGTTGAAGATCGTCGTGCCACAGAGCACGTCGGTCGGCGACTGGAAGAACAACGCCTTCAGCAAGTGGTACGAGGAGAAGACCGGTGTCCACGTCGACTTCCAGGTGGTGGCCGGCGAGGCCGGCTCGCCGGACGCCTTGACGAAGGTCAACGCCATGATCGCGTCCGGCGACGTTCCCGACGCCTTCATGAACATCAACTTCTCTCCAGCGCAGCAGCTGCTCTATGGCTCCCAAGGGCTTTTCATTCCCCTGAACCAGCTCATCGAGGACTACGGCGCCGAGATCAAGCGACTCTTCAAGGACTACCCGGACGTCAAGGACCTCATCACCGCCAACGACGGCAACATCTACACGATGCCGTACGTGAATGACTGTTTCCACTGCAACTGCGGTGGGCAGCGGATGTGGATCTACCAGCCGTGGTTGGACAAGCTGAACCTCGACCCGCCGGAGACGCTGGAGGACTTCGAAGCGGTCCTGAAGGCGTTCAAGAACGAGGATCCCAACGGCAACGGGAAAGCCGACGAGATTCCGTTGATGGGCTACACCGACGCGCCGTTCAGTAGCTTCTTCATGGGATCCTTCCTCTACAACTCCGGCTACGCAGCGGGCGGAGCTTCGTGGCTGTACCTCGACGACCGCAAGGTCGACATCGCCGTGAACAAGGACGGTTGGCGCGAAGGGCTCCGCTACCAGAACCGACTCTTCCAGCAGGGCCTCATGGCCAAGGAGAGCTTCACCCAGGACGGCGAGCAGTTCGCGCGGATCGGGGACAAGGCAGGCGATCCTGTGCTCGGGGTCGCGCGGGCGTTCTACTGGGGAAGCTTCATGACCATCGACGTCGAGGACCCCATGTCCCGGTACAAGGACTACGTCGCCGTTCCGACACTCAAGGGACCGGACGGGACCGCGACGGCCCACTGGAACTACTACGGTGCGGCGGGGATCAACGGCGGCTTCGTCGTCACCAATGCCTGCAAGAACCCCGAGGTCGCGGTCAGTTGGGCCGACGGGCAGTACGAGCTCGAGGCGCTGCTGCAGGCGTACAACGGCGAGCAGGGCAAGGGCTGGCGTTGGGCCGAGGACGGCGAGGTCGGGATCAACGGCAAGCAGGCTCTGTGGACCACGATCGGGACCTGGCCTCCCGACGACGGCCTGTGGTGGGGCCAGCTCGGTGTGAACTACCGGTCGAGCGACTTCCGCCTCGGCGAGGTTGTCGATCCGGAGAAGCCGACGTTCGAGAAGCCTTTGTACGAGGAGTCCCAGAAGTACTACAACCTCCGTCAGGACCGGAGCGTTCAGCTCCCGCCCGTGTACATGAACGAGGAGCAGGCGGCGCAGGCGGGTGAGCTCGTCACCGCGATCGAGAACCACGTGGTCCAGCACGAGGCGAAGTTCACCATGGGTCAGCTCGACATCAACGACGACGCCGAGTGGCAGAAGTACGTCGACACCTTCGACCGGATGGGTCTGGCGAACTACCTGAATGCCTACCAGGCGGCCTACGAGGCGAAGTACGCCTGACGCGGACGTCTCACAACGACCAAGAAACCAGTCGAACGAGCGGGCGAGGAGGGGTGGCGTGGCTTCCACAGCCGTCCGGATAAGGGAGACCCGGTCCGACCGGATCTTCACGATTTCGAACTACGTCGTGCTGACGTTGTTCCTTCTCGCCGTGCTCTATCCTCTGGTATTCATCCTGTCCGCTTCGATGAGTGATCCGCTCGCGGTGTCGTCAGGGCGGGTCTGGTTATGGCCGGTCGACTTCAACTTCACCGGTTACCAGGCCGTCGTCGAGTACCGATCGATCGTGCGGGGATTCCTCAACTCCGTCTTCTACGCAGGCGTCGGAACGTTTGTCAACGTGACCTTGACATTGCTCGCGGCGTACCCGCTGTCACGGCGCG